>NZ_JAFBDN010000062.1 GCF_016908275.1 Periweissella beninensis | reverse complement strand
GGCGAATTTTATAATCAAGTTAGCCACTTTAGAAAAATGACAAAATAAAAACACCAAGACTTAAAAATCAGGTATCATTGGAGTTCTCACACAAACAATGAAAGAGGTTTTTCGTCTTGGTGCTAGAACAGAATATCATAAATCGTCCTAAAGGACATCATTTAACTGAAATTGAACGTGGAAAGATTGCTTCCTTTCATTCAATTGGCTACTCGAATCGCCAGATAGCTAAAGCTATCGGCGTTTCACCTCAGACTATTAATAATGAAATTAACAGAGGTACTGTTGAGCAGATCAAGAAAGTTAATGGTAAAGTTCAACACTTGAATTGCTACTTTCCTGACACTGCACATCAAAAGTATGTAAAGAACCGTAAGCTTTGCCATCGTCCTTCTAAATTCGACCAAGTCACAGCCTTTTTAGGCTTCTTTGTAAGCCAGTTCATAGATAATGGATGGTCACCTGATACGGCCGTTGGACGAGCTAAGAACGAAGAATTATTCTTAGTAGATGAAATGGTTTGTACTACTACACTTTACAAATATATTGATGAACAACGACTTGAAATCCGGAATATTGATCTGGTAGAAAAGTCAACTAGACCGACTAAGCAACATACTTCAAAAAAGCATAAGCGTCTACTTGGTCGTAGTATTGAGAAACGCCCTAAAAGTGTTGATAGCAGAGAATCCTTTGGGGACTTTGAGATAGACACGATTGTGGGCAAAAGAAATGGCCATGAGAGTGTCGTCTTAACGCTCATAGAGCGTAAGACACGCTTTGAAATAATGAGACTTATTGACGGTAGAGATGCCGACTCTGTAGATTATGCTATGAAAGAGATCATAAAGAACTATGGTGATCTTATCAATTCAATCACTGCAGACAATGGTCCTGAGTTCTCTAATCTATCATCTGATATGGCTGGCGTTGCGGATGTTTACTTCACACACCCATATACATCTTGTGAACGTGGAACAAATGAAGTACATAATCGAATGATACGTCGTGACTTGCCCAAAGGGCTGTCACTGGATACAGTCAGCCCAAAAGTAATAAGAGACATAGGATTTAAGCTCAACAATATGCCTAGAAAGTTATTGAACTATAAAACGCCACAAGAACTCTTTGCTAGTTCCTGTGGCGCTTAAAGACATATTTATAAACTTCAAATACTGATATCACTTGGATTCAATTTATTTTGTCCAAGTGGCTAACTTGTTATTGAAATTTTCG
>NZ_JAFBDN010000061.1 GCF_016908275.1 Periweissella beninensis | reverse complement strand
ATTCAGCGTTGGCCTGTGCTAATTCAGCTTGATAAGGTTGACAACGAGATAATTCATAAGAAATCGTAGACGGAGATCGTTTTAACCGCTCAGCCGTTTGGATATTGGTCAGTCCTAGCTCACAAAAGGTTTCAATTTTAATTCGTTCAGAATAGGTTATACTAGACAAAAGATCAGCTCCTAAAAAAATGGGTTTGTGGTAAACACCATTTTAAAGGAAGCTGATCTTTTTTGTCCGAACAGCGTTCGGATTAATTTTACAATCTACCTTACGTTTAAAAAGGTCTTGAATTATATCAAGGGCTTCTTTAGTATTGCGTGCGAAGAGGTCTAATTTCGTAACAATCAATGTGTCATCTGTTTTTAGTTCATTTAGCAATTTATTAGATTCAGGGCGTTCAGTAGTAGTACCAGTAAACTTTTCTTTATAGATTATTTCAGCGCCTGATTTTTTTAAGTTCTCAATTTGATTTTCTAGTTTTTGATCGGTGGTGCTCACTCGTGCATAACCATATTTCATATTATTTCTCCAATCTTATTTGTGTTCGGATTAAACTTGTAATTTGCCCAGTAAAAAAGGGTGCGTATTTATGGCGGTAAGTTATGACACATTCTAACACCTTTAATTATAAGGCACAAAAAAATGCGACACAACTGTTAAGTTATGACCTGATTTCTGATGCTAATTCTCTTTTTCACCACCAGATTAAGAAACAAGCTGCTGATATATTTGATGATCTAGATCTAAATCTTTCAATTTTCATAAACATCTTTATTTCAGAAAAGCATAGCTGACGGCAGTTTATCTTTGAGATTGAGAATCCAATTTATAGTGAGGACAACCAGATAGAACTGAATCGTCATTTCAAAGCCTGACTAATAATAAGAATCTTCAGGATCGTTAATTTCCAGACAATAGAGATTGATAAATGACATCAGTTTAATTTTTAGATGAAGCATGGAATGAGTATGTTGTCTGGCAGATTGAATACCATAGAGCTTTAAATCATATCAATAATTTAATAAAGCTAATTCAGAGCGATGGGTTAGGATTGGGTTTAAGAAAGCTAAAGCCCCTTTTTATTCTTGGTAAATTGTCGAAGGTTATGTCCGTATAATTGGTGTAAATTCTAAATAGGACTTTGTGAAATCTAAAGGAACTTCATTATGCCAAAGGTTGAATTAAATTTAGAAGATGACGAATTAAAGGAACTATTATTAGGTGATCGGGATAAGGCCATGCAATCAATTATGACCAAGATACTTGATGAAATTCTTAAGTCCGAAGCGACTGAGCAGATTAAAGCTAAGGCTTATGAACGTTCGGATGAACGAACCAATTCACGGAAT
>NZ_JAFBDN010000060.1 GCF_016908275.1 Periweissella beninensis | reverse complement strand
TGAACTGACCCCCATAAATTGGAGTGATGTTTTAAGCGATTAATTGGATGGCATGTTTCCGGAATTCAACCGGAGTCATGCCGTCCAATTTTTGTTTAATTCGTTTATTGTTATAGTAATTGATGAACTCAATCATAGCTGATTTTAATTCTTCATATGTCCTGTAATGAGTTTGGTGTACTGTGCAAACCTTTAACGTTCTGAAGAAACTTTCAATAACCGCATTATCTAAACATGTAGCCTTTCGGCTCATACTTTGGATAATGTGGTTTTTTGATAATGTTTTTACAAATTTTGTGTGCTGATATTGAAGCCCTTGATCAGAATGAACGACCATTCTATATGCAAGATTAGGTCGTTTATTAATCAATTCATTTAATGGATCAACAACGAACTTAACACTCGGGCTTAAACTAATATTCCAGCTAAGCACCTCTCCGCTATAAAGGTCTAAGTACGCTGTGACGTAAGCTCGTTCTTGTATACTTTGAGAACCCCAACGAACTTCAGTGACATCAGTAGCAATTTTTTGAAATGGTCGATCTGTATTAAAGCGACGCTTTAATTTATGTTTAGCCACCTTTCCCACAAGACCTTTATAAGAGTTGTACTTACGGGTTCGTTTATCATAAGCGGTGCATTGCAAGTTGTTTTCTTGCATAATTCGTTGTACTTTTTTGTGGTTGACGATAATCCCTTTATTTCGTAAGGCTAATACAACACGGCGATAACCGTAATCTTTATTAGCTGAAACAATATTTTTAATTTCAGCAACTAGTGTAGTATCAGTTTTTTCGTAAACATGTTTAAGCGCATAATGAAAACTACTACTTGAAAGACGCGCTGCTTTCAGTAATATTGCCAATTTAATGTTTAATTCCCGCTTTAATTCGACTACTAATTGGGCTTTTTCGAAGTTTGAAATTTCTTCTTCTTTTGAATTAAAGCGTCCAGTTTTTCCAAGTAAGCTACCCGTGCCCGTAAGTAATCAATTTCATCTTGTAGTTCCTTCTTGGTTTTATCTGGTTTATCTTTCATTTTGACAATACTCCCTTTATTCGGCCTAAGACGTCCCGAAAGTAAATCTCTTTCCCACTGATAAATTTGAGTAGGTGTTCGTATACGAAACTGCTTAGCAGTTTCAGGGAAAGAGGACTTAGTTTCAAAACGCCAGTTTAATACCTTTAGTTTAAAGGAATAATCAATCTGTGTCTTTACTTTTGGGCGACTTAATCCAGAAATTCCAAATTGATTCATTTTTCGAATCCATTCATAAAGAGTAGCAGTTCCTTTAATTTGATATTTAGCCATTACTTTGGATATAGGGACTCCACTTTGATACTCAAGAATTGCATTAAGTTTTGTTTGTTGAGAAAAATACATAAGAAAACCCCTCGATTGGATTTACTCCAATTCGAGGGGTTCAGTTCA
>NZ_JAFBDN010000059.1 GCF_016908275.1 Periweissella beninensis | reverse complement strand
ATACATTAGTTTGTGAAATATTTTATTTATCAAAGGAGAAGATAATATGAAAATTGCTGTCATTGGTTGTACACACGCGGGGACGTTTGCCATTAAGACTATTTTATCAGAGCATCCCGATGCTTCAGTTACCGTTTATGAAAAAAATGATAATATTTCATTCCTTTCGTGCGGGATTGCTCTGTACCTTGGAAAACAAGTTCAAGATCCTCAAGGTCTATTCTACTCCAATCCTGAAGAATTGAAGAAGCTCGGGGCAACCGTTAAAATTCAGCACGAGGTCACCAACGTTGATCCTGAGTCCAAGACCATTGAGGTCACGAGTTTAAGTGATCACAAGCAATTTGAAGACTCCTACGACAAATTAGTGGTCACCACTGGTTCATGGCCAGTTATTCCACCAATTAAAGGCGTTGATAATCCCAACGTCTACCTTTGCAAGAACTGGAATCACGCCGAAGAACTATTCCAGACCGCACCTTCCAAAAAACGGATCATGGTTATTGGCGCCGGCTATATCGGTGCTGAACTCGCTGAGGCCTACAGCACAACCGGCCACGAGGTCACCCTGGTTGACGGCGTTGACCGCATCATGAACAAGTACTTTGATAAGGAATTCACTGACGTTGTTGAAGACGACTACAAGAAGCACGGCGTAACCCTCGCCCTTGATCAACAGGTCACAGAAATTTCTGGAACTGATACGGTTACCGTTAAGACGACCAAGGGCAGCTACGAAACCGATATGGTCATCATGTGCGTCGGCTTCACACCAAATACCAGCCTCTTTAAGGGCAAGCTCGACATGATTAAAAACGGCGCGCTCATCACCAACGAATACATGCAAACATCCAACCCTGACATTTATGCGGCCGGCGATAGCGTTGCGGTTCACTATAACCCAACCCACAGCTTAGCATACATTCCCCTGGCAACCAACGCGGTTCGTCAAGGCATTCTGGTTGGCAAGAACATCGAGAACCCAACCGTTAAATACATGGGCACCCAGTCCTCATCAGGATTGAAGCTTTATGACCGGACGATTGTTTCAACCGGCCTCACCATGGCAGCTGCCAAAGCCAAGGGGGTTAAAGCCGAATCCGTTACCATTACTGACAACTACCGGCCCGAATTTATGCCAAGCACGGAGCCGGTTCTCATGAGCCTCGTATTTGATCCGGACACCCGTCAAATTTTGGGTGGTGCCCTGATGAGTACCTACGACGTTTCCCAGTCGGCCAACACCCTTTCGGTCTGCATCCAAAATCAAAACACCATTGATGACTTGGCAATGGTCGATATGTTATTCCAGCCACAGTTTGACCGTCCGTTCAATTATCTAAACATCCTGGGCCAGGCCGCTCAGGAACAAGTTGCAGAAAAATCCGCCAAGGTTCCTGCAGAATAGGCCGAAGTCTCAAAAAAGGCCAGTTGTGAAGAGCCCAA
>NZ_JAFBDN010000058.1 GCF_016908275.1 Periweissella beninensis | reverse complement strand
AAGGAGGTGCCACTTGGAATTTAAAGCAAATATACCAATTTATTTACAAGTTTATGATTTAATTTGTGATCGCATTATTGGGGAACAATATTTACCAGGTGATAAATTACCGTCCGTACGAGAGTTAGCTGAAGAATTAACAACTAATCCACGAACGATTCAAAGTGCTTTGAAGATTTTAATTAATCATGGTATTTTAATCACTCAACGCGGTCAAGGAAATTTCATTAGCCAAAAAGATGATTTGATTAATGAGTTACGGCAACATAAGATACAACAAGCAACCGATGATTATGTAAACAGTTTAGTAAATGTCTTAACGCTTGATGAAATTTTAATAGCCGTTACAGAAAATATTAAGCGGCGTAAACATAAGGAGGACTAAAATGGAAACAGGGTTAAAAATCGATAATATTAATTATCAAAAATTGAATAAGAAAATTTTAACAGATATTAATATTGAAATCCCACTGGGACAACTAGTTGTCTTGCTTGGTGAAAATGGTGTTGGAAAAACAACATTAATGCGAATTATCAGTGATTTAAATAAAGGATATACCGGTACAATTAATTTAAATGGAATCACTGATGAAAAACGAAAAATGTTAGTTTCATATTCAGATAGTCTATTGGCTTTTAATAATCGTGATACATTGGGGCATATTTTGAATTTTTATCAACACGCTTATCCAAATTTTAAAAGTCAACGTGCGCAAGAGCTAATGACCTTTATGAATCTTAATTATGCTCAACGTTTAGGGGAATTATCAAAAGGCAATCGGGAAAAGTTTGTGATTGTGCTAACTCTATCCCGAAAAGCGGTTTTGTACTTACTAGATGAGCCATTAAGTGGTATTGATATTTTTAGTCGTGATAAGATTATTTCTAGTTTAATCAAATGGATTGATGATGATACCATTTTATTAGTATCAACCCACCATGTTAACGAATTAGAGCAAATCATTGATTCAGCAATTTTCTTAAAAAATGGTAAAGTAATCGCGCAAAGAGATGTTGAGAGCATACGGAGTGACGATGGTTTGAGTGTGCAAGATTATTACCGCCAAGTACACTTAGAAAATTAGGAGGGACTTATGTTAAAAGTAAGCAAATTATGGGCACTCTTGTATAAAGATGCTTTTAAATCAACAAAATTTATTGCGATAATTGGTTTGGGAATTTCAGTTCTTGCACCGTTATGGAATATGTACTCTGTGGGTTATGGAACTAATAAATTTTATCAAGCATTAGCATCTGAAACTGGTTTTATGACCTTTATCTTTATCATGATTATGTCTTTTGCACTCTTACAACACCTTTATCAAGTTTGGATTAGCAATAAATTTAGAATGTTACCTGTATACACGCATCAATTATATTTTAGTGCGATAACAGCAATGCCATTAGGAGTTTTTAGTTCAATTGGTATGATTAGCGTTTTAAATGGTATCATTTGTTATTTTGCTTCCAAAGAGGCTTTAAGTAACACCAATTTTGATTTTAGTGCGATCAACTTTAATAGTCATGATTTAATTAGTGTTATAGTAAATGCTAGTGATGTCATTATTTCATCATTTGTTAGTGTGACTTTTGTTTTAATTCTAGTCGAAGTCGTACGGCAAATAGTTAATAAAAAATATCAAAAAATTGTGCAAGTTTTAGCCT
>NZ_JAFBDN010000057.1 GCF_016908275.1 Periweissella beninensis | reverse complement strand
TCTTAGGATTTGTACCTAAGATATACAAATTTGCGAATGTCAATTTCGCTAGTAAATTATGTAACTAACATCTCCCCGATGTTAGTTACGGATAACAGAGTCAACAGACTTTTTAAAATGAGAGTTTGATCCTGGCTCAGGATGAACGCTGGCGGCGTGCCTAATACATGCAAGTCGAACGCATTGTCGTGGTTATGATTTGTTAAGCTTGCTTAACATTGATTAATCGCCATACAATGAGTGGCGAACGGGTGAGTAACACGTGGGAAACCTACCTCTTAGCAGGGGATAACATTTGGAAACAGATGCTAATACCGTATAACAAATAAAACCGCATGGTTTTATTTTAAAAGATGGTTCTGCTATCACTAAGAGATGGTCCCGCGGTGTATTAGCTAGATGGTGAGGTAATGGCTCACCATGGCAATGATACATAGCCGAGTTGAGAGACTGATCGGCCACATTGGAACTGAGACACGGTCCAAACTCCTACGGGAGGCAGCAGTAGGGAATCTTCCACAATGGGCGCAAGCCTGATGGAGCAACGCCGCGTGTGTGATGAAGGGTTTCGGCTCGTAAAACACTGTTATAAGAGAAGAACGTCAGTGAGAGTAACTGTTCATTGAGTGACGGTATCTTATCAGAAAGGGACGGCTAAATACGTGCCAGCAGCCGCGGTAATACGTATGTCCCAAGCGTTATCCGGATTTATTGGGCGTAAAGCGAGCGCAGGCGGTTATTTAAGTCTGATGTGAAAGCCTACGGCTCAACCGTAGAATTGCATCGGAAACTGGATGACTTGAGTGCAGTAGAGGAGAGTGGAACTCCATGTGTAGCGGTGAAATGCGTAGATATATGGAAGAACACCAGAGGCGAAGGCGGCTCTCTGGACTGTAACTGACGCTGAGGCTCGAAAGTGTGGGTAGCAAACAGGATTAGATACCCTGGTAGTCCACACCGTAAACGATGAATGCTAGTTGTTAGAGGGTTTCCGCCCTTTAGTGACGCAGCTAACGCAGTAAGCATTCCGCCTGGGGAGTACGACCGCAAGGTTGAAACTCAAAGGAATTGACGGGGGCCCGCACAAGCGGTGGAGCATGTGGTTTAATTCGAAGCAACGCGAAGAACCTTACCAGGTCTTGACATCTTTCGCTATCTTAAGAGATTAAGAGTTCCCTTCGGGGACGGAATGACAGGTGGTGCATGGTTGTCGTCAGCTCGTGTCGTGAGATGTTGGGTTAAGTCCCGCAACGAGCGCAACCCTTATTACTAGTTGCCAGCATTTAGTTGGGCACTCTAGTGAGACTGCCGGTGACAAACCGGAGGAAGGTGGGGATGACGTCAAATCATCATGCCCCTTATGACCTGGGCTACACACGTGCTACAATGGATGGTACAACGAGTCGCAAAGTCGCGAGGCTAAGCTAATCTCTTAAAGCCATTCTCAGTTCGGATTGTAGTCTGCAACTCGACTACATGAAGTCGGAATCGCTAGTAATCGCGGATCAGCACGCCGCGGTGAATACGTTCCCGGGCCTTGTACACACCGCCCGTCACACCATGAGAGTTTGTAACACCCAAAGTCGGTGGGGTAACCTTTTAGGAGCCAGCCGCCTAAGGTGGGATAGATGATTAGGGTGAAGTCGTAACAAGGTAGCCGTAGGAGAACCTGCGGCTGGATCACCTCCTTTCTAAGGATAATACGGAAACTTACACATTGTTAAAACTTTATTTAGTTTTGAGAGGTCTACTCTCAAA
>NZ_JAFBDN010000056.1 GCF_016908275.1 Periweissella beninensis | reverse complement strand
TCACAATCACTAATCGAATTATTAGTACAATGATCCGTTCAACAATCGTCCCAATGTATTACAAAGACTATTTTGTTAATTTTGCACCAGAACCTTATTTTTCACATTAATAAAAAACAAGTCGCAGATGATAGTAGTTACAAGTTAGATGATCTAGTTTATATTGACGATAAGATAAGGCAAGAAGAAAGTGAAAATGAATTAGTTTTGCAGGCAATGGATAGTCCATATACAAAGCTGCTTATGGAACAATTTCTATTGTCATATCTGGACCTTATGGATAAAAAAATATTAGCAGGACTACAGAAAAATGTTTATCCACTCTATGACGACTTAAAAGCCTTACGTGGCTTAAACGGTGTGAAAGAGCATTTGGCATATATAAAAGATAAGCAAGATGACTATTCAAAAAAGAATATTACTAAGTACCTTAAAAAATCGATTGAACAGTATCTACCAATCGTTAAAAGGCAGGATATAGATCATGAGTGAAAACTAAAAAACAATCCGAGAACTTGCTGATGAATTTAATGTATCTAAACAAGCAGTTAGAAAAAGATTGACTGATGAATTTAGAGAAAATTACGTAGAAACCGTATATAGCAACGGAGTGAAAACGTTGGTAGTAACGGTTACTGGTTACATGCTTTTAAAGCAGCATTTTTTAGGTGGTAACAATACTGGTAAAATCGCTAGTAACGTTGATGGTAACGGTGGCAAAGTAAATGATACCAGTGATAGTAAGCAAACAACTGATGGAGAATCTATACTTACAATATTAGAACAACAATTAACCGTTAAAGACAAACAATTAGAAAATAAAGATTTACAGATAACTCAAATGCAAAGCTTATTAGATCAGCAACAACGGTTAGCATTACAGGATAAAAAATTATTAGAGGAGTATAAGGTAGAAATAAAAAACTTAAAATCGTTAAATACACCAACAAAAGATAGTGAAGAAAACGACTCTATTCAAAAAGAAACTTCAGTAGAAAATATGAAAGAAGCACCCCAAAAGAAAAATAAAAAGTGGTGGAATTTTGGTAAATAGGTTCAACTAAATAAGAATTTTGTTTACAGTTATTCAAGCGGTTTCTGACGTGTTACAGCCTTATGATAATGTCTTTTTCTATTGTGCAGACGATAGAAGATCCAATAGAACGATATACATGATTGATACAAGTGATATGATTGTTTCTTTCATACTTTTTGTGGTGTGCACTTGTTGCTCGAATTATTTAATTATTTTTTGTTTTGATATGCAACACAATCCAATTTATTGAATTCGGGGTAATGTATCATTGTGTGCTGTTCTCTTATATGAGAAATAATTTTTTTGAATAAATTATGTTGCACATCAAAAAAATTATGAGTATTACTCGCTTTTCCATATGGGTTTTAATTATAAATTGAATATTCGGCATATTAATGTATAATCTTGTTTTTTTTATTATTGCTATAGTATAGTTTTTGTACCTACCATTTATTAATAAGACAGGGAAAGAAAGATGATAAAAAAAATATTTGAAGTTATTCATGGAATATATCCTAAAGGGGACCCTTTTGTTATACAACATTGGAATACTTATGTTAAAAACCCGTCCTTATTTACATCAATTAAAAATAATATGATATCAGATCCACTAAAATTCAAAAACAAAGGTGCTGTATATGCTCAAAGAAAAGATAAGGCACTGAACTGACCCCCATAAATTGGAGTGATGTTTTAAGCGATTAATTGGATGGCATGTTTCCGGAATTCAACCGGAGTCATGCCGTCCAATTTTTGT
>NZ_JAFBDN010000055.1 GCF_016908275.1 Periweissella beninensis | reverse complement strand
TCAACCACATCACGGTAGCTTAATGAGAATCTAAAATAGTAGCCAACGGCTACCAAAATAATATCTTTTTGGAAATGTCGCCCTTTAAAATAATTGTTCATCATCGCTACCTCGCTTTTTAGGCTAATTATACTCAAAATAAGTTTACCTGAAAATTTTTGCACCAGAACCCAGTGACAAGCAGTTCTCAATCGGCGGCCACTTTGTAACTTTCCGTAACAAGCTTAATTCAAATGGCAACGCCCGTTCGGGGTTCGAGGCCATGGGGGCGTATAGGTTGACCACCCTTTTCACCTCGGTCCCCCGCCCGTTTGGTTTTTGTAACATTTCACCCCAGTTTGGCGCCAAAATTTTTCCCAATTCCCCCTCGTTAAGTGAAATTCCCCGGTTTTTCGCCGTTTTTGTTACATTGCCGTAATCTGCAACAAAGGACCCCCTGAACTAAAAACAGCGACTGGGCAAACCCCAACCGCTGTTTCTACTATATAAAGGTGTTGAAATTAGTCGATGTCGTTGCAGATTACGACCGGCTTGATTAAGTCAGCCGGCTTGTGGTGCATCAGTTCGATGGCGTCCGGAATCTTCTCGAAGCCTTCGAAGCGGTGGGTGATCATCAGTGATGGATCGATCCGGCCGTTCACCACAAGGGCGGCCAGCTTTTCCATCCGCAGGCGGCCACCAGGCATCAGGCCACCGTGGATGGTCTTGTGACCCATCCCAACGCCCCAGTCACCGGCGTTGAAGACCACGTCGTCGTGACCGTTTAAGTAGTTGACGTTCCCGATTGAACCACCCGGCTTGAGCATCCGGACGGCTTCTTCAAAGGTATCGGCGGCGTTCCCACCGGCGATCAGGACCTTGTCGACCCCTTGGCCGTTAGTGGCTTCTAGGATTTGGTCGGAGATCCGGCCGTTGTGGTAATCCACGATGTCGGTTGCCCCGTACTTCTTGGCCACTTCGACCGTCTTTTCCCGTGAACCAACCGCAAAGACGCGGCCAGCCCCGTGGAGCACCGCCCCGCGCAGGGCCATCAAACCAACCGGGCCGATCCCGATCACGGCCACGGCGTCCCCAAAGGTTACGCCCGCCATTTCGGAAGCGTGGAAGCCAGTTGGGATCATGTCGGAAAGCATGCAGGCTTCCGCCGGGTCGATTTCCTTTGGTAAGAGGGCCAGGTTCCCGTCGGCGTCGTTAACGTGGATCCGGGTGGAGAAAACCCCGTCCTTAATGTTGGAGAACTTCCAGCCACCCAACATCCCGTCGGAGTCAGTAGCGTAGCCGGCTTGGGAGTAAACGTCGGACCAGTTCGGCGTGATTGCCGGAATCAAAACCCGGTCACCAACCTTGAAGTCCTTGACTTCGCTACCGACTTCCACGATCTCCCCGCAGGCTTCGTGGCCGAGGATCATGTTCTCCCGCGGCCCTAAGGCGTCTTCGAAAACGGTGTGGATGTCAGAGGTACACGGGGCAACGGCGAGCGGCCGCACCAGGGCGTCACGA
Organism: Periweissella beninensis; assembly: GCF_016908275.1. Classification (GTDB taxonomy): domain Bacteria; phylum Bacillota; class Bacilli; order Lactobacillales; family Lactobacillaceae; genus Periweissella; species Periweissella beninensis. The sequence goes on along the minus strand of NZ_JAFBDN010000055.1, from coordinate 615 downwards.
CTCCCCACCTTCGGATCTTCTTTTTCAATAAAGCCTGTCTTGTTCGGTCCCAGCATTGCAAAACCTTTCATGCTACTAATTACCACCTTTCAGATTAATATACGTTGATTTTAGCATATATCAATCAATAATTAAAGCCCGTTTGTTAACTTTTTAACATATTTTATTTATAATGGTGCAGCGCCCTTATAGCAACGTTGACCACGAAAACACCCCCACCATTTAGCGACCAAGTGATCGTCAAATCGTGGTCAAGTCCAAAATGTTGGTGTAAATTAAATTCCGCAAATTTATCATTTCACAAACTTAAGCATACCGGCTTCTTCTGAATTGTTATCTTTTTCAATCCCGTGCTAAACGGTCATGTTTAAGTACCGTGGACCAGCAGCCCATTTTTCATTCTGTTCAATCAGTAGTGCTCCCACTAGTCGCAAGACGCTTAGATCATTCAGGAATATCCGGATTACACGGTCACGACGACGGATTTCTTGATTAACCCGCTCAATTGTATTATTCGTCTGGAGACGCTTCCTTAGCTCCTCTGGGAGCTGGTAAATCACCATTAATTCGTCAAAACTATTTTCTAATTTCTTCACCACCTTAGGGAACTCGGTC
>NZ_JAFBDN010000054.1 GCF_016908275.1 Periweissella beninensis | reverse complement strand
CGGGGAGATGTTAGTTACATAATTTACTAGCGAAATTGACATTCGCAAATTTGTATATCTTAGGTACAAATCCTAAGACCCTTACACATTTGATTATCAAAACTTTATTCAGTTTTCAAAGATCTACTTGGTTGTTGCTAAGTAACAACAGATATTAACTATACAGTAGTCATTAACTTAAGTCAACATCTTTTTTAATGTTTTAAATACAACATCAATCGTTTATCACTCGCAAACAACTTATATATCATATCAAGAAAGTTCACTTGCGTCAATCACTTTATAATTATTTTTTTACATAAATATAAATTATTATTATAACCCAAATATAAATAGATATATTATATACCAACACTTAATTTGTGCTAAAAATTCTTACGAGAACCTCTTTTTAACTAAAATTTATTCTCCAAATTTTAGATTAATTTTCGTTTGATTAAATATTTGTGATTCAGATTACTATATTTATCTCTACCAATTTTGTAAAACAGAAACCTGAGTTTATAAAAAATAAAGTGAACGCCCGATCCACTATCGGTAGTTCACTTCAAAGTAGTCTTATTTATTTTTGTTGTTTAAAACTCATATTGATCATTCATACCACTATTAATGATTAAGTTCCGAAATCGATTTTATAATAACTAACTTAATAGTCAGTATTCTGGCTATCAGTATAATACTCAAAACGCTCACTATTAGCCTTGTAGCAAACTCAAAACACTATTTGGCATTGCATTTGCTTGGGCCAACATTGATGTTGCTGCTTGTGATAAAATATTTGACTTAGTAAATGACATCATTTCATCAGCCATATCAATATCTCTAATTCTTGAATTTGCTGCTGCTAAATTAGTATTAGTTGTTGTAAGACTATTTATAGTATGTGATAAGCGATTTTGGCTAGCACCTAAATTAGCGCGTTGATCAGAAACAATAGTAATTGCTTTATCAATTTTAGTAATTGGATCATTAGCTAACGCTGCTGCACTATAAATAGTATATGCATTGCTATAATTATTTTGGGCAGCAGTAAGTTCATCACGTGCTGTGCTTGTCTCAGTTTGAGCATTACTATAATCCGTATCTGCATTAGGATATGCCTCCTTTAATGCATTTAGATCATTCTGAGTAGTCTGCGTTTTTTCAAATAAGTCCTTACCGGAATACTTAATCCCCCCATATCCATTAGGTGCAAGGGTCCCATCAATTAAAAATTGCTTCGTGTCATCTTGTTGAAATGTGGCATCGTTCACTATTCCTTTTGCATTATTATATGCGTTTGCTGCATCAGTATTCTTAGTATTTGCATTGGTTATAGAATCAACAATCTGCTTTTTAGCATATTCATTACTAACCTTTTCATTATAAACAGCTGTTTTAGCATCTAATTTCGCTCTTAACGAACTACCTGATTCTTTATTTTCATTACTGGAAGCATCAACGGTGCCATTAGCAGTATACATAGGGGTTGTATTAGTATCAAAATTAGCATCAACTAAATTTTGCTTTGCTAAATTAATGTCTGTTAACCCTAAATCTTCCGCACTCATATTTTTAATATTAATAGTAATTGTTTGCCCCGCATTGGCCCCAACTTGAAAAGTGTATTTATTTGTCCTGTCAGCATTGTCGGCATTCAATAAATTCATGCCATTGAACTGTGTCGTGGTACTAATTCGATCGATTTCATTAGATAGTTGCTTGTATTCTTTGTCGATTGCACCACGATCTGCATCTGTTAGTGTTCCATTCACTGATTGAACGGCTAAATCACGCATTCTACCTAAAATACTGTGACTTTCATTTAATGCCCCTTCAGCAGTTTGAATTAAAGATATACCATCTTGTGCATTTCGTTTAGCTTGTGTAAGCCCACCTATTTGGGCTTTCATTTTTTCTGAAATTGCTAAACCAGCAGCATCATCACCTGCTTTATTAATTCTAAGACCTGATGATAATTTGGCTAACGCATTAGCCTTTGTAGTATTAGCTGATGATAGACTAGCATAGGTATTCATCGCTATCGTATTAGTATTTATCCGCATATAATTAACTCCATTATTTGATTAACTTATTCTTATTATAATATCGGTTTATTGATTAAAAAATTTAAGTTCTTAATCCTAACTTTTAAAGGAATCACAACCTTTTTTCAAGACACAAAAAAAGGTTGAAGTAATTACTTCAACCTTTGCACTTGCATGGCGACGTCCTATCCTCGCAGGGAGCGATCCCCCAACTACTTTTGGCGCTACAGAGCTTAACTTC
>NZ_JAFBDN010000053.1 GCF_016908275.1 Periweissella beninensis | reverse complement strand
TTTAGTATGTTGTTGTAGACCCGAAACCAGGTGACCTACCCATGTCCAGGATGAAGATGCGGTAAAACGCATTGGAGGTCCGAACCCGTGTCTGTTGAAAAAGGCTGGGATGAGGTGTGGGTAGCGGTGAAATTCCAAACGAACTTGGAGATAGCTGGTTCTCTCCGAAATAGCTTTAGGGCTAGCCTCGGAATTAAGAATCGTGGAGGTAGAGCCACTGTTTGGACTAGGGGCCCATCTCGGGTTACCAAATTCAGATAAACTCCGAATGCCATAGATTTATGTCCGGGAGTCAGACGATGAGTGATAAGATCCACCGTCGAAAGGGGAACAGCCCAGACCGCCAGTTAAGGTCCCTAAATATATGTTAAGTGGAAAAGGATGTGGAGTTGCATAGACAACTAGGATGTTGGCTCAGAAGCAGCCACCATTTAAAGAGTGCGTAATAGCTCACTAGTCGAGTGATTCTGCGCCGAAAATGTACCGGGGCTAAACATATTACCGAAACTGCGGGTGCCACGTAAGTGGCGCGATAGGAGAGCGTTCTAAGGGCGATGAAGGTAGACCGTGAGGACTGCTGGAGCGCTTAGAAGTGAGAATGCCGGTATGAGTAGCGAAAGACAGGTGAGAATCCTGTCCACCGAATGACTAAGGTTTCCTGGGGAAGGCTCGTCCACCCAGGGTTAGTCGGGACCTAAGGCGAGGCCGAGAGGCGTAGTCGATGGATAACAGGTTGATATTCCTGTACTAGGTTATATTTGTTTGAACGATGGAGGGACGCAGAAGGATAATGGATGCACACGACTGGAAATGTGTGTTTAAATCGTAAGTCTTGATAAGAGTTAAATGCTTTTATCTTTAAGGACAAGCGATGATGAGGACCGAAATATAAGTAGGGAAGTCCATGATTTCACGCTGCCGAGAAAAGCTTCTAGTGAGAATATACCTACCCGTACCGCAAACCGACACAGGTAGTCGAGGAGAGAATCCTAAGGTGTGCGAGAGAACTCTCGTTAAGGAACTCGGCAAAATGACCCCGTAACTTCGGGAGAAGGGGTGCTGACCGCAAGGTCAGCCGCAGTGAATAGGCCCAGGCGACTGTTTATCAAAAACACAGGTTTCTGCAAAATCGTAAGATGACGTATAGGGGCTGACGCCTGCCCGGTGCTGGAAGGTTAAAAGGATGGCTTAGCGTAAGCGAAGGTCAGAATTGAAGCCCCAGTAAACGGCGGCCGTAACTATAACGGTCCTAAGGTAGCGAAATTCCTTGTCGGGTAAGTTCCGACCCGCACGAAAGGCGTAACGATCTGGGCACTGTCTCAACGAGAGACTCGGTGAAATTTAAATACCCGTGAAGATGCGGGTTACCCGCGACAGGACGGAAAGACCCCATGGAGCTTTACTGTAGCTTGATATTGAGTGTTTGTGCAGCTTGTACAGGATAGGTAGGAGCCGTAGAAATCGGGACGCTAGTTTCGATAGAGGCGTTGGTGGGATACTACCCTCGCTGTATGACCACTCTAACTCGCACCACTAAGCGTGGTGGAAGACAGTGTCTGGCAGGCAGTTTGACTGGGGCGGTCGCCTCCTAAAAGGTAACGGAGGCGCCCAAAGGTTCCCTCAGAATGGTTGGAAATCATTCGCAGAGTGTAAAGGCAGAAGGGAGCTTGACTGTGAGACTAACAGGTCGAGCAGGTACGAAAGTAGGGCTTAGTGATCCGGTGGTTCCGCATGGAAGGGCCATCGCTCAACGGATAAAAGCTACCCTGGGGATAACAGGCTTATCTCCCCCAAGAGTCCACATCGACGGGGAGGTTTGGCACCTCGATGTCGGCTCATCGCATCCTGGGGCTGTAGTCGGTCCCAAGGGTTGGGCTGTTCGCCCATTAAAGCGGTACGCGAGCTGGGTTCAGAACGTCGTGAGACAGTTCGGTCCCTATCCGTCGCGGGCGCAGGAAATTTGAGAGGAGCTGTCCTTAGTACGAGAGGACCGGGATGGACATACCGCTGGTGTACCAGTTGTTCCGCCAGGAGCATCGCTGGGTAGCTATGTATGGATGAGATAAACGCTGAAAGCATCTAAGTGTGAAACTCGCCTCGAGATGAGATTTCCCATTTCTTTATGAAAGTAAGACCCCTCAAAGATGATGAGGTAGATAGGTTAGAAGTGGAAGTACGGTGACGTATGGAGCGGACTAATACTAATCGGTCGAGGACTTAACCACGAAGTGGTGTCCGGTAGAAAAAATAAAATAAACGATAATATTCAGTTTTGAGAGATCAAGCATTTCTCAGAAAAATAAGTGTGGTGGCGATAGCGCAGAGGATACACCTGTACCCATGCCGAACACAGAAGTTAAGCTCTGTAGCGCCAAAAGTAGTTGGGGGATCGCTCCCTGCGAGGATAGGACGTCGCCATGC
>NZ_JAFBDN010000052.1 GCF_016908275.1 Periweissella beninensis | reverse complement strand
TGATTGAACCATTTGCGAAGTTTATTTGAAGGGGCAATCATTTTGTCCCAATCATCAAGATTTGCCTTAGCTTTAGAAATTCCACGAGGCCAAAGGCGATCTATTAATATTCGATATCCAGGTTGAGTTGAATTAGATGAATAAATTCTTTGTATTTTTATCACAGTAAACCTCCTTAAATATATCAAAATTAAATTCAAATCTAGCTTATTACTTATCCTTAAATAAATTATGTCAGTATCTTAGGGGGGATTCTCAATTATAGACCCTTAACTCAATCATTTTTGAATTACTCATCATTTTTATTTTTTGTGGGCCAAATGGGTTTAGTCATGATTATTATGATAACTCCCACTATCATAGTAATAAAGGAAATAATTTTTTGTGGATAATTTAATATTAGCCAAAAGCAGCAATCGATGGAAACCGGAATTGATAAATCATTTTACGCTTTAATAGGAAGTGAAAACTTTCAATTTTGGCATTATCATATGGATATCCTAGTTTTGAATATGAATGATCAATTTTGTGTCGCTTTAAGAACGTGTTTGGATACTTTGACATTCGATTTGATTTTAGTTAAATTAGATCAAAAACAGGAGTTTTTAATCCATGAAAAGCTTTGCACACCATTATAGTAGCGACATCTCTCGTGAACAATTTGAACTAATCCGGACAGATCTAGAAGGCATACGTAAGCGGACTAAACCAAGAAAGGTTGATTTATATGATATCTTTTGTGCCCTGCTTTATACCTTGAAAAATGGGTGCGTTTGGCGCGATTTACCCAGCGATTTTCCTAAATGGGAAACCGTCTATTATTACTGGTTACTTTGGACTAAAACGCCATCTCCTGCTGGTATCACTCCTCTGGATAAGGTTTTAAAAAAATTGTCAGCCAACATCGGTTGGCTCAGAAGCGTTCAGTTTATACATCGTTCATCATTCTAGATGCTCAAAGTGTCAAGAATACCGATCCTGCTGAAAGTAGCGGCTACGATGGTGGTAAAAAGGTGAGTGGGATTAAGCGCCATCTTGCTGTAGATATCAATGGGCTGCCGATGGCAGTCCATGTGACAACCGCCAATGTTTCTGAGCGTGATGGCGCCAATGCGCTACTGGCGTTAAACAAATCACAGTTTGACCTGGTTCAACGAGTAATGGCCGATGGTGGTTATACTGGTAACAACTTTGCTCAATCAGTTCAGGCAATGATTAACGCTGAAGTCATTATTGCTAAACAGAGTGACCTTAGGCATGGTCAAGTGACCCCGCAACGCTGGGTTATCGAACGCAGTTTTAGCTGGCTAGGAAAATATCGGCGCCTCTGGCGCAATTGTGAGCGAAAGCTGAACACCAGTAAGATGATGATTAGCTTAGCCTTCCTGCGAATACTCTTGAAAAGATTCTAAACACGTTCTAACAAATTTTCAAAGCCAAAACTAGTGAACTGACTGCCCATATCAGTGTGTAAATAATTTGGTTTTTTATCAGTTGACAGCGATCTTTGTAGTGTTGTAACTACCAATTTGGTATCCATCGTGGCACTGATTTGATGGGCTAATATCTTACGCGTTTGTAACTTTAAAACTGACGCTAAATAGACCCACTGACCATTACTCAACTTTAAATAAGTGATGTCCATGCTCCAAGCATTGGCTTCGGGTAAATACCTGATTAAGTTGAGACGTTGACGATAATCAACAGTTGTCGTTGGTTTGTTAAATCGACGACTCATGACAGAGTATATGCCAGCTTCTCACATTAAACGACGAACTCAGTTGGTTCCATGATACAAATTCAGATCAGCTAATGCTAATCGCAGACGTGGCGCGCCATAAGCTTTATAGTTATTTTGCCAAATTTCACGTAACAAAGCCTTTAAAATCGTGTCTTCTCGTTGTCGTTGGCTCTCAGTATAGTGAACCCAATCAAAGTAGGTGCTTTTGGGTATTTTGAGTAGGCGAAGCACCATCATGAGTTTAAAATGCTGTTTTATCAATGATTGGACAATAGGAAAATGGGTCTTACGTGTTACTTGCGATGTTCGCCCAGCAAAACGGCCGCAATTTTTAAAATTTCGTTTTCTTCTTTGAGTCTTGTGACTTCTTTCTGCACTGCATTAAATTGGACACGAGTCACTGGCTTACCGGTAACGTCCGTCCCAATGATTTGGGCCTTTTTCACCCAACCCGTGACGGTTTGTACAGCCAAATGGTATTCATTGGCTAGAGAATTAGCAGAACGTCCCTCGTTATACAAGGCAATAATTGATGACTTAGATTCTGTTGAGTATCGCTTAGCTTTCATAATATAAAAAAACTCCGGGTCTACACTTTTTGGTACTGATAGATATGACGTTGTCATGTTAATCGGTATCTTTTTTTCTTGCATTTTTTAAAAAAAAGTGTAAAAAAAGAGATAACCCACCACCACCAAGCAGAAAGGAAATCTCCATGGATAATTATCTCAAAATATCACTCGCATTAAAAGAC
>NZ_JAFBDN010000051.1 GCF_016908275.1 Periweissella beninensis | reverse complement strand
TCTTTTTTTACACCTTTTTTTACAAAATGCAAGAAAAAAAGATACCGATTAACATGACGACGTCATGTCTATCAGTACCAAAAAGTGTAGACCCCGTTTGTTAATGGTAAGCAAAGTAGGGCATACAAAGAACTCCATACGATTTTTACAACTTATCAAAATATGCATAGTTTACGGCAGTATCAGTATCAGTTAAAAGTGAAGCAGCTAAAACACTTAACTAAGCAAACAGGTTTAGTAACGTATCAGGTGCAATATAGTTTTGTCCCAGCCGTTAAATTTGCTCGCGTGCATCAACAAACTTATCAATATACAGGGGAAGTCAAATAAACGGGATTACAAGGTTATCAAATTTTGACACTGAGGCGAGTAAAATTAATTAAAAATGAATACCTAACGAATAAATGAAATGAGGAGCTGATGAACATGAAAAGTAAAATGATAAAAATAACAGGTTTAATACTAACTGTTTTGTTCGCTTGTTTCACCACCTATCAAGTAGCCGCGGCGGATACTTGGCAATATGGTGATTTGACGAAGCTAATTGCTAGGAGTAATGGTGGTGGCACCAAATATGATACATATCGACAGGTCGGCCTTAGTATTGATGATAAAAATGTCTACATGTATGTCAGTATGGATCCGGAAGTATATGCTAGTGATGATGCGACTTGGAATCCTGATGATCGTAAGGTTCACCTGACGGGATATGTTTTAACAATTGCAGGGCAACCAATCTATATTGATAATAATTCAAATAATTTTTCTAATTTACAATCTAGTCAACAAAATCAAACTAAGAGTTTCCCAGTTGACGTGTATAACACTAGTACGTTTAAGAATACTACCGTTACAGATGCGGTTACCGTACAACACTTAGTGCGTGATAATGGTAACCGGGTAAATAATATTATGCAATTTACGATTCCAATTAGCGCGTTGGGTTTAAAAGATGGTGAAATATCAGAAAATGCACAAGTCACACTAACCAATAATATCTGGTATGGTGCGAAAACGATTACTTATGCTGGGGCTTCAACCGCTCCATGGCCATTAGTCGTTCTGGGCTTATTAATCGCGTTAATAAGCGTCATTAAAATGCGTAAAAGTAAAGGGTCTAAAACCGCTCCCGAGGTTATGCAGTATGCTTAGTAAAACAATCATTATTTTAAGTATAATCATCTGGGTATATGGGTTATCAGTTCTCAAGCGAGCCAAAACAGATGCGTTTTATTTTCTTTTTGGGAGCGTTGGTTTATTTATTATTTTAATATTACTCAGTAAACCATATGGTGTTTGGTTGTTTTCAAGTGTCGTTACTTGGGGTGTGGGAATTATTGGTAAACTAACTGGATTGTTCACAACATTTTATAGTTCTCACATTATCCAAGTAATTGCTAATCACCGTACCAGTATTTTATTAGTTGACTATGAATGTTCGGGAATTATTGAAACAACCGCTTTTTGGGGCTTAATCGCCTTTTATCCAGTTTATCGGGGGCAAAAACGCCTTTTATTAGGTTTATTTGGTTTCGTTTGGATTTATATGGCCAATGTTATTCGTCTTTCATTTATCGCCGTGACAGTTTACTACTTTGGGAATGGGGCCTTTTATTTAGCACATTCGATTATTGGTCGATTAATTTTTTATACGTTAGCAATCATCCTGTATTATGTCGTTTTTACGAAAGGCCAGTTAGTTAATCGGATGTTATCACATTAAAAAGGAGAATGTATGACTTTTTATTTTCACCAATTAATTTATCAAATTGGTTTTTGGTTTACGTGGTTACTAATCCCAATCATTGTTGAAGTCCTACCAGCCATTAGGTATTTCTTTAAATTACTTAGGATGGCTCATACTAAAAAAATTGTAAATCAACCACTTAAGATGCCAATTGTTTCAATCATTTTACCAGTATATAATTCAGCGGAAACATTATATAGTTGTATCGAATCAATTTATCACTCAACTTATTCCAAAGACTTAATTCAAGTAATTGTGGTGAACAATCATAGTACTGATAACAGCTTTGATGAGTATAAACGTGCCCAGTGGCAATTTAAAAACTTACGAATTCAATGGATGGATACAGATCAAGGTAAAGCACAAGCCTTAAACGCGGCCATTTATAGTAGTATTGGACGCTACATTGTCAATCTTGATACAGATGGTATGTTGCAAGCAGAGGCGTTAACTAATTTAGTTTTATATTTTGAAAATAATCCAGGAATTGATGCCGCAACGGGGACAATTTTAACGCAAAAAAATTTGATTGATGCGACAAAGAAGTGGCGGCTGTGGGCGTTACAAGCCAATGAATATTTTGAATATGCTCAATCCTTTTTAGCAGGGCGCAGTATTGAAAGCAATAAAAATCAATTGTTCACAATGTCTGGGGCTTTTTCAGCCTTCCGCCGGGATGCATTAGTAACGACTTTTTTGTATAACGTTAATACAGTTGGTGAAGATACTGATATGACTTTTCAATTACGGGATAGATTAGGTAAAAAAGTGGGCTTTTGTTTTAATTGAACTGAACCCCTCGAATTGGAGTAAATCCAATCGAGGGGTTTTCTTATGTATTTTTCTCAACAAACAAAACTTAATGCAATTCTTGAGTATC
>NZ_JAFBDN010000050.1 GCF_016908275.1 Periweissella beninensis | reverse complement strand
TTCCCACATACCGCCCTTTGATTGGGCTATAGCCAAGCGGTAAGGCAACGGTTTTTGGTGCCGTCATGCGCTGGTTCGAATCCAGCTAGCCCAGTAGTAACATTATGTTGTTACTAAAAAATAATAGTAACAATGCCGTTGTGGCGGAATTGGCAGACGCGCTGGACTCAAAATCCAGTTCCTTCACGGGAGTGTGGGTTCGACCCCCACCGACGGCATAAAAATAGGGCAAGCGATAGTGATATGGCTTGCTCTTTTTGGCTCTTTGTCAACGCGTATTATAGCTCCATCTATGTTGCCAGTTTGTATGCCTAGTTATCCGCCTGTGAATCATCCAAGATATCAAGCTACAGGGGGACTTATAAATCATGTTGAGCATCCAATGGCTTAAATCATTAATTTTCATATTTATAACTATGCCTGGAGCTTTTATTTATATAGTAAAAGAAATTCCTGTATTTAAATATAAAAGTCTAGGAGAAATCTATTTATATATATTGTTTATTTTTGATTTAATATTAGGTTTTGTTTTTCAAAAATATTTTGGAATAGTCTTCATGGGATTAGTAGTAGTAGGTACTGGAGTACCATTGGTATGTGAACTTAATATTTGGAAATTTAATGATACTTATCGAAAAATAGTTCGAATAATCGTAAATAATAAATCGTTATTTTTGTTTCCAATTTTGGAGGAAGTGCATTTTAGATGGATACTATTTACTGTTGGACAAACACTTAGCATAACAATATTTGCTTTTATATTGATTTCTGGGCTTTCATATGGAATCGCCCATATTCCATACCTAGGTATTAAGAGTCTCTATAAAATAATACAAGGATTAATATTAGCCACTTTATTTGTTTATGTAGGGTTAACAATGGTGGTATTATGTCATATTAGTTTCAATACATTTGTTTATATTTATCGTTTGCAATATAAAGGATAAAATGAAAGGTAGCATAGCATGGGAATTATACTAAATGGATTATCATATAAAAATATTTTAGATGATATATCTTTCTCACTAAGTGAAGGTGATATTGTTGCATTAATTGGTGCAAATGGTGCAGGTAAAACCACACTATTGAAAAATATAATGGGTTTAGCTGTTCCTTCAAGTGGCACAGTTAATTTAGAAAATTCTAGAATAGCTGCTGTATTTCAAGAGAATATTTTGGATGAAGAACTTTCTGTTCAACAAAATTTTAAGTTTCGAATTAAAGATAAGTCAAAATATATATTTTCCATGAAAAAGTTAGAAGAATTTGGAATAAGCCCCAAAGCCTTATATTCAGAACTTTCAGGTGGGCAAAAACGGATCGTTAATTACTTACGTGCTATATCTGTGAATCCTAATCTTTTAATTTTAGATGAACTTACAGCTGGTATAGATGTTGATATTAGACAGGACATCTGGCGAGACTTAAATGATTATTTAGAGAAAAACAAAAGTGGTGTTATATTTACAACACATCAATTAGACGAAATGGACAATGCTAATAAAGTTTTGTTTTTAGAAGATGGCAAAGTTAAATACTTTGGAAGTATGTTTAATTTTATTAAGCGTATGCCTAAAGTAAAATTATTGTCAAAAAATTTAAAAGATGCACAATATTTTGATTCGTCTGAAAAAGCCGTTGAATTTGTACAAAAAAGTGGTTTTCAAAAAGATAATTTTGAAATTATGAAGACAACATATACAGATTTGTTTCAAAATATGGAAGCGAGGGATTAGGATGTATCTTAATTTTATTAAAAGGAATATCCAAATTTACCTTAAGGATAAGACTGGTATTTTTTTCTCATTATTAGGTATGCTCATTAGTTTAATTATTTATGTTTTTTTCTTGCGAAGTAACCTGATTAGCTCTTTATCAGGCATTGGTCATGTAAATAAACTTGTTGATATTTGGATGATTGCAGGGTTAATTAGTATTGTTTCAATGACGACTCCCCTAAATGCCTTTGGGCAGAAATTAGAAGATAAAAAGAATAATAGACTCAATGACTTTGTAGTGAATAATAATTTTAGTCTGGCATCTCTAGATACATTATATGTAATAACAGCAATAATTGAGGGTGTGTTTTCAACAATTATATTTATGTTCATTTGCTTTGGCTATTTGTATATGCAATATAAAGAGTCTTTGTTTAACTCTGATGTATTGGTAGTTATTTTTTATAGTATGTTGTTGATTATATTTTCTAGTTTATTATTTTCTTTAATTACTTCGTGGTTAACATCAACATCTAGTTTTTCTTCGCTATCAGCTATAGTAGGTACATTAGCTGGATTTTTCTCTGGAACATACATTGTGTATGGTGATCTTCCAAATTTTATGCAACAAGTATTGGATGTTTGGCCTGGTTTTCAAATTGCTGCCACTATTCGAAATAAGATGTTAGGATTAACAGGTGTAAATGTTCCAAAAAATGTCTTAGATTCACTAGGAGTTGTTTCTAATTCTGAAACGGCAATTTTGATTACGCTAATAGCAATGGCTATATGTGTTGTATTTAGTTTTTTAATTATTATGATGAGTAAAAAAAAATAGCTGGTTTGTTAGGAATTGTCTATGCAATTCTTAATAATTTTATGGTGGCATAGCCAAGCAGTAAGGCAGAGGTCTGCAAAAACTTTATCGTCAGTTCGAATTTGATTGTTACCTTTATTTTTTGAAATATATGAACTTATATGATAATCATATAAGTTCATATTGGAGAATTTCAAACTATACCAATTCTAATTTACATAATCTACCTTACTAGAAGTTGTTGTTATACCGCGGTTAAATCGACTTAGTGAAATTGGGGCACTTCACAAACTTTTTCTATGCCTATT
>NZ_JAFBDN010000049.1 GCF_016908275.1 Periweissella beninensis | reverse complement strand
TTATCTTGATACATATAGAAACAACAAGTTTTTTCAAAACTGCCTTTAGCCCTTGACATGACTGGCTTGAAGCGTATTATTGCTTAATAAAGAAAACAATAAAAAAACCCACGTGAGAATTCCTAGTTTGGCGACCCGGAACACGTGAGTTAATCTTCAAAATTCGTATTTACTAGACTTAGTTTAAGACTTGAGTTAGTAAGCGTCAAGCCCTTAGTTTTAGTAAACACATAAAAGATTAACTCTTCTCACGTGGCTAGTGAGAGGAGTTTTTAATTTGGCTGGTAAGAAAGTATTGCAAGATAAGGATAATTACGGGAACCAGCGACCTTGGCGGCAGAAAAAATTAGAGAGCTTACGTTATGCTGAATATTTATCGATTCTGTTATATAAAAAAGCTCATAAAGTACAGGGGTGTGCAGATGTTTTACGTTTTCGTAAAATGCTTGATGGAAATACGAAACTTTATCAGACATGGTTTTGTAAAAGTCGTTTATGTCCGCTATGTAATTGGCGTCGAAGCATGAAAAATTCTGGACAATTGAAAAAAATTCTGGCTGAGGCTCATAAACAGCAGCCCACGGGACGATTTATTTTTTTGACGCTTACGGAGCGAAATGCGGTTGATGGTGTTGATTTAAAACTACGTTTGAGGGCTTTAACTCAAGCATTTAATAAATTGATTCGTTATAAAAAAGTAGTTAAGAATTTACTAGGGTATGTTCGTTCGACTGAAATTACGACTAATGACAATGGCACTTATCATCAGCATTTACATGTTTTACTGTTTGTTAAATCTAGTTATTTTACTGGTAATGGGAATAATTATTTGTCACAGGTTAATTGGACTGATTTGTGGCAGAAGGCTCTTAGAAGCTCATATAAGCCGATTGTGAACGTCGAAGCGGTTCGGGCAAATAAATCTAAGGGAAAGTCCTCTTTGCTCGCTAGCGCGCAGGAAACAGCCAAATATCAAGTTAAGTCTGCTGATTACATGACTGACGATGATAATCGTAATCAACAGGTGATTGATGACTTGGAACAAGCCTTGGCTGGTACTCGCCAAATTGGCTATGGCGGCTTACTGAAGCGAATTAAACGGCAATTGAAATTGGACGATGCCGATAACGGTGATTTAGTGAATGTTGATGGGGAAGAATTGCCAGAACCGACTGAAGCTGAATTAATTGTGGCTAAGTGGGATCAACAACGTAAAAATTATTTGGTCTGGTAGTATTAAAAAAAGCAATCGCTTTGGATGATAAAATCCGTGGTGATTGCTTTTTGTGTAACTACTGCCTTAGCTCTGGCAAGCTAGCGAATTCTTCTTGGTTAGTAGTCACCGTCTTAAACAAATCAAGGATATCATAATTCCGTTAAGGGGTCTAAAGGCGCACTTACACACCACACAAAAATGTGGTGTCTTTTTTACAAACTGTCTTAGATTTCGCTTCACTCAAACTAAAAAAATGAGCCGACAGTGTCGGCGTCCAAGCCCTTGTGATAACTGCAATATTTAGTCCTAGGAAAATGCTACAATTTCTTATTGTAATATTTGTGCAAAATCGGGGGTGTAGTAGCAAAATTCTAGGATACTTAGGCCGGCTAAATGCTGTTAAATCGGGATTCTTAATTTTGGAAAAAACAACTAAAAAAGCATGGTTCAAAAATTAAGTTTAGTCGTTTGGTAGATTGTAAAAAAAGCTATGTTTATTGAACTTATCATTTTAGTTAGTTAGGAAAAAAATTCTCTTTTACTTTTAATGTCTCAAACTCATTACATTTATATGACGTTTTCTTCCGAGAAGCCCTCTTGTTTGCTTAAAAAAATTATCTTGATACTATAGTGTTAGTAGAAGAAATTGTTATTAAGCAGATACAAATACTCAATATTAAAGGAGGATTTTTATGGCTGAAAAAGATAACGAAAAAATGAGCAGAGAAGAAGCTGGACGCAAGGGTGGAGAAGCTACTTCAAATAATCATGGTGACGAATTCTACAAAGAAAATGGTGAAAAAGGTGGAGAAGCCACTTCTGAATCTCATGACAAAGATTTTTATGAAAAAATCGGAAAAAAGGGTGGAGAAGCCACTTCCGAATCTCACGACAAAGATTTTTATGAAAAAATCGGAAAAAAAGGCGGAAAAGCCAATTCTGATGGAGATAATAATTAAACACGTAAACGGTAAAAATAATCTGCAAGATTTTTTCTACTAGTTACAAAAAGAGATCCTTTTAAGGATCTTTTTTTGTGCTTTCTATTATTACAGTAGTAAATATCTATTCACCGCATTAAATCTGATCCTTAACAAAAAGTAGAACTCCTTATAAAATACACGAATACTAGTAAAAATCCCGTATTAAATTAAAAGAAGCACAGTTTGTGTGTATCAATTGAAAGAATATAAATGACTTAGATTAAAATTACACTTTTTAGTTTGCACTTCTTCGAACTTAATCCTTGCATCACGTTGCAACTAAAAGCGGGTACGAGCTGGTAGTCAACGGTACCGGAACGACCAATGGGAGCGAGGATAAGGAGTTGACTAGCTAACTAAACCCCGACACTGAATTGGCTGAAAGCCAAAGTTTCTTAAACTTTGCTTTCCTGCCCTCACGGCGAGTGATGGGGTGAGTATGAGCGGGAGCCCCCGCTCATGTTTCACGGTCAAGCTGGTTCAGCTTGGTCGGGGTTCGGGGCGACAGCGCCCGAGGGGTTGAAACTGGCGTTTTTTTGCCAGTTTCCTCTTATCTTGATACATATAGAAACAACAAGTTTTTTCAAAACTGCCTTTAGCCCTTGACATGACTGGCTTGAAGCGTATTATTGCTTAATAAAGAAA
>NZ_JAFBDN010000048.1 GCF_016908275.1 Periweissella beninensis | reverse complement strand
GGAGATTTTTATGATGAAAAAAGCTGTTATCAATTTAGAGGAGTTAGCATGTCCGACTTGTATAAAAAAGATTGAAGCTGCCGCTGCTTCAGTTAAAGGAGTTGATAAATCTAGTATTAAAGTAATGTTTAACGCTAGTAAATTAAAGGTTAACTTTAATGAAAAAGAGGTGACAATTGAAGGCATTGAAAAGGCTATTGAAGATATTGGATACCCAGTAATCAAAGCAAAGGTTGTCACAATTTAAAGAAAGAAGGAGCCAACAAATGAGTAGATATAGCGAGTTACAAGAAGAGTACTTTCCCAATTTAGAAACCTATACTTTAGCGATCACTCGTGCGCACGGAAAAAATCATCCAGAGACATTTAAAGTACATGAGTTATTTAACAAAATAGAAGCAAAATATCAGGCCAAGGAAGATGTAAGTTCAGAATACCAAGAAATCAGAAAATTGACTGATAACTATAAAATTCCAACAGACGCGTGCCCAACAATGGAAAAAACTTACAATTTTTTGTCTGAACTAGATCAAGCGTACAGTACAGAAAAATAGAGTACAAGATATAAAAACAGGTGCTGTTAATAGTACCTGTTTTTATATCAGAAAGGAATCCTGAAATGCAGAAATATATTTTAGCTCACAAAAAAGAGTTAACGGTGATTAATGGTTCTCTGCTTTTACTAGCCTTACTCGCCCACTTTTTTCTAACACAGGGAAAAATAGTTCCCTTTACACTAATACTTTCGGGGATCGTCGGAGTTTTACCGATTGCTATCCAAGCCTATCAATCTTTAAAGGTCAAAATAGTTAGTATTGATGTTTTAGTAACGATCGCAGTATTCGGTGCCTTTTTTGTTCAAAGTTATGAAGAAGCAGCTGTAGTGACGTTTCTTTTTTTAGCGGGACATTTTTTAGAGCAAGCTACACTTAGTAAAACGCGTAAAGCAATTAAGGCTTTAACTGAAATGGCACCAGAGGTCAGTTTAAAGAAAAATCAAGCTGATCAATTTGAGGAAGTTCCGATCGACGAAGTTCATGAAGGAGATATCCTTTTAGTTAAAACTGGTGGAAAGGTTCCGGTTGACGGTAAAGTAATTACTGGTTCAGGGTATGTTAATGAGGCTAGTATAACTGGCGAATCCAAGACGGCTAACAAACAAATAGGTTCGGCAGTCTATGCTGGCACTATCCTAGAAAATGGAACATTTCAACTACAGGCTGAGCGAGTTGGTGAAGACTCAGCCTTTGGTAAAATCATTGAATTAGTGGAGGAAGCACAAGACTCTAAGTCTAGTGCAGAACGTTTTATTGATAAGTTTTCAAAATACTATACGCCAGTAGTATTATTATTAGCGATCATTGTGGGACTAATCACTAAGGACATTGAGCTTGCCGTGACGGTCTTAGTTCTTGGTTGCCCAGGCGCTTTGGTTATTGGAATTCCTGTTTCAAACGTTGCTGGGATAGGAAATGGCGCCAAACATGGCATACTACTAAAAGGTAGTGAAACAATACAAGATTTTAGCAAAGTTGATACTATGGTTTTTGATAAAACTGGCACACTAACGGTTGGTGCTCCACGAGTGAATCAAGTTATTTCAAATCCTGAAATAAATGAGAACAAGGCTATTAGTACTTTAGTAAGTATAGAAGCTGAAAGTGATCATCCGTTAGCGCAAGCTGTAGTAAAGACCTACCCTGACACGCTAAAGTATCCGGTTACTCAGACACAGGTGATCAAGGGAGGCGGAATTACTGCAACTGTAAACGGGAATAAAGTTACTTTAGGTAATTTACAATTAATAAAAACTAACAAAATTAAACTAAGACCAGAAGAAATAGCACAAAGTAAGGGATTAGAAGCTGAAGGTAACTCTTTAATTTTCATGGCTATAAATAATCAGCTAGCGTTAATTTTAGGGATCAAAGATCAATTACGACCCAATGTAAAAAATGAATTAGCTAGTTTAAAAAAACTGGGAGTTAAAAATTTGGTACTCTTATCAGGAGATAACCAGGGAACAGTTGATCAAATTGAACAACAGTTAAGTTTAACTGAAGCTAAGGGAAATATGCTGCCTGAAGATAAGGCAATGTATATTAAAAAGTTGCAGGAAGAGGGAAAGAATGTAACCTTTGTCGGTGACGGAGTTAATGACAGCCCTTCGCTTGCTACAGCTAATACAGGGATAGCCATGGGCAATGGGACAGATGTCGCTATTGAAACATCAGACATTGTTTTACTAAATTCAGATTTTAGCCTCTTGGCTCCCACACTTAGATTAGTCAAGTCTACTAGTCATAATATGTTGCAAAATATCGTTATTGCGGTAGGGGTAGTTCTCTTTTTATTAAGTAGTCTTTTATTTAGTAATTGGATCAACATGGGGATTGGAATGTTTGTCCATGAAGCAAGCATTATTGTGGTTATTCTAAATGCACTTCGCCTACTAAATCATCGTTTAAAGCGATAAAAAGTGGACTGGTACAAAACTAATAATTTTGCCTATAAATACAAAAGTTGCATCATAATGGAATGAAAGAATCCCACTATGATGCAATTTTTATTTTTACAAAGCATTAAGATCATTGATCTGAATATTTCTGGCTGAAATGGACTTTATTACACCTTGTTTTTCTAGCTTATGAAAACCTCGAGTAATTGACTCCGGCGTTGTTCCTAAATAAGAAGCTAAATCCTTTCGTGTCATAGGTAATTCAACTCTAATGGGCTTATCTTTCTTATTTATGATAAGGCTTGATAAATAGGAAGTAATACGTTTAGTAATTGAAGAGTATGCCACAGTAGCTGTTTGTTTTTCAGAAACTTCCAAACGCTTCGACATTTGTTGTAAGAG
>NZ_JAFBDN010000047.1 GCF_016908275.1 Periweissella beninensis | reverse complement strand
GTCGCCCTTTAAAATAATTTTCCATCATCGCTACCTCGCTTTTTAGGCTAATTATACTCAAAATAAGTTTACCTGAAAAATTTTGCACCAGAACCAGTGGAACCACTCCAGAAATGATCCATACGGATCGTGGAGCGGCATATACGTCCACCAATTACAACGAATCTCTCTGTCAGGAGAAGGTAAGGCATAGCCTATCGGCGCCTGGGACACCAGCGGATAACGCCGTAATGGAACACTGGTGGGCAGATTTAAAAAGCATCTGGCTCGAGCATCGTCCAAAGGCGCAAACTCTAGCAGAGTTACAGGAACAGGTTCGTGCTGGAATAATGTACTTCACGAATCAGTTCATTTCCGCTAAAAGAAATGACCAAACCGTGGCGGAATATTACCACGATTTGGTCGGATAAGAAAAATTGTGTTTTCGTTTTTATAAGTGTCAACTTGACAGGGGATAGTACCCATAAAAATAGCTAGAAAATTTAGACACCTGAAAGATTGTTGTCGTCATTAAAGCTGTTTTATTTTTCGATCCGTAAAAAACGAGATAGGTAATGTTAAAAATGATATTAAAGCTCCCATTAGGTAAACAAATCTAAAAGCTTTAGTAACTTGAATAATTTGTTTATCATGAATCTTATCCTTTAGAGCACTAACAACAGATGCTTGTGCGGTTAATTGGATTTCAATTTTGTTTTTCTCAATAAAAGGTAAAAGTTCATTATTTTGAGTCTGAATTAAATGATGTTCAATTTTATCTAAAGAAAGATAATTACGATAATACAAGTTTTTCTTAGTCGGAATTACTAAGTTATCAGTTCTCTGCATAGCGGATAATAGAGCATTCTTTTGTGTAGTTAACTTTTTCTGATTACTATCTGCTGAATAAGCTGTTTTTAAGAGTGAGTTAAATTTTACTTTTACATCTTTAGAAACTCGGGCTTTATTAACAATATTTTCACCATAATTTTTTGTTTGTAATTTAGCAGAATTAACACCCACATTTAAAAGTGCAACTAGTAACGCGATACCAAGACAAGTACCTAATTGCCTACTTGAATTGATGATACCTGATCCGATACCACTTTTTTCAGCAGGTAAAAATCTTATTGAGGAAACAATCGTTTGGCTCATGAAACCAAAGCCAGTTCCATTAAGAATCATAAAAGTGATTAAAACGCCATCAGAAGTTTTATTAGTAATCAAGGTCATTTCCAATAAACTTGCGGTAATAAGCAATAAGCCTACTAAATTTATAAAAATATAGTTGGTTCTTTGAGCAATATATGTTCCCAAAGGCATCATAAAGAATACCGTAAGAGACAAAACAGCAATGATTGACGTTGCGTGCAATGGTTCATAATTTAGTACTTCTTGTAAATAATAATTAAAAATTATAATTGGGCATACAAGAACCATTCCACTAATAAAACAGATAAAAGTTGAAGCACTAAAGGTTCTCTCTTTAAATAGTGTTAATTCTATCAAAGGTTCTTTAACTTGTAGTTCAACAATTGTAAAAAGGATTAGCAGTATTATACCAGTACATAAAGATGCAATGATTTTTGTCGATTGCCAATCGTAGCTTTGTCCTTTTAAAAGGCCAAAGACAATCCCCAATATCCCACCTGATAATAGTAATACACCAATAAAATCTATCTTTTTAGAAATAGTATTATCATAAGATTCATTAATACAGAATATAATTAAGAATATTGTTATTAAACCAATTGGTAGGTTAATTGCAAAAATCCATTTCCAATGTAAATATTGAATAATCAAACCGCCTAATGGTGGACCACCTGCAGCTGCTAATCCAGTTACTGCCCCTACTACGCTTGCTATGAGGGGCATTTTTTCTTTACCAACTAGTTCAATTCCAATTGGCATAACCAATGGTGTAATCATCGCTCCACCTAAGCCTTGAAAAAAGCGAAAAACAATTAGCCAAAGTAAAGTTGGTGCCCAAATACAAGACATAGAAAAAGATGTAAAAATTAATAGACCTAGGAGCATTATTTTTTTACGTCCATATTGATCTGCTAATTTAGCTGAAGTAATCATAAAAATTGATAAAGCTAAAACGTAAGTCGTTGATATCCAACTAACACTTGTGAGTGTTGTGCTAAAATGATTCTGAATTTTAGGTAGAGCCATATTAACGATAGTACTATCTAAAACCCCCATAAACATAGCTAGAGTTAACCCGATGATGCCAGCAATTTTTTTTACCATTATTATCCTCCTTTTTAATGACTACAAGTCACTAAAAACAAAATTAACACTTTATTGACTAAAAGTCAATTGCGGC
This sequence comes from Periweissella beninensis, assembly GCF_016908275.1. GTDB lineage: Bacteria > Bacillota > Bacilli > Lactobacillales > Lactobacillaceae > Periweissella > Periweissella beninensis. Next base: position 760 of record NZ_JAFBDN010000047.1, on the reverse strand, counting down.
TATAATATAATTTATATAGATTAAGGAGGAAACTACAATTAGAATTCGAAAAAAACCTGACGTAAGGAAACAAGAACTAGCTACTCATGCTATGCATGAATTTTATGTAAATGGATATGAAAACACTTCTATACAGGATATAGCAGATGCCGCAAAAGTAGCCCACGGTTTAATTTACAAATATTTTAAAAATAAACAAGAGTTGTATGAATACGCGTTAGAAATTTTTATTGATGATGTGGTTACACAGTATCTAGAACTTTTTTCAAAATCTGATTTCACACTAGAAGATATGATTATAAATACTTTTGATTTGCTAAATACTGACAAAAATAAAGATTTTTTCGGTTACTTACATAAAAAAGGTAATGAAGTAGTTTATAGAACAATTATGCAGAATATTCTTAATAAAATGGTTCCTTCGTTAACAAAGATAGTAGAACCATTGGGTAAAAAAGAAGGATACCAAATTGATGATATCCCTGCTTTTCTTTCATTTATTTTGGGTGGACAAATTGAAATTATGGTTAATACTCCTATTGATAAACAAGTTGAAATCAAGAAAAAAATATTAAGATATATTCGAGTTTTGTTAGAAGCTAGTAAAAAAAATCCTCTGTAATACTAACCAGCAGGGTTCTGGTGCAAAAATAATAAAAGGAGCGATTTAACCCTGTTTGATAATCATTTGCGGGCTAGTTTGCTAATAATTCGGTTAATGATTGTAACGCTGAAAAACCAAAGAGGTTAATTGCTCTTT
>NZ_JAFBDN010000046.1 GCF_016908275.1 Periweissella beninensis | reverse complement strand
CAAAAATTGGACGGCATGACTCCGGTTGAATTCCGGAAACATGCCATCCAATTAATCGCTTAAAACATCACTCCAATTTATGGGGGTCAGTTCAACTCACCTTTTTTATTATTTAATTGAGCGGGTGTTCCTTGCTCAACTATTTTTCCATCTTTAATTACTAAAATATAATCCATCTGATTAATCCAGTGCAAACGATGCGTCGCAAATAATACTAATTTATCTTCAAATAATGGTAGCATAGTCTCCTTTAAAGCCACCTCTGTTTCAATGTCCAAATGAGCAGTTGGTTCATCAAATAATAACACATGTCGATTAGGTGTTAAGAAAGCTCGTGCTAAAGCAATTCTTTGCGCTTGACCACCAGAAACACTTTGACCACCTTCACCAATTAATGTCTCCATACCTTGCGGCAGTGTTGCGACCCAATCAAATAAGCCTGCTAATTTGATTGCCTCCGCAACTGCTTGTTTGCCTGCTTTAGGATAATAAAAGGCGATATTATCAGCTAAACTAGCATGAAAAATATATGGTTTTTGTGGTATATATTGTAATTGCTTTTGCCACAGTGCTGTTTGTAAGCTGTTAATTGTAGTTCCATTTACCTTAATTGTCTGTGCTTTAACTATATTAGCACTCAATAACCCCCCTAATAAATTTAATAAGGTTGATTTACCCGATCCAGATTTACCAATAATACCAATTTTTTGATAACCACCTAGTTTTAGATAAGGGATGTTTAATGCCGGTTGTACATTTTTTTCATATGCAACTGTCAAATTAGTTATCTCTAAGGTACTGTCTTGTTGCCAACTTGGTACTTTAGTTTCTGACCCGTTCTCAATAGTTGGGCGTTCCAAAATTTCTAAGACATCAGTTAGGGCGTTTTTACCATCTAGGGTCGCATGATAATCATTGGCAAAATTACGTAGTGGCATAAAATACTCAGGCGCTAAAACTAGCATTATCAATGCCGGTAGCAATTGAATATGGCCATTAATTAAACTTAAGCCTAGAAAAACTGCTACAACAGCAATTGATAACGTGGTAAAAAAATCAAGTGTAAATGTCGATAAAATACCAATTTTTAAAGTTGACAAAACTGATTTACGATAATCTTCTGAAACATCGTAAATATTTTCAGCATATCGTTTACTCAAACCCAGTTGTTTTAATGTCGGTAACCCTCTGAGTGCATCTACAAAGTGATTACTTAATCTCACAAAGTTCATATACTCTTTATCTGCTTTAGCTTGTGCAGCATATCCTAAAATAATCATAAAAATAATTACTACTGGATAAATCACAAATAAAAAGATTGCTTCCTGCCAGTCAACGGTCCCTAAATAGACTAATAAAATCCAAGGAATAATCATCATATCGCACATTTTAATCAAAACTAACATAAAATAATTTTGTACTTTATCCATTCCTTCAAGTGATAAAGTTACTAAATTTCCTGTTCCCTTATCTTGTAATGGAGCTGGTCCTAACATACCAAATTTAACTAATAAATCATGACGTAATTGTATCGTAGTTTGTTCAACCCAATTACCAATTGTATAATTTTTAACCACTGTCAATAAATGTCTAGTTACAAATGCAACCACAAACAAACCAATCACCATAAAAGCTTCATTCAGGGACCTTTGTTGCCATAAAGTTACAATGCTTTCGCTTAAGTACTTTCCTTGGAATAATACACTAAATGCTTGTAGTATTGTAAATACTACAAGCATTCCTAGTGTTTTACGAATTCCCGGCAATTTGAATAGGCGCCGATCAATCATAAAAATTCTCCATTTTCTGTCTACTAATGTTTTGCAGTTGCACCAACTGTTAAACGTTTTCTAAAAATATAAAAGCTCCAAATTTGATATGCTAATACTATTGGCAATACTGAAAAGGCTAACCATGTCATTAAGGTCAATGTATAGCTTGATGATGAAGCATTTTCAATAAGCAAACTGTATTTACTATTATTTGCTATCATTACATGTGGGAAAATTCCAACAAATAATAGCGTTACAACACTAATCAAATTAATCCCCGAGGTGATAAAACTAAGTACCTCTATGTCTTTAATCGTTGCAAAATAAGAAATTAATGTTGCAATCACAATTACTGCTAAAATCAATGTTGTTAAAATTGGTTTATTAGCAAAAAACATTGTATCTTTAGCAACAAGTAACGCAAAAATAACTTCCCCTATTAATAATACAGGATACAAAGCTTTGGCCCATTGGGCAGCCCGTTGCCGAATCTGACCAACTGTCTTGATTCTAATGAAATTTAAGCCATGAATATAACTCATTAATGTTACAGCTACACCACCAACAATTGTAAAAAGATTTACAAAATCGAAAAAACTTCCACGAACGTTATATTGAGAATCCATTGGCATTCCTTTAACCATCGCTGTAAAAATCATTCCTAAAATAAATGGGGCAAAGAAAGATCCTAAAGCAGTCGCCCACTCCCAAATATTACGACCTGACTCAAATTTCATCAATGCTCTAAACTCAAATGAAACTCCTCTAAAAATTAAAGCAAGCACCACTAAAAATAATGGAATATAGAAGCCCGAAAATAATGAGGCATACCACATTGGCATTGAAGCAAATAGCGCCCCCCCTGCTGTAATTAACCATACTTCATTAGCATCCCAATTAGGACCAATTGATGCCACTAAAGCATCCCGTTCATCTGTATTCTTCGCTAATGTTTTTAAAGCCATACCAACTCCAAAATCAAAACCTTCTAAAAAGAAAAAGCCCGCAAATAATACTCCAATAAGGACAAACCATAAGACTTGTAATCCTGTCATTAGTTAAACGCCTCCTCTGCAAACGGATCTTGAACTGGTGTTGTTTGCGTCATTAAATCATCTGGTCCTTCTTTCAAAATACGAGCAGCCAAGTAAACCATTACTGCTCCGAGTAAACTGAATGTTAAGAAGAAAACAATATTAGTAAATAACATTGATCCTGCTGATACATTTGGCGAAACCGCATCGGCAATTGTTAAATACCCATAAACAACCCACGGATAGCGACCAAGTTCCGTAACTAACCAACCCGAAGTATTTGCTACAAATGGTAAAAATGTGCATAATCCTAAAATCCAAAGCAACCATTTTTGCTTCAATAATTCTTTATCGGCAAATTTTTTACGATTAAACCACAAACCAACAACTGCCACCATTAAGAATCCACCAGCTGCAAAAGCCATAATATGGAATGCCCAAAAAATTGCATTAAATGGTACGTAATAATTCATATTTTTACCAAATTTTTTATCATATTTAGCATGTAATTCTTTATTTACCTGGTTAGCACCCTTGTTATAACCCGTTAAACTGTGATGGGCTAAAATTGACAAAACATAGGGAACATTAATTTCAAAAATTGATTTATGCTCTTTTTCGTTATATAAACCAGCTACGGTCCATGGTTGTTGCTTATCTTTGCCACCAACATTTTCATATAGACCTTCAGTTGCAGCAAATTTCATTGGTTGATCCACTTCTAGTGCGTAAGAATGTTGATCACCAGTAGCTAACATCCCAAATGTTGTAATTAACCCAACAATCAAGCCAATTTTTAATGACGTTCGGAAAAAATCAACATTTTTATTCTTACGTAAAAGTGCAAATGCTGACATTCCAGCAACAACAAAGCCAGCTGTTAAAAATGCCCCAAAAATAACGTGTGGAAATTCTAACCATAATTGATGATTCTTAATTAAAGCTGGAAAATCAACTAGTTGTGCCCTTCCTGTTTTAGAATTAATAATAAAGCCAAGCGGATTTTGCATAAATGAATTAGCCGCTAAAATCCAAAGAGCTGATAACGCTGACCCAATTGTCGTTATCCAAATTAAAACTAAATGTATCGCTGGTTTAAATCGATCCCACCCAAACATCCATAATCCAATGAATGTTGATTCTAAAAAGAAAGCAACTAAGGCTTCAATCGCTAATGGTGCTCCAAAAATATCACCAACAAACCTAGAATATTCAGACCAATTCATCCCAAATTGGAATTCTTGTATAATACCTGTTACAACACCCACTGCAAAACTTAATAGAAAAATTTTGCCCCAAAACTGGGTCATTAATTTATATTTTTCGTCTTTCTTTAAAACGTATAGGGTTTCCATAATACTAACAATCAACCCTAATCCAATTGACAATGGCACAAATAAAAAGTGAAAAATAGTTGTCATTGCAAATTGGAATCGTGCTAAAGATATAACTGATAATGCTACATCCATGATAATTCCTCCAATAATTGTACCAAAATATAGTAAAGTCTAAACTCATTATATTCTTACACAAGTTTGACTCATATTCAAACTATAAATAGTTTTTTAGTATAAGTTTAATAATCTTTTATTCGAAAATTTCAATAACAAGTTAGCCACTTGGACAAAATAAATTGAATCCAAGTGATATCAGTATTTGAAGTTTATAAATATGTCTTTAAGCGC
>NZ_JAFBDN010000045.1 GCF_016908275.1 Periweissella beninensis | reverse complement strand
TGTGTGAGAACTCCAATGATACCTGATTTTTAAGTCTTGGTGTTTTTATTTTGTCATTTTTCTAAAGTGGCTAACTTGATTATAAAATTCGCCATTGATACTAAATAGTGATATTTGATTATTAAAAAGAGTCTAGGACAAAGTCCTAGACTCTTTTTAGGCTAGTAAATTTACTAGTAAGATTAATTGTGTTTTTCTTTAAGAGTACTTTTTGAAATACCACTAAATGTAATGGTACCAATTAAAGCCATAATAACTGACCAAACTGCAATGGATAGGGGAGAATAAGTTCCACCTTCCAATGCTTGACCAATATAGCCCAATACTTCACCAAAAATAGCTCCCCAAAAAATTGCAATAATATACTTCATATTCTCACCTACTAAATTCTTAAATAGTTAAAAACTTTACAAAGCAACCACACGTTAAGTGTACGCTCAATAATAATAAATGCAAGGGTAAAAATTAACTGCTATAATAAGCCATGAGAAAAAACGATAGGAGGACTAAAGGTGATGCAGTATTTTCCAATTCAAACTATTAGTGCTTATAGTTTGTTACAGAGTCCAATGACACCACGTGATTTAATAGTTGATGCTAAAAATAAAGGATATAAAGCAATTGCATTGACTGATTATAATGTATTATACGGTGTAACTAGTTTTTATAATGCTGCTAAGTTTGTTGGAATTAAACCGATAATTGGACTAACTATTGAGTTAACTGGGCTTGTTAATACGAATACTGATGAAAAATTAATTCTATTAGCAAAGAATCAAGCAGGATATCAGAATTTGATGAAAATTTCATCATATAAAATGCAAACAACAACCAAATTGACAGCAACCTTAAATAATGTTTTAAACAATCTTAAAAATTTATTTGTCATAATACCAATGTATGGTGAGATGGTGCAATTATTACAACAAGGTAATGAAGAAGCCGCTAAAGATTATTTAGCTACTTTGCGAAATAACATTGATGATAATCAAAGTTTGTTATTAGGAATAAGTTTAAATTATTCAAATGTTTTTAGAAATAAGTTAATAGCATTTGCTAATGATAATGATCTTAAATTGGTAGTTAATGAGAAAGTTAATTATTTAAAAAAGACAGACTTATTTGCAACAAAAGTTCTACAAGCAATTGATGCAAATATTACTTTAAGCAATATTGGTAAAATAAAAAATGAGACGGGAGAATTTTTCTTAAAACAACCAACCGATGTTGAGCAAGCATATCAAATGGCAGGATTAGGAGACGCATTAGATAACCTAACAACTATCTATGAAAAATGTCAACTTGATTTAATTTTTAAAAAACCACAGTTACCGACTTATCAGCCATTTAATAAGCAACAAGATTTAACATCAATTGAATTATTACGTAGAATTGCTAAACAAGGGTTGCAAGACAGAAGATTAATCACAACCGTTTATCAACAAAGATTAGCTGACGAAATAGCCGTAATTGAAAGGTTACAGTTTGCCGATTATTTTTTAATTGTATGGGATATCTTAAATTGGACACATCAGCAAAATATTCAAACAGGACCTGGTCGAGGTTCAGCAGCGGGGTCATTAGTAGCGTATGCTTTAAAGATAACGGATGTTGATCCACTTAAGTATGATTTGTTGTTCGAAAGGTTTTTAAATGAACAAAGAGCACAAATGCCAGACATTGATATTGATTTGCCGGATAATCGCCGTGAAGAAGTTTTAAATTATGTGCATAAACGATACGGACATGAAAATGTCGCGCAAATTATCACATTTGGTACGTTATCTGTTAAGCAAGCAGTAAGAGATGTTGGACGCGTATTTGGGTACACTCAAGCACAATTAGCACAGCTCGCTAAGCCATTAAATCAAAAAAATTATAAATCATTAGCTGAGGCTTATGAAAAATCACAAGTATTTAAAAATATATTAAGTAATTTACCAAATGGACAATTATTATATACTGCTGCTCAAGCGATTGAAGGACTACCCAGAAATTACAGTACACACGCTGCAGGTGTTGTGATTGCAAATCGCCCTCTTGTTGAGATTGTACCCATTCAAGCAGGGACAGATGGTAGATTAATGACACAATTATCCAAAAATGATGTGGAAGCTTTAGGTTTATTAAAAATGGATTTTTTAGGATTAAGGAATTTGACCTTGTTAGCTGATACATTAACTTTAATTAATGAAAAAATTGATATCAGCTCAATAAATTTAAATGATAAGGCTACGTTAAATTTATTCTCGCAAGGCAATACCAATGGTATTTTTCAATTTGAATCAGATGGAATTCAGAATGTTTTAAGACGATTAAAACCAGATAATTTTGAAATGATCGCGGCTGTTAACGCTTTATATCGACCTGGTCCAATGGATAATATTGATCACTTTATCAAACGTAAGCATAAAATGGAAACAATATTATTTCCAGCACCGCAACTAGCTCCTATTTTAGCAAATACTTATGGAATAATTGTTTATCAGGAGCAGGTTATGCAGGTTGCCGCAGTTTTGGCTGGATTTAGTTTAACACAGGCGGATATATTACGTCGTGCAATCAGTAAAAAAGACGCGAATAAAATTGAAAAGTTAAAACAAGATTTTATTGTAGGTGCTAAAAAACTTGGCAATCAAGCGACTGTTGCTAATGAAGTTTTTGGTTATATTGAAGCGTTTGCAAATTATGGTTTTAATCGATCGCATGCCGTCGCATATTCAAAAATGGCATTTGAATTGGCATATTTAAAAGTACATTATCCGCTAGCATTTTATGCGACATTGATGAATTCGACTGTTGGTGATTATCAAAAATGGCAACAGTATGTTCAAGAATTAAATCAATTAAAAATTCCAATCTTAAGGCCGGATATAAACTTTAGTGAAGATAACATAATTATAGATAATAATGCACTTAGATTTGGTTTTAATGCCATTAAGGGATTACGGTCTGATTTTATTAAAGCAATCATTGATAATCGAAAAAAGTATGGGCAATATCAGGACATTGGTGATTTTATCAGTCGGCTTGATAATCGTTGGCGAAAAGTTACGGAAATTAGTCCATTAATTAAGATTGGCGTTTTTGACGGTTTTGGTTTTAATCGGAATGAATTGTTAAATGCACTACCAGGTTTTATTGAAGCAGTCGGTTTAGCGGGTGAGTCATTATCGTTGTTTGCAACAATGGCACCTAAGATTGATAAGTTACCAGATTTATCATTAACAGAAAAATTAAATAATGAAAAAATATTCTTAGGAACATATGTCACAAGTCATCCGGTTGAGCAGTATTCGGCGCAGTTTCATAACGATCATGCTACGAAAATTGTCAATATAAAAACACATAAAACTGCAACTGTACTGGGTTATATTAATCGGGTAAAAATAATTCGAACAAAAAAAGGTGAATCAATGGCATTTTTGCAGGTTAGTGACAATACTGGTGAAATGACAATAACGGTTTTTCCAAAACTATATCAAAAAATTGCTAAAATGTTGATCAATAATGAGGTTGTTGTGGTAAATGGTAAAATTGAGCAGAAGGAACAATTAAATTTAATAGCTGATAATATGCATTTTGCAAAGAAAAACATCCATCAAAAGCAAAATGGCGGGAAGTGGTGGTTAAAAATTACGGTTGACAAAGATGAAAATGAAATTTGGAATGATTTGAAAAAAATTATACAAGCAAAAGATAATCACGGTGATAATCCAGTAGTAATCGTAAATGCAAGTGATAATCGTAAAATTTTACTTGAAAAACAATGGTGGCTTAAAAAAAATAATGCTATTTTGACATCGCTTACATCGTTATTAGGTCAAGGAAATGTCATATTTACGGATAATTAATCATGAAAATTAAGGTAAAGTAAAGCTCACAATGCCTCAAAATATGGTATTATTACGAAGGAATGAAATTTCTAAGTTATATCTAAGGAGATATGTTACATCATGAAGAAGACCAAGATTGTTTCAACTTTAGGGCCTGCAAGTTCAGATGTCGATACTATTGTTAAGTTAATTGAAAACGGTGCAAATGTTTTCCGTTTTAATTTTTCACATGGTGATCACGAAGAACAACTAGGTAGAATGGAAGCTGTTCGCGAAGCAGAAAAAGTTACAGGAAAAACTGTAGGTTTCTTGCTCGATACTAAAGGTGCCGAAATTCGTACGACTAAACAAGGTACTGAAACAGGTAAAATTGAATTTAACGAAGGTGATAAGCTCCGCATTGCAATGGACGCCTCCGCTGAACAGTTAGGTAGCAAAGAAAAAATCTTTGTTACTTATGAAAATTTATTTGATGATGTCCAAGTTGGTGGCCATGTACTTTTCGATGATGGTCGTATTGACATGTTGATTGATGATAAAGATGCTACTACTCGTGAATTACTTGTAACTGTGCAAAACCCAGGTTTATTAGGTTCGCGTAAGGGTGTTAATGCACCAGGAGTTTCAATTAACTTACCTGGTATTACTGAAAAAGATGCAGATGATATTCGTTTTGGTCTTGATCAAAATATTAACTTTATTGCTGCATCATTTGTACGGAAACCAGAAGATGTTCTTGAAATTCGAGCATTATTAAAAGAAAAGAATAAGGAAGATGTAATGATCTTCCCTAAAATTGAATCACAAGAAGGTATTGATAATTGGTCTGAAATTGAAAAAGTTTCAGATGGGTTAATGATTGCTCGTGGAGACATGGGGATTGAAATTCCACCTGAAAATGTACCATTGGTGCAAAAAGACTTAATACGTTCAATGAATAAAGCTGGTAAGCCAGTTATTACATCAACTGACATGTTGGATTCAATGCAAGATAAACCACGCCCTACACGTGCTGAAGCCTCAGATGTTGCTAATGCCGTGTTTGATGGAACTGATGCAACTATGCTTTCAGGAGAATCAGCTAATGGTCACTATCCTAAGGAATCAGTTGCGATGATGGCTCATATTAATGAAAAAGCTGAAACTGCTTTAGCATTAAATGGTCGACACATTGATAATTTATTTGATGCAACTGACGTTACGGAATCTGTAGCTGCAGCTGTGGCTACTGCTGCTCGTAATTTAAATATTAAAACAATCGTTGCAGCAACAGCTTCAGGCTATACTGCTAAGATGATTTCTAAGCACCGTCCTAACGCTGATATTTTGGCTATTACTTTTAGCGAACGCGTGCAACGTTCATTGACAATTGATTGGGGTGTTGATCCAGTTGTTACTGAACAACCAGTTGATACTGATTCAATGATTGCTTTAGCTAAGAAAACTGCGGTTGAACGTGGTTTAGCTAAAAAAGGTGATCATATTATTGTAACTGCAGGTGTACCTGTAAATACTACTGGAACAACAAATATTATGACTATTCAAACAATTGACTAGGCCTATACGTTGTTTGGCAATGGTACTAATTATTTAGGCTCTTTGTCAAATGGTACTGATAGACTAAATAATTAAATTAATTTATTAAGCAACTAATTCGTAATTTGAATTAGTTGTTTTTTTGTAATTTA
>NZ_JAFBDN010000044.1 GCF_016908275.1 Periweissella beninensis | reverse complement strand
TAAAAACGCTAAGTGGGATTGAAGTCATGCATCAACTACATAAAGTAAGCCAAAGAGAACCAAGTCTCTTTGGTTTTTCGTCGTCACAATCACTAGTCGAATTATTAGTACAATGATCCGTTCAACAATCGTCCCAATGTATCACAAAGACTATTTTGTTAATTTTGCACCAGAACCTTGCGGACGATGTTATTGCTTCTGGTAATGTCGGCGATTCATATTCAACTATCCAAAAGGATGTGCCAGGCTACACCTTCAAAGAAGTCCAAGGGAACCCTACGGGTAGCTTTACGGATCAAAATCAGACTGTTACCTACATTTACACGAAGAACCCCGTAACAAATAACAATGGCAGCACTGGGTCCAATCAACCGGGGAATCCAGGTAATGGTACGAATACAGGAAGTACTAGTTCTAACCAACCGGGGAAACTTTCTAAACCAAGTAACACTACTAACAACGGCATAATCAATAAGTCGACTAATATGGAATCTAAAGTCAACAATAGCGTTGTTAATTCACCAAGATTACCTCAAACTGGTGAAAACAATAGTCAAAGTCAAACAATGTCATTTTTTGGTATTTTGTTGGCAATGTTTGATGGTTTACTCGGTTTTCTTGGTATCAAGAAACATCATAACGATTAACCATTAAATAAATATATTTGTAGCGAGTATAGATTATTTAAAGAAGGAGGCCGGGGAAACCCCTCTTCTGGATAAATTTGAAAATTGAAGCCGCCGAACAATTTAGTTCCAGCTTTGAATTGATTGTTTGTCTGAATGGATCCAGTAAACTTGGTCGCTTCGGTCGACCACCAGCAAGTCCGGTTTTGGTTTCCTCATAGGCTTTCTTAACGGTTCGATAATCAACATTATATTGCCGGGCAATCTCGGCAAAGTTAGGTTTAATATTTTCAGTCACGTAAATCGTCACTCCTTCTCTTAAATCACGTCTCACATCAAATTCCTCCTACAGTCTGATGTGATTCATGATACAAAAAATGTAGAAAAACCAACAGTTTTAAACTGCCGTTTTCCTACATTTTACGGGTGTCGTTTACAGTCAGTATACTTTTCAATACGATGAGGCCCTCGCAGATAGTCAATTACGACCATTGGATACCCTTGAGGAAAATAGTTAATGTTCGGTTTTTAAGGCGTACCGCTACTTTTCGTATGGATGTTCCATAAGGGGACTTGTTTTGAGCACATTAGTGCTCAAGATTTAACAACGACGTTACTCGAAATTAACCAGCGCCCCCTTAAAGTACTTAACTGGCAAACACCTTACCAAGTGATGCTGACTAATTTGTCAAAAAATTCGGATTAAATTTGCAATCTACTAAAATAATTAATTTACTAACATTAGTGCCACCGCGACGAGCTACAATTTTGACATTTTTTCACAGTACTTACACGCCAAGATAGTCGCACAACGAAAATGACGACCGTCTGTTTGCGACATCATTTGGCCTCCGTATTCCACTCCAAACGCCGGTCAAACAAAAAAAGAGTGGCCGGTCATTCCTGGTCACTCCGTTAGTGCTGACATATTCAGTTAAGCTGAATAGCTGGACTTTGATTTAATTCAACCACACATTAATACAAATATTGTAAGTCACTAGCCGGCGTTGGGTAAGCCAATACCAACCGTTGTAAATCTGGTAAAGTCACGTGTTTTTCAATTAACAACGTGAAGTAGTTAATCATCTCGTCGGCAACATCACTTAGAAGGGTAGCACCCACAACCTGCCCACTCGCTTTAGAAACCACTACTTTAGCTTGGGCTTGTTGTGCGCCAAAGCGGTAATAAGTGAACCACTTCGTCATATCAAGTGTATTGACACAATACTCATCTGGATGCTCAGTCGCCGCGGCCGCGCTGATCCCGATTTGCGCTAACTTGGGCGCTGCAAAAACCTGCGTTGGCACAACGGGATACTTTATGGCTGCGCCGGGATGCGTCAACTCACCGACCAGATAACGCGCTTCAAAACCTGCAACTGGCGTTAACTTCGGTACCGGTGTATCGCTGATATCCCCAATGGCATAAATGTGCGGGTTGGCCGTCTGCAAATGATCATTGACTTGAATCCCATGCCGATCAAAGGTAACGCCCACGTTGGCTAGACCTAACTGGTCCGCGTTCGGAATCCGTCCCGCTGAGCTGATGACCAGATCCGTTGTCAGCTCGAAATTATCAGCTGTCAATTGTAGACCGGTCGCCGTTTTAGTAATTGCTTGGACATCCGTATTCAAGTCAAACGTGATTCCATCAGCCGTCATTGCGGCCATCAAATCCTTAACCAAATCTGCATCAAAAGCTTTTAACGGACGGTCATTATGATGAATCACGTGCACATCGGCGCCAGCGGCATTCGCAATCGTCGCCAATTCAAAGCCTACGTAGCCACCACCTACGAATGTCACGCGTTTAGGCATCTGGTCCAAATCTAAGAAGTCAGTGCTCGTCTTAAAGTATTCGTGCCCGGTAATCGGTAGAATCTCCGGACGCTGACCAGTGGCAATCACGTAATCAGTCGCACTGACTACTCGATCCCCGACCGCTAACTGATTGTCGGATTGAAAGTACGCTTGACCATGTAACGTCGCAATATCTTGCCCCTTTAGCCCGTTCAACGTCCCATCGTTGATGCCATCCGTATAGCCTCGTTTATGCGCCATCAGTGCTAGCCAATCAATTTTGGGCGCACCAATCAGGCCCTGCCCTTGTAAATGTTGCGCCGCTTGTAGCGCTTCGACGGCGCTTAATAGGATTTTCTTAGGGTCACAACCGCGGTTAGGACAAGTGCCGCCCCACAGATCCGCTTCAACGATCAACACTGTCTTGCCCTGAGCCTTTAATCCGCTAGCCATGGCATTGCCGGCTGGTCCGCCACCAATCACAACAACATCGTACTGTTCCGCCATTCGAAATTCCTCCTTAAATTCATTAGCGACCATCAATTATCACAACTTAGTGTAACTGATTCATCCTTAATTGACGATTAAGATACTTCTTCATGTTGACTCAAGTAAGCCACGATTCGTTGGCGATCCAAATAGCCAACAACCCGATTTTTTTCCGTGACCGCCACATAATCGTGATCTGTCAATGCCGTAAAGGCGGTGCGTAACGTGGCTTTAACGTCTAACGATTGAATCCGACCACTCGCAACACTGGGTTTTTCTGTGAGATAACCCTGAATAAGCCCTACACGCCCAACGTAGACATCATAGATATTTTTAGCTCGGCTCGCACCAAAGAAGTTCCGCACAAAGTCGTTCACTGGATGCTGAGCCAGAGCAGCCGGCGTATCGACTTGTATTAACTGACCGTGTTGCATGACACCGATCCGGTCACCCAACTTCAACGCCTCATTCATATCATGCGTCACGAAGACGATCGTGTTGTGATAGCGGGCGTGTAGCCGTAAGACCAAGTCTTGCAATTGTTGCCGCGAGATAGGGTCTAACGCACTAAATGGTTCATCCATCAAAACAATATCTGGTTGCGCCGCAATCGCCCGTAAGATACCGATGCGTTGCTGCTCACCACCGGATAATTCTGACGGCATCCGGTTACGGTATTCCTTTGGATCGAGGCCAACTTCCGCCAATAGCTCATCACTCGTTTGATTAATTTCCTTCTTAGCTGTCCCTTTCATTTCTGGAATCACGGCGATATTTTGCGCCACCGTCATCGTTGGGAACAAGGCAATTTGCTGTAAGACATACCCCATTTGCCACCGTAGACTTCGGACTGGTATCGTGGTTGTATCAGTACCATTAACTAGGATTTTACCAGCCGTCAATGGCTCTAAGCAGTTGATCATTTTAAGTGACGTCGTTTTGCCACTCCCAGAAGTCCCTACCAAAACAAATAGCTCACCCTGGTCAATCGTTAAATTAAGGTCGGGAATCACGGTCTGCCCATTAAAGTCTTTCTGGACATGTTGAAATTCAATTGCCGTTGTCATTTAACGTCCCTCCTTCAATAAACCGTGCTTCACAAGATAGCGATGTGCAACCGTCGAAGCGGACTGCTTCTTAACATTGACTTCATAGTTCATTTCTTGCATATCAGTTTCTGAAATCTTTCCTGCTAACTTATTTAACGCTTTAACGACCTTAGGATGTTTGTTGGCAAAGCTCGTCTTCATCAACGGTGCCCCTTGATACGTTGGGAAGAAGTGCTTGTTATCCTTCAATAAGGCCAAGTGATACTGCCGTAATTCACTATCCGTCGCATAGGCATCTACCAAGTTGATTTTCCCCTTACTGATGGCTTCATAGCGTAGCGCCGGCTCCATCGACTTGGCAGTCACGTCTAACCCATAAGTCTTCTTGATTCCTTTTAAGCCATCATTACGATCAATAAACTCTAGGGTCATTCCGGGTTTCAGAATCGATTCAACTTGCGTTAAGTCGCTGAGTGTCTTCAAATGATGTTCTTGTTGAAATTTCTTAGTCACTGCCAATGCGTACGTATTGTTATACTGCATCGGCTTCAAGTAAGTCATTTGTTCCTGCTTAGCAAGGCGCTGTTTGGCGAGCTGATAGGTCTGGTTAGCTGTTTGACCAGCTGGGTTATTTCCCTTAACTAAGGTCTCCAGCACCGAGCCAGTAAATTCAGGATAAATATCAACCTGATTATTCTTTAACGCGTTGAATAAGAACGTGGTCTTGCCAAAGTTAGGCTTGAGCGTCACATGAACGTGTTCATCTTCAGCTTCAATCAGCTGCTTATACATATTAATCAAGATTTCTGGTTCGGAACCAAGTTTACCTGCAATCGTAATTGTTTCAACTCGATTGGCATAGACACTATAAGCCCCGCCACCACCAAGTAAAGCTAAAATACCGACAAAGACGATTAAGGCGTGGCGTGGTTTAGCCGTTTGAAACCACCGAACGAGCGCACTCAGCATAATTGCTAACAATGCTGATGAGATGGCCCCAATCAATAATAACGAGGTATCATTACGGTCAATACCGAGCATGATAAAGGTCCCGAGACCCCCAGCACCAATCAAAGCGGCCAAAGTAGCCGTCCCAATGATTAAAACGAGCGCGGTCCGAATCCCAGCAATGATCTGTGGTAGGGCAATGGGTAGTTCAACTTTAAACAACTTACGCATTCGTGACATCCCAAAGGCATCGGCGGCCTCTTCAATTGAGGCATCGATTTCTGAGATACCCAAGTAAGTATTTTGAAAAATCGGCAGTAAAGCATAGATCACTAGCGCAATTACTGCTGGCACCGTTCCAATCCCAACTAACGGAATCAATAACCCTAACAGTGCCAAAGACGGAATCGTCTGTAGGACACTCGTGAGCTGTAACAATCCCTCGGCCCACCGTGGTCGTCGAACGACCCAAATAGCCAACGGAATCGCAACTACCATTGCGATGACTAATGATGCTAATGAAATCCCCAAGTGTTGCCATAGCGCAGTCAGCAAATCCCCGCGTCGATCTATAAATGTCTGTATTAATGTCTGCATGCTAACCTTCAGTCCTCACCTTTTTGCTTAATAACTTCTTAATTATCCATGTATTTAATCGTAGCATAATCCGCCAAAAATCATAGTAATACGCACTGGCAATTCACTAAATTTTGTAACTATTGTAGTTGTACGTTAAAATTATTCATTGATTTAAAATGAAGCTGGCTAGTTTTTACGAAACTATTAGATGAACCACTCAATGGATTATCATTACAACTAAGGAGGCCCCAACAATGACTACGATTCATCTTTACCTTGCAAGTACCAATGCTCAGAAGTCAATAAATTGGACTATTTTTATTCAGTTACTTAGGCAACATTTGAGATGCGATTGCGATTATAAAAATTGATATACCAACCAATGGCTGCTTGAACTTCAGTTAATGTTTGGTACTTTCATAGTCGCCTTACTAGCGTTAGTTGTTGAGTTGATTAAAAATCAGTAAAAAAATAACCGCCTTAGCTCTGCCAAGCTAGCGGTTATTTTAACTTTATAACTAATGCCACCGTCTTAAACGGCTCTACACGGGAAGCCTTGTTAGCGCAAGGCTTCCTTTTTCTGTATTCATTATATCATGCCTAGCCAAAATTGAGAAACAAAGTATTTATATGTCTCTATATAGAAACGCTTAACCATTCAATTTAGCCCTACATTTCAAGGGCTATTAT
>NZ_JAFBDN010000043.1 GCF_016908275.1 Periweissella beninensis | reverse complement strand
AAATAGGAAGTAATACGTTTAGTAATTGAAGAGTATGCCACAGTAGCTGTTTGTTTTTCAGAAACTTCCAAACGCTTCGACATTTGTTGTAAGAGGCTCAGACTAATCTCGGGATAGTCTAACAGAGCTTTTTTTAAATTTTCCCGTGTTAATTGACAAATTTCAGTATCTCTAAGGGCTTCTATTATATCGGTATGTTGTTGCTGTGGCTGAAAGATCCTCCACTCACCAGTGAATTCTCCTGGACCTAATAAACGTATTAATTGTTCTTCTCCAGTTTCTAGGAGCTGATAATTTTTTAACTGTCCTTGATGTACGATATATAGAGTATCGTTTTGATCAGCAAAGCTGTATAGAAAATTTCCTTTGGCTATTTTTCTGCTAGTGACCTTTTGAGATAGTTTGGTTAGTTCGCTTTCGTCTAAAATGGCAAAAATTGGTACCAAAGCAACACACTGTTTTTTTTCATTAGACTGCATATGCACTCACCTTCACTATTTTTTGATGTTTAATTTTTCTTGGAGATAGTTGCGTAGTACGATAGCTTGATTGTGATCTTCATCCTTAGCACTATAAAGTAAGATAATATCACCGTTTGCTATTTTTAACCTAATTTTAGCGATAAATTTAGGTGTCTCTGGATTTTCAGCCAATTCTTTGCGGTATGCTTCACTAAATTTTTGAAATTTTTGTGGGTCATGATTGAACCATTTGCGAAGTTTATTTGAAGGGGCAATCATTTTGTCCCAATCATCAAGATTTGCCTTAGCTTTAGAAATTCCACGAGGCCAAAGACGATCTATTAATATTCGATATCCAGGTTGAGTTGAATTAGATGAATAAATCCGTTGTATTTTTATCACAGTAAACCTCCTTAAATATATCAAAATTAAATTCAAAAATAAATTAGGTCAGTATCTTAGGGGGGATTTATAATTATAGATCCTTTTTTCTAATAAATAACGGCAACTCATTTTTTGATTTGTTTTATAACATGCTCTTATACTAAAAAAATGGACTATTTTTATTCAGTCCGTAAAATGAAAGTATAGGAGTATTTTTATGTCAATTCGTTATTCACAAGATTTTAAAGATTCACTGGTTAAACTTCACCAAGAAGGCCGTTCACTCAAATCATTAGCAGAAGAATTTGGACCATCAAAAGATTCTATTGCTATATGGGTTAAACAAGCTACCCCAATCATGATCAAGGGTCAGTCAAAGACTTTAAAAGACGTCAAGCGACTAGAGAAGCGTCTCGCTATTTTGGAGGAAGAAAACGAAATTTTATCACGCATAGCCTGACAGGCATTGATCAGCCATCTTACTAGCCAAAAAATAGTCCGTAATGTGGGATTGCCGCTCGTTAACAAATTTTTAGCACAAGGCTACGCGCTTGTGCGTATTTTAAATGCACTTAAAATCAGATCTAGTACCTATTACAATTGGCGCCATTGGCAGCCTAGTCGACAAGAAAAGCGTAGAGAATCCCTAAAACCTTATATTTTAGACGTTTGGAAAACCTTTAAATTTTATGGCTATCGTCGTATTGCTGCTTATAGTCAACTAAACAATGACTGTCCAAAAATATCTGAATATATGACACTCAAATTAATGCGTGAATTAAGGATTAAATCGCGCATGCAAAAACGTTATCGCAAACCCAAAACTGTTGTGACAGTTGCTCAAAAACCCAATCTGATTAGACACTTGCATGATTTAAGCGGTGTCTGGCAAAAAGATATCACTTATATTCAGTTGACTAATCACAGATGGGTCTATTTAGCGACCGTTTTGGATCCTGAGAAGAGAAAAGTATTGGGCTATAAAATTGGCGATACAATGACAGCCGAGCTAGCCACAAGTGCCTTACAGATGGCGTTAGATAAGCATCGAAAGCCACTCATTATTCATTCAGATATCACAATACACGAGTGCTGAGTTTAATATTAAATGCCAAAATTATGGCTTGAAATATTCTTATTCACTCAAAGGCCATCCGTACGATAATGGCCGTATGGAAGCGTTTCATTCAATATTGAAGCATGAAGAGGTGTATTTGAAGGCATACGAAACATTAACGCAAGTCCAAGCAGCCATTGGTTGGTATATCAATTTTTATAATCGCAATCGTATCTCAAATGTTGCCTAAGTAACTGAATAAAAATAGTCCAATTTATTGACTTCCGAGCATTTTATTTTACATTTGTCTACCATGCTTCTCATGCTGTCTTTTTTTCTTCTCCATTTCCCATTCTGTTTCTTTCAACCCTTTCTTTCTACGTGCTTCATCAACATATAGCAATTTCATAATGACACTACTAAATACATTGTTAAGATACTCCGCAGGTGTTGTTTCTCGATAATTGACACTCTGATAATCACTAATATTGGCTTTGCGATAATCTTCATAAGCACCATTGTTTTGCGTCATAACTTGCTTGACCTGTTCTATTTGTTCCTTAGTAATATTAGGGTCTTGACTACTTTCTCCTATAAATAGCTGTTTTGTTCCCTCATTAGCTAATACTCTAATCAGATTAGGGTTCTTAATATCATCAAGTTTTATCGTACCGCTCAAGTAAGCAAGCCCTTGTTGATGTTCTCTCGTACTAAATTTAATCGGTGGATTATCCTTTAATTCATTAAATTCTTGTTTTGAAAGTTGTTTCAATTCAGGGTTAAAGTAGATAATAGCGGTATAAATTTTTTCCCGATCAACCATTGTCACATTATCAATATCCATATCAGGGAACGTCTTTTTTAACACTCCTGCATATTGAATTTGAACAACGTTTTTAATTTCATTAGTTGCCTGTAAATCTTTAATTCCACGTTTCAAAATATCCTGTTCTTCATCACTAAAGTTACGTATAATGCTACCTTTTGAACGTTCTATATCAGCAAATTTATAACCCTTTTGAGATAATATTTCCGTCATATTATTTTTGGTTCTTTCTTCCTGATGTTCCAAAACTAACCAACTAACATAAGGTCGCTTTGTAAATGATAATATTTCTTTATTCAAAATATCCGTTCGTATCATAGCTAAACGGTCTTTTAATTCTTGTCCTGTAAAGATTGTTTTTTCACTATCTGTTTCTTTAATTAATTCTCTTCTTTCAGCAATTGTTGTTTGTTCAATATCAACATCTGGATAAATACTATTAATTGTTCTATCAACAACTTTATCAAGTAAATAATTTGCCTTTTCTAATGACTGTTCTTGCTGATTAATAGTAAACATTTGTTTGGATATATCTTCTCCAACCGCTTGCTTAATTAATAAGCTGTTTTTCCAGTTAAATAACATACGTTTTTTGTCGTCTAGATTTTCCAAACTAACAAATGTTTGTAACTCTTTACTTAGCTGTGATACAGAACGCTTTTCACTAAATGATAGATGATTTTGTAGTGTTTGAATTCTACGCTCATTATGAATTTTTTCGTCAACGTTTTTCAGTTGTGCTTTATGCTTTCTATTCCCCAAAGCTAATTGATTAAATTTTTCTCTTTCTGGTCGTTGTCCGTTTACACCAACATGTTGCGTTGCTACTCCGTCAATACCTTGTTCATCTAATGTCTTTTCGCTAATCCGATCTGGCATATTTTTTTGTTCAAAAATACGGTTTACAGACTTAGCCCATTCTTTACGCCATTGTTCAACTTTCCCTTTTCTATCCCAATCTGTTAGCCATATTTTCCTATTCCTTGCATAACCACTTTTGGTATATGTTTTATTCCCATTCTCGTCTAAAATATATTCTTTTTTACTTTTAATTCCCCATGTTCCGTCTTCGTTAAAAGGTCTGTTAGTTAGCATAACATGAGCATGTGGATTTTCTGGGTGGTCTCTGTGAATAGAAACATCAGCTACCATGCCACTATCAACAAAGTTTTTTTGAACATAATCTTTTAATAGTTTCTTTTGTTCTTCTTCATTCAATTCAACCGGTAATGCTACATTAAATTCTTTAGCATACCTTGAATGGGAAAATCTATCTTTCTTTTCAACTTCATTCCATAGTTTTTCTCTATCTTTTGCCCAATCTGGCGCATTTTCTGGTAACAAAATGAATGTTTCTGGCATTACATCTCTTGCATAAAAATAGTTTTTTCCCTCCATTTCACTATGTAATTTTTCCCCACTTCGATAACTAGCACTTGCAATAGCACTTCTTCCATTTCCTGCACTTATATTTGTAAAGTTCATATGAAATATTGCCATATTTTTTTATTCCTTTTTTTTGATATTTTTATTTTTTGTTGTTGCCATAGGTAACTTCTGATACAGGTTTTTTTATGTTTTTATCACTACTCCAATTCATTGGAGTGTAAGTGCGCATTGAACTCATTTCATTCGTTCTTCTGATGTCTCTAAAATGCATTTTTAGTGTACTATTTATTTTTTATTTATGCAACTGATATGTTGACTTGTTTCCCTCATTATGTTATTCTGTGTTCAAATAAATAAATATAGTATTAGTAAGGGGTGTAGATATGTCTTTAAGTAATTTAGAAAAAAAGCAAGAAAAATTGAATAAGCTAAATGAAAAAATCAAAAATGAAAAAGAAAAAATTGATAAAAAGTTAGGTCATGAAATAATCAAGCTTTCTAATTTTGATTATTCAAATTTGGATCAAGAAAAAATTAAAGATATTTCAAAACAAATAGCTGATTTTTTTAATTCAAGTATTGTTAACGATAATGAAAAAAATGTTACAAATAAAGATGATAGTAATTCAGCTGAAAATGTTAGTGACAAAAACAATGGTATCTCTTAAACTAATTAGAGGTTTTAGCCTATGAGCAAAAAGTTAAATCAATTAGTTTCATCAAAAGAAAAACTTCAAAAAAAAATTGATCAGGAAGAATTTACTTTACGCCAATCAAAATATTTTGAAAACTCTAAAGCTAGAAAAGAACGTACCCGCCTTTTAATCCAAAAAGGTGCCCTACTAGATAAATACTTTGAAACTGAAGGTTTATCAGTTGATGACACAGAAAACCTCTTAAAAATATTTTCTAATTATGTTAATTCAAATAAGCCTGATAAATATAAAAAAGGATAGCCCTAAATTTTAGGGTTATCCTTTTTTATTGTCTTATTTAAATTTTCAGTAACGGTTGGGTTATTTTCAGCAAATTTATCTAATTGATTTTGTACCTTTTTTGAAAAGGTTACACCTTGATTAATCCATGGATATTGTTTCAAGTTATTAATCTCAACTTGATCATTTTTTCTTGTATATACGTTGATAAATCTTTTACTGTTATCATAAATAAAAACATTATCACTTTTAAACGCAACTGCTGGCAAGTTATTATAGGATTGACTGTAACGCTTTTTAATCGTTTCTGGTGGTATACCATGACCGCCATTTTTAACTCTTTCCTGTACTCGATTAATAGCCATTTCAGCACTATTGACTGTGACATATAGTAATGTGACTTCAAAACCATTTTTATGGGCTTCATCAATCAAATTTAATTATGCTTTTCCACTACTTGCAAGTGTTGTCTCCACATGAATACTTTTAAAATTATTGAGAGCGTCATGTAATTGCTTAACTTCTTCTCGCATAGCTTTAAAGTTATCAATTTCTTTTCTCCAATCGCCACCCATTTTTTGCAAAATTTCATCAGCATTAATTCGTTCTGTACTGTGAAATAATTTGTTTCCATTTTTATCTTTTAAGATATTTCCATCTTTATCTTTTTTAGGTTTTCTTCTGTATGTTATTTTGTCAATATCGATTTCTTTTATTTTTCTCAAATATAAAAAACATTTTTCATATTTTGGATTTGTTTGATATTTATTATTACTTAATGTTATTCCTCCTTTGTATTTTTTGTTATCCTTCTTCCCTGTTATAGGTGCTACTAGTAATGTATGATCACTGCTATTAGGTTTTGTTAGGGCTACAGCAAAGTGTTTACCGTAAAATTCATGTCCGTATCTTGTTTTTTCGAAGTTAACTAAGTATACTTTCCCAATTTCGATAGTTGATTTCATTTCTGTATATACTCCTAAAAAAAGCGCCCTTATTTTTTTTAATAAGAGCGCTTTTTAAGTTTGTCCTTGACTAACAAGGCTTTATATAATTAATTAGGTTCTGGTGCAAATTTGTTGACATCGGTTACATTCCTTGTAGAATGAAGGAATACATTAGTTTGTGAAATATTTTATTTATCAAAGGAGAAGATAATATGAAAATTGCTGTCATTGGTTGTACACACGCGGGGACGTTTGCCATTA
>NZ_JAFBDN010000042.1 GCF_016908275.1 Periweissella beninensis | reverse complement strand
GTTGGTCAGTCCAGATTGATTGTGCTGATTTAAAAAATGAGTTTGATTTTGTCATAGTTTTTTTCTCCATTAAATTTTATTTAGAAAAAAACGACAATATTTACCACAAATAATTTTAGTGATATAATAATACCAACAGATGAGATTTGTTGGTCAGTCTTGCCGGACTGGTCATTTTTTTGTTTAGCTCCCAGTTGGCGTTGGGAGCTTTTTATTTTGGTTAAATAATTTAACACCTAAAGATATAATAGATGTTATATCTTTTTAAAATTATGACTTAATTAAACCTTATAATAAGGGAAAAATCAATAGTTATAATTAAAAATAACGCAATAGTATTTTAAAAAGTATAATTTTCCATAATTACATAATTATAACTTTACATTTTTCCATATTTCTATTATTATAAATTTGAAAACATTATTACTATATAAAGGAACAATTGAGATATATTAATTATAATTTTACATTTTTCCATATTTCCATAATTATAATTATGGAAATTTATATAATTTTACATGGGGGTTTTTATGACAACAACTATTACATGTGGTAATTTTAAAGGTGGAGTTGGTAAAACATCAAACACGTTAATGCTTGCTTATACTTTGTCTAAAATGGATAAAAAAGTTTTGGTAGTAGATTTAGATCCACAAGCAAATGGGACTGATTTATTATTAGCGACTATGACAAATGTTTACCAACAGAAACCGGAATTTAAAGAAACTTTATTTGAAGCTATTAAAAATAATAATCCTAAAGAAGCAGTTATTCACGTTAAACCAAATTTAGATTTGTTGCCATCATATTCAGATTTGCAAGGATTTGAAAAGTTTTTATATGATAATTTTTCAAACGATTTTGAACAAGATCATTTTTTTAATAAATTTATTAGTGAATTTAAACAACAATATGATTATGTATTTTTGGATATTCCACCACAATTAAATAAATTTACAGATAGTGCATTGGTTGCTAGTGATTACGTGATAATCGTATTGCAAACGCAAGAAAGAGCGCTTAAGGGTGCTGAAAAATATGTACAGCATCTACTAGAGTTGCAAGAAGATTATGATTTAAATATCGATTTATTAGGAATACTACCTGTATTACAACAAAATGGATCTGAATTAGATTTAGATGTTGTCCAAGATGCCATAGATAGCTTTGGTAAGAGCAATATGTTTAATAACCATATTAAGCAAATGGCAAGATTAAAGAGATTTGATAGAACAGGTATAACTGACAATGTAAAAGATGTTAACGATCGAAGAGTCCATGATGTATATCAAACGTTAGCAGAGGAAGTTATTGAACGTATAAACATTTTTGAAGGAGGTAAGTAATGTGGTTGAAGAAATGGGGTTAGGTTCTTTTAGAAAAAAACGAACTGAAAGACCAGAAAATGTTGTTCCTAAAAAGTCTGATGAAAATGAACGGACTATGCCAGAAGATTTATTAAAACTTCCAGAAAAGTTAAAAACCAAAGATTTAGCAAAGAGTGTTAGATTGCCTGTTAATACTCACACCGCTATATCAACTATTGCTACATTGAAAAACAAAAAAATATACGAAGTAATTAATGATTTAGTCGAAGAGTATGTTTCAGAGTTACCAGCTCAAGAGAAAAAAATAATAAAGAGTAGTATAGAAACGGTTGCTAATAATCTAAAAAATTCTGATTAAATTTCCATAATTATACTTTTCCATAAATATAATTATGGAAATTTCCGCATAAAATAATATAAATACGTAAAAGAATACTTATGTAAAAGTTACAATGATCCCTCGAATTGGAGTAAATCCGATCTAGGGGTTTTTCTTATGTTTTTTAAGAGTTTTAAAAGTGTGCACAGTACGTCCAACGCAACACCAAAAGTTTGCTGAACTAAAATCAGTAGTTACTGACTTTATGAATTAAAGCAAAATTGGACGGCATGAGTCTGGTTGAATTCCAGAACTATGCCATCCAATTAATCGCTTAAAACATCACTCCAAAGTTTTGGTCAATGTTTTTAAATACTATTTTGATAATAGATACTAAATCATAAAAACTACCTTTTACAGTGTTTTTCCCAATCCAAAATGGTAGATTACAAATTTAATCCGAATTTTTTGACAAATTAGTCAGCATCACTTGGTAAGGTGTTTGCCAGTTAAGTACTTTAAGGGGACGTTGGTTAATTTCGAGTAACGTCGTTGTTAAATCTTGAGCACTAATGTGCTCAAAACAAGTCTCCTTAGGGTAAAAATAACGTAAGTTCCGATTGAATCGTTCATTAATGCCGCGTTCAGCGGGCGTGTAAGCATGGCAGTAATAGGTCTGAATACCGTATTGTGGTTCAAATGACGCTAGATTGCTAAACTCAGTTCCACGATCGACAGTAAAGGTGTGTACCGGTCCCTTAAAAGTTGTTAGAAACATAGCTAGGGCTTCATTAACAGTCGCCGCTGTCCGATCTTTTAATCGGTAAGCCCAAAGAAAACGTGATTTGCGATCAATTAGCGTTAATAAAGCAGCCTTGCTATGTCCACGAGGGCCAACCACTGTATCTATTTCAAAATCACCGATGCGGTTACGTTGGTTAATCATAATTGGTCGTTAGTCAATTGAACGTCCTAATGATTGATTATATTTAGAACGTTGGTCAAGGTTACGCCGTTGGCGTAGCCCATGTTCAGGTAGTTCACTCAAGGAGAATTCAATTTTCCACTGATATAGCCAATTATAAATAGATTTAGTGGCTAGTTTAAGCTCATGCACAATCACTTCCTGTGACCATCTTAGACGTAAATGGTTTAGAATGGTTTGCTTTAATTTGGCATTCAGTTTAGTTTTTCGCCCACAATGCGCCCGTTTATATTCAGCGTTGGCCTGTGCTAATTCAGCTTGATAAGGTTGACAACGAGATAATTCATAAGAAATCGTAGACGGAGATCGTTTTAACCGCTCAGCCATTTGGATATTGGTCAGTCCTAGCTCACAAAAGGTTTCAATTTTAATTCGTTCAGAATAGGTTATACTAGACAAAAAATCAGCTCCTAAAAAATGGGTTTGTGGTAAACACCATTTTAAAGGAAGCTGATCTTTTTTGTCCGAACAGCGTTCGGATTAATTTTACAATCTACCATTATGCATATTATTTTGAATTAAATCACGTAATTGACGAAAATCATTTTTAACATCGTAATTGTGTCGTTTCTGTGAAATTAGCTTGTGTACTAGTTCTTCTATACGATCAATGTCGGATTCGTCCGTATAATCTATCCAGTTAACGTGTTCTAACCAATCAATATAGGCATGCTTCCCTTTTCCATAACTATTTCCAAATAACAAGCAAGGTGTTCCTGTTAAAACTGAAAATACCATTGCGTGCCAGCGATCTGTAATAACTATTTCCTGATGTGAAAATAGTTCTAGCTCTGAATTAAATAATTTCTCCCGAGTAACAGGTGTAATCTTTTTTGGTTCGTCTAAAACGGTATCAACTCTTTTAACAGCGCGTTCATTTCCTAAGATCCCTTTTATATTGTCAATTGTACTTTGCTTAACAACTTTTTCTGAATCATGTCGTAACACGAATAAAGCCCCATTTCGATCGAAATTCCAATTGATAGAATTCATATATAACACCATATCTGGTGTGAAAATGACTGGGTTGTCAAATGTCGACTGCATACGATGAAAACTTTGAGCGTCACGCGCTACTAACACGAGATTAGGATTTTTGCGGTACGCTTCTTGACTTTTTTGTTTTTCAATCTCACCATCTTCATTGTCTTCAAAGTGTATTGATTGAGAAAATGAAATTGTCAGATTATTCACAAAAGTCGAAAAAACCTTGCGTCGTGCCTCCTCATGATTATGGTATAAGTTGCCCATATTCCCGCCGCCCGTGAATGCAATAATATCAGAGGCTTGTAGATGTTCTTGTACAACCGGAATGGCATAGTCATCGTCTTCTTCAATGATTTCAATATATTGATACTCCGGAAATTCGTTTTCAATATATTTCCTTTCAGCTAATGAAACTGCTTGATCTCCCATATTCGTGTAGCTCGGAACACCAAACATGTAAAATTTTGGCCGATCATTATTAGGAAGTTTGTGTGTAACCTCTGTAGTGTTAACAAAAAAGTTTGCCATATGAATTAATACTCCTTTTATTTTTATACTCTAGCGTTTTGATATGCGTTTTTCATTTTGCGACCGTTCACAAATAGGAAAGATAATAAGATGCTGAACCCATTTGTTAGCGCGAAAACGAAGAAGACAACAGCTGTCCCAAGCAATGCAATAAGCTGTGGATAAATTAAGCTAATGACAAAGTTGGTAATCCACGTTGTTGCAGTTGCAACTGACATAAATTGCACCTTAACTTTACCCGGAAACATTTCTGCTAATAATAACCATGTCACAGGGCTAACAATACCTTGATGATTGGCCAAAAATAAGGTCAAGGCAATCAGAACCAATGCGTTAGTGACTGTCTGAGAAAACATCGTTGACTTCATAATCAAACCTAATATTGCTAAGAAAACGACATTGCCAATTAAGCCAATAATTAGCATTTTATGATGATTAGCTTTTTCAATCATCCGCGTACCAAAGATACTAGCAATAACTGACACAACACCGATTAAAATATTTGCATATAGTGAACCACCTGCGCCCATGCCCACTTTTTCAAGTAAAATCGTGCCATAATACATCACAGTATTAACACCAGAAATTTGTTGAATCAATGCAATCACAATTCCGGTAATTAGTAAATAAAGTAATTTTTTATTCTTCAAAGCAACTGCCCAACTGAAATCTCGGTCATCAGTTTCATCAATTGCCTCAGTCTGACTTTTAATGAGAGCGTTAGTGTCTTTGAAACCTAATCGGCGAAACAATTGTCTTGCTTTGTTAACCCGTCGCTTGAACAAAAGCCACTGCGGGCTACCACTAATTCGAAATGAATTAATCCATAAAATCACCGATGGAATTGCGGCAGACAAAACCATAATTCGCCAAATTGGACCCCAGTTACCCCAGATATTACCTAAAATAGCATTGACAACAAACGCACATAATTGACCTAGAACAATAAAAATAGCATTCTTATTAACATTCGCACTGCGTAAATTATCTGGCGATATTTCAGCCAAATACATTGGGGAAAGACTAGATGCTGCTCCCACGGCAATTCCTAAAATAAATCTAAAAATGGACATGAACCAGAAGTTAATAGCTAATGCACAAAGAAAAGTTGAGGCGGTGAAAATAATTGCAATTAAGCGCAGGTTTTTTTTCCTGCCCATTTGATCAGCTACCTTACCACATCCTAATGCCCCAATACAAGCACCAATTACAAGAGAACTGGAAACCACACCTTGTAAGAATGGACCAAGATTAAGTTGATCCGGACGACTCATGAAGGCTAGTGCACCATTTATTACTCCGGTATCATAACCAAATAAAAATCCTCCCAGAGATATTACATAAACACATGGGAAAAAATATTTTTAGAAAACACTGACAGTTCTGAAAATGCGTCGTTCACAATTAGAAAAACAAATGATGATAGTTTGATTGGTTATGTGATGTTAACCGACTTTAGCGTTCGTAATCACTCCTGCGAATTGGGAATTGGTTTTCCAAAAGCTGAAGATCGTTCTAAAGGTTATGGTACAGAAGCAATGAAACTGATGCTTGATTATGGTTTTAATAATCTTAATATGCATAAAATCAAGCTATCCGTCTATCCATTCAATACTGGTGCCGTAAAAGCCTACACAAAGGTCGGTTTTGTCAAGGAAGGAACCGTAAAAGATGAAATTTTTTATGATGGCAAATGGGTTGACATTGATTACTATGCTATTTTCCAAGATGACTGATTTGCAAAGCAACGTTAATCTCGCTCATAACAGAAAAAGCTGCAGCACCCACGCTGATAGTAACAATAAGCAATCACACTAACTGCAAATACACGAAAAATGTAACAAATCATTAAAAACTATCAAATATTTTTTGCTTCTGAGCATCTTTTTCTGGTTCAAAAAATAGAATAATCCCTGTTTTGAACTACACTAATTTTTCAATCCCATTACCACAGGTTTATAATTGAATTGGACCATTAGAAAACCAGGGGAGAAAGAATATGAGTATTTTTGAAGAAATTGAACAGGATCCTGCAAACAAAAAGTTCACTCAGCATGGATTAAAACCAATTTACAATGCACCCACAAATGCTAGAATTGTCATAATCGGTCAAGCACCAGGTTTACGAGTTCAAAATACCGGAATTATGTGGAATGACGCTTCAGGTGATCGCTTACGTGAATGGTTGGGCATTGATAAGGATGTATTTTATAATTCGGGAATGATTGGTGTTATACCAATGGATTTTTATTACCCTGGCAAGTCTAAATCTGGTGATTTACCGCCTCGAAAAGGTATTGCAGATAAGTGGCATCCTCGCTTATTAAACAAAATGGCTGACGTAAAATTAATTATTCTAGTTGGCTCTTATTCTCAAAAATATTATCTAAATCTTAGAAGTTCAGACAAAATAACTGATGTTATTAAAAATTACCAGAACTATCTTCCTAATTATTTTCCTATTGTTCATCCCTCTCCAAGAAATAATATATGGCTGAAGAAAAATAAATGGTTTGAAAAAGAAGTTGTCCCAAACTTAAAAAAGATTGTTACTAAGATGCTGTCAGAATAATTTTTGAATTGTACGAGGTATTAAATTATGTTGTTAGAAAAACAAGAAATCAGAACATATATTTTGGAGAACTTAAACTCTTATAAACCAGATGATAAGCTCAAACACGAAACTAGACTATACACACAACTATTTAATTGTCAGTTATGGCAAGATGCTTCGACTGTGGCAGTGACAATGAGCATGGAAAACGAACTTAACACTCAACCAATTATAGATATGGCTATCAATGTTGGTAAAAAAGTGTTCATTCCCAGAGTCTCAAAAAAAGATTTACTTTGGTTCGATTATAGTAAAAATAGATTAAGCAAATCTAATTTTGGTATTTTAGAACCTAATCAGGAAGTAAATTTTGCACACAGCTTAAACGAGATTGATCTAATGATTGTTCCAGGGATCGCTTTTACACCAGATAATTATCGAGTGGGATATGGCGCCGGATTTTTCGACCGTGTATTATCTAAATATAGTAAAGACACAATTTCGTTAGTGTTACCACCACAATTAATTGACAATTTTTCGCGTAACCAGTGGGATATGCCAGTAAAAAATATGCTAACTTAATCAACAAATACACAAAAATGCTTTCTCTCGATACATTAAGAGAAAGCATTTTTTAATTTTAATAAATCGATTAGACTAAGCAAAATCAACTACAACAGGGCTAGACTGAAATGACTCAACCAAAGCAGAATTAATCCTCAGCTTAATAATAACATTATTACTAAAATCATCAGATAGCTTTTTAATTTCTGGATGCTGCATGACTTCATCATTCATCGCTTTGTTCTCGATAATTTCAGCAACAACGGAGTTAGAACTCATCCTAGATCCGGTCTGTTTATCAAACCAAGTAGCTATGGATACCTTGTTGTTGAATCTAATATTTTTGACGCGTGTGCTGTCTTTTTTTGTAACACAGTAGAAAACATTTTCGTCAGAATTAGATTGCTTAAACGTTATGATACTCGAATTAGAAACGTTGTCCAATGAAATAGTTGAGAGAATAATAATATTATCCAAGACGTTTAAAGAATTCTGAAATATATTATTGCTTTTACCTATTCCTGAATCGTGACTAAACTTATTTCGCTGTTTCAGCAATGTTAGTATTGTTAACGGAATTACTAAAATAATGTAACCAACCAAGGTTAACACAAGCGACTGCTATATATAGCCTTTGATATTAAAGTAAAATACAAAAATCATGGAGAAAAAAATCGTTACTAGAAATATAATAAATAGCTGTATAAGGTTCTGGTGCAAAATTTTTCAGGTAAACTTATTTTGAGTATAATTAGCCTAAAAAGTGAGGTAGCGATGATGGAAAATTATTTTAAAGGGCGACATTTCCAAAAAGATATTATTTTGGTAGCCGTTGGCTACTATTTTAGATTCTCATTAAG
>NZ_JAFBDN010000041.1 GCF_016908275.1 Periweissella beninensis | reverse complement strand
GATACTCAAGAATTGCATTAAGTTTTGTTTGTTGAGAAAAATACATAAGAAAACCCCTCGATTGGATTTACTCCAATTCGAGGGGTTCAGTTCACACAAGAAAATTATCAATTTGTTTTTATAAGTATTTTAGAAGATAATAATGTTTTAGTTGTCGGGAAAACATCTTTTTGGAGTAATAGGTTAATTAATGGAACAAGGGATTCAGATGAAGATAGTACTTTTGGAGACTTAATAAAGCAGTACAATATCTATCGAGATACAGAATCCGCAAAGAAGGTAATTAGTCACTATAATGATAACTCTATAGATATCGATGATAAGATAACTACTGTAATAATTATTCCAATTGACGTTTCAGACTTTTCTACTGAGGAATATAAACATAAAAACAATAGTGCCGATACTTATGTAGAAGAAGTAGAGACGATGATTGGGGATTCTCTACTAAATAACGGTATAAATATTTTAAATAAATATTCCCACAGGTATTAAATTTGGTTCTGGTGCAAAATTAACAAAATAGTCTTTGTGATACATTGGGACGATTGTTGAACGGATCATTGTACTAATAATTCGATTAGTGATTGTGACGACGAAAAACCAAAGAGACTTGGTTCTCTTTGGCTTACTTTATGTAGTTGATGCATGACTTCAATCCCACTTAGCGTTTTTAGTGCAATTCGTAGTGATTGAAAACCGCTTGACTTTACTAAGACGTGTTTAATTAACCGATGATCTTGTTCAATCAAATTATTACGATATTTAGAACATTGGTGATTTGCTTTCACCAATAAGCCATCTTTAATTACTTGTTTAATAGCCTTTAAAGTGCCAGCATATTGATCAGTAACCAGACAATCGGGACGACCATAGGTCGTCAATAAACGTTTCAAAAAATGATAGGCGGATTGATAATCACGATGTTTACGTAACTCAAAATCTAGTGTTAATCCATGACTATCAATGGCGCGATAGAAGTAATGCCAACGACCTTTGGTTTTAATATAGGTTTCATCAACTCGCCAGCTTTGACTATGAGTATCTCGCTGTTTTCGCCATAATAATTTGAATAGTGGCCCGTAATTGGTGAACCCAGCGCATGACGGTTGTATGATGAATAATAATTCCACGGTCACGCAAAATTTCAACCACATCACGGTAGCTTAATGAGAATCTAAAATAGTAGCCAACGGCTACCAAAATAATATCTTTTTGGAAATGTCGCCCTTTAAAATAATTTTTCATCATCGCTACCTTGCTTTTTAGGCTAATTATACTCAAAATAAGTTTACCTGAAAATTTTTGCACCAGAACCCCTATTCTTAATGGGCTATTTGAGTTAAACTAGAAATAGAAAGTAAAAACACAGTTCGGTTGGTAGTCCGAACGTAGCGAAGCTATCAGTAACCTGCCTCCTTGGTTGTCCATCTTTCTTAATTAATTTTAAGGAGGATATTTGATGTCTACTATCAAGGGATCATTAACAATTATCTATGAACCACCGTTTTACAAAGCTATCTTCGAAAGACGCTTTAATTCCACTTATGAAGTTAGCCAAATTAACTTAGGTCCTTCAGAACCTAAATTAACTTTGATTAACGATCTGGTTATGCATCATTGGAATAGAATTATCTTTTTCAAAGAAACCGTTTGTAATTCGTCTGTTTCTGAACGAAAGATCAATCCTAAGCGTCTTCAAAGGTTAGCTAGAAAGAGTATTCAGCATGGTGTCGGTACTAAAGCACAACAAACACTCCAAAAACAATTAGAATGTCAAAAAGTAACTCGACAACATAATAGACGTACTAAGAAGATCTTGGATCAAGAAAAAAGATATAAATTGCACCAGGCCAAGAAAATACAGAAACACAAAGGACATTGAGAACCTAGTACAGAAAACTACATATTGTATTTAGGGTCTATAATTATATTATCGCCCCTCAAAAATACTATTAAAATAACCCTCATTATCTAGTGATTAGATAATGGGGGCTGTTTTTTATTTTAATGATATAATAGACCTTAAAATGCAGGGCTAAATTGAATGATTAAGCGTTGATTAGTGGCTTGGGCAATCTCTGATAACATTTTTGTTGAAGCATTCATCGAACCATTCTCAATGCGTGCAATCGTTTATTGAGGTTTGCCAATTAAGCTGGCAAATTCACGTTGGCTCAACCCCATATTTTCACGAAGGTCATGAACTTTCACTGCCACCTCCAAGTTGATATTTTCTTGCTCAACTATTTGTGCGAACTCAGGATTGTTTTTACTACGTTCAGCAACATATGTGTCCAGTTTACTCATTAATTTTCCTCTAATTCTATGACTAATAAGATGAAAGAAGTTAATAACAGAATACGATAGATAGGCTTAAAATCATTTTTAACCGCCTTCTTATCCAAGAATAAACGCATCTGCTTATCCTCCCGTAATATTTTATCTATCGAAAATCCAAAATAATCACTTAATTTAATTAGTGTCATGACATCTGGATAACTATTGTCATTCTCCCAGC
Source organism: Periweissella beninensis (assembly GCF_016908275.1). Taxonomy (GTDB): domain Bacteria; phylum Bacillota; class Bacilli; order Lactobacillales; family Lactobacillaceae; genus Periweissella; species Periweissella beninensis. The sequence continues at coordinate 5,697 of NZ_JAFBDN010000041.1, read as the reverse complement.
TAGATATTGTTTGTCTAGTAATAAAGAAGTCATCAGCGACTTTTTGTTGTGTTAAGTTCATATTGATACGTGCCGTTTGTAATTTTTGTCCAAAGTTCATAGATTTCTCCTAGACACATTATTGCAATTATTCCGCAATAGATAAAGCAAATAATATTTGCTACTGTCTACAATTCAATATTCTAGCCAAAATTAATTTGATCTAATTCTAAATAAGTTAAAGTTATTACATTATAGAACACGGTAAACACTATTTTATTCAACAAATAATTTTTTGATATATTGTACAGTTCTTGGTGAGATATTAAATGCCTCGGCAGTCGATTTAACGGTGTGTGTCTTAGAATATTCAAAAATAGCATTATTTCTGCCGTCTTTTTTTCGTTTGGGACGCCCTTCTTTGTAGTTGGGATTATGTTGCTTAGCAAATACTTTACCAGCTTGTGTTCGTTCAATAATCATGTCACGTTCCATTTCCGCAACAGAGAGTAATGTTCTAACAATCATACGACCCATAGGTGTATTATCAATCGTTCCCAAATTTAAAACTTTGATCATGATCTTTTCTTGTAATAAAGTATCAATTAAGTTTAGCGCTTCACGTGTATTACGCGCAAAACGATCTAACTTTGTAACAATCAAAGTATCGTTGGCTTCAACTAAATGAACTAACTTTTCAAATTGGGGACGTGAAGTAGTAGTTCCTGAATATTTTTCACTCATGATAATATCAGCACCAGCATTTTTTAGCGTCTCTTTTTGCTCATTTAAAGATTGTCCTGCTGTTGAGACTCGGGCATAGCCATAAACTGTCATTTTCCACCTCATTAAATTGCATAATTAAGTTGCATATTATAAAGCCTATTATATCAAGGAATAAAAAAAGCGCAAGATACTTAAAGCATTTTGCACTTTTACTAATTTATCTAAAATATAAAAAAAAAACGACTACCTAATATGATTTACTTGGTAACTGTTTTTTATAATTCTAATTATTTCAAGCTTTGATATTCGTTTTAAGTTTTCCACTGAAACCATACACTAGAACTGACAAAACCCAATATATAAATGCTGCTGTCACAGCATTTACTACAGAAATATCTGTTCCTAACAAGTTAACGATATAAAAATAAATAATACCAAATCCGATAGCCATTGCATCCAGAACTAAAAACTGTTTGATAGGCCACTTTTCATTCGTCATTTTCATAAACTTTTTACCTCTCATTTTTTAATGTTAGTTATTAAATGCGTATTCAATGGATCCTGCTGCTGCGCCAACATGTATGCCTATAAATGCAGCGCCTGGACCTCCAGGTAATCCTGAGAAACCACCAGCAATGGCTCCTCCAAGAATAGCATTCCGTAGTCCACGCCCAGTCATTTTACCACCAGAAATTGCTTCTAGTTCCTCTTCGTTCAATAACTTATAGTTGTTCATCGTAATATCCACCTAATATTTTTTTGATATAATTTAATGTTAATCAAATATCCTTGTATATATCCGATATTATCACAACTAATATTTAATTACAATAATATATATGCTAGTATATATTAAGTGTTAACTAATATATATTAATTAATAAAATCACATGTTAAACTACAATTATCTATATTATTCCAATTAATACACAACATTTATTAGCAAAGAAAAATAGTATGATTGTTTGTTAACATTTTTTAGAGAGAGAATTTAAACATAGACATTATTAAGAAAATAAATTATATATCTCAAGTTGATGAACGAGACTGTGGCGTTGCTGCTTTAGCTATGATTTTGTCACATTACAAGACATACCTATCCTTGTCCAAACTACGTGATCTGGCAAAAACAGACATGGAAGGCACTACGGCTTTGGGAATTGTTAAAGCCGCTAATAATCTAGACTTTGCAACCCGGCCAATTCAAACTGACATAAGCCTATTTGACCAAAAAGATTTGCCTTTCCCGTTCATTGTTCATGTAATCAAAGAAGGTAAATACCCTCATTACTATGTTGTTTATGGTATGAAAGGTGATCAGTTATTAATTGCTGATCCTGATAACAGTGTGGGTAAAATTAAAATGACGAAAGCGCACTTTAATGGAGAATGGACCGGTGTGTCGATTTTTATCGCGCCCAAACCAACCTACAAGCCAACAAAAGATAAAAATCGTTCCTTGGTTTCTTTTATTCCAGTGATTACTCGACAAAAGTTATTAGTCATCAATATTGTGATTGCTGCCTTATTAGTCACACTCGTTAGCATTTTGGGATCCTATTATTTACAGGGTATCATTGATACTTATATCCCAGATAACATGAAAAACACCCTAGGGATTGTGTCACTAGGGCTTATTTTTGCTTATGTTATACAACAACTATTATCTTATGCCAGAGATTATTTATTAATTGTCATGGGACAACGCCTCTCAATTGATATTATCTTGTCTTATATTAAACATATCTTTGAACTGCCAATGTCTTTTTTTGCAACGCGTCGTACCGGTGAAATTATAAGTCGTTTTACGGACGCCAATGCTATTATTGAAGCCCTGGCAAGTACGATGTTATCCGTCTTTTTAGACTTAGGGATTTTGTTCATTGTTGGCACAGTTCTAGTCCTACAAAATTCAACCTTATTTTTAATTTCTTTGATTGCAATTCCAGCCTATGCCCTAGTTGTTTGGATTTTTATGCGTCCTTTTTCAAAGATGAATAATGACCAAATGCAAGCGGGTGCGATGTTAAGTTCTTCTATTATTGAAGATATTAATGGTGTCGAAACAATTAAAGCGCTGAACAGTGAAGAAACTGCCTATCATAAAATTGATCATGAATTCGTCACTTATTTAGAAAAGTCATTTGTTTATGCTAAAACAGAAGCTGTCCAAAATGCAATTAAAAGCCTCTTACAACTCACTTTAAATGTCTTGATTTTATGGGTTGGCGCACAATTAGTCATGACGAATAAAATTAGTGTTGGGCAACTAATCACTTACAATGCTTTGTTAGGCTTTTTTACAGATCCTCTGCAAAACATTATAAATCTACAAACTAAGCTCCAACAAGCCTCAGTCGCCAATAATCGGTTAAACGAGGTCTATTTGGTTGATTCTGAATTTAAAGATAGTCATCAAATGACTGAAAACATTACGCCTAATAGTTCACTCGTAGCCAATCATGTTACCTATAAATACGGTTTTGGCGCCCCAGCGATCGATAATGTCTCATTAACCATTACAGCAGGAGAAAAGATTGCTTTAGTTGGTATTAGTGGCTCTGGTAAATCGACCCTAGTTAAGTTACTCGTCAATTTTTTTGAGCCAGAATCAGGGACGATCTCCCTGGGGGAAACCCCACTCGCTAATCTTGATAAACATGAGCTGAGAGCACACATTAATTATTTACCTCAAGAGCCCTTTATTTTTTCTGGTTCGATTATGGACAACTTGTTATTAGGAGCTAAGCCAGGGACAACCCAAGAAGATGTTGTTCGGGCGGTTGAAATTGCTGAAATTAAAGATGACATTGAAAAAATGTCACAAGGATTTGGCACTGAACTCGCAGAAAGTGGTAATATTTCGGGTGGTCAAAAACAACGTATAGCCTTAGCTAGAGCTATTTTAGTAAATTCTCCTGTGCTGATTCTAGATGAGTCAACCAGTAATCTTGATGTTTTAACAGAAAAAAAATTATTGATAATCTAATGCAGTTAACCGACAAAACCATTATTTTTGTAGCGCACCGCTTAACCATTTCACAGCGAGTAGATCGAATTTTGACCATGCAAAGTGGCAAGATTATCGAAGATGGGTCGCATGATACACTTCTCAAAGCTGGTGGCTTCTATGCATCACTATTTAATCATTAAGGAGACCTGATGGTTGATCCGAAATACTTAGAAAGCGGCGAGTTTTATCAACGTCGTTACCGCAATTTTCCAACTCTAATTATTGTGCCTATTTTTTTGTTAGTCGTGTTTAGCATTCTATTTAGCCTATTTACTAAGCGTGAAATAGTGGTCAAAGCAAGTGGTGAAATTATTCCAGCCAAGGTGCTATCAGATATCCAATCAACGAGTAACAATGCTATTGATAGCAACCAATTAGCCGAAAACAAAGTGGTTAAAAAAGGCGATACACTAGTGACCTTTACCAATAGTAATGAAAAAATTTCAGCTCAGTTACTGAATCAACAAATTAATAAGCTTAACGATCGACTACAAAGTCTTAATACTTATAAACAGAGTATTGTTAACGGACGTAGTGAATTTTGTGGAACAGATCAATTTGGTTATAATAGTCTATTCAATGGTTATATTGCTCAGGTGGATACGTTAACGAGTGAATTTAATCAACAAAGCAGTGATAAACAAACCGCTGATCAACAAGCTAACCATCAAATTGACGTTCTAAAACAAGGCCGATCTAAAAATAATCAACAGTTATCCAATTATCAGGCCATTTTAACAAGTATCAAAAACAACACTAAACCGACGAATAATCCCTATCAGCCCATTTATGATAATTATGCAGCACAACTAAAATCTGCACAAACAACTGATGAGAAAGAACAAGTCAAACAAACTGCCCTAAGCAATGTGCAACAGCAAATTGATCAATTAGAAACAACTAGTAGTTCGTATGATAGTCAAATTGCTGGAATTTCAAAAAGCGGACCTTTATCTAAAAGCAGCACATTAGATAAAATTACCGGCTTAAAGCAACAACAATTGGCGAGTGTTCAAAAAGAAATCAATGATCAGCAACAATCACTAGATGAATTAAAAGCAAAGCTATCATCTGTCAATGAAGATTACCAAGATACTGTCATTAAATCTCCAGAAGATGGGATACTACATCTAGCTACTGACAAAACTAAAATCAAGTATGTACCTAAGGGTACAACCATTGCTCAGATTTATCCTAAACTGACGCAACAAACCGCTTTGAATGTTGAGTACTACGTCTCTGCCGGTAATATTATTGGTCTAAAGCAAGGACAAGCCATTCGTTTTGTAGCAAATCAAAATGTCACGAAACCACTAATTTTAAACGGGAAAATCAAAACAATAAGCTCGGCACCAATTACTAGCAAAGAAGGATCTTTTTATAAGTTAGTAGCAGATATAAATGCTACTCCGACAGAACGAGAACAGATTAAGTATGGTATTAATGGTAGAATCACAACCATAAAAGGCACGAAAACCTGGTTTAATTATTATAAAGATATTCTTCTAGGTGAAAATAATTAAAAAAATTTCTACCACAACTGCACAAATCCCATTGATTACTATTACAAGATATTAACTACTATGTTGTAATAGTAATCAACAAAGGCAAGCCGTAGATTTAAGCATAAGAATTTCCTCAGTTTTAGGAATCAATTAGGTCAAGGTATATTCATATCGCTCTATTTAATTTTTGTGTGGTTAAGCTGACACCAGCTTGCCCCACGCGGGTAGCGTTCTGCATGACATGCTCCCGCTGAAGGTGATCATACAATGATAAATTGCCCCGTCATGGCGCGTGACCCGCCGGAGGTTTTTCTAGCCGGATAATAGGCGCCGAAAAATAGCAGTTCCCCCAGAAGGAAGGGGGAACGCTACTGTCATTGCTTGTCGATGACGCGCCTCGCAGAGCCTGTCCAAAATATCATTTTGGTATAACAGGCTATACCAGATTTTTAACGATGTTATACTGGTCTCCGA
>NZ_JAFBDN010000040.1 GCF_016908275.1 Periweissella beninensis | reverse complement strand
AATATTCTAAGCCAATTATTACTCACACAGATGAGCCTATTGATTCATCTGAGTTAACTGATAAAAAGAAAAAGCGACGTTCTTTTGATGAACTCACAACTGATGAACAAAAGAAGCGCTTGTTACGTATGGAAATAAGTCGTTTACAAGCAAAATGGAGATTACTGCGACTTGTCGATTGTAACTACGATGATCGAACTTCATTTCTTACCATTACCACCAAAGAGAATATAAGTGATCGTGCTATTTTCCTAAACATGATTAAGACATTTATTAAGCGCTATAATTATACAGTTTATAATACCAAGAAAAGTAAATTACAATATGTTGCTGTTTTAGAGAAGCAACAACGTGGATCTTGGCATTCGCATATTCTCTTATTCAATGTTCCATTTGTAGATCATTCTCAACTGCTGAAAATTTGGGGTCATGGTGCAGTTCGAATAAATAAGGTTGATGTTGACTCAAAGGAAAATCGCGGACGGTATGTGACAAAATACTTTGAGAAGGGAATCGGGCAAGAATTATTAGAATCATTTGGTAAAAAATCTTATTTATCTAGCAGAAATTTAAAAAAGCCTGAAGAGGAAAAAATATTATTAAATGGAAAACTGAGTTTTTCGGAATCAGTTGTATTGTTCGAATCAAATTATGTAAGCAAAATATATAGAGACGGGCATCTTATTGATAATCCAGTGCATTACAGGAAAATAAAATTTGATACAAGTATATAATATCAAGCCCTCAGACTACTATAGTCGGGGTTTCTATGTACTTGTATCAAATTAATTAACTATATTAATTTATCCAAAAATGGCAGACGAATTAAAGATTACACAAGATATAAACGCATAGTTGATTCGTATATCTACAAACAAGAAGGACACTGAATAAGTGGAGTTTCACGTACAAATTAAATTTGTTATACAAGACGGTTGTATAGAATTTTTCTCATATATTATTTAATTGATGATTAGTTTAAAAAATATTTTATTAGACTATAGTAAAATAATCTTCAATACTAGTAGTATAATGCGCTAAAATGTATACATGGATTTTTTATATAAAACTATCTAAATTACTTAAAAGGAATAACAAAAATAAAAAATGGATTACGGTAACTATAAAAGTCGAGTGAAGATTCCTAAGGAGAATCCTTTATACGCAAAGCAGTCAGATTTTGTTTTAAAAATGATTAATAAAATGGTTGAAGATTCATTTAATTCAGGCAATAAACAAATTATTCTTGATACTAATATTCGTGGTGAATTTCCACTTGATAATATTAATAAACTCGCTGCTCCTTTAATTGAATCTTGGGCAGCGACTGTGTTTGGAAATGTTGCGCAATTATCAGACAACGAGTTTAGTTTGATTAATATTGAGGTTGGTGCAAATCGGACTGATTTAGCTGATGTTATTCTTCAATTTAAAAGGACTAATGAAGAACAAGTAAATCCTAGTTACATAACAGGTAACGTTGATATTAAATCAACTGCTGATACTATAAAGAATAGTGGTAAAGGGCCTAATATCACATCGTTTGCTAAAATTCGAACTGCTTATCTTGAAGATCCAGATTTTATTTTTGTAATTTTATCAATTAAATACCATCCTTATTCAGAAACAAATCCTGTTACTGGTATGGCTAAAGGTGTAATAGATTTGCATGATTTTACAAGTTATGATTTTAAATATTTATCAGAACGAGATTTTTCAATCAATCCAGCTTTAGGAACAGGTCAAATTCAAATTAAAGATATTCACTATGTTGATGTAACCCCACGGACAACATGGGAGTTAGTTCAAGTTTTAGATCAAAAATATATTAACAGTACAAAACGAACTTTTGAAAATTGGATAGAGGAGGCAATAAAACGAAAATGGATCAAATAAAATTAATTGTTGGCGACTCTATTACAAATATGAAAGCATTTGAGTCAAATAGCGTGGATTTAATTATAGCTGACCCGCCTTATAATTTAGCAAAGGATTATAAAGCAACTAATGATAATATGGAATTTGAAGAATTTATGACTTTTAGCCGTAATTGGTTAACTGAAGCTACTAGAATTCTTAAACCTGGTGGTACAATCTATGTTTTCATGGGTATGCGTCTAATTTCTTATACGCATGTAATTATGGAACAAGAATTAGGTTTAGAGTTCCATAATTGGATTACGTGGCATTATACGCAAGGCCTAGGAAAGAAAAAAGGATTTTCATCACGCCATGATGATATTCTAATGTTTACTAAATCTGGAAAAAATCCCACATTTAATCTTGACGACATTCGTATTCCGCAAAAATATTACCGTTCAATTAATAACATGCGTGGAGCTAATCCAGGAAATGTATGGGAATTTAGTCATGTTCATTATTCACAAAGCAATCGTAAAGCTCATCCAACACAGAAACCAGAAGGTGTTATTGAAAGAATGATTTTGGCATCTTCAAATAAAAATGACATTGTTCTCGATCCATTTTCTGGTAGTGGTACTACTGTTAGAGTAGCACAACAGTCAGGACGTAAGGCAATAGGAATTGACATAGAACCCTCATTCATTGAAGAAACAAAAAAACGTTTAGCTGAACCATTTAATGGTTTTGATAGCATTGATGAACGAATGTTACGTGTGCCAAATGATTTGAATGATGAAGAAATACGTAGGGAATATTTCAAAAATCATATAGAATGGTTTTTGAAAAATCATGAAGGTTCACTCATTACTTACTTTACAGACTTTAAAAATAAATATGACTCTAAAATGTCTAAAGAAGAAATTTTAGAATTTGAAAATACAGTAAAAAAATATAATGTTAAGCTTAAAAAAAGTAGGGTTAAAAAAAATATTGATCCAGACCTTGAATTGAATACAACAATTTCGTTATTTTAGAAAAAAGACCTGTTACATAATAGGTCTTTTTTTCTTGATAGTATATTTAAGAGCAAAAAAACCGTTTGATTAGTGTCAGCTAGGTTAATTTATTTCGTTATTTGTAGTTATACCAATGACGGTTTACATAAGATAGATTATCCAAAGTACCCACCTAGACCATTGCCAGCATTGAAGCCGTAAAAGTTAGTGAAATTAGCTTTGTGAAATTACCACGTGTTCGCTGGTTGTTCGCACTGGTAAATCAATGATTTAACTTCACAAGGATTTCAGGTTAATTATCTATACCAATTTATTTGAGAAAACAATTATATGTTATAGGTAAAATCAATTCAAAAAATCAAGAATACTTATATTATATATGAGCCTAAAAACTCAAATACTAAAAAGGGCGGACAACGCAATTGGAAAATTTTTTAAAGGCAGTACAAGCAGTAGCAAAATTTACGGAAACATATGGGAGTTTATGCGCTCCCACTATTTTTGGACCACACACGTATATAATTATAATGGTATGTTGTGGGATTGATATAGCATTGGGGTATTTAGTGCCTTATATAGAGAGCAAGAAGTCTAAATCTGAAAAATAGGCAAAAAAAATAACACAATCCATTAGGATTATGCTATAATTCTATTCAACAAGTGAATAAAAAAAACCTTAACATATTCTCGTATCTTGGCGGACAGGGAAACATGTTAAGCGCTATCTATGTAAATTATTTTATCATGATTTCATAAAAAATCAAGTTATAAAACTACTGAAGTATTAAATTAGGTGGTTAAAAAATAGTTAATAGAATAGCCCTTAACAAGTCCACTGGTTCAGCATATGAAACCAATGGGCTTTTTTGTACAGCTAGAAGCATTTACGCAACGCAGGTAGTGAAATGTATGGCTTGGGGTTAGGACAGCCCGCACACCTGCTAGAATTTGTCCCTAATTGATACCGTTGCGGGTGTCAAAGTGTTAAAGACAGGTGATAACGACCTTTCAGCGAAAAGTAAAGAAGATAAATGGTTAGGGTGGATCGTGTACGAAATGGCATGACACACCTTGTAAAGCGAAAGACGGTTACTTGGGTTACGTCAATAAAAACAACCCTAATAGCTTTGCAAGTTGACTGGGGTACGCTGGTTGTAATTGTGTTGCTACTGTAAGTAAGTAGCCTTTGTTACAGAGCATTTGATAGAAATATGAAGTGTTGTGTAATGAAGTTTGGCTCACTCTTAGGGCAACTATGCCTTACTTACCGTAAACGGTATTAACACAATAGCTTAACGCATTTAAGGTGGAGTCCGTTCAAGGGGTTAAGGTGTTAGTTAATTGTTAATTGTGGTAAAGTTGGTTAAATTAGTTAATCAGGAGTAAAGCCAATGGACAGTAAAGAGTTTAACAACGTAGCTGAAATGCTAGTGTATTTTGACATCAGTAAACCCACGCTATATAAGCGATTATCAGCTAATGGATTCAAGACAAGTAAACGTCAATTTACTGTTGACGAGTTAAGACTAGTTAAAGAAAATCAAGTCAAACATAACTTAACTAGAACTAGTGTTGAATTGGAAAAGTTAAAGGCGGAAATTGACGAATTGACCAAAGTTAATACCAAATTAACTGCCAAAAATGAAGAGTTAAGCGGTCAAGTTGCCGATTTATTAGAGCAAAATAAGAATGAATCAGCTGATTTTAAGAAGCTACTAGATCAGGCTCAACAATTGCAGTTGGATTTACAGCAACAGTTAAAAGCTAAAGACCAGCTTCTAATCGAGACCAGTACACCTAAAGGATTTTGGGCTAGACTATGGGGAGTCCGTTCAAGGGGTTAAGGTGTTAGTTAATTGTTAATTGTGGTAAAGTTGGTTAAATTAGTTAATCAGGAGTAAAGCCAATGAACAGTAAAGAGTTTAACAACGTAGCTGAAATGTTAGGGTATTTTGACATCAGCAAATCCACGCTATATAATTAAGTGGGAATAATAAATGACTAGCTTAGTTGGCTTTAAATAAGGCTTTCTAAGCTATTTTTAGAGAAAAAGCTAACAATATTAGAATAAAGAAGACAAGTAAAGGAGGTATTTTATGCGTACTAGAATGCGGTTAAGCGCCGAATCTGTTTTAGCGATTAAAGAATTAAAAAGAGTTCTTTTTGGGGATACTGAAGCGCCAGTTACTGTTGGTTATATGATTGGTAGAGCATATAAAATAATTGAGCCTAAGTTGGATTCCTTTGAAAATGAGTGGTTGGAGCTTTCAGATATTAAGGTTAAAGATATTACGGGAGCAAGTGAAGTTTTAGAGGGTGCGGATACAACTGTTAATTTAGAAAAAAAAGTGTACGAAGGTATTAGTAAACTTCAGATAAAATTTGTATCTATTTTCAAAGGTAGTAAGCGTGTTTACAGAACTTTTGTAGTTAAATTGGTTCTTTTAGCGGCTTTACAAGAATTACTTAAAAAATAAGTTGTAATGGCTTATTTTTTTTTGCTTTTTTAGGGGGGTCTATTGACACCGCTAAAAAATGATGCTATTATTATTTTCAAGCGGTAGAGGTAATTAGTGACACCACTGAAAAAAATGAGGAAAAATTAGGAGAAATAAAAATGATTAATTTTAAGGATTTAGATGTAGTGGATGTTTTAAGAATATACACAATTACTGGTGCTAATTTTAATAAAATGAGTAGTATCGCAGTTTTAAAGCGTTGGAGCACAAGAATTGATGAGAAGCGGTTATTAGAAGCTTGTGAAGAACTAAGTTCACAAACTAATGGTTACACAAACCAATTTGAGTTTATTTGCAACGTGCAAGCATTTGTAGAACATGCTAAAAATTATGTTCATAACAAAAATCGCACAATTCTTTTAAAGGATTGTTTAGATAAAGAGAAAAAAATCTATATTAATTCTTATGTATATAACAAGCCTGAAGAAAATGAGGAGGAATAATATGAAGAACATCTATCGCTCGTTTAGTTGGATCATGCTTGTGGTAATATCTCTCTTTGCGGGCTTCACTGCTAACATTGATAGGCATTACCATTGGGAGTCTTATTCTCCTTACCTAAGTGTAAAAACATTTTTATTTTTAGCGTTGGTGTTAATGATATTGAGTTTGCCAGAGATTATCATTTCATTTATTGAAAGGAAGAAATTATAATGCACACTTCAAATAGGTTTAAGGAGCGTATTACGTTTGTGGTTTCAATAGTATTGTTGATAGTTGCTGGTATTTTAAGGAGACATGAAATTATTGTTTTAATATTCTTCTTAGTTCCCGGTATTGTATTACTATTTGTTAGCAGTTTCTACACTGTGAAGAGACGGTTTACTAATTTGGTTGTTAATATAAAAAATTTATTTAGGTAGGTGTAACGGTTATGTGGGGATTATTGAAAGAACGACGAGCAAGAATTAGGGGAGACACGAAATTTGTTTCTTTATATTTGCCCAATAATTTTATTAATTACAGGCGTATCTTAAAGTTTGACCAAACATGGTTAATAGTAATTCTACTATTTTGGTTTTTCTGTGGATTTGTTTCCAATAACTGGCTAACAGAAATTTTTGTTTGTGTAACAGGAATTCCTATTTTACTTAAACAGTATAAATATTTTAAAAATCTACGCCATTTTTTCAGATATGAATATGAGACTGATTACAAACTTTTAAATTTTATTCAAGAAGCGGACTTAGATGAAAGCACTGTTATTGTTTATGAAGAAAATTCTAGTGAGTTGCTAGTTAGGTTTTTGAAGAGTAATAACCCTACGTTAATCAATCAGTTAGAAAACTTAGAAAAACCTTTAGCAAGTGTATTTGGTATCACCCCTGAAAAGTTTGTTAGAGAACAATATGTTGAGTATATTTTTACTCTTGTCAAACCTGAGAGACTGATGGTAACTGCTACGGAAAAATCTGAATTTACTGATGATATGAATATAAATTTAGGGTATGGAATCGTTTATAACCCTGTAAAATCGCCACACGTATTAATAGGTGGTGGTACTGGTTCAGGGAAATCGATATTTATTAGTTTTTTCTTAATTGAGCTTATGAAAAGGCACGCAACCGTTTTCATCTGTGACCCGAAAAACTCTGACTTAGGAAATCTAGAGCATTATCTTGATGACCATGTTGCTGTAACCCCCAACAACATTTCTAGAGTTACTAGATTGGTCGTTGAAGAAATGAAAAAGCGGTATTCAATAATGAACGACCCTATGAATTTTAAATATGGTTCAAATTTTGTTGACCATGGTTTTAACCCTTTATGGTTAATTTTTGATGAAATGGGAGCTTTCCAAGCTAGTGCTACAGACAAAGCTGGAAAAAAAATTGTAGAAGAGACAATGGCAAACATCAAACAGATTATTTTACTTGGAAGACAAGCCGGGTGTTTCATTTTGGTAGCAGCCCAGCAAATGCGTGCTGAAACCTTAAATTCTGATTTGAGGGATAATCTAGGTCTTCGGATTGCATTGGGGGCAAACAGTCCTGATGGCTATCGTATGATTTTTAACGCTCATACACCGCCTACTGATTCATTTCCTGATGTAAGTGTTAAGGGCTCCGGAATGATATATGTTGAGGGTTCTGGAGAGAGTCAAGCTAAATATTGGGAAAGTCCTTTCATTGACACTACAAAGTTTAATTTCATTGAAGAGCTGTTGAAATATAAAACAGCAGATAAGTATTTTTCAGAATAAAATAAACGGTTTTGAAAGAAAGATTGTTCTTTAATCTTACTTTCTAAAACTGTTGCAAATCAGCGTATTTTGCTGATTATTAAAACAAAATAAAAATTGAAAGAGGAATAAGAAATGGAAATTGAAAACTTTTTAGATAAAGAAAAACTTGGGAAAGAATTTTTGGCTGTAAAAGGATATGAGGAAGTTAGAGACCGTAAAACAGATGAACTGACTGCTTATAAGTTAAAGGTATCAATTCAAGACCTCGCTAGCCCTTTTTATTTTGAAATGTTTACTATCAAAGTTAAGAACCTTAATCCTACATTGACGGTGGCTCAATTGAAGACTGCGAAGACTACGCCTATTACCCTTGAAAACATGCAAATTGGGCAATTTAATGGAACGCTTTGGTTCAATTGTTCTGACGTGTTACCTAAAAACAAATAATTCAAATTAGATGAACTACTTAGCATGGCAAATTTTTGAAAGGGGTGCGCTGTCGGGACGACAAAGCGCAAGTGGAACGTCCCTAAAAAAATTTCCATGCTTTAGTAGTTAGAAGAAAAATTTATTTTTCTTCTATGTTTATTTATTATATAAACCAAAGAATGGCGAAAGTATTGTCTTGTATGACTGATTTCCTATGAAAATTTATAATCAAAAAATTATTAGAACAGGTCCTTACGTTGAGGTCTGGGAATATTCTAAGCCAATTATTACTCACACAGATGAGCCTATTGATTCATCTGAGTTAACTGATAAAAAGAAAAAGCGACGTTCTTTTGATGAACTC
>NZ_JAFBDN010000039.1 GCF_016908275.1 Periweissella beninensis | reverse complement strand
CGTCGCCATGCTTATATTATTCCGGCATAGCTCAGTTGGTAGAGCACCTGACTGTTAATCAGGTTGTCGACGGTTCGAGCCCGCCTGCCGGAGTTCTTAGTAGCGTTGTTAGTTTAGTAACAACGCTTTTAGTATAATTTTTTGCCGCTTTAGCTCAGTTGGTAGAGCATCGGTATCGTAAACCGAGGGTCAGGTGTTCGAGTCACCTAAGCGGCATAATTTATATCTTTGGTGTTAGATTAAAAAATGGTTATCGTTAATTTTATGTTAGCGATAGCCATTTTTTAATTTAAACTTGTATTGGCTATTTTGTCCTAACAATATTAACCTAATCTTCAGCAGATATTTGCTTTCAAGGAAGCGATTGTCTGTAAGTCTTATTCCAAATAAAGCTGTAAAATGAAGAGCACTAGTTATTATAAATTTTAATTTTTATTAAAAAAGTGGTAAAATAGACTAATACTGCAATTAAAATTAAATTTTAGTTGCAATTTTTGGAGGTTTATAGTTTTGGAGAATAATAGTAATGAAACCTTTTTAGGCCATCCTAAGGGGTTATCTACACTGTTCTTTACAGAAATGTGGGAACGTTTTAGCTATTACGGAATGCGTGCAATTCTGTTGTATTATATGATTGATAAACTAGCTAATGGTGGATTAGCTATGAACCCGATATTGGGTGCTTCAATTATGTCAATATATGGATCACTAGTCTACTTATCAAGTGTGTTAGGTGGGTTTATTAGTGATCGTATCTGGGGAGCGTGGAGAACGGTTTTTATTGGTGGAATTTTAATAATGTTTGGTCACATCGTCTTGGCATTACCGTTTGGACTAACAACGTTATTTATTTCGATTATATTAATCACGATTGGAACTGGATTATTAAAACCAAATGTTTCTGATATGGTTGGTTCATTATATGCACCAGATGATTATCGTCGGGACTCTGGATTTTCAATTTTTGTTTTTGGAATAAATACAGGTGCGCTTATTGCTCCTATTTTGGTTGGAACAGTTGGTCAAAATTATAATTATCACTTAGGATTTTCATTAGCAGCTATCGGGATGTTCTTTGGCCTATTGCAATATTGGTTTAGTGGCAATAAGTATTTAAACAAAAATTCACATTATCCTACTGATCCAATTCAACCAGAAGAGATTAAACCATTAGTGATTAAAATTATCTATGGCGTAGTTGCATTAGTATTAGTGCTAATTTTAATGCAACTTTTTGATAGTTTAAATATTAATAATGTTATTTTACTATTAACAATAATCGCGGTGGCTGTTCCAGTTGTATATTTTATTGCGATGCTTACAAGTCGAAAAACAACGAAAGCAGAACGCTCGAAGGTTATCGCTTATATTCCGTTGTTTATTGCAGCAATTTTATTTTGGTCAATTGAAGAACAAGGTTCCGTTGTCTTAGCGTTATTCGCACAACAACAAACTAATTTAAATTTTAATATTTTTGGCTTTTCTGCTCAGGCGTCATGGTTTCAATCGTTGAATCCATTGTTCATAATGTTGTATACACCATTATTTGCAATTTTATGGGTGAAATGGGGAGCTAAGCAACCTAAAACACCTACTAAATTTGCGGCTGGGTTAATATTTGCGGGGATATCCTTTATCTTAATGGCATTGCCAGGGATGCTACACGGAACTGATATGCGAGTAACACCTTTATGGTTAATTGGGAGTTGGGCAATTGTTGAAATCGCTGAGTTATTAATATCACCTGTGGGATTATCAGCAACAACTAAACTAGCACCAAAAGCTTTCAAGTCCCAAATGATGAGTATGTGGTTTTTATCAGACGCTGCAGCATCTGCAATTAACGCACAAATTGTTAAATTTTATACACCTGGGACAGAAGTTACTTATTATGCTGTTATTGGTACTATGACGGTCGTATTTGGATTACTATTATTTTGCGGTGTTAAAAAAATAAATGGTTTAATGGGTGAACTTTAGGCCCTTAATGACTTTTTATTAAATATTATTATATTATTGATTGATCAAAAAATGTGAAACATAATGCAACTAATTCAAAATTTGAGTTAGTTGTTTTTTATTGAAAAAATAAGTAAAAAAAACTTGCTTTTTTATTTGAATATGATAATATATTTAAGTCGGGTTAAGGAATAAATGATTAGCTTTGATAAATAAAATTATTTATTCATTGACAATTAATTTTATGTATAGTAAAATTAAATAGTTGTGTTGGGGGAGTAGCGAAGTGGCTAAACGCGGCGGACTGTAAATCCGCTCCTTCGGGTTCGGAGGTTCGAATCCTCTCTCCCCCATTTATTGGGCTATAGCCAAGCGGTAAGGCAACGGTTTTTGGTGCCGTCATGCGCTGGTTCGAATCCAGCTAGCCCAGCTATTAAAAAACATCTACTTCTTGTAGGTGTTTTTTTTGTACTAAAATATTAATAATTTTTGAAAATTGGTCTAGATATTGGTATAGTAAAAGAAGATAATTAATTGGAGGTGGATTTTGTGAAAATTGGCTTTATTGGTGCTGGTGAAATGGCACAAGCTATTTTAAAGGGATTATTAAAAAAGCATGCTACAAATGATTTTGTAATTCATGGTGGTAATAGTAAGCGCGCAAAAATAGTTGCGAAAGAAAATAAGATTGAATATGGGGCCAATAATCTAGAAGTAGCGCAAAAAAGCGATGTTATCTTTCTAGCAATGCTACCACAACAATTATTAACAGTAAGTGAAGAAATTAGAGAGGCTTTACCTAATAAAATAGTTATTTCTATTTTGGGTGGAATTAATTTAAAACAGTTAGAAATGGCGTTGGGGCATGAAAATGTATTTATTTTAAGAGCATTACCAAATGTTAATGTGAAAATTAATATGGGGATGACAAGTGTTATTCCTAATGAGCTACTTTTGCAAAATGTGCAACAATATAGGCTAATAAAAAATTTAATTAATGAATTAGGCGATATAGTGGAATTATCAGAAGAACAGTTTGGTATTTTTAGTGCTTTAGCTGGATCTGGACCGGCTTTCATCAGTTTAGTAGTTGATAATTTAGCACAAGCAGGCGTTAAATATGGCTTAAAAAAAGAAGTTGCGGTTACAATTGTTAATCAAATGATTTTGGGAACAACTAGTAAAATCAAAATTGAAAATATTTTACCAAGAAGTTTAGCAGAGCAAGTTGCCTCTCCAGGGGGATCAACAATTGCTGGCATATTAGCGATGGAAGAAGCTGGATTAGGAATAAGTCTCGTAAAAGGAATTGATGCGACCTACCTTAAAGATCAGCAAGCAGGTGAAAATAAATAATGGCAATAGTCTTAAAGCATATTAAAATTTATACTGGTCTTCGGGTGATTGAGGATGCTTACATTCGTTTCGAAAAAGTAATAAAGGATATTGGTAGAATTGAAGAGTATACACCACTAGCAAGCGATGAAACGATTATATGTGATGATGATATTATAGTGCCAGGTTTTATTGATGTTCATACCCATGGCGCATATGGGTTTGATACAATGGATGGAGATGCAAAAAAATTAGCAACAATGGTAAATTTAATTGGAGCTAATGAAGGTGTAACTACGATTTTTCCAACATCAATGACTCAATCAGATGCAAAGATAAGTCAAGCAATGATAGCGATTGATAAGGCAACGGCATTGACAAATTTAATTGGCGGAGTACATTTGGAAGGACCATTTGTAAATCCTGTGTATAAAGGAGCACAACCAGAAAAGTATATGCTAGATCCCGCAATTAACATGCTAGATCACTGGAATAAGTTAAGTGGAAATCGGATAAAGCTAGTTACTTATGCACCTGAAAGACATGGTGCACGTGAATTTGAGAAGTACGCTCTAAATTCAGGAATTATACCCTCAATTGGGCACAGTGACGCTACACGGAATATTTTGAAGGAGTCACAAGCGACACACATTACCCACTTATATAATGCGCAAAGAGGAATTGGACATCGTGAACCTGGTGTAACTGGGCATGCAATGCTAGAAAGATATATTAATGCTGAATTAATTGTAGATGGGTTTCATGTTGTACCAGATATGGTTAAATTTGCGGTTAATGTCAAAGGAATTGATCATATTCAATTAATTACAGATTCGATGCGAGCTAAAGGGCTTAATGAAGGCGAGTCAGAATTAGGTGGTCAAAAAGTAATCGTTAAGGATAAGCAAGCACGGTTATTAGATGGTCATTTAGCAGGGTCAGTATTAACTTATGATGATGCATTTAGGAATATTATTAAATTTACCGATATTGGGATAGAAGATGCTGTAAAAATGACATCAGGTAATCAAGCACAAGAATTCAAACTGTTAGATAAAGGTTGTTTGGAAATCGGCAAAGATGCTGATTTAAATATTTTTAATAAAGAATTAGAATTATTAGCAACTTATTCATATGGTCAAAAATTAAGAAAAAATGGATAAAATTATGGGAGCACCAATATATTTACAAATTCATAATGAATTAAAACGCCAAATTGAAAGTGGGAAATATCATATTGGTGATAAGATTCCGGCGGAAAGAGAGTTGGCGTTAGAATTTGCTGTTAGTCGAATGACATTGCGACAAGCAGTTCAAACTTTAGCTGAAGAAGGCATCTTAGAACGAAGAATTGGGGACGGCACCTATGTGGCAAATCGAAAAGTTCAAGAAAAAATGTCTGGAATTACTAGTTTTACGGAGTTAATGGCTGCCCAAGGGAAAAAGGCTAGCAGTAAAGTTGTTGCTTACCATAATGCCACGCAACCCTCTATTAGTGAAGCTGAGCAACTAAAGTTAAATGCTGATGACCTTGTTTTAAGAATGGAACGAATTAGATATGGGAATAACGAACCAATCTCTTTGGAGACAGCAACTATTCCATATAAATTTGTAGCTGATTTTTCAAAAGAGGAAATTAGTCAAAGCGTGTATAATTCTTTTGAGAGGAAAGGGTACGTAATAGGGCATGCACAACAGACGGTTACAGCACAATTGGCAAGTGAGAAGGTAGCGGATTATTTACAAGTGAAGCGAGGCGATGCAATTCTACATTTAAGGCAAATTTCTTTTTTGGATAATGGAACGCCGTTTGAATATGTGCGAACACAATATGTAGGGGCACGCTTTGAATTTTATTTGGAGAAATAAAGTAGTATTTAAGATACCTAATATAAATAAATGGAAACTAAAAAAACTAGTGTAGTATTTTTACAACAATACTACACTAGTTTTTTGAATATGCTTATTTATGGCTAGCATGTTTAGCTAACAGATCACCAGTAAATTGAATTGCAAAGATGAAAACAATGATTAACAATGTTGCTACCCAAGTGACATCATTTTGGAAACGATTAAAGCCAACACTAATAGCAACGTTTCCTAATCCACCTGACCCAATCGCACCAGCCATAGCAGTAAGACCGACTAAACTAATCAGAGTAACCGTTGAAACACGAATTAAATCAGCCAAGGCCTCGCGTAGATAAACCTTAAAGATAATTTCACCAGTAGTTGCACCAAAAGCTTGGGCAGCCTCAATAATTCCATGATCAACAGAAACTAGTGCATTTTGAACTTGACGAGCATAAAATGGAAAAACACCGAGAGACAGAGGAACTAAAGCTGCTGTCATTCCAATCTGCGTATTAACCAGTAATTGTGTCAAGGGACTAATAAAAGCTAATAAAATGATAAAAGGAATAGCTCGAAAAATAGAAACAATTTTATCTAAAATCCAAAATATTGGTCGATTTGCTAAAATACCATTGGTATCAAAAAGGACAAGACCAAAACCAAAAAGTAAGCCTAAAATACCACCAAAAAAAGCTGAAACAAATGTCATATATAAAGTTTGCCAAATGGCAGTCCCCCAACCAAGATCAGTTGACCAGCCTAGTGAAATAACATTGGGAAAATAATGTTCAAAAAAATTTAACATTTATATTAGTTCTCCTTTCAATAAAGTAACTTTAACACCTTGTTCTTTAACGTTATGCAATGCAGTTTGGATCGCATGAGATTCGCCACTTAAAATAACAATCAAAGTGCCAACTGGTGTTGATTGTAAAATTTCGACATTGCCAAATAGGATATTTGCAACAATGCCATATTCTTTAAATAATGATGAAATTAATGGCTCACCGGTTGTCTCACCTGCGTATGAAAACTGAACTAAGACGTCGGGGGCTTGTAGATTAGTTACGATAGGTTGTGCTTGAACCTTAGCAAGGCCGTCTTCTAGTTGGGTAGCAGTATCAATAAAATCCTTAGTTAATTGCTTTTGAGGATTAGTAAAAATTTCTAAAAGGGAGCCATTTTCAATAATTTGTCCATTTTCCATTACGGCAACCTTATTAGCAATGTCTTTGACTGCTTGCATTTCATGTGTAATTAAAACGATGGTGAGACCTAGTTTTTCATTTAAAGATTTTAAAAGCGCTAAGATCGCATTAGTGGTCTTTGGATCAAGGGCAGAGGTTGCTTCATCAGAAATCAAAATTTCTGGATCACTGGCTAAAGCTCGAGCAATGGCAACACGTTGCTTTTGTCCACCAGAAAGTTGGCTTGGATAGGCATTAGAACGATCAGATAAACCAACTAATGCAAGTAAATCAGCAACTTTAGTATTTTTTTGTTCCTTGGTAAGGGTATGATTTCGCGCAATGGGGAATAAAACATTGTCTGCAACAGTTCGTTCATTCATTAGATTAAAGTGTTGAAAAATCATACCGATTTTCTTGCGAGCATTCCGTAATTTACTACCTTGTAGATAGGTAGTTTTATTATTGTTTGTTTCAGCTAATGGAATATTATTAACTAATACGGTACCACTAGTCGGTTTCTGTAACAGGTTAATAACCCGAACAAGGGTCGACTTACCAGCACCAGAATAGCCAACAATACCATAAATATCACCACGCTCAATATCTAATGAAACATCTTTTACAGCATGGATAAGTTGATTCTTTTGTTGAAATTTAACTTCAATGTTTTTAAGACTAATTATGGATTGTTCTGACATATATGTCCCTCACTTTATAATTGTTAATTTATGTGCTACGTATATTAATGCTATGTATAAAAAGAAAGCCAATTCAGTTGACTTTCTAGTAAGTAGTAACAGACTAAGTTATTTTAGGGTAATATCCCAAGCAGGAATTTCTTCATTACCATAGTATTTCTTTAAAAGTTTTTTAGTTGCTTCTGTTTGGTATAATTTAACAATTTTTTGGTAAGTTTTATTGTTGACATCTTTTTTATTGGCAGCAATAATATTAATCCATTGTTTAGAAGCTTTATTAACTGGTTCTACATAGATTGCATCCTTAGAGTCTAATTTGGCATCTTGGGCGGTACTGTCATTAATGACAGCCGCACTAACTGATGAAAGTTGACGTGCGGTTTGTGAAGCATCAACCGGAACGATTTTTAAATTGAGTTTATTTTTGGTGATATCATTTGGTGTTGGTAGAGCTGCTTTTTTCAACGTGATTAAGCCAGCAGTTTGCAATAAGGTAAGGGCGCGACCTTCATTAGTTGGATCATTTGGAATAACAATTTGACTACCTTTTTTAATGCCTTTGATGCTAGTGACACCTTTACCACCATATAATCGAATAGGAGCAATAACAGTCTTACCGATAGCTTTGATTGTACCCTTATTTGACTTGTTCCATTGATCTAAGAAGTAGTAGTGTTGAAAGGCGTTTAAATCGATAGATCCTTGTTTTAGAGCTGCATTAGGTTGATTATAGTCCGTAAAGTGGACTAATTTAATCTTAATATTTTGTTTCTTGGCTTTTTTAGCAATGGCATTCCAGATACGATCATCAGTACCAACGACACCAATTTTGACCGTTTTAGTGGTAGTAGCACTTTTGCTACCACAAGCAGCAAGTGTTAATACAGCTAAGAAAGCAGTGGCAATAACTAATAATTTTTTCATAATAAAATTCTCCCTAAAAATAATAAATAATTGTTAAACAGTATATAAAGAATTGAAGAAAAATAAAAAGCTCATTCCTATGTTATTACATAGAAACGAGCTTCGTCGTGAACCATTCTAATTTGTCAATTTGTTACCAAAAGGACCTCACTAACGGACAAATTTATCCGTGTGCGTTGATAATGGACGCCAACCCATCACAAACTTATTACCAAGGTAACTCATTTATGCCAATCTCAGGCCATTTTCGAAAAAGAGTTTCAGATACCTTCACATCACACGGTACTTTCTGAGCTAAAACTTCTTAATTTACTTTCCTGTTCAATTCGTTTAAAAATAATATTAAGCTATACGTTGTATATTAAAGCATGATGAGAAAAGTGTCAATAATTATTTAAAAAAAGTAGTTAAGTATTAAATCCAAAATTTACTAATAAAAGATTATGGCGAATTTTATAATCAAGTTAGCCACTTTAGAAAAATGACAAAATAAAAACACCAAGACTTAAAAATCAGGTATCATTGGAGTTCTCACACAA
>NZ_JAFBDN010000038.1 GCF_016908275.1 Periweissella beninensis | reverse complement strand
TAATGCGAGTGATATTTTGAGATAATTATCCATGGAGATTTCCTTTCTGCTTGGTGGTGGTGGGTTATCTCTTTTTTTACACTTTTTTTAAAAAAATGCAAGAAAAAAAGATACCGATTAACATGACGACGTTATGTCTATCAGTACCAAAAAGTGTAGACCCAATTTTTTAACGACGACTGACTTGATCTGAAGTTGTTTTATTAGTTTTTGTACGAGGTTTAACCCTACTTTTTCCCCTTGATTTAGTAAGAGGTGCTGAATCTTAGGTGCCCCATAGATTCCCCGATTCGCCTTGAAAAGTTGGACAATCTTAATTGCCAAGTGTTGCCTCCGTAATTGAGTTTTGGAACGACGTCGATTGATCCGTTCATAATAACTTGATTCAGGGACACCAAGAAGTTGACAACTGAGCCTGACATTGAGTGCTAAAGTTTTAATGGTTTGAGTCATATCCGCAGCACTCACTTCTTTTTCTCGGCGAATATGGTCAATACTTTTTTTAAGATGTCTCGTTCTTCCTTAACTTTTGCTAGTTGTCTTTTTAATTCTAGAAAATCAGCTTTAGAAACTGAACTTTCATTAGACTTAAAGTAGAGGTCGATCCATTTATAAATTGTTACAGGAGACACGCTGTATTCTTTAGAAAGCTGTGTAACGGATTGCCCAGAATTATAGAAGTCAATAAGGGTTTCTTTAAATTCTTTTGAGTATCGTTTTTGCATGTTTTTTTCCTTTGTGTAAATTATACAATAATGACTCTAAGATTTAAGGATAACATCATATTATGGTTGCGTTTCGCCCTAGTAATGGTTGATGTTAAAGGGGCTGAATTCATTAGGCTAGAACAATTTTAACTAGAGATCGTTTGTCGTAATTATGTCTAGTTTGCATCCAGACTGTCTGCTAATTGGCGAGCAACCAACAACATCACGTCCTTAATTTGTTCTGGTGGTTCAGGATTACCTTGGCCTAACCAGACACGTAGAATATTGGTAAGACCACCTAGTTGAAAAGCCATCACATAATTCACTTGGGTAGGAGTACCCTGAACATGCCAGGGAGCTGCAAACTGTTGATAACGGGAGGTTGCTTTTTGCTGCCAAATTTCATTCATGTGATCAAATAAGCCTTGTCGGATCAATAATTGAATTAAATCTCGTTTTTGCCACCAAAAATCTAAAAAAATGTCAAAAGTAGTTTTTAGCATCATTTCCCCTATCTGCGGTTTCTGTTGGAGCAATTGTTCAAAGTACTGATCGAACAACTGATCACACAGGTAATTAATAACCGCTTCTTTATTTTTAAAAGAGTGATAGAACGTCTTTCGAGATAATTCGGCAGTTTGAGCAATTTCAGTAATAGAAATATCCTGAAAATTGTCTTTCGTCATTAAATTTATAAGGGCATCACATAACCATTGCTTTGACTGCTCAACCATACGCTGCTTTCCGTTCATTTTATTAACATCTCCTCTACTATCGGTAACAAATTATAGCAATCTGTAGCACTTAGCTAATAAGTATTGTTTTAATGTTTAGGACTAATTATACTAAAAGTCGTAAATAAATGTAACAAATGTTTCCTTTATATTCATCTGTTACCGAAAGGAGTGCTTGATAGATGTCAAAAGCTACTAAAATTATCAGTCTTATCGGGTTAACCATTGCGATGTTTATGGGCACCTTAGACAGTACTATCGTCAACATTGCTTTACCCAAAATTATGACCCATTTTAATGCCAGTCTAACTGATACAAGTTGGGTTGCCACCATCTATACGTTAGCCTTAGCCGTGTTTATGATCACTGGTTCAAAGATTGCCGATCGTTATGGTCGTAAAAAGATTATGTTATTAGGATTAGCCTTATTTGGTGGCTTTTCAGCGGCCTGTATGCTGGCAACATCGTTACCAGAATTGATTGCTTTTCGATTTTTTCAAGGGTTAGGTGGTGCCATTATCACCCCGATTGTCTTACCAATGGGAATTGAAATATTTGGCAAAGCACATATGTCCAAAATTGCTAGCGTTGTGGGTGCGGTAACGGCTTTAGCCGCTGCCGGGGGGCCACCGATTGGTGGTGTGATTATTGAATATGCTTCTTGGCGCTGGGTATTCGGCATTAATGTCCCCTTAACCATTGTAGCCTTTCTAATTATTGCTATGGGGGTAAGGGAATCATATGACGAATCCTTGGCGGGGAGAATTGATTTACCAGGAACCATTCTTTTAACACTAGGCTTGGGTGGTTTAAACTTTGGCCTACTAGAAGGCCGCCAATATGGTTGGCAGTCGGGCATCATCTTAGGAACACTCATTGGCGGCGTATTAGCTATTGGTTTGTTCATCTTTATCGAAAGTAAAGTCAAACACCCGTTACTTGAATTAGATTTGTTTCGTGAAAAAACCCTCACTGCTTCTAGTTTAGTTTACTTTTTAACCGGCTTTGCATTAGTTAGCCCCATCCTGATTTTAAATTACTTTTTACAAGACGTTCTGAACGGTACAGCGTTACATGCAGCCCTAATTATTATTCCAGTTTCCTTAACAATCATGGTAGCGATGCCTTTGGGAACTAAGTTATTTGATCAAGTTGGCGCAATTCCGGTTACTTTGATTGGCCTCTTAGTCATGGCAGCTAGTTTACTGCTCTTGTCGTTTATCACCACCACAACGCCTAAAGCTGTTATCATTACTTTTCTAGTGATTAACGGTGTTGGTTTTGGGTTCTCTTCGGTTTCGTTAGTGGCCTCAGTTAAGCATTTGCCAAAAAATAAAAGTGGGATTGGTTCGGGAATTGTTAACGCAGCGCGTCAGATTGGCACCTGTTTAGGAATTGCAATTCTAGTAACGATCCTTGATAATAATGTCAATACAGCTAAGCAGCATATTCATCAAGATGCCATTCAAATTGTTGATCGACAGCAATTATCACCCAAAGTAAATAAAGTGGCTCATCAACAATTAAATAGCCTATTTTCCACTACTGGATCAGCCAAATTAACAACTAAAAACAAACAGACGAACCTAAAACGTGCCCTTAAACAAGCAGCCAAATCTCAAGTTGATTTACCACAGCCCCAAAAGGGAACCGATCTTTACCAGGTCTACCAAGCCCAGAAAAAGTTAGCACTGGCTATTGACAACTTGAAAGCGGGCAACCAGCGACTAGCACTTACCTTAACCAAGTTAGAAGATCAAAATACCGCTATATCTAAACTATCAGTAGCTTCTCAAAAAATTAATTTGGGTAATCAGAAAATAAGCCAGGGTCAGAAAAAATTATTAGTAGGTCTCAAACAATTGGCACAAAAAGAAGCTTTAACGACAGCTTTGAGAAAAATTAAGCATACTAAGAATCGACAAATCAGTCAGGCCTTCAGCCATACCTACTTAGTAGGAGCGGTGATTGTTTTGATTCTGTCGCCGATTGCTTTGTTGACAGATCGTAAGCCATTAAAAAGTTGAACTGGGAGCTAGCCATTAACTTTAATACGGATTACTAGCTAAATCTAAAAGGGGCCTCGTATTCGAAGCCCCTTTTGGTATGGTGTAAACAGTTTTAAAATATATTGTTTTTAACTAATTTAAATCGTCGCTGTTGTGTGCGTTTACTAATCCCCGTCTTTCGTTCAATCATTTTATAGGTCATGCCCTGTTTTCGTAATTCGTAGGCAAATCTGATCTGTTCATCAGAATAAGTTTTCGGTCGACCCTCCCGAAATAACGGGTCATGTTGTTTGGCATATAACTTGCCTTCTTGTGTGCGCGTGACAATCATATCCCGTTCGAACTGCGCAAAAGCACTGAATATTGTAAAAATGAGCTGGCCAGTTGGTGTATTATCAATTGATCCCATGTTCAAAATATTAACTTTGATGTTCCGGCTAAACAGCTCTTGGATAATAGTTAAAGCCTCGCGTGTATTCCGTGCAAACCGATCCAACTTAGTCACAATTAAAGTATCATCTGTTTTTAGAGCTTGCAATAGTTTTTGAAACTCTGGTCGTTCAGTTGTCGTCCCAGTAAATTTTTCTTGAAAGACTTTTTCTGCTCCCGCCAATTTTAGTAACTCAATTTGATTTGCTAATTTTTGATCAGTGGTACTGACCCGTGCATAGCCATATTTCATTATGATTCACCTACTTTTAAGATAGATTCCAATTTGTCGTATGCGACAGGTGTTTTAGACAAATTTTGCTGTTTTGAGGTTCTTCGTGATAATTATCAAGTGTTCCCTTTAAGAATGGAATAAGCGTGTTTTGTAATAGTTCTATTGAACTTTTCAAAATAAGACCCTCACAATACAATTCTTTTCCATTTACGTACTTTGGTTCGGAAGTTAGTAAATGGTGCAACACTATTAATATGAATCCACTTATACAAAGGCCATTTTGCTTTCGTAGTTGCCCACTTTCGCTGTTCAGGTTCAAATAGCTCTTTATCAGTTAATGTCTCAATCCAAAGACATAAGTCAATCACTTTTTTATTTAACTGTTGCGTTTGTTCAGCCAACGTTTCTGTTCCATAAGTTTCATAAAACGACTGGTAGAGTCCACCTAAATTGTTCCATTTATAACCGTCAGCTGGTGTATGGACATCAATTCCGTGTTTCTCTTTTTCTTCCCAACCTAATAATAACGATAACCACCCTAACTGGTACGATAAATTTTCAGAAGGTGTTTTATCTACCTCTTCAATCCGTTTATTCCTCAGATTTTCTGGAATGTTCTCAAATTCAGAAATATATCTTTGGTAACGTTGTCCAATTTCTGTGATTAACTCGTCTTTGCTTGTGTAAGTTCTCATAATTAAGGTTTCTCCAATCTGATTTATGTTGCAAATTTGGTATTATTTGTAATAGCTTATGGCACTAAGTTGCGACGCGCTTCTAACCCTTTAATTATACAGCATCAAAAAAGAGGCCACAACTTTTCAGTTATGTCGCCTTTTTTTATTAATGAACGTAGTCATTCAAACCTGTAACTAATTTTTTAATCTCGTCACGAACCTTACGGAATTCTTGTAGTTGTTCTTCTAAAGTTCCTGTTGCTTGCGCTGGGTCAGATAAAGGCCAGTGTAAACCTTTTGTTTGCGGGGGAAGCATAGGGCATTTATCCTTGGCATCACCACATAAAGTAATAACTAAATCTGAAGTGTTAAAATAATTTAGATCAATTAATTTAGAGTAGTGGCTACTAATATCTACTCCATCTTCAGCCATAACTTTAACAGCATTTGGATTTAACCCATGAGTTTCAACTCCTGCACTCTCGATTTGAAAATCATTTGCCGGCAACATTTGTTTTGCATATCCTTCAGCCATTTGACTGCGACAAGAATTTCCTGTACATAAAAAATAAATTCTTTTCATTTTAAATCACCACCAATTTAATTTGTGTAACATCATTATACACAATAAAACTTAAATGCATCGTTTCAATACCTGTTAAGGTAGTATCACATTAATCATCAATAGGTAAATCACGCTTTATCCTGTATAATGGTTTGAGTAGAGAAGTTAAGGCGGTGGCTATTTCCGATCGGAGGTGGTTCTTATGGTATTAAACCTTTAAAGCCCATAAATCCTAACGAAAGGAGTAGCCTAAGTGTCCGTGTCGGACGCTTTACAATTAATGCTGGCTTTCGGTACCTTTATTGTGGCCTTAATCGCATTAATTGTTGAGCTGATCAAAAGTCAGCAAAAAAAATAACCGCCTTAGCTCTGGCAAGCTAGCGGTTATTTAAAATGTATAAATTTGTCACCGTCTTAAACGGCTCTACGTGGGAAGTCTTGTTACTGCAAGGCTTCCTTTTTTCTTTTCTGTATTCATTATAACATGCCTAGCCAAAATTGAGAAACAAAGTATTTATATGTCTCTATATAGAAACGCTTAACCATTCAATTTAGCCCTACATTTCAAGGGCTATTATATTATCTAAATAAAAAACAACCACTAACAAGCCAAGTTGATTCGTTAGGGGCTGTTTTAATGGGATTTTTAAGAAGTTATTGTTATATTATACCCCCTATAAAAGATCTCCATTAGGTAATGAATTAATATAATCTTTCATAAATTTAAAATCTGGGTAATTACTATTGTCAGTCATCATTGGTAAATTTATCAGCAAGTTTTTTAAACGCTCCGTACCTAATTTAAATCCATATCCAAACTGAGATTTTTGTTGTGATATAGCTGTCGCAAGAAATATTCCAACTTCTACAGTTAATGCCATATCTTTAGGAACCACATATCTTGTATCTCCTGACTTGTATCTCCTGAAAAATATGCTTCATATGGATGATAAAACGCATACCCAACACTTCCATTACGATTAACACTTATGACATTTCGTGCAAACTTCTTAGGTTGTCCATCCACTTTTTTAACAAAATCTGTCAATCCGTTGTTACGAGAAGAGGATCCAATAAATGGGATTTCACCTGTAAATCGATCCGTTTTAGGTAAATCACTTCCAGAATAAACGTTAGCAATATCCCCCAGTCTTACAAGACTCCATATTCTTGAATTTAAATTGATGGCCATTGCGTTTTGATTATTTGTTGTTTCAGTTAATGCTATTGTGGATTCTAAATACGCCTGCCTGATTTCGTTCATATAATTCCAATTAATGTGGCCATCTACTGTCGGTACGTCTATTTTAATATCTTTTAATCGTGAATTGCTAATTTTAAATCCATAAGCAAATTGTTCTTTAGTTTGTTTTTCAAAAATCACTTTTAAAAATAATCCCTCAGCCTCATTAATAACATGGCCATCTTTGGGACTTATAATAGTCACATCAGACGATGCAACAAATTCTTTATCGTTGAGTATGATAAAATGGTGGCATCAAATGATGAAACGAGGCACTAATACTGTGACTAACCAACCATTTTTTCAAAAGTTTACAACTGCAAATAAGCAACTTTATCAACAAAATATTGATTTGAGAAATGCTGTTTTAAGGGGGCCTCTCGGCAAATTAATTACACCTGAAGAAATAGTGATTGAGCAAAATAATCAGTTTTATGGCATTACGGTCGCTGATGTGTTGGTGGCAACATTTTCAACTTACCAAAAAGATACCGCTACCGTGCGATTAGTATCTTTTGCTGTCGATATGTCATATCAATATCAGCGACTCGGATCAAGCTTGTTTCGCTGGGCACTTGATGATTTCAAAAAGCAAGGCTATCAACAAGTCAGTTTGTCAGCGCGTGCCTCAGCGCATGAATTCTATTTAAAACAAGGGTTTAAAGACGTAGGGAACCCAACGACAAATCAATATCTTGGCGTAATAGACTTTGATATGCAGTATATGATTTAAACACGAAAAAAAGCAAAGAATGAAATTATCCTTTGCTTTTTTTATCGTGTTTTTCCCACTCTGAACGTAATAATGACCATTTGTTCATATCTGCAAATTTACCATTGTTGTATAAGATGTCCTCGCGTTTAGTACCATCCAAATGACAGTTAAATTTTTGAGCAACGTGATTACTAGCGCCATTATTAACGTCGACATTTATAATAATTTTGCGAGCTCTGGTGCAAAAATAATAAAAGGAGCGATTTAACCCTGTTTGATAATCATTTGCGGGCTAGTTTGCTAATAATTCGGTTAATGATTGTAACGCTGAAAAACCAAAGAGGTTAATTGCTCTTTGGCTTATTTTATGTAGCTGATGCATGACTTCAATACCACTTAAAGTTTTACTGACGGTGCGCATAGATTGAAACCCGCTAGATTTAACTAACACATGTTTAATCAGCCGATGATCTTGCTCGATCAGATTATTTCGATACTTAGAGCACTGGTGATTTCCTTTCGCCAATAATCCATTTTTAATTACTTGCTTAATCGCTTTTAAAGTTGCTCCATACTGATCGGTTACCAAACAATCTGGGCGACCGTAGGTCGTCAATAACCTTTTCAAGAAGTGGTAAGCGGATTGGTAATCTCGATGACGACGCAATTCAAAGTCTAATGTTAATTCATGATTGTCAATGGCTCGATAAAAGTAATACCAGCGCCCTTTAAAATAATTTTTCATCATAGCTACCTCGCTTTTTAGGCTAATTATACTCAAAATAAGTTTACCTGAAAACTTTTGCACCAGAACCATAATTATCAATCAGCCAGCAGGCAGAGGCCCTTAAGCAAAAATACTGAACTTTTCTTAAAGGCCTCTGTTTACTATGTGTTACCTATGGGTTAAACTATAGACAGAAAGTAAAAACACAGTTCGGTTGGTAGTCCGAACGTAGCGAAGCTATCAGTAACCTGCCTCCTTGGTTGTCCATCTTTCTTAATTAATTTTAAGGAGGATGTTTGATGTCTACTATCAAGGGATCATTAACATTAACAATTGTCTATGAACCACCGTTTTACAAAGCTATCTTCGAAAGACGCTTTACTTCCACTTATGAAGTTAGCCAAATTAACTTAGGTCCTTCGGAGCCTAAATTAACTTTGATTTACGATCTGGTTATTCATCATTGGAATGGAATTATCTTTTTCAAACAAACCGTTTGTGCTTCGTCTGTTTCTGAACGAAAGATCAGTCCTAAGCGTCTTCAAAGGTTAGCTAGAAAGAGTATTCAGCATGGTATCGGTACTAAAGCACAACAAACACTCCAAAAACAGTTGGAATGTCAAAAAGTAACTCGGCAACATAATAGACGTACTAAGAAGATCTTGGATCAAGAAAAAAGATATAAATTGCACCAGGCCAAGAAAATACAAAAACGCAAGGGACATTGAGAAGCTGGTGTAGAAAATTATATATGGTATTTCAGGGTATATAACCTTCAATATTGCGGCTCTTTGTCAAATGGTACTGATAGACTAAATAATTAAATTAATTTATTGGCTCTTTGTCAAATGGTACTGATAGACTAAATAATTAAATTAATTTATTAAGCAACTAATTCATAATTTGGATTAGTTGTTTTTTTGTAATT
>NZ_JAFBDN010000037.1 GCF_016908275.1 Periweissella beninensis | reverse complement strand
TAACTGAAGCAGCGGCAGCTTCAATCTTTTTTATACAAGTCGGACATGCTAACTCCTCTAAATTGATAACAGCTTTTTTCATCATAAAAATCTCCTTTCTTGCCTCTCTACTGTGTAGTATAAACGGCTTGTATTTTTTTATAATTGATCATAGTCAATTTTTCTCTAACTCCCTAAATTTTCAATTTATATTTTTTCTAAACATTGTGGTTATTCCTTGATTTTTCAGTGAAAGCATACTACAGTTATGGCGTAATAAAAATTAATTTAGGAGGAGATTATCTTATGAATCAAAAATATGATTACCCCAAAACTCGGGCTCAGCTTAACCAGCTAGTAGCTGACCTAGAACAAATTCAAACTAATGTTCATCAAACTCACTGGTATATGCGTGGCAAACAATTCTTTAATTTACACCCAGAGATGGATGAATTTAATGAAACTTTTGCGGACGAAGAAGATCAAGTTGCTGAACGTTTGATTGCTTTAAATGGTGCTCCATTTTCAACAACACATGAATTTATCGAGCAGACGGGTTTACCAGATAAAAAAATCAAATTTGATCAATTCACTCTGCCTGAATTAATGCAACGTTTAGTAGATAATTTCAGATATCTTAGAGATCAATTTCAAAAAACAATCGAAATCACTGATGAAGAAAATGATCAACCTACACAGGATATGATTAACGGTTTCAAGACTGATATTGACAAGAAAATATGGATGTTAAGTGCTTATCTTGATAAGGGACCATTCGATGAAGAATAAATTTTTGAACTGTTGAAAACGACAAAGATATTTTCTAAAATTTAGGGTCCATTATTAGATTATCGCCCCTGTAAAACCTGATTAAAACAACCCCCATTATCTAACTAGTAGATAATGGGGGTTGTTTTTTATTTATTAATAATAATAACCCGTTAATATCGCTACATTTTTCGTAATTTTATAATCAGACTGTTATATATGAATTATGATACGATGCAACAAATTTGCTTACTAATTAAAGACTCCCATCTTTCAAAACCATACCGCTTATTCATGGTGACTGCAGCAACTAAAATGACTGTTTCACTTTAGTTGCTATTTTTTGAAACCGCTTTTTCTTAGTGATATGATTAACCAATCAAATACTTGATAGGAGGAAACATATTTATAAAAATGTAACCGTTGCAGGTGGTGGCATTTCAGGTGAGCAAAATGCCGTTCAAAGGCAGTTCATGGGATTCTATGAACTGCCTAACCCCAAATACTAACAAGAGTCGTTTTTAAATAGAGTATATCAACATAAAGCGTAGTAAAAGGAGGCAATTATGCGATATTCTAACGGAAATTATGAAGCTTTTGCACGGCCAAGAAAGCCCAAAAATGTGGATCAAAAATCAGCGTATATTATCGGAGGAGGGCTAGCCGGATTGGCTACCGCTGTTTTCTTAGTGCGCGATGGACAAATGTCCGGAGAAAAAATTCATATATATGAGGAATTGCCTACTCCGGGTGGATCGTTAGATGGAGAAAAGCGTGCCAATATCGGCTTTGTGACACGTGGTGGTCGAGAAATGGAAAATCATTTTGAAACTATGTGGGACATGTATCGATCAATTCCTTCTTTAGAAATTGAAGACGCCTCTTACTTAGATGAATTTTATTGGCTAGATCAAGATGATCCAAATTCATCTAATACTCGCCTAATTTATAATCGGGGACAACGCGTCCCAACAGATGGCCTGTATACTTTGGATAAAAAAGCTAAAGAATTAATAGATTTAATTTTAACTCCCGAGTCAAAACTGGGTAAGATGACTATTGAGGAATTTTTCTCAAATGAGTTCTTTGAAAGTAATTTTTGGATGTACTGGGCAACTATGTTTGCTTTTGAAAAGTGGCACTCTGCAGTTGAGATGCGTCGATACACGATGCGATTTATTCATCATATTGATGGATTACCTGATTTTAGCGCCCTAAAGTTCAATAGGTACAATCAGTATGAGTCTATGGTTCTACCCATTATAAGGTATTTAGAGTCATATAATGTTGAATTCATTTATGATACACAAGTTAATAATATTGTAGTCGATTTTGAAAATGACGAAAAAATTGCCAAAAAACTCGTGATCCAGGATGGTGATGATGTTAGCCTATCGCGTGATGATCTTGTATTCGTTACAAATGGATCTATTACAGAAAGTTCAACATACGGAAGCCATGATAAACCTGCTCCTATATCAAAAGAGTTGGGTGGTAGTTGGTCACTGTGGAAGAATCTGGCAGAACAATCTAATGATTTCGGTCATCCAGAAGTATTCTACGATAACCTACCTGACAAAAGTTGGTTTGTGTCAGCGACAGCCACTATAAAATCACCAGAAATTGAACCTTACATTGAACGTCTTACCAATCGTGATTTGCATGATCACAAAATTAATAGTGGTGGGATCATTACCATAACCGATTCGAACTGGTTGATGAGTTTCGCGGTCCACAGGCAGCCACATTTCAAAGAACAAAAAGAAAATGAAACAATTGTATGGATATATGGACTATATTCAGATACCAAAGGAAATTTTGTTAATAAGACCATTGTAGAAAGTTCTGGGGAAGAAATTACGCAAGAACTCCTTTATCACCTTGGTGTCCCTGAGTCCAAAATCAAACAATTGTCTAACCAAAACAATATAAATACCGTTCCAGTATTTATGCCATTTATTACATCATACTTTATGCCCCGCGTTGCGGGTGATAGGCCAGATATTGTTCCTAAAGGGTCTGTTAATTTAGCCTTTATTGGTAATTTCGCAGAGTCACCTAGTAATGACACCGTGTTTACCACCGAATATTCAATTAGGACAGCCATGGAATCTGTATATACTTTACTTGAAGTTGAACGCGCTGTTCCCGAAGTCTATGGGTCAATATATGATGTTAGAGAATTACTAAAAGCTATGTACTATATGAATGATAAAAAAACATTTGATCAAATGAAACTTCCTATTCCAAAATTATTTAAACATGCTGCTATGAAAAAAATAGAGGGTACTTGGATAGAAGAACTACTAAAAGAACAAAAATTACTTTAAAAACAATTTTATTAAGAGTATGAATCTCATGAATACATTTCAAAGGCTTAATATTCTAAAGTAGAAAAATCTATTAACGTTGAGTCTCAAAATTGACAAAAAAATAACCTCCACTATCTAGTAGTTAGATAGTGGAGGTTATTTTTTGTTTAATGATACAATAACCCTTAAGATGCTGGACTAAATTGAATGGTCAACCGTTGGTTTGTTGCTTGGGCGATCTCAGATAGTATTTTTGTTGAAGCATTCATCGAACCATTTTCAATGCGGGCAATCGTTGATTGTGGCTTACCAATTAAACTGGCAAATTCACGTTGGCTTAATCCCATATTTGTACGAAGGTCATGAACTTTCACTGCTACCTCTAAATTGATATTTTCTTGCTCAACAATTTGTGCAAATTCAGGATTGTTTTTACTACGTTCGGCAACGTATGCATCAAGTTTACTCATTGATTTTCCTCCTTATTCAAATACTGACTACGTCTATTTCGAGCGATTTGCTTTTCATTTTCAGGTGTCTTTTGCGTTTTTTTCGTAAAAGCATTAGTAATAATGTATTGACTACCTTTGACTTGAAAGTAAATAGCTCTTTGAATGTTTGAAGATCGTTTAGAACGAATTCCATAGAGATTATTTTCTAGCTTTTTTACCCATAATTGTCTTTCCGCAACTAAGAGGCCATTATTTTCAATATTTTGAATGGTTGCAATTAATTTAGCAGCATCTTTATCAGGTAATTGATCTAAGAACTGTTCAAATTCAGCTCAATCATAATAATCAAACTCAAATTTTTCCATAACAATATGATAGCGTATATGCTATCATTAATCAAATTATTAACTTTAAAGGAGTATCTAATGGTGCAACAAATTGTCCTTCCGATCAAGGATTCTAACGTCTTAAAAATGGTACAAGACACCTTATTAGATAGTTTTCGGGCGGGCCGCCGTAACTACACCATCTTTCAAGTTGGCAAAGCCACCCTGCTGCGGGTGAGTGATGTGATGACGTTAAAGAAATCCGATGTCTATAATCCGGATGGATCTGTTAAACACACGGCCTTTATTCATGATAAAAAGACCGGTAAAGCAAATACATTATATTTAAAGCCCGTGCAACAAGATTTGCTGCAATATCATGATTGGCTAGTCCAACAGAATATCAATTCGGATTGGTTATTTCCCTCAACGTCCCATCCAGATCGACATATAACAGAGAAGCAGTTTTACAAGGTCATGGCACGCGTTGGTGATCTATTAGGGATTAATTATCTAGGCACACACACCATGCGTAAAACCGGTGCCTATCGTGTTTATACCCAGTCTAACTACAACATTGGGCTAGTCATGCACTTGTTAAATCATTCTAGTGAAGCGATGACATTAACCTACCTTGGCTTAGATCAAGCAAGTCGGGAAACCATGTTAGATCAAATTGATTTTGGCTGATCTCATTAGCTATAACTAGCGTTTTTTATCCCAAAATACTGACATAATTGAGCTCAAGCAATACTTTAGTGACTTATTCATCTTAGCTTTGCTAAGCTTTGTATTAAATACAATAAACGCTGGGGGTTTAGCATATGCAAATAGGTGAAAAAATAAAAATTATTCGTGAAAATAAAAAAATATCACAAGAAAATATGGCTAAAAGTTTACACGTATCGTATCAAGCTATATCTAATTGGGAACGTGGGAAAAGTTATCCGGATATCTCCAATATTATTATGATTTCAGATTTGTACAATATTTCATTGGATGAACTGATTAGGGAAGATAAAAACTATAAAGACATATTACTTGAAAAGAAAGTATCAGGCATCGTCGATACGATACTTAATGTTATTTTTTTCTTGTGCTCCGTAATGATATTAATTTACATGATGATCGAAAATAAACTCACCTCAGCAAATTCTTTTTATATCATTCTGGCAAGCTTAGTTATAATCCATACCAGCCTTGATTTATTAAAATTGTTACCAAAAAAACACGTGTAGTTTGCTCACAGGGAATTTTGGTAATCATTTTGGATTTAAATTAATACGATGAGGGACGTATCAGCATTCAAAAGAAGTTGAGATAGACACCGATACTATCTCAACTTCTTTTTTATGTGGTTAAGCTGACATCAGCTTGCCCGACGCGGGTAGCGTTCTGCATGAAATGCTCTCACTGAAG
Organism: Periweissella beninensis; assembly: GCF_016908275.1. GTDB lineage: Bacteria > Bacillota > Bacilli > Lactobacillales > Lactobacillaceae > Periweissella > Periweissella beninensis. Next base: position 4,475 of record NZ_JAFBDN010000037.1, on the reverse strand, counting down.
GTGATCCTGCAATGATAAATTGCCCTGTCACGGCGTGACCCGCCGGAGGTTTTTCTAGCCGGATAATAGGCGCCGAAAAATAGCAGTTCCCCCAGAAGGAAGGGGGAACGCTACCGTCATCGTTTTTCGATGACGCGCCTCGCAGAGCCTGTCCAAAATATAATTTTGGTATAACAGGCTATACCAGATTTTTAACGGTGTTATACTGGTCTCGGAAAACCTTTTTCGAGGAGGCAATTTTTATGGCGCATTTAAAGAAAAATACCCGTGGTGCAGTCCCCGGTTTAGCTGTTCATTTTGAACGTAAAACTGACCATCACACCAACAAAGAGATTGATGTTACTAAAACTTATCTGAATCAAGACCTTATATCAGATGGTTCAGATATGCTGTCCCGCTTCAATGATCGGTTAAATGACGTTTATTGCATGAAAAGAGACGATGTGAAGGCGTTAGCGACTTGGATAGTTACTTTACCTGAAGACTTGTCAAAAGCGCCCTATGAGCAACAGAGCGCCTTTTTTGAAGCAACCAAACAATTTCTAGATGATCGTTATGGTCAAGAAAATGCTGTGGCCGCTGTGGTGCACTATGATGAAACAACACCCCATTTGCACTATGCCTTTGTCCCAGTCGTTTTTGATGCTAAAAAAGAGCGCTATAAGGTTTCTGCTAAAGAAGTCCTCACACGGCATGACTTACAAACTTTCCATGATGATTTGAATCAGAATTTAAAAGCGGTCCTGCCATTTTATGAACAGGGCATTTTAAATCACAAAACCTTACCGTTTGAGAATGTGACTGAAATTAAAAAGTACAATAATCAATTTAAAGCCTTAAAAGAGGAACTAGCCAATGTCGAAGAAAATATCAGTGCTAAAAAAGCCTTACTCAAAGTCACGAATCAAGCTCTAACGGAAGTTGACTTAGCTGAAAAACAAATTGATGACTTTAAACAAGCACTATCTAAAAATTTATTTGGCAAGACCGTACTTAAACCAGATGATTTAGATCGCTTTAAAAGCCTTTTAGCTAATATGAAAAAAGCAACCTTACAAAGCCAACGTGATGCAGCAGATAGCAACCAAGCTTTATTAAAAACCAAGTCCCAATTAGCAGAGGTGCAAGCTGACTATCGACAGCTGAAGGATAGGCATCAAGCACTTCAACAGCGAGTGAGAGAAAAGCAACAGATGGACTATGCGATGCGGGATATGCTTAAAAATGATTATGGCGTCGAAAAGATACCCCATAGTGATGTTGAAGCACGCTATGTTCTTTATCGTCTTGATCATGAACAACTGACCAAGGGTATTGAACAAGTTAAAGCATTAATTAATCGGATTATCGAATTAACACGGGATCTATTTAAAGGGCCAAGTCTATAGATTTAAAACGCCTTATTAGCCGTTTTAAGCGTTTTTAATGGGTTGATTAATAAATACTCAACAAAGATGTTAAACGCGCTCTATGAGCTTAATAAGCGAGGATAATGTTAAATCGTTATTGAGACGTCAGTTGAAAGATACAATCATCAAAAAAAGAACATTGTAGCCAGTCAATTTTGGTGCAGATGTTCTTTTTTATTTTTTAAGTGAGTTAATGAAAAGGCGGAGCCTATTATAAGTTTATCTTTTATATTTTAATCTTTTGTTCTTATTTTAAGATGTCACTTTAATATTGCTATATCAGCATTCTTAAAAGTTTGTGAAATTACCTCTTGTGAATTTTTTTCTGTTCGTTTTTTTAACCTACTTTATAGCCCTTTTCATTTCACAAAGTCGCTTTTTTAGATAATTTCACAATCAACATGTATGTACCAAACAATCTCATTTAAATATCTTACATAGCATGCTGCATTTGGGTATTCAAACGGTTTTCAACCATGTTGCGGAATGAGTTATAAAAATATGCTTCTAGGTTTTTAATTTGACCAGCTTTAAATAAGCGGTTGATTGACTCAATGACCACAGTCGTTTCAACATCGTTGTAATCTAACCACAGCATCTGCCCTACTGATTTTTCAACACGCTTTTTAGCGTTGAGCGCTACACTAATTAACTTGTGGACCCCTTCTAGTGATCCATTGGCCATACGTTGCATTGTATTTAGTGCTTTATTTTCAAACCAAAGGTTATTAACGCCATTATTAAAGACTTCACTCGCTTTTACTGGTTTTTCAGGAATTTCTATTGCTTTAGATTGTGATAACTCATTTGCGGTATCTTTAATAGTATCTTTAATAGTATTAGTGGGTAAGTCTTGATAGGCTGAAATATTTTCAGTTAAGGGTTCAGTTAACTCATCTTGGGAAAGTAAATCAGTAACGTATAAACGCATTGGTTTGTTGAAGCCCCCTTTAACTTGTTTGAGTAGTCCAGCTTCAACTAATTCTTTTTTAGCTTTGATAATTGAGCGTTCAGTCATATTTAACAGACCAACTAATTCTAAGTTGGGCATAATGCAGTACACATTACCATCGTTATCAATCCATGATTTATCGCCATTAGCTACGGAAGTATATGAATAAGATTGACGATCAGCAAGGAACATGTAAATATTTTTTGCTAAGAGTGACATTGATTTATAAGGTTGGTCAGTCCAGATTGATTGTGCTGATTTAAAAAATGAGTTTGATTTTGTCATAGTTTTTTTCTCCATTAAATTTTATTTAGAAAAAAACGACTATATTTACCACTTATGATTTTAGTGATATAATAATACCAACATGTAAGGTTTGTTGGTCAGTCTTGCCGGACTGGTCATTTTTTTGTTTAGCTCCCAGTTGGCGCTGGGGGCTTTTTATTTTGGTTAAATAGTAACATTGTTATATCAGACTTGTAAAGGTTTTTTTATTTAATGCATGCAAGTATACAATAATGCATTAATACAATAATGCTTGAATGCAAGCATACATTAATACAATAATACATTTAGAATTAAAGGTATATACACAGGCATTTAAACGATGTATTATTAAATACAATAATGCAAACATGCATGCATACAATAATACATGTATGTTATAATACATGTATGCATGCATGCATTAAAATAACGGAGGTGTGCAATGAAATCAAATATAGTAGTTTATACGAACCATAAAGGTGGAACTGGTAAAACAACTACTGCAACAATGACAGGTTTAGCACTGTCTAGAAAAGGTGTAAAAACTTTATTATTGGACTTGGATCCACAAGCTAATGCAACAGATTTGTATTTTAAAACTAAAACAATCATTGATGGAACAGTGGAAAGCTTTGATACTACATTATTAAAAGCTATTCAAAATGAAAATTTAGAATCTGCAATAATTAATTTAAATGAAAATTTAGATTTCATTCCATCGAGTGCTGATTTTAGTTTATATCCTAGATACATGGAAGAAAAAGCTAAAAACTATATAGATAGAGTTCATTATTTGGCTACGTTAATACAACCATTACGTGAAAAATACGACATTATAATAATTGATTTACCACCAACAATTAGCTTAATAACAGACAGTGCATTATATGCAGCGGATTGGGCAATACCAGTTATGCAAACTCATGAACGATCATATCAAGGTGTGGAGACAGTCATTGATTACATGCAAGAAGAGATAATCAATAAATTCCATGCACCAACTTTGGAAATCGCTGGTATTCTAGCAGTGCTTTTAAAAAATGGAGCACCAATAGATATAAGTACACTCGAGCAAGCCAAATCTGAATTTGGAGAAGAAAATTTCTTTAAAACTACAGTACGAAATATGGAACGTTTAAAAAGATATGACGTAACTGGAGTGACGGATAATGATAGATACGATAAAAAAGTACGCTTAGTGTATGACAATATAACAAGCGAATTGCTAGAAAGAATTGGGGTAACCAAATAATGGCAAGTTTAATAAAAAATCCAAATAAAGATAATAACAATAAAAAAGTAAAGATCATTGAAAGACAAGCTATCTTAAAGCCGGCCAATAGTTTTACCACAGATGATTTAAAAACTGATGACAGTAAAGAAAAAATAAAAATATCTGGTGTCGACAGAGTAACTTTTGACACTAGCGTTAGAATGAACAATCATATAAAGAACCAATTGCAAGCAATGACATTGATTGGTGCTGCTAAAAATCAATCAGAAGCAATAGAATCATTATTAGTTGAGTGGCTTAATTCAATTGATTCTGATACAGAACGAATGTTTAAATTTCAAGTTGAGATGTTGGAAAAGAAAGATGTAGTTAAGTTTAATTCTAAAAAATAATCAATATCAAATGGTAGATTGCAAATTTAATCCGAATTTTTTGACAAATTAGTCAGCATCACTTGGTAAGGTGTTTGCCAGTTAAGTACTTTAAGGGGGCGTTGGTTAATTTCGAGTAACGTCGTGGTTAAATCTTGAGCACTAATGTGCTCAAAACAAGTCTCCTTAGGGTAAAAATAACGTAAGTTCCGATTGAATCGTTCATTACTGCCGCGTTCAGC
>NZ_JAFBDN010000036.1 GCF_016908275.1 Periweissella beninensis | reverse complement strand
GGGGTAAATTTTAATATCAACATAAGGATCATCAGCATGGCCGTTTATCTCAAATTCGGTAAACATAACAAAAAATTCACGATGCAGCCCATCTTTACTACGTCTTCCAAAGCGTAAGCCTAAAATTTTTTGATAAGTACTTTCAATATCGTCAATAAATCGGTTATTTGCTGTAGGTTTATATGCACTTAATTCTTTTAATTGATCAAATGAAAACCTTACAGTTTCGTCACCCTTGTCACGCATTCTAGAAACTATTGAGAAGAATAAATTCATTTCAACAGGAGTGAATTTTCGAAGTGGGATTGTATTTAATTCAGGATCATATTTGACAATTTCATTACTCAAATGAAGCACCTCTTTTAATGAATATGGTTTTATGAATATATAATACTACAAAACTCTATCTATAAACAGACAAAACTCTATCTATAAACAGACAAAACTCTATCTATAAACAGACAAAACTCTATCTATAAACAGACAAAACTCTATCCATAAACTCCTGTATTCCCTGGGAGAGTAAGGCTCAAGAGGGGTCTAAAAGAGGTTTAAAAGAGGTTTATAAAAGAGGTATAAAAGAGGCACCGCTGTACGAGATTAAAATCTAGAAACAAAAAGCCCTCAACAGGCTCTTAGAGGGCTAAATAACGAAGCCAGGACGATTAATAATATCTTCTTGTCTTTTTTGCAAAATATAAGTGTATAAGGAATCATACAAATTCTTTTTAATCTCGTCAGGTTCATTGACAGAAGCTTCAAACAATTCTTGAATATCAACTTGCCAAGGATCAGCAAGCATTTCATCAATTGGTTTTAATACTTTCTTTTCGTCCATCTTAATGACTCCTAACATTAAAATAATGATTTCAGTTTAGATACGCAGTTCTTAGAGTTAGTTATTCAAATTTTGTTGCCAGGTTTATGAAGATTCTCTGCATAAAGCAATTAAAAATTTTGGTTGAAAGCAGCGGGAACTGCAATACTCTTTAAGTATCTAAAGCATAACAAACATAGTTAATCGCAAGCGTAATTGAATTTAAAAATATACTTAATTTAATTACAAAGAAACTGATTTCATGGCCATCTGCAGACCGAGTGAAACGAGGTCAATGCACTTACACCCTTGACAAGTGTCAAGGGTAGATTTAATACCCATCGATATGGGTATTATTTGTATTAGAAGGCTAGCGCCAACTATAAAAAGCCTAGAGCCAAATCTCAAGACTAATCAATCACATTACGAAGGATCCAATGACTATAAGCAAGACGAGCACCGGGAGTTATTACCCAAGGGTGATTAATTTCGAAAATTTGAATTTCAGTTGCTAAGTAAAGTGGCGTCTTACCATGATTAAAAGCAAAAACGGGTTGCGGAAAATCAGGCTTACTAGCAACTTGATGAACACTTTGACGAGAGTTCATCTGCCAACGAATTTTTAAGTCTTCACGCGACAATAATTGGGGTAGCTGTGTTTTTTCAACTTGAGCTTGTTGTTGCAACTTTTGTGTAAAGGCTTGTTTAGTCTTGTTTTGATGCCAATCATCAAAAAGATCATACTTGTTTGATTTAAAATCTAAATCCATAAAGCCAGCCTCCTAACCAAAATCAATTTGATCCAGCATCGTTTCGGTACTAGCCTGGTCTAAGCCTAAATAAGCTAAAGTCATGGCTTCACTTGAATGATTTAATAAGTGCATGACTAAGCCAATATTGTAATTGGATTGCGTATAGACGCGATAAGCCCCGGTTTTGCGCATTGTATGGGTACCTAGATAATTAATTCCTAACAGATCACCAACCTTGCTCATGATTTTGTAGAACTGTTTTTCCGTGATATGTCGCTCTGGGTGCTGAATCGAGGGAAACAACCAGTCAGAAACCAAATGGTTTTCTTGCAACCAAGCTTGATAGGCTAATAAATCAGTCTGCACGGGTTTTAAGTAGAGCAGGTTAGCTTTACCAGTCTTTTGGTCGTGGATAAACGCATTCTGACACACGGTGCCGTTTTCGTTAAAGACATCTGTCCAACGAAGCTTCATAACGTCGCTCACTCGCAATAAAGTCGCTTTACCCACTTGAAAAACGGTATAGTTACGCCAACCAGCTTTGAAATTATGGAGTAACGTATCTTGCACTTCTTTGAGAACATTTGAATCTTTGATGGGTAAGACAATTTGTTGCATAGTTTTAGCTCCTTAAAAAATTGATTTTTAGTACAAATTAAAGTACAATATTAAGTACAATGAAAGGGTGGTAAATATGACATTAGCATTAACACAGAGCGATTTTCGCGCTAACCTAAAAAAATATTTAGATCAAGTTAATGACGAAGACGAAACCGTTTATATTGCTCGTTCAAATAGTCGCGCAGTAGCCATCGTTTCACAAGAAAAAATGGACTGGCTAGAAAGAGCATTAAAAGCGAAAGAAGGTTCGTTAGAATATGCAATTGCACGTGATCAGTTAATTAAACGCCATGTTTTACCTGACGATGAAATTGTTGAATCAGATGATGATTATTGGGGTCAGTTTAAATAATGAAAAAACTAAGATTTAAACCACGTGCAACCTTTAATGCTGATTTAAAACGGTTAGCCAGTTTAGACAAATCTATTATTGATGAAGTTCGAGCAGCCATTGACCTGTTACTTGAGCAACAACAATTACCACCAGAATTTGAAGATCATGAGCTTAATCGGCGAATGAGCGGTTATAATGAATTTCACTTACGAGATACCCCGAAAAACAAAACACCAAGCGAAACTAACGATGTCCTGGTGGTTTATACGATTGATAAAGATGAACTAGTCTTAATTGGCATTCGAGTCGGATCGCATGATCGTTTATTTCCTGGTCAAAATCGTGCTAAAAGGTATCGAAAAAATGACAAATAGAAGAAGTTATTTTTATAATATGAAAATAAATAACCCCTAATATCTACATTATAGATATTAGGGGTTATTCTTTCAATGTTTTTGAGGGGCGATTTGATAGTTATAGACCCTGAGTTAAGGAATGTACTGATGTTTTCTAGTATAGTCCTTAGTCTGATAATATTTGTTATATTTTTCTGTATTTAGTTATTCGATGATATCGAGGCTAATATGTCAGTCTTCCAATCAGCGTCGAAATCAGTTTCGATTAGTGGCTTATATGAAGTGTCTACGGCATCCCAAATAACCTTTTCGTTTACACCTTTATCATGTAACCATTTAATCAACGTATCAATTGTCAGAGGATATATGGTTGCACGAACAGAGCGATGTTGGACAGCGGTTTCCTCTAAATCGGTTGCAGCCACAGAACGCCAAATATTTTCGGTGTTCTTATCAACAGCGTCAGTAATGAAATATGTTTGAACCGGAACAGTGTGACTAGCAGAAAGATTAACGGTATGCCTGAGTACTGGTTCCCACTCCCCACGTTTAATGGCATTCTTATCCATCAATGTTACTTCAAGCAATAAAGTACGATCCTTGTATTCTATGGTAATGTCACCAGAATTATCATCTTGCTTCTTCTTTTGTCCTCCTGCTTGTGCCACAGGTAATCCTTCTGAATCCAGCGTAAGGTTCATTGACTCTCGCAAACTATACTTCTCCTCTGAAATGTAATACCAGGCAACCGCAATTTGAAAAACTGGTCCATCTGATTGAACCCAATGACACATTGATCATCACAAAGTTAGATCGTTTTGCTCGTAATACTAGAGAAGCATTGAACTTAATTGATGACTTATTGAAAGAAAAAATAATGATTAAGGTTTTAAATTTAGGAACGATAGATAACACCCCAATTGGGCGTATGATTGTCAGAACTTTGCTATCGTTTGCGGAGATGGAGCGTGATATGATTATCGAGCGTACGCAAGCCGTTAAAATATTTGCAAGGCAACACAATCCCAACTATAAGGAGGGTAGACCCAAAAGAAAAAAAGATAGCCGGAATATGGCTATCTTTGAATATTCTAACTCTCATACTGTGAAGGAAGCCGCTGAAGCTTTTAATATTTCTCCGCGCACAGTGCAATACATTAAAAAGCTATTTAGATAAATAACAAATACCACTGTCTATTTATATTACAATTCCTGACAAAAGCTATTAAATTATTGAAAGGAATCAGCCTTTTAAAAAGTCAACAAAGCAATTCTGCTTTAAATCATATTAGGGTATCACAAATACTTTACAAATATTTTTTGCGTCGCATCCAAAACCAGCAAATTAGGCTTAGTATAACAGAGATAATCAGCACAGCAAAAACACCATAAGAAGATTTTTCAAACGGGACATGGACATTGATTCCCCAAAAACCAAAAATAATCGCTGGAATAGTCAAAACGATTGATATCTCTGTTAGAGTTTTCATAATCATATTAAGCTGATAAGAAATCATATTGTTTATCATATCTTCCAAATCATCCAAATATTGGCCGTAACCTAAAATAATTCTATCCATTGTGTCGCTTGTATCGTATATCTCATCAATTATTTTTTTGGTGGTAAAATCAATATCATTAATAGTTGTGAAATTTTTTTTAATGAAATCCAGCGCTTTGTGATTAGCACCATAGGTTGTTGACAAAGCTATCATGTATTTTTGAAGAGTCAATAAATTACCAAACGTTGGTCTGAGTGGACCGGACGTTGATATTTCTGAGTCTAAATTATCAATTTTTTCCTTGACTCCACGAAGGTTGTTAAGCATCACATGGAAATCTTTTTGCGTGATCTTTAAAAGTACTTCCTCCATGAAATTATTGACATCACGTAAAACCATATTGGATAAGAGTTCGGGAATGAATTTTAATTTTTGTTTTGTAAAAATTATCAACTTATTTTTAAATACCAAGAAAACAACAGATGTCGTCAGATTATCTAGATGCCCACCTTCATGTACCTCGGGAAACAAAAAACTTACGAGCAAACTTTTTTCATCGTTCTGATCTATCATCGTGTCATATGCAACTCGATCATCAAACGTTAGTATATTGCCTATTTCAAGGTTATATTTATGTTCCAAAGATTCGATATATTCTGGTTCGTCACCATAAACATAAACAACAGAAGAATTTTTGATATTTGATTCTGATGAAACTAATAATGTATCTTTTGTTAAAGAATAAGTTTTCAGCATTGTAATCCTCCTGCTTTATATTTTTCTCAAAAATAAATGCGTAATTGTTGTGAAATAAATACGTTATCAGTTTTAAAAACATTTTGTCTTATGTATGATAACCTGCCAAAAATTTTATCTCACACATTATCTAGACAATCTTGTCTCCAGCTTCTAATGTATTATCTAATTTATAATTATAGCCCCTAAATTAAGGAATGTATTAGTGACCACCTAGGATCATAGTTAACTCATAGCAGAACTCCTGGTATTTTACTTAGAAGTCAATAAATTAATTGGACTGCTTTATGGTGGTAAGTTATGACGTATTTTAACACCTTTAATTATAAGGCACAAAAAAAATCGACACAATTGTTGATATAAGACCAGAAATTGTTACAGATAAGGTAGATTGTAAAAATAACGTAAATTCCGATTAAAGCGTTCACTTTTCGATTAATGGTTTAATTTTACAGGGGAAAGGGATTCCCATTTACACAAACTTCTTGACACTCCCGCCTTTTGCTTTTTTCTGGCAATTACCGGGTAATATAATCGCGTGGTTAATTCAAATATATTACAATTCTGATATGAAGGAGTGTATGCATGTTGGAAAAATGGGTTTGGGTGACGGTATTGTCAGTCATCGGTATCGTTGCACTTGGCTTTGGCGGCTGGGCGTTGATTGATCATTATCAGTACAGCCAGTTAGTTGATCAGCCAAGTGATGTTAAAAAATGGGAAGCTGATCCGCGGCCGTTGCAGTCCAAAAGCGCGGCAATTAAGCAAATTAAAGCTATCGGGCAATCAGATCCACTTGAAAAACGCGCGGCCACCAATGCCAAATTAGTGGTGATTCCTGGACTTCGCGGTGCTTGGTCGATCAATACTAAAACCAAAAAAGCGGGTTTTGGCAATAACTGGGTGCCTCAAGGGTTCACCCAGTCCAAAGATGCAATCTATATGAGCTTGTATGATAATAATCACAAACTGAATTCAATCATTGTTCAGGTGAACAAGCATAATGCTAAGTACAATAAAGCCTTAATTTTAAGGAGCAAATCGCACGTTGGTGGTATCACTTACGACATCGACCATCAGCGGCTGCTTTGGTCTGATGATGCCGCGCAGACAAAAGGTGCTGGTATCAGTTATGTGTCACAGCGCGAAATCGATGCCTATTCGGCTAAAGCAACGCAACAACCGATAAAGTCAACCCAGATTGAACTTCATTTGGCAGGACCGACCTCAGCGATTACCCTATATAACAATCAATTGGTTTTTGTTAAATATGGTCAGAACAAAAAGAACCGTTCGATCCTTGCCTTACCGCTCAATGCAAATGGGCTGCCAGCACCCATCACGATGAAGCAAAAGAAAGTCATTAATTCGTCTAACAATGGCTGGGATCGTCTTCAAGGCATTGCCGTTGCCAAAAGTGGGCTGACGTTGCTCAGTCAGTCAAATGGCAGCGCACCAGGCAAAATCTGGATTCTGGTTCCGGACAATAAAAGCTGGACCAAACTAGACTTCACTGCACCAAAGTCAGGATCTAAAATTATTAACGTGCCACACTCGGTTGAAGACATCAGCCTTGATCCTTCTGAGAAGCACATTTCGATGATCTTTGAAAGTGGTGCCAAAGCTTATCGTGAAGCAGGCACCTTCATGCATCGTCCGAGTTACATGGATCGGGTCATTATTTTGCCAGTGTTGGTTAAAAAAGTCCAAGTCCAGTAATTGCGTGGCTTGACAGTAAGAGAGAAGCCAAAAGCAGGTTTTGCAATCAGAAGGTGATTGCGTAAACTGCTTTTTGTTTGCCTCAGAACCTAGCAATTTTAATAACACCTGTTTTGTTCGCACATCGTTTGGCCAAAATGATAAAGTGGTAGATTGCAAATTTGTCCAAAAATTCGGATTAAATTTGCAATCTACCATTAGTTACTCCTTTTCTTCTCAACAGAACCCTGTGTTTAGTGTTTCTTTTTTGGTTTTGAAAAGGAACACTAAATGCGGGGTATACCAACTGAAACGTAGTGTAAGGCGGTAGTTAATTCTCAACATTCGTATTATTTGTTGTAACGTCATTTATTCGTTACACTATAATTGTAAGCGTCTTCAAAAGAATAGTTGAAATGGGAGGGATTTATATGTTGGAAAGAAATTTAACAGTTATTGGAAGTTACAGTACGAGAGAAGAAGCTTTATCCGAGATCGAACAACTGCAAAGAGAAGGCTATAGCCGTGATAATATCATTGTTTACACCAACAAAGATGCAGCTAAAAATTTTGGTTTTGCTGGACTGTCAGGAATCGATGTTAAAACCGGTGTAAATGGCGTCGAAACGACTCACGAAGATCGCTCACTATGGGAAAAAATCAAAGATGCATTTTCTGCTGATACGTACGAATACGATTCAAGTTCAAATGAAGAAGCTGATCATGCAAACAACGACCCACTTTACCAATATAGAGATGATATCTCAGCCGGAAAAATTATTATCACCGTCAATAATTATAAATACGACCCAACACAAGCAACTGAAAATGTTACAGGCAGACATGCAGCTGGTGCCACTCGCACAAATAATTTACATGCATCAGATGCTGCACGTGCAACTGATCTAGATACTGATACTGATAGTATCCAGCTTAAAGGAGAAAAATTGGATATCGATAAGCATGATGTGACGACGGGTAAAGTCGATGTCCATAAAAATGTTGTCAATGAGAAGAAAACAGTCGAAGTACCGGTTAAACGAGAAGAAGTCGTGATCGAAAGAAAGCCCGGAGATGGTGCGGCTGCAACTACCGATGTCAATGATACGCAAGAAGACGACACGATCACGATCCCAATCAAAGAAGAACAGATCGATGTCAAAAAACGCCCGGTCGTTCGAGAAAAAGTTGACATTCGTAAACAAGAACACGAAGATATGAAACAAGTAAGTGAAAACGTCAGCCACGAAGAACTAGATATCGATACGAGTGGTGATGCCCACGTAGAAGACTTACGCGATAATGATCGCAACAAGCATGACCGGAGCTAGTTTCTAGCTTTGATTTTATCAAACCTTTTGAACAAGAACTTAAAAAAGATTACTGACAGCCATCTTCTGATGGCTGTCAGTAATCTTTTTTGGCTCTTTGTGTGCGTTCCCGCAATTAAAAGCCAAAGAAGCCGAAACCAACGTCTTCACTTTGGCTTCGGCTTCTTTTACTGAATCAACTAAAAGACCACGTGGTTTCCACGTCTGGTTTTACTGCTCTTATACTAAAAAAATGGACTATTTTTATTCAGTCCGTAAAATGAAAGTATAGGAGTATTTTTATGTCAATTCGTTATTCACAAGATTTCAAAGATTCATTGGTTAAACTTCACCAAGAAGGCCGTTCACTTAAATCATTAACAGAAGAATTTGGACCTTCAAAAGATTCTATTGTTATTTGGGGCAAGCAAGCTACCCCAGTCATGATTCATGGGTCAATCAAAGACGTTAAAGGATGTCAAGCAATTAGAAAAGCGTCTCGCTATTTTGGAGGAAGAAAATAATTTTTTGTGAGCCTTTTTGTAATAAAATTTACTGATTTACTATTTTATAGCCAATAAAATGACAATCCAATACTATGGTTATGGTTGACCGTAATTGCTTTAGTTGAAACCTTAAGGCTTACATTAACTTTTACCAGAATTTCCACCAACGTTTAATAGCTCTATTTGTGTGTATGCCATCTTTATTAATACCAGATTTAACAATCTTCTGTTTAGCTATTTTGCTTTTTTTATCTTGGATGTTAAAAAGATCATTTCCGGTCGACAAGTTGTCGTTAGTTTTTTGAGTTAGTTGCCCACTTAGCTTTTGTACATGATCTTTTAATCGACGGTTATCTGCTACTGTTGCTAATTGTAATTGTTGCTGCTGATCCACCAATTTTGTTAGATGATCTATTTGTCGGTCTTTGGTAGCAAGCTGTTTGTCACGTTGAGACTTTAAATCTTCTATTTCTCTTCTTAGAGTGGCAATTAGCTCATTATTTTCTTTGCTAGTCTTTGTCACTTTTTTGCTACCTGTTTGTTGGGTATTTGCTACCAAAGGCTTTGCTACCTTGTCCCTAATAATCCTTTCAGCTGTAAGGCTGATCATGTTTGTACCTTGACTATCTTTTTGTCGGTTCTTTGTTGGTAGTCTTTGGTAGTGGTATTGAATAGTTTGTTTAGAGACCTTCAATTCGTCAGCAAGTTCTCTAATTGTTTTAGGCATGATTTCCAAACCCCTTTCGGAGTTCAGCAAGTGCTTCTTTTCGTGCTTGATCTCTTATTTTTTTATCGTGCTCGGCCTGTTTATCAGCCAATGCTTGTTTCTCAGTAGAGCCTAAAGTTAGCCCCTTAACCTTGTCAATGGCGCGCCATTTTTCCTGTTCTGTTAATTCACCATTATGCTGAATGTTAAAGAGTTTTTGACGTTCATCTTGAAATTGACCTTGTGAGAAGTCGTTAGCGTCTTTCTTTTCAGGCTTCCAAGTAAAAGAATACCCAATCACTGGTTTCCCGCGGCCTTTACCATATTTTTTTCTAACCGTTAGACCTCTAAAAAGAGGCGTAAGTTCCTCTTTGATGGGTTTTAAAACGGATTGATTTATATTGCTACTTTTATAGCTTTTAGGGACATCTAATAGCTCGTTAAAGTCTGCAACTGAAAAGTAAGCGTACCCAGTAGTTCTAAATTGTTTTAGTAACCGAAACATGGTTTTTGCGTAGCTACTTTTTAAATCTCTGAATTCTGATAAAGCATAACGAACCCAACTTTCCAGCTCATTTAATAATTTTATAGCTTTGGGGTAAATTTTAATATCAACATAAGGATCATCAGCATGGCCGTTTATCTCAAATTCGGTAAACATAACAAAAAATTC
>NZ_JAFBDN010000035.1 GCF_016908275.1 Periweissella beninensis | reverse complement strand
GGCGCTTAAAGACATATTTATAAACTTCAAATACTGATATCACTTGGATTCAATTTATTTTGTCCAAGTGGCTAACTTGTTATTGAAATTTTCGGATATTATTAACTGGCTTAGCTAACGTTAAATTATTAAGTGTTAAGCCAAATCCTAACAAAAGGAGCGCTTCGGCGAAAGGGAAAAACCTAAATGGAAATTGCAAAATACTAATAAATGGTAAATGAGTAAATAAATAATTCCATGGTAGGATTGGTAATGTGCAGATTATTAAAACTGCGCCCAATATAGTAACCACACGATTTAAGAAGCTAACATTCGTTATTTTAAAAAATAGGGTGCCAATTTGGAGTATAAAAATAATCGCAAAAGGATAAAGAAGCTTATTATCAGTTGGAAAATTGATAACTCCAAATTTTAGTGGAAATAAATTTAAGAATGGCGACATTAAGTGATTACCATGATAAGCTGCCAACAAGATGACCCAAATATTACTTGTTAGTAAGCTAGTTATGCCGATTGCAACAACCAAACTGCGCCATAACTTGTACTTGTCAGTAACTCTAAACAGTGAAATAACGAAGAAAATAATATAAATAAAAATTAAAATTAATGATGATAACACATGTGTTTGAATAAACAATGTCGTAACTAAACTCATCTCGACAACATTAATTGGTTTTTGGGGTGCGCTAATTAATCTAGTTGCTACTGCTAAACCTAATGGCACCAACATTGCGCCCCATGCTATAAATTGTTGAGTAGTAATCCATGCGGTAACCCCATAGGTCAGCATATATAATACTGCAATAAAGAGCGCATAGTAATAATTTATCTTATTACGGATGAGTAGGTAATACATACTAACACCACTGATGAAACAAACGAAAATACTAGAAATAATTTGATACCAAAACCAAGATTTTAAAATATAAAGTAAAAAACCATTAAAATAAGCAATGTAGGGGCCATAGAGGGCATTCACAATGCGTCCTGATTGAGAAAAACCATAGGTAGTTATAAAGTACTGTAAATTGCCATGCGCAATTTGTTGTTCAGTATCGAAAAATCTATTAAAGTGAAAGAGGGCATCAGGCCCTAAAATTAGTGCGTGCTGTGCTAGCTGAGGTAATATTATGATAACTGCTACTAAGAATAATATACCACTAACCTTGATATTTTTTTTCATTAGTCAATTCCCAATTCCTTTTTATTGCTTCTTTGATTATATACCTTTTATTTTGGGCCTTGAATAGATGAAGGTAAAAAAATAAAAAATGGTAGCCAAAGGAGTACCGGATTAGTGAGACGATTTTAGCTAGCTTAAGTTTCTGCTTAGGATGTACTTAATGCCCATAATTATCACGATGCGGATTAGCTATTGGTTATAATAGTACGACCAATTAATTTCGTATCATGTGTATCAATAAAAGTTTGTAAATCTTTAAATTTAAGTTCCTTAACTGGAAAAGTTGGCGTAAATGCCCACGTGGTTGCTAATAGCTGCCAAAGCTCGTTGCGTTGCTTTTTGGTGATAGCAACTGAGTCGATACCAAATAAGGTAACTCCCCGTAAAATAAATGGCAAAATCGAACTATTAAAGGTATTACCAACGATATTACCACATACAGTCATGGCACCTCCATATTTAATCATTTTAAGAACAGCCCCGGTTATTGCACCACCAACACAGTCAATTACAAAGGAAAAATGTTGCTTAGCAAGTAATTTTTTAGTATCAATATCTTCCATTTTAAGCTTATTGTATTTAGCAAATTCTTTAGTATCTAGCATACTTTGATGAATTAAAATGGTAATATCAGTAAAGCCTAGTTGAGCGAGGATAGCTAAAACAATTGAACCCACACCACCGGTGGCACCTGTGACTAAAAGGGAAGCAGTAGGTTGCATGCCTTCTTGTAATAACTTGTTAATTGCTAAGGCTGCAGTTAAACCAGCTGTACCCAAGATCATGCTAGTCTTTAACGTTAAATTAGTTGGCACTTTATGTAACCAAGCCCCCGGGACAATGGCTTGCGTTGCAAAGCCACCAAAGTGGGCAACCCCCAATTGATAGCCAGTTGCTAAAACTTGATCACCTACTTTAAAATTAGCATGTTTACTTGCTAATACGATACCACTTAAATCAATACCAGGGACCATCGGATATTGGGCTACGACTCCACTATTTGGTTTAAATGCTAAAAGGTCTTTATGATTAAGGCTAGAGTAAACTATTTTAACAAGAACTTCTTCCTTTTTAAGTGGTGGGAGAGGGATATCTTCATATTGATATGTCAGATTGTTATTAGTGTTATTAACGACTAAAGCGTGCATAGGCATCTCCTTTTAATGACAAATAGAAAAGCATTTATTTCATGTTAATACTGATTCTAGCACATGAAATCATTATAACAGCATCGTGTAGCAAGATTTGGTAAAATTAAACATATTAAATTACTTTAAACATAATTCAGGTGATTTACCAAAAAGAATAAAAAAGCGCTAAAAAATTAATTCTTTCTAATTTAAACGTACGATATAATAAAAAAACTTAAAATAGTTCGTTTTTTGGTTGATTTAGTATTGATTTTAAGTTAATATTTAAATTGTTCACGAACAATGAACGTAAAAAGAGAAGGCGGAAGGTTAAGATTAGTAATGTCAGAAAATAAATTTGCAAGCGTAAAAACAGCAGTGGAACACTTAAAAAAGGGTGGCTTTATCATTCTTTCCGATAATCAGGATCGTGAAAATGAAGGTGATTTGGTAGCACTAGCAAGTACGGCGACACCAGAAATTATTCATCAAATGCTCAAAGAAGCGAATGGCTTAATGTGTGTTCCAGTTAGTGCCAAGATTGCTAATAATTTAGGACTAACAGATATGGTTGCTAATAGTACTGATCCTCATCAAACACCATTTACAATAACCGTTGATGGCGGCTATAAAGCAACGGGAGTAACTACCGGTGTTTCAGCATTTGATCGGGCAGCATCAATTAAACATATTGCTAATCCCAACGCTAAAGCTAGCGACTTTAATCGTCCTGGTCATATTCAACCCTTAATTGCCCAAGACAAAGGAATTCGAACACGGATTGGCCATACTGAAGCGGCTGTTGATTTGGCTTATCTTGCTAAAAGTGAACCAGCTGCTATTATTATTGAAGTTTTAGGTAATGATGGTCACATGGCAACTCGTGATGATTTATTCCAATTAGCTGAAAAATTAAAGGTACCTTATATTACAATTTCGCAAATGACAGCATACTTAGATGAACATAATTTAAGTGATGCTAGTCAACAATTAATAGAAGCATAATATTTAAATTTTCTACAATTAAAAGCCAACAAGTATACACTTCTTGGCTTTTTTAGATTTTAAATGCGGAATTGGCAATTTTAAATTTAGTGTGTTGAAATGTGATGATCAACATGAAAACAGTCATTAATCAAAAAAACGCCCATGCTAAATTTTTAACAGGGGCGTTTTTTATTGCCAAAAGTTTTATTTTTTATGCAGTTGAGATATTGCTCGATAGTGCTTTTAATTGGTAGTAGCAAAATACTAAATAACAATTAATTTTAAACAGCTTCATCAACTTTTTCCGTACTCAATGTAATTACACCGACGGCATTGACACCAGTATGTGCCATGATAATTGGACTCGTTAAGCGTCGTAAAATAGGTTCTGGTAATTGCTCATCAAGAATTTCTGTTTCTAAACTATCTAAAAAGGCTGCATCCGTATCAACGTTAGATAACGAAAGTTTTTGAATTTTGTTAGTTGTATGAGCAGCATGAATTTCACGCGCATATTTTAATAATGATTTACGGCTACGGCCCTTATAAACGATATGTAATCCATCTTCAAGCAGTTTAACCACAATTTTGATATTTAAGAGGTTAGTTAACGCGCCAGCAAAACGATTTAGACGACCACCTTGAACCAAGGCATCGAGATTATCAATTAAAACTGAAATTTCAGTGCGTTCTTTAATATCAGTACAATGCGCAACAATTTCAGTAACTGATTTACCATTTTTAGCATCAGCTGCTGCAGCTAAAACTTGAAAAGCAAGGCCACGGTCAGTACTTTTACTATTTATGACAGTAACATCGGTATCGGCCAAGTCACGGGCATTAACAGCTGTTTGATAAGTACCACTTAAGGTATCACTCATCATAATGGCAATAATATGGCTGCCATCAGCCCCTAATTGATTAAAAGTTTCGACCATTTTACCGATCGCTGGTTGCGACGTTTTGGGAATTTGGCCTTTTTTTAGAAAGGTTACAATCTCTTCACGCGTAATATCAACGCCGTCAACATAATTAGTTTCATTAATTTCAACGGAAAGGGGAATGATACTAATATTATTTTCACTAATTTCTTCTGGGGTAAGTTGTACAGATGAATCTGTAACAATTTTTATTTTTGTCATATTACTTTCTATACCATTATCCTAACTTTATTATCGTATTAAATTATACTCGCAAGTATTATAAATAGTAAGGGGCATTCGACAAACTTAAATAAAATTATTCGGACTATTTGGGCATTTGAACATATGCAGCTTGGGTATTAGCAATGATTTGGTTGGTCTCTTCCGGTTGATTTTCTTTAAAAAAAATGACTGACAATAAAAGTACTACTAGTAAATCAATAAGTAAATATTGCAACATTTCACTAATTATTTTTACTAATGTAAAGCTTTTTGTATTAAGCAATAGTCTCTTTTGTGCCTGGGCATTTTTTAAACTCGTTACATAGATATTTTGACTAATTATGTTACCTTGAATTAATTTAACATTATATAACGTCAGTTTTTGATGGTTAGTGAAATTAGTTTTGTCAGCTAATTGTGTAGTTAGCTTACCATGTCGAATTTGCTTTTTTGTGGGCATTTTTGAAAAATGAATTCGAATTTTTTGACCAGTGGGTAAAGCTAAATGATAAATCATTGGTGCGCGACCGTTACTCTGAATGAGCCCATTACGATAGGTGGCTAATATTTTGACCTGGGTTGTTTGATAAATGGTCACAGTTTCTTTATTAACATCATTAAAAGCAATGGAACTGTTTAAAATAATGAAAAAAGCAAAAACTGCCCACAATGAAAAAATTTCACGACGACGTTGTTTGATTTTTTTAAATAAATTTACCATAAACATTGATTGATCTTCTAAATATAGTGATTGCCAAGGTGTGAAAAGTTTATTAAAAATGATTAGTCCCTCCTAAAATACTTAATAATCTTTAATTATAGCAATAGTTAGTGGAAGTTAGGATTAAAAGATGATAAAAATTACATGCATAAAATATTACTAATTAAGTTGATTTAATAGGCTAAAGTAGCATATTATACTTATTTTTTGTTGATCAACTAGTATGTAAGTAATAAGTACTAACGGAGGATAGCGAACAAATGATGGTTATCAGTTGTAGAATACAATATAATTTTAATGAAAGACTGCAATTAGAAATAATTAGGTGATACTAAATTGAAAGGAATATGTGTATGCTAAATATTACTAAGATTTTGTCATTAGGAATAGTAATTGTTTTAGCGCATTTATTAGGCCGGCGGTCCAAAGTACCATTACCATTTATTTTAATTGGACTAGGAATGCTGTTTAGCGGATTTCCCTTGTATTTGAACTTAACCTTTAATCCTGATTTATTCACATTTTTGATTATTGCACCATTAATGTATATTGAAGCTAAGGGTGCATCACGTTATTGGATAGGACGTTGAGCTATCAACATTTTGTCATTAGCAATTATTTTAGTTGCTTTAACAGTTTTAACGTTAGTGCACGCCGTGTATGGCCTCTTACCACTAAGTCTGGCATTTGCACTAATAGCCATTGTGACACCAACAGATGCAGCCGCCGTTAGTTCTGTTAGTGGCGATACAGCACGGTTTAAAATTCCGCAGATAATTTTAAAAAATGAATCATTATTTAATGACGCATCAGGTATCGTGCTTTTTGAATTAGCACTAACAACGTATGTTTCAGGATATTTTTCAATGCAACAAGCGCTGTTTGATTTTGCAAAAGAGTTTATCGGTGGGCTATTATTTGGAGCTTTGTTGGGAATGATGATTGCAAAATTACGGCAAAAACTGACACAATTGGGTGATAACAACGTAACTGTTATACTGATTTTAGAATTATTAACCCCTTTTTTAATTTATTATTGGGCTGATGAATTAGGTTTTTCGGGCATTTTAGCAGTTGTAGCGACAGGATTAATTCAAAGCATTGAGCCTAAACGATTACAATTTTCAGCCAGTGAACGGCAAATTGTTAGTCAAAATACTTGGCTACTAGTAGAAAATATTTTAAACGGTTTAGTATTTATTTTATTAGGGTTATTATTACCTAAAATCAGTTATCAATTATTCAAGACGCAACCGGAGTTATTAGGCCAATTAAGCTTATTAGCAGTCATGATTTATATTGTGAAATTTGCAATCAGACTAGGCTGGACCCGCTATTTTATTTGGATGCATAAAAAAGCCCTAATCGGTGGCTGGATGCATTAGTAATGACATTGAGCGGTGCCAACGGGACAATTACGTTGGCGTTAGCTTTATCGATTCCAAATAGTATCAAAATGCGGCTTCCTATTATTTTTGTAGCAGGGTCAGTAGTTATTATTAGTCTAATTGTCCCTGTGATTAGCTTAAAATTTGTGATGCAAAAATATCAAGTAACTAAGGTGACCGCGCTCATTAGTATATCGTCATTATAAACAAAGGCATCTTTTAATTAGTCAAATTCAGGTCCCAAAGCAAGAGTTATTTACGCTTTTTTTAAAAGTCTTTCGGGTTGAAAAAGACTATTTAGCTAATTTGTATGCTACTGAAAAGATTGATTTTACCTTGTGGCAAGCCTTACATCAACAAATTTTATTAGATGAATATATTTATACAAAAAATAATAATAATTACAATCAGGAAAACTAGCTAAAAAAGAGTCCGGTAAAAAACCAGACTAAGGAAAGTTAACTTTTATTTAAGTTAAGCATAATAACACCGATTACAATTAGGATAATTGCGCAATAACTTTGCCAATTAAAGGTAATACGGTAGATGATAATATCAATTAAGGTTAAAATGACGATACCAATTCCCGACCAAATTGCATATGTCACGCCTGTTGGTAAGGTGGCCATCGTTTTGCCCAATGCAAAAAAACTCAGCGTGTAAAAGATCACAATCCCGATAAGTATTATCGGGGTTGTTTTTGGTAGTGTTGCATTTATTTTCAATAAAGATGTTGCGATTAATTCGCTAAAAATTGCCAGTATTAACCAAAAATAAACCATGTATAAGCTCCTTACTAAAATAGTATATCTCGTCATTTTACTATATTTAGTGCATTTTAAAGTACTTTTTAGTTGATTTATATTTAAATAGTAAAATTTTAAAATAGTTAAAAAATTAAGATATTCAACTTGATCGTCCGGTTTAAAAGTTGTTATTATGCTATAATTAAAGAAATTTGTCGTTATTATAAGGAGAACATAGTCGTTTGGAAGAAAAAATTTTCAAAATTGAAAATGCAGAACAACAAGCTGGATTATTAGGCGCCCAAGATAGTTACCTGACATTACTAGAAGAAGGTATGGATGTAACTGTAAGGGCATTTGGTGATGAAATTAAAATTAGTGGATCAACAGAAGCTGTTGCGAGTGTTTTTTCAATTCTAAAACAATTGAGTTATCTTATTAAAACTGGTGTTAAACTTAACGCAACTGATGTCGTTAGTGCCATGACGATGGCAGAGCGTGGGACCTTAGAATATTTTCAAGATCTCTATTCGGAAACATTGCTACGAGATGATAAAGGACGTCCTGTGCGCGTTAAAAATTATGGCCAAAGGCAATACATTCATGCCATTCGTAATCATGATATTACCTTTGGAATTGGACCTGCTGGAACCGGGAAGACCTATTTAGCCGTTGTCATGGCCGTTGCTTCCTTGAAGAAGGGGGAAGTTGAACGTATTATTATTACCCGACCAGCCGTTGAGGCCGGTGAATCGTTAGGCTTTTTACCTGGTGATCTAAAGGAAAAAGTTGATCCTTATTTACGGCCAATCTATGATGCTTTATACGCTATTTTAGGTAAAGAACATACTGAGCGATTAATGGATCGGGGCACTATTGAGATTGCACCACTAGCCTATATGCGCGGGCGAACGTTAGACAATGCCTTTATTATTTTGGATGAAGCACAAAACACAACTACGGCGCAAATGAAAATGTTTTTAACCCGGTTAGGTTTTGGTGCTAAAATGGTCGTTAATGGGGATATTTCCCAAATTGATTTACCCAATGGTGCTAAGTCAGGTTTGCGACAAGCCCAATTAATTTTAACCAATGTCAAGCATATTGAATTTATTAATTTTGATGCGACTGACGTGGTTCGTCATCCCGTGGTTGGTTTGATTATTAATGCATATGATCGATTTGATCAACAAAAGGAGAATCATTAATGGATATAGCACTAATTGATAATACCAATCAGCTTAGTGAAACACATCGAAAGCTGGTTAAGGATATTTTAGATTTTGCCGGAACATACCTTAAATTACCAGCTGAGACTGAGATGTCAGTTACTTTTATGGATAATGCTGAAATTCAAAAATATAATTTTGAATATCGAGGGGTCAACAAGCCAACCGACGTTATTAGTTTTGCAATCGAAGAAGAAGATGATGAAGAACTAGCCTTGGTCTTTGATGCCCAAATGCAAGCTGACTTAGGCCGTAATATCGGTGATATCTTAATTTCAATTGAAAAAGTGGCGGAGCAAGCAACGTATTTAGGTCATACTTTTGAACGAGAGCTAGGTTTCTTGGCAGTTCACGGTTTTTTACATTTAAATGGCTATGACCATATGGAGGCTAGTGAAGAACAAGAAATGTTTACATTGCAACGGGAGATTTTAGATGCATTCGGGTTGGAAAGGTAAAAAAAACGCACATAGAGTGCCACAGGTTACTAAAAATAATAATTTTTTGCAATCGTTGGGGCATGCTCTAAATGGGCTATGGTTAGTTGTCAAAGATGAGCGAAATATGCGTTTTCATATTATTGCAAGCATCTTGGTGATTGCAATTGGCTTTTATTTTAAAATTGGTCGTTCCGACTGGTTATGGATTTGTGTGGCGATTACTTCTGTTATCACAGCGGAATTTTTAAACACAATTGTGGAAGCAATAGTTGATTTAGTAATGGGAAACCAGTATCATGAATTAGCTAAGACAGCCAAAGACGTAGCGGCAGCTAGTACTTTAATTGCGGCAGCTTTTGCGGTCGTGATTGGTTTATTAATCTTTGCACCATATATTTATTATTTCATTGAGTTACATTTATAGTTGTCCGTGTTCAACGGGGATCGTAAGAAAGAGGAAAAAATGACAGAAAAAAACTTCAAATCAGGCTTTGTGGCAATTGTTGGTCGACCAAATGTTGGTAAATCAACATTACTTAATCATATTATGGGTGAAAAAATTGCGATTATGTCAAATAAAGCCCAAACAACTCGGAACAAAATTCAAGGTATTTATACTACTGAAAATGAACAAATTGTTTTTATTGATACGCCAGGAATTCATAAACCACATAATAGTTTAGGTGATTTTATGGTTAAATCAGCCCTTTCAGCGTTACATGAAGCAGATGCGATTTGGTTTGTTGTTAATGCTAATGAAGAACGTGGCGGTGGGGATAATTTCATTATTGAAAGATTAAAGGAAATTACTAGTACCCCGATTTATTTGGTTATTAATAAAATTGATTTAGTGCATCCGAATGATCTATTACCAATTATGGATAGTTACCAAAATGCGCTAGACTGGTCAGAAGTCTTTCCTATTTCCGCTAAAAGTGGTGTAAATGTTGCTGAATTAGTTAACTCAGTAGCTCAACGGTTAGAAGTTGGACCACAATACTTCCCAGCAGATCAAATAACCGATCACCCTGAACGTTTTGTGATTAGTGAACTAATTCGGGAAAAAATCCTGCAATTAACTGGTCAAGAAGTTCCACATTCAGTCGCGGTAGTTATTGAAAAAATTGAGCGGGAAAGTGAACAAAAAGTGCAAATTAGTGCAACGATTATTGTTGATCGTCCTGGTCAAAAGAAGATTATCATCGGTAAACAAGGAAGTGTTATTAAAGAAATTGGTATTCGAGCTCGCAAAGATATCGAACGCTTGCTTGGTGACCGAGTTAATCTAACAACATGGGTTAAAGTAGAGGACCGGTGGCGTGATAAACCGCAAGCATTACAAACATATGGTTATTCTGAAGAAGACTATTAAATACAAAATTAGCTAAAAATAAGGCTGTAACCTTATTGTAGCTAAAATGGGCTACGGAGATATTCCTTTCTAGGCTCTTTGTCAAATGGTACTGATAGACTAAATAATTAAATTAATTTATTAAGCAACTAATTCATAATTTGGATTAGTTGTTTTTTTGTAATT
>NZ_JAFBDN010000034.1 GCF_016908275.1 Periweissella beninensis | reverse complement strand
GTAGCCAACGGCTACCAAAATAATATCTTTTTGGAAATGTCGCCCTTTAAAATAATTTTCCATCATCGCTACCTCGCTTTTTAGGCTAATTATACTCAAAATAAGTTTACCTGAAAAATTTTGCACCAGAACCGTGTTATCAGCTGCTATTATTTTAGGTGGTACTTTTGCGGCATTAATTCCGTCAGGTGTGTTAACCCTAATTCAGGTCGCCATTGCTGTGATGATTGGTTTAGTAATTTTAGCAGTAATTTTAGCAGTAATTTTACCAATTATTATCCCAAGTGCAATGTGTTTAACGTATCCATTGCAGGATAAATTTACTGACAATGCTGAATAGGTTAAGCGAAACAGGTATACTTAAAGAAAACTTTAAAACCTGGAGGCCGGTTGTGAAATATACTGAAAAGCAAATTTATTTAAAAATTGTACAATTAATCGGAAATAAAGGGCCAAACTTTACAACTGCAGAATTGGCCCAGCATTTAAAAGTAAGTAAGCGAACAATTTATGAATTGTTTAGTAATAAAGCTACGATGCTTGATCAAACAATTGATTTCATTTTTATGAATGTGGCGGCAAGTGATGTAGCTATTTTAGCGCAAAAAAAAATTCCTAATAATGAAATATTAAATCAGTATATTAATAATTTTCCGCATACTTATGATGTTGATAAATTTTTACAACATGGGGATGAAATTGCGAGACGGTACCCTAAACAATGGGCGCGAATTGAATTAAAACTAGATGAAATCGGTGCAAATTTATACGCCATTTTAGTTAATAATCCAGAGGTCAGAAAGTTAAGTACAACCGAACAACAATTGGTTTTATTGATAATTCAACAAACGAGCCGGCAATTGCTCCAAGTGAATTATTTAAAAGAGCATAAATTAGAATTTAAGAGTGCGTTACAGAGTTTATATAAAATAATTTTACAAGGAATTTTAAAATAAACGACCGTCAAATAGGATTGTGTGATTTGTTCAACTGGACAAACCACAGTCCTATTTTGGGTGCGATGCTAGTGAACTACTATTAACCGTTGTTGATAACGGTTTTAGCAGTAAGTGACAACTATGATATAAATTGAGGTGCTAAGATGAGATTTTTACATACAGCTGATTGGCATATTGGTAAACAGCTTAATCAGTATGATTTATTAGAAGTTCAAAAAGATGCTTTTAGGCAAATTAAAGCAATTGCGAAAAAGGCTAAAGTTGATGGCATAATCGTGGCCGGTGATTTATATGATCGTGCAATTCCAGCAACAAGAGCAATCGGTGCATTTGATCAAATGTTAAAAGAGTTAAATATTGAGCTTGGGCTACCAATATATGCAATTGCTGGTAATCATGATGGCGCTAATCGCTTAAATTTTGCACGTTCGTGGTTTGGTAAAAATGAATTATATCTAAATACGCAGCTCGCCGAAGCTTTTACCCCAATTGAAAATGACGAATGCCAAGTGTTTCTCTTACCATTTTTTGATCCCCAAGACGCACGTATTTATTATCATGAATCAATTGAAAGTGGTAACTTAAGAACAATCAATCAAGCAATGCAGCGAGTGATTGCGGATATGATAAAGCAATTTAAGCCGGAGAAACGCCACATATTAGTGACACACTTTAATGTCCAGGGACAGGATAATCAAGACTATGAATTAACATCAGAAACAACTTCAATTGTAGGGGGGTTAAAGAGTATTGATAGTAACTTACTAACAGCCTTTGACTACGTTGCATTGGGACATTTGCACCTATGGCAAGCTTCGCCTAATCAGAAAATGCGGTATAGTGGTTCGCCGGTTAAATTTAATACAAAAGAAGCTAAGAATAAGAAAGGGGTCTATATTGTTGATGTACCAAAAAGTGGGGCGATTAAATATGAATTTGCAGAAATTAAACCATTAAAAGATCTGATAGTTATTAAAGCAACTTATACAGATTTGATAACAGCCACCTTTTATAAGCAATATCCACATAAAGGCCAAGCCTTTTTTAGTATAAAAATACTTGATCGGCCACAGGTCAAAAATGTTCGTCAAAATTTAGAACAAATATATGGTGATATTGTTGAGATTGAATATATGCCGGCTAAATCAACAACTGAAGCAATGACAAAAATGGTTAAGCGGACGCAATTAAGTGAGACGGCACTAATTGGCCAATTTTATCAAGATGTTACTAAACAAACAATTAATGAACACCAACAACAGATTATTGAAGATATATTAGTCGAATTAAAGCGGGAACAGGAGAAATAACATGCGACCTTTAAAATTAGAAATGGATTATTTTGGCCCGTACCAACACGCTAGTATTGATTTTTCTAAATTTACGAATGTCCCACTATTTCTAATTAGTGGGCCAACAGGGGCTGGGAAAACGACCATTTTTGATGCAATGACATATGCGCTATTTGATGTAGGAAGTGGTAGTCGTCAACCAGAAGAAATGCGCTCTGATTTTGCATCAGCCACAGACTTTACTGAAGTTAGGTTTCAGTTTGAACATCAAGGTAAAAGGTATCTAGTAATTCGGTCACCGCAACAAGAGCGTGCTAAAAAGCGAACTAGTGGTACTAAAATCGAAAAAGCGCAAGCTAGCATTGCTGAATATGATAGTGTGAATAAGCAGGAAATTGGGATGGGCTTTACTAAAAAAACGGAAGTAAATCTATTCTTAAGTGAGCTTTTGGGCTTAACAGCTGAGCAATTTCGGCAAATAATTTTATTACCACAAGCTCAATTTCAAAAATTTTTAGCAGCTAAAAGTGATAAAAAAGAGGAAATCTTACGGCAACTATTTGGGACGGGCTATTTTCGGGCGTTCATGGATAAATTAAAAGAACGGCAAAAAAGTTTAAATAAAGATGCAGAAACATTGTCAATGGAGTTAAAAACCTTATTTAGCAGTATCGAGTGGCGTGTTGAACAAGCTGAACAATTTAAAGAGGCCCGTGATTTAACAGAACAAAAAAATGTTTTAACCCAGGCAATACGAGCACAAGAAAAAACTGTTGCGGCAGCTAAAGAACATACTGATAATACGGCCAATCACTTAGTAAGTGTTTCCAGAGCATATGAGCAAGGTTTGCAATTAAAAAATGTCTATGATCAGTTAATAAACCAAGAAGAAAAGCAAGCAGAGCTAACCGCAGCAGCAGGAACCATAAATAAGGCTAAACAACAATTACTTAAATATCAGTGGGCCCAAAATAACCTGAATTTGTATCAACAGCTCGCTGAGTTAGCACAACAAAGCGCTACAGGGACAACGGCATTGGATAAAGAGACCCAAGTTTATACGCAGATAAGTAGTGAAATAAAAAAAGAGGAAATTAAGCTTAACAAATTACAGGCAAATGATATTAATATTGCTAAAATGCAAGCCATGCAACAGACATTATTAACGGCCACCTTACCAGCACTTAAACAACGCAATCAGTTATTAAGCGTAACGAGTGAGAATCAGAAGCAATTAGCTGTCTTAATGGAGCAGCAAGGTATCTTGAAACAGGAGTTAACAACGCAAGCAGAGCAACAGCAAGCAATGATTGTTGAAAAACAAGAACTAAGTGCTCAGTTAGCAACTAAAGACTTTTATTATGAAGCACTACGAAACTTTAACGATTTAGTGAGTCAAGCGACTGCAATAGTAACTTTAAAAGATGAAAAGCACCAATTAGAAATTAAAAGCGACACATTACGTGAACAGGCAAGTGAATTAATTAAGACAATCGAAAAATTGGAGCGCCAAATAGCTTTACAAAGAAAAACACGTAGAACACTAATGATTAAACAATTGCAAAATGAACTAACAGATGACATGCCATGTGTAGTTTGTGGTGCATTGGAACATCCTAACAGCGCCACAGGTGCATTAGTAACCGATCAACAAATTAAAGTAGCAATTGAACAGTTAGAAAAAACTGAACAACAACTACCACAAAAAAAGGCAGAATTAGCACAAGTTGAGCAGGAAAAACGTGTTAATGCTGAGAAACTAACCACCACTACTGAAGAACTAACCACGCAAAATAGTCAACTTGAGCATGGTTGGCAGTGTTTATTGCAAAAATTAACTGGCAATTTTGAAAATGTTAACTGGTCTGAAAAATTTGATGCAACAAGTGGTAAAGCAAGTTTTAAACTAGTCAATGATAATTTGAGGAATGCTACTGAACAGATTGAGAAACTAAATGAAAAGCAACAAAAGAGTACACAAGTAATTGATGAATTAAAACAAAAAATTGCTGCAAATCGTGCTACTAATACATTAATTGAACAAAATAGCAAACAAACCAACCAAGTTTTAACTAGTCTAGACAAGCAACAACCAGAATTGCGGACATTGGATAAGACAAGTGTTCAAAATGAAATTACTACGCTAGAAAATCAAATCAACCAGCAACAAAAAGCTTTAAGAGAGCAACAAGCCAAATTACAAGAGCTAAAATTAAGTGAAGCAACAAGTTTAAGTAGGGTCAAAACGTTACAAGATAACTTGGAGCATGCACAACAGACATTGGTTACTAAGCAAGCTGTATGGGAAAATGAAATTTTGTTAAGTGCACCAGGTAAATTAACCACTAGCGAAATCAGTAAGTTAATGAATGATACGATGAAGGCAAATCCAATTAGTGAATTGGTAGCTAAAATTAAGCAATATGAAACGCGGCTTGAAGAAACTGAGCGAAATATTCAGGAATTAACACAAAAAATTGATCAGCAAACATTGCCGGATTTAACAGAATTAATGCGAAATCGGGAAGAGGCAAAAGTTTCACATGAAACATGCCAACAGCGACTATTTGAACAGACAACACAGTTAAACGTGTTGAATAAAATTGATCAACAAATTACGCAAATTTTAGCAAAACAGGGACAAAAAATGCAAGAATTGGCGGATATAAGCCAATTAGCTGGGGTCATTAATGGCAATAATTTAGAAAATTTACCACTAGAACGTTACATTTTACAAAGTTATTTATTAGAAGTTTTAGAATATGCAAATTACAACTACTTAGGGCAACTAACAAATGGCCGATATCAATTTAGATTAAAACAAGAAAAAGCAAGTCGTAGTAATCAAACTGGTTTAGAAATTGAAGTGTATGATAACGATGTTAATGAATACCGATCAGTTGAAACATTATCGGGTGGTGAAAGTTTTCTAGCAGCTTTAGCCATTGCGTTGGCGTTAGCTGCTGTAATTCAAAATAAGGCAGGGGGCGTTGCTATTGATGCGTTATTCATTGATGAAGGATTTGGTGCATTGGATCAAGAAACATTAGCTAAAGCAATGGCAACACTTGCTGATTTAGAACAAAGTGGGCGCATGATTGGTGTCATTTCACATGTAACTTCAATGCAGGAACAAATAGGTCAACAATTATTGATAAAAAAGGCCGGTGATGGGCAAAGTACAATTACATATAGTTTGTTGTAGTTATTAATTGTGTTTTGATAAAAATACTGCGTATAGTATTTATATAACAAATGCGGCATATCGCTTGAACATTTGTTGAAAAAATGGTACTATACTTAATTGTTAGTGTTCTTTAACAAAAGAGCACTTCCTTACTACTTAACAGATAAGTAGTCATAGACCACAAGGAGGAGAACAGTTCAAATGACTTACGAATTAACTTACATCATTCGTCCTGATTTGGATAGCGAAGCAAAGACTGCATTGGTAGAACGCTTCGATAAAATCTTGACTGATAACGGTGCAGCGGTTGCTGATTCAAAGGACTGGTCAACTCGTCGTTTTGCTTACGAAATTGCTAACTACCGTGAAGGTACTTACCACGTAGTTAACTTTTCAGCAAACGATGACGCGGCTATCAACGAATTTGACCGTTTGGCTAAAATCAGCCAAGACATCTTGCGTCACATGATTGTTAAGCGTGAAGCTTAATACTCATTGATATCAATTGCGTTAATGTTATACGTGAAAGGAGCATTATTAGGTTATGATTAATCGCGTTGTCTTAATTGGTCGGCTAACTCGTGATATCGAATTGCGTTATACGCAAGGTGGTACTGCGGTTGGTTCATTTACTATTGCAGTAAATCGCCAATTTACTAATCAACAAGGTGAGCGTGAAGCTGATTTTATTAACGCTGTTATTTGGCGGAAAGCAGCTGAAAACTTAGCTAACTTTACCCACAAAGGTTCTTTGATTGGCATTGAAGGTCGCTTGCAGACTCGTAATTACGAAAATCAGCAAGGAAATCGCGTTTATGTTACTGAAGTTGTTGTTGAAAACTTCTCATTGTTAGAATCACGTAACGATACTAATCGCAGTAGTGATAATAATAATGATTTTAGCAACAATGGTAATTATAATAATGCTAACACATCATCAAATAATGGTAATTCGTATGGTGGGAATAATTTTGGTGGCAACACACAAAATCAAAGTACGGATCCATTTGCTGCAAATAGTCAAGAAATTGATATTTCAGATGATGATTTACCATTCTAAAATAGGAGGAATTTTGTCATGGCTCAACAACGTCGTGGCGGTAACCGTCGTCGCCGTAAGGTAGACTTCATTGCTGCTAACCACATTGAATATGTTGATTACAAGGACACAGAATTGTTGGAACGTTTTATCTCTGAACGGGGTAAGATCTTGCCACGCCGTGTTACTGGTACTTCAGCTAAGAACCAACGTAAGCTTACAACCGCTATTAAGCGTGCTCGTATCATGGGCTTACTACCATTCGTTGCTGAAGACTAATTAATGTCTTTTAGAACAGTACTTTGCTTATATTGAGCAAAGTACTGTTTTTTGTTGCAGTTTTGGAGTGCAAATAACGAAATATTTAAAATTATTACGTAGCTAGCAGAACTAAATTTTTAAAATATGGTAAAATGGACGTTAAGAATATCTAAAGATTGATGGGGTATGAATCGTGAGACGATTCTTTAATGTCAATAAATTACCAGAATTTTTACAAAATAGTAGAATACGAATTTTATTTGGGTTCATTGCTTGTTTAGCGGTGATTGGTTTAGTCGCGGCTTTTTTTGCACAAATAATATTTGGATGGGTTTTTTTAATAATTGAAATTAGTGTTTTAATATCCATTATCCAAATTTTGAAACAAATCAGTGCAGATTCAACACAGTATATTTCGGATTTATCGTTTAGAATCGAGCGTGGTGAACAAGAAGCATTAATTCAAATGCCATTAGGGATTATTTTATTTAATGACAAAGGGGATGTCAGTTGGATTAATCCATATATGCAACAGTTCTTTGCTGATCAATATATTATTGGTAAACAGCTAGAAATAACTAATCCTGATTTAGCAGAGCTAATTGAAGCACAGCGTGAGTCAACCAATAATGTTGAAATTACGTGGAATGGTAAGCGATTTTCGTTATATGTCCAATCAAATTTACGCGTTGTTTATATGATGGATGTTACACAATATGCGGAAATTGAACAACGTTATTATGATGAAAAATTAGTATTTGGCATGGTGTCACTTGATAATTATGAAGAAATTGCTGAACGACTAAATGATTCCGAAACATCAGCATTACGATCATATGTGACCAAGGAGTTAACGCAATGGACGGAAGCACATGCAATGTATATGCGTCGGCTGAATGCAACGCATTATTTTATTTTAGGCCATGCTGCAGGGTTATTGAGTGCTGAAAATGATAAATTTTCAGTGTTAGATAAAATTCGGGAGACAACATCAAAGCAAAACTTACCAGTCACCTTAAGTGTTGGAATTGCCTATAATGGGGATAACTTGGCTAAACTTGCGCAACAAGCACAAGCTAATTTAGACCTAGCACTAGGGCGAGGGGGCGATCAAGTGGTCGTCAAAGCAAGTAATGCTGATGCCCGCTTTTATGGTGGAAAAAGTAACCCGATGGAGAAGCGCACGCGTGTACGGGCAAGAATGATTTCACAAGCTTTAAGCGAGTTAATTATGCAAGCAGATCAAGTTTTCATTATGGGTCATAGTAATCCTGATATGGACTCAGTAGGTGCTGCGTTGGGTTTACGTAGAATTGTACAAATGAACAATAAGCCAGCTTCAATTATTCTTGACCGGACCAATGTGCACAGTGATTTACAAATGTTGTTAGAACAAGTTGAAAAAACTGAAGTTGATAATCAAGCATTTATTTCGTATGAGGAGTCATTAGTTAATTCTTCAGAGGATAGTTTGTTGATTATGGTTGATCATTCAAAACCAACTATTTCAATGGAACCACAGTTGTATCATAAACTAAGTGGACGTACGGTTATTATTGATCATCACCGTCGGGGGGAAGAATTTCCCCAAAATCCAATGTTGGTATATATTGAACCCTATGCTTCATCAACAGCAGAATTAGTGACTGAGTTATTTGAGTATCAGAATAAGGAACAAGATCCGATTAATCGGATTGAAGCAACTGCGTTATTAGCCGGGATCCAGATTGATACCAAATCATTTACCTTACGAACAGGAACGAGAACATTTGATGCGGCTAGTTATTTGCGTTCGGCTGGTGCAGATGCAGCATTAATTCAGCAGTTTATGAAAGAAAATGTCAATAGCTATATGGCAAGAAATCATTTAATTGAATCAGTTGAAATCATTGATAATGCAGCCATTGCCATCGGTGAAGATGATGTTGTTTATGATAATGTAGTGGCTGCGCAAGCTGCTGATTCATTATTACAGATGATTGGAGTTGAACAGTCCTTTACCATTACGTTACGTTCTGATGGTAAGGTTGGTATTTCCGCACGCTCGACAGGACAAATTAACGTGCAAGTTGTGATGGAAAAAATGGGCGGTGGTGGTCATTTATCAAATGCCGCAACGCAGATTGAAAATAGGACCGTTAGTGAAGTACGAAAGCAGTTAATCGAGTTATTAAAAGATGAAGAAATATAGAGGTATGCAAGCATGAAAGTCATTTTTTTAGAAGATGTTAAAGGTCGCGGCAAAAAGGGCGATATTAAAGAAATTCCAGATGGTTATGCGAATTTTTTGATTAAAAATAAGCAAGCATCAATTGCTAATAATTCAGCAATGAGTGTGGTTCGAGGGCAAGCGAAGGCTAAACAACGTGAGGCACAAGCTGAACTTGATACTGCCAAAGAATTAAAAGCTAAATTGGAAGCTGAAAAGACGATTGTAGAGATTAATGCAAAGGCTGGTGCAGATGGCCGTTTATTTGGCGCGATTTCATCAAAACAAGTAGCTGAGGCTTTACAGAAACAATTTAAATTGAAAATTGATAAACGGAAAATGGAAATGAAACAACCAATTCGTTCACTTGGTTATACGAATGTGCCAGTTAAATTACACCATGAAGTAGAAGCAACTATTCGTGTGCATGTTAGTGAATAAGCGTAATTAACTTAAATTAGAGCGTGGCTGATCAGTAATCAGTTGCGTTCTTTTAATTCAGATTAAAGGAGGTTTTGACATGGATAATGACGAAATGCGCTTACCACCACAAAATGTTGAGGCAGAACAATCAGTTCTGGGTGCCATTTTTTTGAGTGTAACACAGCAAGATGCTTTGGCAGAAGCAGCACAATATTTACAACCAACTGATTTTTATCGGCAAGCACATCGGTTAATCTTTAAAACTATGTTAGATTTAGATAATGATGGGCGACCAATTGATCCGGTTACATTACAAGACCGCCTTGCCAGTGAAGGTAACCTAGAAAACATTGGCGGTGTTGCTTACTTAGCTGAGCTAGCAGGTTCGGTACCAACTGCAGCTAACATTGGCTATTATGCTCAAATTGTTAAAGAAAAGGCTGTTCTTAGAGGTGCAATTGATGTAATGACAACAGGTATTACAGATGCCTTTACAGAAGAACAAAATAGTGATGATTTATTAGCGAATATAACCACTAAGCTTGAAAAAATTGCAGAAAATAAAATAACTAGTGATTTCCTAAATATTCAAGACGTTTTGAATGAAGCATTTAGAGAAATTGAAGCTAATTCACAAAATAATGAAATTGTGACAGGGTTACCATCTGGATATGCTGAATTAGATAAGTTGACGACAGGCTTTCATCCTGGTGAATTAATTATTATTGCGGCGCGACCTGCGATGGGTAAAACAGCATTTGTTTTAAATATTGCACAAAATGTTGCTGTGAAGTCTGGGGCAGTGGTTGCAATGTTTGAGTTGGAGATGAGTGCTAGTGGCTTAGTTCAACGGCTATTAGCCTCACAAGGAAGCATAAACTCAAATCATATGCGGACAGGTAATTTGGAGACGGATGAGTGGCAAAATCTAATGGTTGCAATGCAAACATTGGCTCAAACAAAGCTATTTATTGATGATACACCGGGCATTAAAATCTCAGATATTCGAGCTAAATTACGAAGACTGGAAAAAGAACAAGGCCAAATTGGCTTGGTGGTTATTGATTATTTACAATTAATTGAGTCAAATAATCATGAAAATCGGCAACAAGAAGTTTCGGATATTTCACGGGCTTTAAAAAAACTATCAAAAGAATTAAATGCGCCCGTAATTGCTTTATCACAATTATCGCGGAGTGTTGAACAACGGCAAGATAAACGACCAGTGTTATCAGATATTCGAGAGTCAGGTTCAATTGAACAAGACGCGGACATTGTGGCATTTTTGTATCGTGATGATTACTATGATCGTGATGATAATGATAGTGATGATTCACAGACTGATCCACGTGATACTTTAGAAAATGACGCGGGGCCAATTGAAGTGATAATTGAAAAAAATCGGTCAGGGGCCCGGGGTACGGCAAAATTATTATTCATTAAGTCGTATAATAAATTTAGTTCATTAGCATATGTTGACGAACCACAAAGTTAAATTTAAGAAATAGAAACCGAATAATAGCAAAAAGAATAAAAGTCAGTAGGTTATCCACAACTGTGGATAACCTGTTAATAAATTACTGGATAATACACAGGAAACCTAGTAGCTTGGGTAAAAACACCATTTTAAATAATTGTGGAAAAGTAAATAAACTTAGCAATATGGTTATATAGTAGGGTTTTAAATAATTAAAGCAACATGCGTAGTGGCATTAGGCACCTTGTGTATAAAAAATGGTAGGCTTGGATATATTAACTAGCTATTTTAAGTCGTTAATAAAAAGTAAATATTTAGGCTCTTTGTCAAATGGTACTGATAGACTAAATAATTAAATTAATTTATTAAGCAACTAATTCATAATTTGGATTAGTTGTTTTTTTGTAA
>NZ_JAFBDN010000033.1 GCF_016908275.1 Periweissella beninensis | reverse complement strand
ATCATTTGTTAGTGTGACTTTTGTTTTAATTCTAGTCGAAGTCGTACGGCAAATAGTTAATAAAAAATATCAAAAAATTGTGCAAGTTTTAGCCTGTTTACTATTTTTCTGGTTATTAACAATTGGTGTTGATAACGTTTCAAATCTTTTACACATAAGTTCAACCAATTCAATGAATTTAGCGCGTTTAGTATTTGATATCGTATTAGTTGCTTTAGAAATTTTATTTAGTATTTTGTTAATTGATAAAAAAATTAGTACATTACATTAAACTATATGGATTTAATAAGTACTATATAAATAAAAAAAGAGTGTACTAAAAAATGCAGTGACCCCCAAAAGTTAGACAAATATCTAACTGCCTGGAGGTCGCTATTTTTATGGCAAAATATAGTTTTGAATTTAAACTTATTCAAGAATAACTTGATGGGAATGGACGCTTGACGCTTTCTCTCGTTATCAATGTAAGTTGGATTTACTCAAGGAACAGAAAAAAGGATACTTACAAAAAATGTTCCCTAAAATGGTGCAAAAGTTCCTGAATTGCGATTTGCCGGGTTTGCTGACGATTGGGAAGAGCGTAAGTTTGATGAGTGCTTTAAATTTCCTGTGTCTACAAATTCATTATCTAGAGCATTGTTGAATTATGAGAAAGGCGATATTAAAAGTGTTCACTATGGAGATATATTGATTAAATATCCATCCATTCTAAATGTTAAAAATGATAAAATTCCATATATCACAGATGGTAAATTAGAAAAATATAAATCTAGTTTACTCGAGAACGGCGATTTAATTTTTGCTGATGCAGCTGAAGATGAAACTGTTGGAAAGGCTGTGGAAGTCAATGGTTTAACTGAAGAACACCTTGTGTCAGGATTACATACGATAGTTGCAAGATCAAAAGACAGAAAGGCAGAATTTTTTCTAGGGTATTATATCAATTCGAATATCTATCATAGGCAACTTTTAAAACTGATGCAGGGGTCAAAAGTATCATCAATTAGTAAAGGCGATTTACAAAAAACATTATTATCTTTTCCAAAAGATTTTGAAGAACAACAAAAAATAGGTTCATTCTTCAAACAATTAGATGACACTATCGCTCTTCATCAACGTAAGTTAGATTTATTGAAAGAAAAGAAAAAACGATTTTTACAAAAGATGTTTGTTTAGGGTCTATAATTACATAATGACTCCTCAAAAAGACTATTAAAACAACCCCTGTTATCTAACCAGTAGATAACAGGGGTTGTTTTTTTGTTAGGTGGTATAATAGTACTTAAAAAACGAGGTCGATGATCACATGCCCAATCACATATTTATCAATCGAGAGTCAGGTAATGATAACATTTCAATATTCTATGACGAACCATCATTTGTGGTCATTGCGAATAAAGATGATTTAGCTAGCATTCAGTTGATTGATGAGTCTAAAAAACCTGGTATCTATATATTGTTAGGTGATGATAAACGATATATCGGTCAAGCATCAAATGCTATTTTTAATAGGCTTCAGCAACACTATATTAATAAGCCGTGGTGGAACAAGTTAATATTTTTTGGACGTGAAGATGGTCATTTATCAAAAGCACAATTAGATCTGCTAGAACGAAAAATAATTGAAAAAATGAAACGAGCAGAAATCAAACTAGATAATAATACCCAAGGTAATCAGAGCTATATTGATAAATTAAGCCAATTTTCTGCCTTATCATTGTTATCGAAAGTGGAAAGGGTATTGATAGATATCGCAAATATTGACTTATTTGCTAGTGATGATACCGAATTTGATAGGTTGGACCCTACTCCAAACAGCGATACTATCTCGATTTTATTTGGCGGACAGCATTATACAGGAAGCTCTTACAGAGACGTCTTTACTAAGTTAGTATCTACACTTGTTCTGTCATCAGAGATATCTAAATTAACGGATTTAATAAATTCTACTG
Source organism: Periweissella beninensis (assembly GCF_016908275.1). Classification (GTDB taxonomy): domain Bacteria; phylum Bacillota; class Bacilli; order Lactobacillales; family Lactobacillaceae; genus Periweissella; species Periweissella beninensis. The sequence goes on along the minus strand of NZ_JAFBDN010000033.1, from coordinate 9,308 downwards.
AACCCAATACTGTACAAATAATAGGAACCCTAGAGCGCGTGTCAGGGAAAGGTACTAAATTAACTAAAGCTATAGACTCAAGTAAATATCATGTCTACGTTAATTTTTCTAAAGATGCCTTGTATAAAAAGATACAGATACTAGCTCATTTAACTAACAATAAAGTGACCTTTGAAAGGTGGTAAATTAACTATGGTGCAACAAATCGTACTGCCAATCAAAGACTCTAACGTCTTAAAAATGGTCCAAAACACCTTATTAGATAGTTTTCGGGCGGGTCGCCGTAACTACACTATCTTTCAAGTTGGCAAAGCCACTCTACTGCGGGTGAGTGACGTTATGGGCTTAAAACAGGCCGATATTTTTAATCCGGACGGTTCTACTAAACAAAATGCGTTTATTCATGACCGAAAAACTGGTAAACCTAATACCTTGTACCTTAAACCTATTCAAACAGAGCTCTTATTTTCCCTTTATTAGTTTTAATAATTAGCTTGATAAAGTTCATTATTGAATATTTATAGAAAGCGTGGATATTACATGAGTACATTTATATTACCTTCAAATCCAATTATATACGATGCCAAAAATGCATTTAATGAGTTACATACCATTCACTGGGTTCAGCACAATAACAAGAGTGTTTCTATAGGAGATATAATATATATCTATGAATCAAAACCTACTCAAAGAATTATATTAAAAACACAGGTTATTGGCAGGGATATTTATTCGTATCATATTGATGATTCAAAATATAGTGCATCAGGTATAGATTTTTCTAGCAAGGGTCCTTGGTTAACACTTCGTCTGATTGAAAATATAGATGCATGTATTTCATTAAAAGATCTTCATGAATTAGGATTAAAAGGTAATATCCAGTCTCTAAGAAGGCTAGATGACGATATGGCAAACGCTTTAGACTTTTTGATTCGTGATTACTCCGAACTAACAAGTATTTTAGTAACAGAGGGTAAAAAAACAAAGGTGTATAGTACTCGTTATGAGCGAAGCACCAAAAACAGACAGGCCGCCATTCTAATCCACGGCTTAAATTGTAAGGTTTGTGGATTTAATTTTGAAAAAAAGTATGGAACCCTAGGGCATGAATTTATTGAAATTCACCATAAAAACCCACTCTATTTAAACAATACCGAAATAAATATAGATCCTAGAAATGACTTAATTCCTTTATGTTCTAACTGTCACAGAATGATTCATAGAGATAAATATAATGTGCTAACTGTAGAACATTTAAAGAAAATACTATTAGCATAATTCCTATACCAAAGGGAGTTAACATAACATCGTTTTTATACAAAGTTACCTATACACCGATGTTTACAGGCGTTGCGTTTGTGATAATTCTAGCGCTTCAAGTTTTGTTTGGGGTATTAGCTGACCTGTGGCATATCCCAACGAATGAGAATCAAAAGTTAGTCATGGATGAATTTCGTAAAACATATTATTTGGCGGCAGTTCTAGGTAATAATACCCAAGGTAATCAGAGCTATATTGATAAATTAAGCCAATTTTCTGCCTTATCATTGTTATCGAAAGTGGAAAGGGTATTGATAGATATCGCAAATATTGACTTCAATCCAGATTTTGTTAGACTCTTAATATAAACATTTAAACATTAGATTTCATCAGAAAAAGGACATTATCACAATGAAAAAAGCAAATATGAAAACATTATCAGCTACAGCAGTTATTGTTGCTACTGTAGTTGCTGCTGGGGCAGCAACTACTGACGTATATGCTGATAGTGTGAAGGACGCTGCTAGTTCACCCAGCAATGTTTCACAAAAAGCTGCTCAAAAGAAAGCGGCACAAAAGAAAGCATCCAGTATTGATACCGACTCAGCTAACAAAGCTGTTTCTTCGGCACAATCAACAGTTAACAGCGACAAAAAAGCTGTTAAATCAGCATCAAATACTAAAACAGCCGCTTCTACTGCTAAGTACAAAGCTCAGTCTAACCTTGACAAACTCAAAAACAGTCTAACTGGTGGCAGCACAATCAACTTATCAGATAAAGCAACAGCGATCGCTAATACCCCCGCTGTTCTTGACAAAGGACCTGCCAGCGGTACAAAATTTAAAGGTATTGCAAGTGACAAAAATGTCAGCGTAGATACCAACAAAATGACAAACGCTCAGGCAACTGAACTATCATCATACGCTGCTTATTTGATAAATGATATGAGAAATCAAATTGGTAAATCAACAACCCCAGAACAAAATCAATTTTCAACTAGATTGCAAGTAACTGACGGTGCAATTGCATTCGCAAAACAAGTTGCTGCTAACTATAACAGTGACAAATGGTCTGGCTATCACAACGGTTGGCATGATGTACCCGCTATTGGCAAAGCTGCTGCTAACTTCGGTTTAAATGATACTGATAACTTCTATGAAGACATGGAAACATGGAGTGACGCATTTAACACAACCATGAGTATGTATGACGCTAAAAAAATGTTGTATGATGCTATTTACGACATGGTATTCGATGACAAATCATCTGACTATCATCATGCACTATCACTACTTGGACTTGATGTTTATAATGATGAAGTAAGGCCGGCTGAATACTTCGGTGTCAGCTTCGATAAATATGGTAATATTCATCTTGAAATCATCATACCAGAAGATGTCTATATTAAAGATCAAGCTAAGTTCAACGCAACATTTGACACCGCTGATAAGACACTTACCGGCGCCGGCGCAACACCTGATCAGATTGCTGCTGCTCAAACAGCGCTTAACAACGCAACCGCAACATACAACACTGCTAGTGACAACTACACGACTGCTGTTAACAAGTTGAATGCTGATAAGGTAACGTTGAACAACGCTAAAGAAAATGCTGCTAACGTTGCGGCACAAAAGAAAGCAGCTCAAAAGAAAGCTGCACAAAAGAAAGCAGCTCAAAAGAAAGCAGCTCAAAAGAAAGCAGCTCAAAAGAAAGCAGCTTCTAAAACTATAAAAATCTCAATCTCAAGCCTTTAAAGGTATGAATAAAGACGCGCAAAAACAATTCAAGTCAATGTCTAAGTTAATTAGCAAATCAACTAAGGCGGACGGTAAAGCGGTTAAACGATTAGGCAAAAACATGTCTAAGGGTATGAAAACTGCTATGAAAGGCAAAAGCTACTAAATCTGGTATGAAGTCGGTTGATAAATTGATTAAAAGTGTTATGAAACAAGCTACTAGAGCTTCTAAAAATGGCGCTAAGTCAATCAACTACTCGTCCTGACCGTCATATCAATGAAAAGCAATTTTATAAGGTCATGGCACGTGTTGGTGATCTTTTAGGAATCAACTATCTAGGGACGCATACCATGCGTAAAACAGGAGCTTATCGGGTCTATACGCAGTCAAACTATAATATTGGTTATAATTTTTTATCGCAGCCAATACAATGAGCCATATACTAGCATTCAAAATAAGTTGAGACGGAATGCTATTGTTGGAGGAGCCATTGTTGGTGGGTTCTCAGGATTACCGGGAGGCCCAGGAGCTGCATTTGTAGGCATACATGTTGGCGCAGCAGTAGGAGTCATTGAATACGCATTTAATAACTAACATTAAAAAACGGGAGGTAAAAGGTTTATGAAAATGGCAAATGAAAAATGGCCTATCAAACAGTTTTTGGTTCTGGATGCAATGGCTATTGGATTTGGTATTATCTATTTTTATATCGTTAACTTGTTAGGAACAGATATTTCTGTAGTAAATGCTGTGACAGCAGCATTTATATATTGGGTTTTGTCAGTTCTAGTGTATGGTTTCAGTGGAAAACTTAAAACGAATATCAAAGCTTAAAATAATTAGAATTATAAAAAACAGTTACCAAGTAAATCATATTAGGTAGTTGTTTTTTTGTATACTTTAGGTAAATTAGTAAAAATCAATATATCTCGAGGGACGAGGTACTACTTTTACTATAACAAAACAGTGTAAAATACTTATAAGTATTTTGCACTGTTTGTATTCCTTGGTATAATAGTATTTGTACTATGCAATTTAATGAGGTGAAAAATGACGGTTTATGGTTACGCACGCGTCTCAACAGCTGGACAATCTTTAAATGAACAAAAAGATACTTTAAAAAGTGCTGGTGCCGATATTATTATGAGTGAAAAATATTCAGGAACTACCACCGCACGTCCCCAAGGGGTTACAATGATTGAAAATTTAGGTAATTATAATTTTAAAGAACTAAATGAAAAAGAACTGTATCAGATTGAAGCAGGAAATGCAGCAGGAAATGCATTTATTTCTGGTCTAACTGGGGCAGCAACCGGAGTTAAGTGGGGAAGTAAATTAGGACCCTGTGGAGCAGTAGGTGGCGGTGTTATCGGTGGAGCAGTAGGTGCTTACATAGGAGGTTATAACTAATGATTAATACATTAACTATGATTGTAACTTTTGCTTTGATTGTTGTGGGTTTCGTTATTAGCTTTTTAAGATTACTTAATTCAAAATCAAAAAAAGATGAATCTTTTACAATAGAATTAATGATATTGTTTTCAGGGTTATCATTAACTTTATGGAATTTGTCATACTTTGGCATATTGATAGCGACACTAGGAGCATTAGGGGTAATTTTAGAAACAAAGAATAAGTAATAACTCTATTTTAAAGTAAAAGTATCCCATGTATTTGTGAACTAAACCTAATAATTTGGACAAAATAAACCATTTGTTCAAATTATTAGGTTTTTTATATCTAAATATGCAAGTGAATTCAGATTAATGGTCGTTAAGAAATGGTTGTCTAGTAAAAAAGTAAAACTGTTAGATAACCTAGGTGACATAAGAAAAATTTAATTTGTTATTCAGAAAATCAGATAACACTATTGCGCTTCATCAACGTAAGTTGGATTTGCTCAAAGAACAGAAAAAAGGCTACTTGCAAAAAATATTTGTTTGATATTTTAAAGAGAAAAGAGAGATAAAATGAAGTTTTTAAATTTTTTAACTATAAATAGTTAAATTGGTTATTATATGCTATTATATTATTATATGCTATTATATTATTTATGCTATTATATTATTTATGCTATTATATTGTTTTTTATTGTTTATTACTTTTTTACCAATGATAATATTTATTTAATTTTAGCAATAATTTTTCTTGTTTCATCTAATTTTAGTGATAACTTAATTGAAGTTCTTACAGAACCAAAAATTCGGTCTATGACGGATGAGGAACAACAAGTTATTAAAGCTATGATTTTGGTAAATGAGAAAGACGTAGTAGTTATCAAAAAGATTAGAGAATATACAAATTTAGGTCTTTTACAAGTAAAAAAAGTATATGAAAAAATAAAACACGGTTTATAATTATATAATTGATTGGGAAGGAAGTTTATAATGGGAGAAAAGAAATTACATTATAGAATGTATAAAGATGGCAAAAAATTCGTTTTTGCCGCAATTTCTACACTGTCTTTTTTTGTCGTCGGTGGGGTATCAACGGTAACAGTTCATGCTGATACCACCTCAGGGAACTTAACTGCCGCCACTGTAAATAGCACTAGTGATACGAAGAGTGCTGATCAATCAGCAGATACTGTAGTAAGCAGTGCCAGTGATACGGAGAGTGCTGATCAATCAGCAGATACTGTAGTAAGCAGTGCCAGTGATACGGAGAGTGCTGATCAATCAGCAGATACTGTAGTAAGCAGTGCCAGTGATACGAAGAGTACTGATCAATCAGCAGATACTGTAGTAAGCAGTACCAGTGATACGAAGAGTGCTGATCAATCAGCAGATACTGTAGTAAGCAGTACCAGTGATACGAAGAGTGCTGATCAATCAGCAGATACTGCAGCAGATAAAGTGACACAAACGACGGACACGTCAGCTACAACAACTGCTGCTACAAATCAGCAAAAAAATAATCAAGTTGAATCGTCTTCACTAAGCAGCAGTGAGCAAGCTTCATCCACTATCAGTAATAACATGACAGTTTCTAATACTGACAGCCAGCAAAGCAGTTCTCAGGTTGCAAATGTTACTGGGGGTAAATATGTAGACTCTAATGAAACATGGAGCTACGTTGATAGCCAAGGAAACAAAATCAAGGGATTAAATAAAGTTGATGGCAACTTACAATATTTTGATGAAACTTCGGGAGCTCAAATTAAAGGTGAGTACCAAAAAGTTGGCGAGATAACTTATTATTTTGATAAAAATTCTGGAAACGCAATCCCTTATACTTTAACTTCTGATGGGAAAACTACGGCATATCAAGCTAATGGTCAGCCAGCTGGAGCAGGATTTTTCACTAATCAAGATGGTGAAATCTATTACTTTGATACTGATGGTTCCTATAAGACCGGACTTCAAACACTTAATGGGACAACTTATTATTTTGATAGTAATGGCTATTTGAACAAGGACACAGTTGAAAATGTTGATGGTAAGGCTTATTATTCTCAGGCTGATACTGGTAAGACAGTCCAACTGACCTCACAAAATCTTCCGACTCAAACGAGTACAGCTAAAAAAGTGGCAAGTTTTGCTGCCCATAATGTAGCATACTCGTATGATACTAAAAGCTTTGAAAATATCAATGGTTATTTAACTGCTGATTCTTGGTATCGACCAACGTATATTTTAAATGATGGTCAATTATGGATTAAATCAACCTCGACAGATTTTCGGCCACTATTAATGACGTGGTGGCCCAGCAAAAGTATTGAGGCTGATTATTTAAATTATATGATTGAACAAGGAATTATTAGCAGCACTCGCAAGTTTTCTGCGAATGATGATTTCTTAGTCCTTAACAGCGCTGCCCAGAATGTTCAAATTGCTCTTGAGAAGAATTTGACAATGACTGGTTCAGTTAACTGGTTGCGTCAGATTATGCAAAACTTTGTTAAAAAAGAAGCAATTTGGAACAAAACTTCAGAGAATCCAAGCTCTGATGGACTTTCTTCATTACAAGGTGGTTTTTTAACTTATCAAAATAGTAAGTTAACCCCCAATGCCAATTCTGACTATCGAATTTTAGCCTATATTCCCTCATATATTAAAAATAGCAATTACAAAGGTTCGGAATTCTTATTAGCTAATGATATTGACAATTCTAATCCAGTAGTTCAAGCAGAAGAATTGAACTGGCTGTATTATTTGATGAATTTTGGCTCAATTACGGCAGATGATTCGTCGGCTAATTTTGATGGAATCCGAGTGGATGCAGTCGACAACGTTGATGCTGATTTGTTGAAGATTGCAGCAGACTATTTTAAAGACGCTTATCAAGTTAATCAAAATGATCAAAACGCTAATTCTCATTTATCGATTTTGGAAGATTGGAACAACGATGATCCACAGTATGTTTATGATCAGGGTGCAAATCAATTAACTATGGATTACTATTCTGTTGGGCAAATGAACTATTCATTGGAAAATGCACCAGGATCAAATAGTAAGATGGAACGTTTTGTTCAGTGGTATCTAATTAATCGGGCCAATGATAGTACGGAAGATACGGCAATTCCTAATTATACTTTTGTTAGAGCCCATGATTATAGCTCTCAGGATCAAATCAGACAAGCTATTCAAGCAGCCACCGGTGGTGAATACGGCGTCTTTACTTGGGAGCAATTGCAGCAAGGATTAACTTTATATTACGCAGATCAAGCTTCCACAGAGAAAAAGTATAATCGTTACAATATTCCGAGTGCTTATGCAATGCTGTTAACCAATAAAGATACTGTGCCACGGGTTTATTATGGTGATTTGTATCTTGAAGGCGGTCAGTATATGGCTAATAAAACCATCTATTATGATACAATTACTAATTTGTTGGCGAGCCGAATTAAGTATGTAGCTGGTGGACAAACAATGTCAGTTGATCGCAATGATGTTTTAACCAGTGTTCGTTTTGGTAAGGGTGCAATGACTGCCAGTGATCAAGGTACTAGTGAAACTCGGACAGAAGGCGTTGGCGTAATCGTTAGCAACAATACTAGTTTGAAACTAAAAGATGTGGATCAGGTTGTTTTGCACATGGGCGTTGCTCACCGCAATCAAGCTTATCGAGCAGCAGTGTTAACAACCAAAGATGGCATTATTAATTACACTTCTGATGACAATGCTCCGATTGCTTATACTGATAATAATGGTGATTTAGTCTTTACCAACCAAAATTTGTTAATTAATGGTGTTGAAGAAGCAAATACAAGTATTCAAGGATATGCTAACCCGGATGTAACTGGATATCTAGCTGTTTGGGTACCAGTGGGGGCCGCAACAACTCAAGATGCTCGGACAGTAGCGACAACCGATTCTTCAACGGATGGCAAAACGTTCCATTCAAATGCAGCCTTAGATTCAAATGTTATCTATGAAGGCTTTTCAAATTTCATTTCCTATCCTGACAGTCACGATGATTACACAAATGTTGTAATTGCTAAAAACACCGATTTATTTAAGGCTTTAGGAATTACCAGTTTTGAACTTGCACCGCAGTATCGGACAAGTGGTGATAAGACATTTTTAGATTCAACGATTGATAATGGTTATGCATTTACAGATCGCTATGACTTGGGATATGGGACACCAACAAAATATGGTACCGTAGACGATTTGCGTAATGCGATTAAAGCCTTGCATGCTGCTGGAATTCAGGCAATTGCGGATTGGGTGCCGGACCAAATTTATAATTTGCCGACAGAAGAATTGGTAACAGTTAATCGAACTGATGAAAGAGGAAATCAAGTTGCTAGTTCAAAAATTCATGACTTATTGTATGTTGCGAATACAATTGGTGGTGGCGATTATCAAAAGAAATACGGTGGTGCTTTCCTAGAGGTATTGGAAACGGAGTACCCAGATTTATTTAAAGAAATTCAAGCATCAACTGGCAAAACGATTGATCCGAGTCAAAAGATTACTAGCTGGTCAGCTAAGTATTTTAATGGAACTAATATTGTTGGTCGCGGTAGCGATTATGTTTTACGTAGTAACGATAATCAGCAATATTTTTATGTTGGAGACGATTCAAGTGAAGTTCAAAAATTCTTGCCAGCTTCATTGGTAGCAGAAAATGATCGGCAAAATTATTCATTGGGTGATCATTCAGCAAATAATTATTTTGTTCAGAAGAATCTTAATGGCAAATGGTATTTAATCGATCCACTAAACAATCAAAAACAAACTGGATTTCAATATATTCCTGACCAAACAAAGACGGTATATTATAATGCCAAAGGTCAGATGCAATATGGTCAAAAATTCTTGGGTGGGCATTGGTATTTATTTGATAGTAAAACTGGTGTCAT
>NZ_JAFBDN010000032.1 GCF_016908275.1 Periweissella beninensis | reverse complement strand
ATTGACATTCGCAAATTTGTATATCTTAGGTACAAATCCTAAGACCCTTACACATTTGATTGTCAAAACTTTATTCAGTTTTCAAAGATCTACTTCTTAATTGACATTACTTAACTAAGTATAACTTACTTAATTATTTATAGCAAGCTTTTTTTAATTTTATCTTGGCAAGTTTTTTTAAGAACTTACCACTCGCTTACGACTTAAACTATATTACTAGCTAATAGATTATTCGTCAACAGTTTTTCAAACTTTTTTTAATTTTTTTAGTAGTCAGTGTTGCTCATATTGATCAATTACCAAATAAATATATATTTCCATAGTTTACTAATATCAATATGCTTGCTATATCTCATTAACTAGTTCACTCATTATGCCAAAATAATTTACTATTCATACAATATAAAAAGAGTCTAGGATTTTTACCCTAAACTCCTTTGCTGTTTCAATTAACATTTGCAGTGCAAGTAATTTGAAAACCTACGTTAATTAAATTACTACTTACTAGTTGTTTTTAATTCTGGCGCATCTGTTTTATACAATGCAGCTACTGATTTTTCATGATTCTGAGCCAAAATGCTCGAAGGCTGCGTAATCAAATCTTTCTTCAAACTAGCATTACTAATACTTGGTTTATAGCTAATGGCCTTTTTGTTAACTTTTTTAAAGTTCTTAGGTTGATAAAACCTTAATAAATCACCTGTCATCACCTTATCTGAATATTCTAATGACTTATCAACATAATCTTGGATTGTGCCAATCCTTTTCCTGTATTTACTATCAGTAGGATCAATTTCTTGACCTGTTTTAGTTAAATAATATTGATTACCATATTTCGTAATATCTTGTGCAACAAAATTACCATCTCTAAACGGCACGATTTGGACATGTTGTTTAGAAAGCATATCTGTTCCAAATTGAACATAATCATCATCTTTAATTCCAAGTAAATCTAATAATGTCGGCAAAACATCTATTTCACCACCATACGTTTTCTTGATACCACCTTTAACTCCATTTAGATGAATCATGAATGGTACTTTTTGAAATTGTGCTAAGTCATAATTAGTAATCGTTGCTTTATGCAGTAACTTAGCAATTGCAGGCCGATGATTATTTGAAATACCATAGTGATCACCATACAAGACAATCATACTATTTTTATACAATCCAGCTTTCTTTAACCACGTAATAAACTCACCAAATGCTTGGTCTAAATAGCGTGCCGTTTGCACGTAGCCATCAACGGTTTTGTCACCTGTGTTAAAAGCCTTAATACTTTGATTAGCTTTATCTAAATCATAAGGATAGTGATTAGTGACCGTAATGATTTTAGCATAAAAAGGTTGTGGTAACTCTTCGATATATTTTGCAGAATCACGTAAAAAGATTTTATCCTTCATACCATAACCAACATTATAATTAGCTTTCTCTGCATTTGGATAAAATGATTTACTAAAGAAATAATTATATCCCCATGACTTATAAGTATTATCACGATTCCAAAAACTGGCAACATCTCCATGGAAGGCAGCCGTCGTATAACCACGTTGACTCAAAATAGCCGGTGCTGCTTGAAATGTATTTGAAGTTCCATAGTTAACCATTGCTGAGCCACTTGATAGACCATACAATGAATTTTCTAACATTGTTTCCGCGTCCGATGTTTTTCCCTGTCCAACTTGATTATAAAAATTAGAAAAACTAATAGTATTTTTATTTTTATAAAATTTATTTAAATTCGGTGTCACTTCTTGGCCATCCCATTTATAATTCAACATAAATTGTTGGAAACTTTCTAAGTGAAAAATAAATACATTTTTGTCTTTCGCTTTACCAAAATAATCAACATTATCTGCTGCTTGATGACTTTTAATAAATTTTAAAATTGGTTTTAAATCTTTCGCACTTGCAGCTGAGCGTGATGCTTGTTGCTTATGCGTTTGAAAAATATTAAATGTTAAATACTCATTTAAGCCTAAGTATTTTACAATATAATTATTGTCAAATGTCCGTGTTAACAGCCCAGAACGATCTGCATTGGCCATTCCAAAATCAGCTAACATTAAGGCACATCCTAGTGCTGTAATCAGCATAGCAAAGCGCTTTTTAATTTTTCTTTTATCTATTTTTATTACTTTAAACAGTAGTAAAAGCAATAGAATCAATATATCAGCAAAAATTAAAAAATCCGCAGGGTCAATAATTCCCCCCAATGACTTACCTAGATTATTTCCAACAGAACTTGTGCTCCCAATAATTGCAACTGATAAAAAGTCCGAAAACTCGCGATAATATAGAACATTTGCAAATAACCACATTGACGCTAACAAATTAACAATCATCATTAACCAGTAGGCTATTCTACCACGAAAATATAATGCAATCCCTAAAAGTAGTAATGTTGAACCAATTGGGTTTAAAATCAGTAGGAACTGTTGTAATAACCCTTGTGCCCCTAATGAAAAATCCGTTTGATATGCAATATATGTTTTCAACCAAATCAGAAACGTCGATAAACAAAAGAAGCCTAGCGTTGATTGTAAAAAAACATCCCACTTCTTAAAAAGCTGCAACATATCGTTTCCTCCATTTATAAATATAACACTCCAATTATACTGAGTATTTATTAAAACTCAAACTGTTATTCGTAATCGAAAAACAAATTTAATCTTTTTTCATAAAAACACCTCATAATTATTGGCTTTTTCACACCAAATAATTATGAGGTAGCTTATTACTTCTTTTTTCATTAAACGTTCAAGTAATACTATTAATCTCTTATACCGAATTATTTTATTATTGACTTACCTTTTTAAAATACAAACTTAAAATCATTTAATTGTTCAAAAACCTCAATTGCCGCTAAGTCGAAATCATCAAACCAGTATATCTCATCAGCCACATTATTACAAAGCTTAATTATTGCACTACTATGGCTATATTCAACTGTGATAACTTCAATTCCGAACACTTGAAAGTTTCTTTGTTGTATTTCCTCACTATAGTCGGTCGTCATGGCTTGAATTCGGTTTCTAATAGCTATTAAATTTTGGTTTATTTTTTCTTTTTTGACTGAAAATGCCAATTACTATGCCCCCTAACTTTATCTGCCCGCATATTAAAAGCAAAAATCCCGGCAAACATGCCAAAATAATATGTCAAAAAACGCCATAATAGCATCGCTAAAACCAGACTAGATGCATTTCCAATAAATGAGCTAAATAAACTTGAAAAACTAACTTCTGCACCACCCGAACCACCTGGAATCGGAAAAATCGAAATAACCATGACAATCAAAACATGCAGAGCTGTTATTAAAATGTAATTAACATTTGTATAACCTAAAGCAAGCATTATAAAATATGGAATAGAATAATAAAACATCAGTTGTAAACTTGTCAATAAAACACCTTTTACAATTAATAACCAATCCTTACTCATACGCTTACTTTCTTTATGAAAATTCTCTAAACGCTCATCGACCCATTGATTAGCACGTTGATAGCGCTCTAGGCGTTTTTCTTTACCACCAAACCCAAAGTATTTAATAAATCCTAAGCAAATAGCAGTTAATTTTTTAGTTAAACTATACCAATACATCACTAAAATTAATCCTACAATTACTGCAAAATGAATTAAAAAGCCAAATATCATTAAATACCGCATAATGTGGACTTTGTCGCCCATATAATGTGATCCAATTAATAATGCAACAAAAAAATTCATTACAATTACAAATTGATAAATAATAAATTTCATTAGTAAGATTGCACTAGAATAGCCTGGATCAACACCAGCTTGCATCATAGCCACTAATTGAAACGGCTGCCCACCACTTGCAAACGGGGTAATCCCATTTCCTAATTGTTCAACTAGTGGTACTCTCAAGGCATTTTTAAAAGTAAAATCCGGAACACGCGGCCCCACAAATAATTTCACGATTAATCCTTCAATCACTAAATATAAACTAATACACAATACTGCTACTGCTAGCCACCACCAATTAAGATTGATGAAGTCATGCCAAATTTGATTTAGATTTACGTTTCTTAATGAAAAATACAATATTCCTAAACCAACTAACAGCATGACTACTAGGACGATTCGATTTCGTCTAGTCATATTATTAACATACCTCAATTTTTTAAAGTTTAATGTCGAAATGGATTACTAAACGAATTAAAAAAAGATTCATTATTTTTTTGTGTCTCTGTATTGTAACTTTCAATTACTTCTTCATAAAATTCTACTATTCTTTCACCAAAATGCTCGGCACTAACTGCTTTTATCTTAGCTTCTAACATTCTTTCATCACCTAATGAGTTAATACTCTTTAAATATTTTAAAATATTATCACTTAATTGTGCGACATCATGAACTGCACAACCAATACTTGCATCGGTGACTAATTCTTTAACATATGGACTTTCCATCACAACAATTGGGGTGTGTTGTGACATTGCTTCTAAATAAGTTAACCCTTGGGACTCTGAGTCTGATGACGAAACAAATACATCGGCCATTGCATAATACTGAGCAACATCTTGATGTTCAATCATTCCAACAAACATAATTTGCTTTTCGAGGCCAACTGCCTTAGCATGCTTTTCCAAACTATTGCGTGCAGGACCATCACCAGCAATCACCAATTGGGCATTAGGTAACTTAGCCACCACAGTTTTAAAGGCATCTATTGTGTCTTCAATATTTTTTTCAAAAGCTAATCGTCCTAAAGATAAAGCAACTGGAGTGTTTAACGCTAAGCCTAGCTGTTTTCTTAATTCATTAGCCATATTTTGGGGCACGCGTTCTTTAATATTAACACCTGTTGGAATTATTTTAATTGGTGCTGTTACCCCATACGCTAGCATTGTATCTAAAACCAGTTTTGAAGGTGCCACAACCCCTTCCATATTTTTTAAATAATTGCGTACGGCTGTTTTAACTGTTCTAGGACCAATCAATTTCCCATTAGCCACATAATGTAAATAATCTTGATACATTGTATGGTAAGTATGAATTGCTGGTATTTTTAAATTAAAGGCTACAAATTTACCCATTAAACCCATTGAAAATTCAGTTTGGGTATGAACAATATCTAATTCTAATTCCTTTGCAATTTGAACAGCATGTAAGCCACCACTGTAAGCTATCCGACGATCAGGAAATCCCGTAAATGGTACACTTGGAAATCTAAAGATATTACGTTCATATACATTTTTAGCAACTTTTGGATCAGTTGACGTGAAAATGTATACTTGGTGTCCCATTTCCTCTAGAGTATCACGTAATACTGAAATTGAAGTGGCTACTCCACTTACCTGTGGATAATATGTATCCGTAAACAGGCCAATATTCATTTACTTTTTCCTCCTTAATTTAGTGATATATCTTTTATGCTAACAATAGTGATTAATCATTATAGCAAATTTAATTTTTACAAGCAAAAAACAATTATCTCATCAAATCAAATCAAATCAAATCAATTCTAGCATGCTTTTAAATATTTTGTCTAAACTAGTCTTAAACATTCTAAAAAATTACACTTCTTTTAATTATTATATAAAAAATACGATAATCCACAAGGAATTATCGTATTTTTACTTTTTAATTAACTAATTCATGCCAAAACTAGTTAGTGTACGCTTTAACCAATTCAACTACTTCATCAGTAGTGTCCAAGTCAAGTGCTTTGGTAGCTAACTCTTGCATTTTAGATACTTCAAGTTTTTTGATTAATGAGCGTGCTTGCAAAATCGATGTGGCACTCATTGAAAATTCATCTAATCCCAATCCCATAAGCAATGGTACGGCAATTGGATCACCACCCATCTCACCACACACTGCCACAAACTTACCTTCTTTATGCGCAGAATCAATCGTATGTTTGATTAAACGTAAAATTGAGGGACTGTATGGTTGATATAGGTAAGAAACTCGTTCGTTACCACGATCAGCAGCCATTGTATATTGAATCAAATCATTAGTTCCAATTGAAAAGAAATCTAATTCTTTAGCAAATTTATCTGCTAAAACAGCAGCAGCAGGAATTTCAATCATAATTCCTAATTTAATATTATCAGCAACTGCAATATCTTTAGCAACTAGACCAGCTTTTTCTTCTTCAAAAATCTTCTTGGCTGCTCTAAATTCTGGTAAGGTTGCAACCATTGGAAACATGATCCACAAATTACCATAAACTGACGCGCGTAGTAACGCCCGTAACTGTGTTCTAAACATCTCTGTTTTATCTAATGAAATTCGAATTGCACGGTAACCTAAAAATGGATTTTCTTCATTTGGTAATGGCAAGTATGGTAACTCCTTATCACCGCCAATATCCATTGTTCGAACAGTAACTGTTTTACCATCCATCCCTTCAAGTACCTTTTTATATGCATTGAATTGATCATCTTCAGTCGGCATTTCATTTGAATCCATATATAAAAATTCTGTCCGATATAAGCCAACTCCTTCAGCACCATTTTCTAAAACACCATCTAAATCTTTAGGCGTTCCAATATTAGCACCTGTCATAAACTCAACATTATCAGCGGAAATCGTTTTTTCATTTTTAAGTTTAGCCCATTCAGCTTTTTGTGCTGCATAAGCTTCCCCCATTTTGGTATACTCAGCAATTAGAGCTTCATCTGGTAAAACAAACGATTCGCCATGTAAGCCATCAACAATCACCATTTGACCATCTTCAATTTCAGCTGTTGCTTTTTCAGTTCCCACAACGGCTGGAATTTCTAAGGTCCGTGCCATAATAGATGAGTGGGATGTTCGCCCACCTAGATCAGTAATAAATCCTTTGACAAACTGACGGTCTAATTGAGCGGTATCAGATGGCGTTAAATCCTTAGCAATAATAACAACTTGCTCATCAATTAGCGCTGGATTAGGCAAATTAACATTTAATAGATGTGACATGACACGCTTAGTAACATCACGAATATCAGCTGCTCTTTCTTGCATATAAGCGTTATCGGTCATTCCTTCAAAAAGGGCGATAAAATTATCAGTGATTGCTTTTAAAGCAGTTTCTGCATTTACCTTTTCATCTTCAATTTGTTTTTTAATTGAATCAATCATTTCTGGATCAGATAAGATTGTAATATGTGCTTCAAAAACTTCCGCCTCTTCCGCACCTAAATTTTCAACTGCTTTAGCTTTAATTTTAGTTAAATCTTCTTTTGAGGCGACAAAGGCCGCATCTAAGCGGCCTTTTTCAGCATCAATATCTGTAATTGATTGCGTTTTGAAAGACAGATCAGGATCAACTAACTTATAAGCTTTAGCAATTGCAACGCCATTACTTGCGGCAATTCCTTTAAGCTTCGTAGTCATTAGTCTGATAAGCCTTCTTTCTTCATAGTATCTTCGATAGCGGTAATTGCATCAGCTTCGTCTTCACCAGATGCTGAAATAGTAACATCTGCACCTTGTCCAACACCAAGTGACATAACACCCATAATTGATTTTAAGTTAACATCTTTTCCTTCATATGAAAGAGTGATATCTGAACTAAATTTTGAGGCTGCTTGTACTAAAAGAGTTGCTGGACGAGCGTGAATACCAGTTTCTGCTACAACGTGAAAGTTACGTGATTCCATAATGATAATTCTCCTTGCTATGCACAAATTATTAGATAAGGGCAAGCATCAAAACTGACCTCACCAAACCTTATGCATTAATAATAACCAAAATGAAAACGTTTTACAAGATAAATTACTACTAAATTTAATAATTTATTGTTTTTTTAAATCAATATTTTATCCCAACCCCTAGCAGTTGTAAGGGCTTTCAGTTTTTTTACATTTTAATTAAGTTTATTAGAAATGTTCACAACTTATTCTACTATGTTAACCTGACTTACATTATATAGGTACAATTAATGTATCTTACTGCTTAATTAATTCTCACTTTATCACTCAAAAAATTTGTAATATCGTAACCGTTAACAAACACTGCTAAATAAAAATAGCTAGCACGTATTAATAACGACGCTAGCTTATTTTATCTCCTAGTTTTACTAACAATATCAAATAACTTAACCATTTTTAATTCATCGTGCCAAAATATAAATGGCCTACCCAATCAAGTTACAAACTGCGGCGATAGGTTATTTTACCACCACGGGCTGCCTCACCCTTAATTTGATTTTGATATTGATAAGTTTGCCAAATTTTATGAAAAGCTGTAAAGTCATTAACTTCCACAACAAATTCGTCAATTTCTTGCTGCCTTAATTTTTCTAACAATTCGAAATAATCACTCATAACACAAAACTATTCTCCACTCTTCAAGTAATCTTTAACAACTTGAACTAGCCCACCGCTATTAGCTTTTGAGGCCTCTTTAATGAATTTTTTAATATCACTATCAGGAAATGCACCTTCATCGATATTCGCCTTTTTTAAAGTCGTCCGTGCTTGTGAAACTTCATTATCTGTGATAGTTTTTCCCATTGCATCTTTACTATATTTTTTAGCAGCATCGGCTGAACCCACACCTTCATTTTGATCCTTAGTTACTTTACTAGTTGCCTTTTTGCTACTAGTTTTAGCTTTTGAACTTTCCGTAGTTGAAGTATCACTAGTCGTGTTTGCTGAAGATGTCTTTTTACTTGAACTAGTGATTGAACTGCTTACGGAACTTTTAGCAGAACTTACCACCGAAGAAACTTTTGAACTAGTAGTAGCATCAATCAACTTGTCCAATGCATTAATTGCTCGTTTACGTAGAATTGTGTAACCATTTTCAATATTTTTCACTTTTTGATAATTATTTTTTGCTTTATTATTATCGGTTGTATTTTCAGCTGTAATAAATAACTTAATTTGTTTGAGATATGTTACGACCGTTTTTTGCTCAGTTCCCTTGCTTGCTTTTTTAGCATCATTCAGATTTGCTATTGCTTGTGTATATTTTTTTTCATTTACATTTTTTTGTGCTGCCTTTAATTCCGTTTGGTAGGTTTTTTGACTATTATGTTTGTTAATGGTCCATACACCCCCACCAACTGCTAATACAACAAGTATCACAATTGTAGCTATCCCCGAAATTTTTTTCATCTATAAATCCTCCATTCTTAACATCTCATTAATTATACTAAAGTTTTCCCTAACATGCCCCTTTTTTCATTAGCAGTCATAATATCTAACTGCTAATTTTTTGAACAAATTCCTTGAATATTAGGCAATAGATAGTATACTTAATAAAAAGGTCAATATTAGTCAGATTGTATAAAATAAAAATAATAGTGATCATTTTTTAAAATTGTTAAAGCGAGGTCAATTACATGTTGTGTCAACGATGTCAAAAAAATGCTGCATCAATCCATATGTCAATGAATGTAAATGGACAAGCTGTTGAAATGCATCTATGTCCTAACTGTTATCAAGCAATTCAAAATAGTTTAAAAAATGGAGGTATGAATATGGCTCAAGAATCTTTTGGCTTTAATTCAATAGATGATATTTTCCGGGCTATGAGTGGTCAGTCAGCCCAAATGAACGCAAATAATAAAGCTACGCAAAAACAAAATGGTCGTAATAATAACGGTAATGGTTTACTTAGTCAATACGGCTTAAATTTAACTGAGATGGCTCGCCATGGTCAGTTAGACCCCGTTATTGGGCGTGATAGTGAAATTAATCGAGTAATTGAAATCTTAAATCGACGGACTAAAAATAATCCCGTTTTAATCGGTGAAGCTGGTGTTGGTAAAACCGCCGTTGTCGAAGGATTAGCCCAAGCGATTGTAGCTGGTGATGTCCCTGAAAAACTAACCAAAAAAGAAGTTTATCGTTTAGACATGGTTTCCATGGTTCAAGGAACTGGTATTCGTGGTCAATTTGAGGAACGCATGCAAAAACTAATGGATGAAGTTGCTAAAAATGAAAATGTTATTTTATTCATTGATGAAATTCATGAGATTATGGGTGCTGGTAATGCTGAAGGAGGCATGGATGCCGGTAACGTCTTGAAACCAGCGCTTGCGCGTGGTGAATTTCAACTAATCGGTGCCACAACTCTAAATGAATATCGTAAAATTGAAAAGGATCCGGCTCTTGCAAGACGGTTCCAACCAGTAACCGTAAACGAACCTTCACAAACGGAAGCATTGGCAATCTTACGTGGTATTCAAAAACGTTATGAAGATTATCATCACGTTACTTACACGGATGCCGCAATTGAAGCAACGGTTAAACTATCAGCCCGTTATATTCAAGATCGTTTCTTACCTGATAAAGCCATTGACTTATTAGATGAGGCTGGTTCCCGGAAAAACTTAACTCTAAATTTAGTTAAGCCTGAAGATATTCAAAATAAAGTCAATTCAGCTGAAGCTCAAAAGCAAGCTGCAATTGAACGTGAGGATTATGAAAAAGCATCTTACTGGCGTGATCAAGTGACACAACTTCAACGGGCTAAAGAAGAAGCCGAAAAGCATCCGAGTGATCCACAAGCTGATTCAGTCACGGAAACAGATATTGAAAAAATTGTTGAAGAAAAAACTGGGATTCCTGTCGGTGATTTAAAAGAGGCTGAGGCGAGTCAACTTCGTGATTTAGATCAAAATTTAAATGCCCATGTTATCGGTCAAAAAAAGGCAGTTGATAAAGTTGCCCGGGCAATTCGGCGCAATCGTGTAGGCTTTAATAAATCTGGTCGCCCTATTGGCTCGTTCCTCTTTGTGGGCCCCACTGGTGTTGGTAAAACTGAAACCGCTAAACAATTAGCAACCGAACTCTTTGGTTCCAAAGATGCCATGATTCGTTTTGATATGTCTGAATATATGGAAAAACATAGTATTTCAAAATTAATTGGGGCACCTGCTGGTTATGTTGGTTACGAAGAAGCTGGCCAACTAACAGAAAAAGTACGCCGTCATCCTTACTCACTGATCCTTTTAGATGAGGTTGAAAAAGCTCATCCTGATGTCATGCACATGTTTTTACAGGTCCTTGATGATGGCCGTATGACTGACGCCCAAGGACATACCGTATCATTTAAAGACACGGTTATCATTATGACCTCTAATGCAGGTTCAAGTGATGCCGAAGCAAGCGTTGGTTTTGGAGCAGCAATTAATGGTAAAACTCATAGCGTCTTAGATAAGCTATCTAATTATTTCAAACCCGAGTTTTTAAATCGCTTTGATGATATTATTGAATTTAATGCCCTTTCAAAAACAGATTTACATCAAATTGTTAAATTAATGCTTACTGATGTTAATGCTATGATCGCACAACAAAATCTACACTTAACCGTTGATGAAGCTGTTGCTGATAAATTAGTTACCTTGGGTTATAATCCAGCAATGGGAGCACGGCCCTTAAGACGTGTTATTCAAGAACAAATTGAAGATCGGGTTGCCGATTTTTATCTTGAGCATCCCGAAAGCACCCACCTAACGGCTCAATTAAGTGCAGATCAGATTGTAATTAAACAAACTGATGAAGCTGATAAAACTTTGGTAAACCAAAATACAAATCATTCTGAAATTAGTCAGTAATGAACAATAGCATACTGATTAACAGGTCAGCGGTATCAACTATTCAATAGAGTTTATTTCACTAACCTATAAAAAATCCCAACTGCAAATGATACTCATTTCCGGTTGGGATTTTTTATATTTGATACTGCATTTGTTTTGATTCTTTCCACGTACGGTCCGATTGTTAATTTAATTGTCTTTTCCATTAAGTATTTTAGATTAAATAAAGGCCACCAATGAACTTATCAGTTTCCATAGTGGCCTTTTATTCTATCAAATTATGTCTCAACTCTTTTTAACTTTAACTATCATATTATAATTTAGCTTCCAACTCAACGCTTGGATACTTATCTTTAAACCAACGTTCTGCAAATTGATTTTCAAATAAAAATAATGGTTGATCAAAGCGATCCTTAACTAAAATATTTCTTGACGAAGCCATTTTCTCATCGAGTTGTTCAGTATTAATCCAACGCGCAATTTTATGACCCATTGGTTCTAATACAATTTCTGAATTATATTCATTTTCCATTCGAAATTTAAAAACTTCAAATTGTAAAGCACCTACTGCCCCTAAAATATAATCACCACTTACCCAAGATTTGTATAATTGAATTGTTCCTTCTTGGACCAACTGAGTAATTCCCTTATGAAATGATTTTTGCTTCATCACGTTTTTAGCAGAAACTCGCATAAATAATTCCGGCGTAAACGTTGGCAAATCTTCAAACTGAATTTTTGCTTTACCGGAAAAAATAGTATCGCCAATTTGGAAAGTTCCAGTATCATAAACCCCAATAATGTCTCCAGGCACAGCTGACTCGACATTCTCACGTGAATCAGCCATAAACTGTGTAACATTACTCAATCTAATTTTTTTAGCAGTCCGACTCAAGGTTACGTCCATACCACGTTTAAACTCACCAGATACAATCCGTACAAACGCAATGCGATCACGGTGTTGAGGATTCATATTAGCTTGAATTTTGAAAACGAAACCAGAAAAATCATTATTTAATGGCTCAATTGCTTGTTCATCAATAGTTTTTTTAGCAGCTGGTGCTGGTGCATACTCTAAATACGATTTTAAAAATGTTTCGACCCCAAAATTAATTAAGGCCGAGCCAAAAAATACTGGTGATAGTTTACCATGTAAAATTGCCTCTTCATCAAATTGATTACCCGCATCAGATACTAAATCAACCTCATCACGGGCATCTCGCCAAATTTGATTATTGGCAAGCTCATGATTAGCATCAATATTGCCATTTTCATCTAGTGCTAAATACCGATTTCCCTGACTGTCTGGTCGATATAAAGCAACTTGATGATTATGCATATCATACAATCCTTGCAAAACCTGACCCGAACCAATTGGCCAATTCATTGGGTAAGTATCAATACCTAAAACATCTTCTAGTTCAGCTAAAAGATCAAGTGGATCACGTCCATCACGATCTAACTTATTAAAAAAGGTAAACACTGGAATACCACGTTGTTTAACAATTTCAAATAACTTTTTAGTTTGTGGTTCAATCCCTTTAGCCGAGTCGACAACCATAACTGCTGAGTCAACTGCCATCAATGTCCGATAAGTATCTTCTGAGAAGTCTTCATGTCCAGGTGTATCTAAGATATTAATACGCTTACCATCATAATCAAATTGTAAAACAGAACTCGTAACTGAGATTCCTCTTTTTTGTTCAATTTCCATCCAATCTGACTTCGCAAAATTACCACTTTTTTTCCCTTTAACCGTCCCCGCTTCGCGCACGACACCACCAAATAAAAGCATTTGCTCTGTAATGGTTGTTTTCCCAGCATCTGGGTGAGAAATAATGGCAAATGTTCGCCGCTTACTTATTTCACTTGCAATTGCACTCATATTAAACCTCAAATTAATTTATTTTCGTTTATTAATTTAAATCTATTGTTTTAAATTAAACATTTTATAATTTTCTATCTCTTTAAGTATAGCAAATTATTGTTCGATTTACTTCATTAGTTTTTAGTAATTTTTAAGAAGGAAATCACCTTCGACTCACTCATAAACCATCGTTAACTGTAATAAACTAAAAAATGCGGAATGGCAGAATCTAAGCCAAAAGTAAATTAATATCAATTAAAATTAGCAATAACTTTATATCTAGTCTCACATCTACTTTGCTTATTGCGACACTAATAACGTATTTTAATAACTTTTAAGTACTTCTATGCCGTTCGAAATTATCAAAAAAACAACTAACTCAAATTTTGAATTAGTGGGTCTACACTTTTTGGTACTGATAGACATGACGTCGTCATGTTAATCGGTATCTTTTTTTCTTGCATTTTGTAAAAAAAGGTGTAAAAAAAGA
>NZ_JAFBDN010000031.1 GCF_016908275.1 Periweissella beninensis | reverse complement strand
TCTTTTTTTACACCTTTTTTTACAAAATGCAAGAAAAAAAGATACCGATTAACATGACGACGTCATGTCTATCAGTACCAAAAAGTGTAGACCCCCTTTCTACTCACTAGACGATAGGGTATCTCTTTTCTTATGCCTTTTTTAAGCATAAAGCTAATTATCAGTATAAAAAATAAAAATCCATCTTTCTTAACGTATTATTTGATTAGAGTAAACTAAAAATTAAGCACATAAAAAAGTTGACTAAACATTAAGTAAACGATATAATAACTTCAGATGATAGCGCTTACATCAAAAAGATATTTTAAATATGAAGGGTAATAATAAAATGGACAAGACCGTATTTCAAAAATTAGCAACAATTTTTGAAGAAAAGTTTAGAACTACTGCGACAGATGCATTCTTTTCACCCGGGCGCATTAATTTAATTGGAGAACACACTGATTATAATGGTGGCCACGTTTTTCCTGCAGCAATCACGATTGGAACATATGGCGTTGGGCGCCCACGTCAAGATAAGTTGGTTAGATTATATTCTACGAATTTTGATGATACAGGTATTATTGAATTTGATGTTGACGATGAAAGTAAATTGGCTCATGGTGCTTGGGGTAACTTTGTGAAAGGTGTTTTACAAGCGATGCGTGGGTACGGTAATCATTTTACCCATGGCTTTGAATTAGTAATCGAAGGGAACATTCCCAATGCATCTGGTTTATCTTCATCTTCTTCATTAGAATTAATGATTGGGGTTGCCGTCCAACGATTCTTTGATCTTAAGATTCCACGTTTACAATTAGTTGCTTCTGGTCAACGGGCCGAAAATGATTTTATCGGTGTTAATACGGGTATTATGGATCAATTTGCCATTGGCTTTGGTGAAACACAAAAAGCAATTTATCTTGATACAAATACTATGATTTACGAAATGGTTCCGGTTGATCTTAAAGATAACGTTATTGTAATTATGAATACCAATAAGCGGCGTGAGTTAGCAGATTCTAAATATAATGAACGAGTTCGTGAAACTCAAGAAGCGGTATTTGACTTACAACAAGAGTTAAATATTCAAACACTTGGTCAATTAGATGAGGCTAAATTTAATAAATACGCCCATTTGATTAAGAATGAAACAATTTTAAAACGAGCTCGCCATGCTGTTTTAGAAAATGAAAGAACCAAAGAGGCCGTTAAATATTTGAATGCGGGTGATTTAGTTAATTTTGGTAAGCTATTAAATGCCTCACATCAATCATTAAAAGATGACTATGCAGTAACTGGTTTAGAGCTAGATACATTAGCCGAAACCGCACAAAAAGTACCTGGCGTATTAGGGGCTCGTATGACTGGAGCTGGTTTTGGAGGCTGTGCCATTGCATTAGTTGATCGCAAACAAGTTGCTGAACTTGAAGCAACAGTTAAGCACGCATATCAAGAGAAAATTGGTTATGCACCATCATTTTATGTGGCCGAAATTGGTCAAGGTGCCCACTGGGTTGGAACTATAAAAGAGGTATTATAATGAACATTTCAGGTGTTATTACTGGATTTGTAAATAACATAATAGCAACTAGCGAGTATGAAGAACTAGATCGATTTTATTTAACAAATCAAGTGCTAAAAATGATCGGCGCTAATGACTTTGATCAACAACAACCAGCGATGCAAGCGTCGATGTTAACGTTAATGGATATTCTAGTTGAGTATGCTAATGATAATCAAACATTGAGTAAATTAGGTATTAATAGTGATATTTTAGGTGCCAATCTAATGAACTTATTAGTACCACGACCAAGTGTGGTTAATAGTGTTTTTTGGCAAAAATATCAAGAAAGTCCTCAAACTGCAACTAAGTATTTTTATAATTTATCTAAGCAATCCAATTATATTAAAACCCGAGAAATTGCTAAAAATATTTCTTACAAAATTAATTCAGAATATGGACCAATTGAAATTACTATTAATCTGTCAAAACCGGAAAAAGATCCTAAAGCAATTGCAGCCGCTAAAAAGCTGCAACAAGTGACTTACCCTAAATGTCAGCTTTGTATGGAAAATGAAGGCTTTGTTGGTAAACTCAACTATCCTGCTCGTAGTAATCATCGAATTGTTCGTTTGCAGTTGGGTGATGAAGAGTGGGGCTTTCAATACTCACCATATGCCTATTTCAATGAACATGCGATTGTCTTATCTAAAACACATCGTGATATGCATGTCAATATGGCGAATATGCAACGATTATTAGCATTCGTTGATTTATTTCCAGATTACTTTATTGGATCAAATGCTGATTTACCAATTGTGGGAGGCTCAATTTTAACCCATGATCATTTTCAAACAGGGCGGCATGAAATGCCAATGGCTAAAGCCCCCATTGAAACTGATATTCACTTACGGGGATTAAAGTTAGTCGCTGCGGGAATTGTCAAATGGCCAATGTCAGTAATTCGCTTAGTTGATAGGGATCAAGCTAAACTATTACAAGCAACTGCCATGATTATTGATGCTTGGAAAAAGTATAGTGATCCACAACGAAATATTGTGGCGGTTACTAAAGATAATCAGCAACACCACACCATAACACCGATTGTACGTAAACGTGATGATCTGTATGAAGTTGATTTAGTATTGCGGGATAATAATGTGTCAGCTGAATTTCCAGATGGAATTTTTCATCCGCATCCTGATGTACAACATATTAAAAAAGAAAATATTGGTTTAATTGAAGTAATGGGATTAGCCATTTTACCACCGCGCTTAAAGCACGAAATGCAAGAAGTGGCTAAGTATATTAGTAATCAACCAAATGAGATTGCTAATATACATCAAACGTGGGCTGATAAACTTAAGGCCACCAATATGATTACTACTAATAATGCATCAGCAGTAGTCAATCAAGCGGTTGGTGAGGTCTTTGTAACGGTGCTTGAAAATGCAGGCGTCTTTAAGCGAACTGAAGACGGACAACGCGGGTTTATGCAGTTTTTAAAAACAATTTGCAAGTAAATATTTTTGTTGAATTGGGATATGTGCTACGATTAGCTATTATCCCAAAATTTAAACGCTTCTATGTAAGCGTTTTCTAGCAGAATGTGAGGAACGTTATGAATAACGGAAAATTAAAACAGCGCCTTGGGTATGCGCTAGGGGCATTTGGTCATGATACCTTCTACGTGGCCTTGAGTACTTATTTTATGATTTTTGTGACCAGTGAACTTTTTGATGGTTCAAATACTCATACCACAAAGTTAATAGGAGTGATTACATCATTAGTTGTTGGTATTCGGTTAGTTGAAATTGTTTTTGATCCAATTATTGGTGGTATTATTGATAATACACGCTCAAAGTATGGTAAGTTTAAGCCATGGTTGGTTATCGGTGGGCTTGTCTCATCTATATTAGTTATATTGATTTTCAGTAACTTCTTTGGTTTAGCGGATAATAATTCAACTCTTTACTTAGCGTTATTTGCCATTGTTTTTGTATTATTAGATTCATTTTATTCATTTAAAGATATTGCTTTTTGGTCAATGATTCCAGCCCTTTCAACAGATACCGCGGAACGGGAAAAATTAGGAACTTTTGCGCGTTTTGGGTCATCACTTGGTGCTAACGGAACGACAATGATAGTTGTCCCATTAACCACGTTCTTTACTTACATGGTGACTGGTAAACATGAGCAAGGTGCGAGTGGTTGGTTTTGGTTTGCCATCATTGTGGCTGTTGTGTCAGGCGGAACAGCGATTATTACAGCCCTTTTAACGAAGGAAAACGAATCTGTGATTCGCCAACAAAGCGAAAAAACAAAGTTTACTGATGTCTTCAAAGCAATTGCTAAAAATGATCAATTAATGTGGTTAGCCTTTGCTTATATTACGTATGCAATCGCTAACGTGGCAACAACTGGTGTTTTATTACTATTTTATAAATTTGTCTTGGGTGAACCTGGTGAATTTTGGTTTGTAGGCTTAATTGCCACAATTACTGGATTGATTGCCGTGCCATTATTCCCAGTAATTACTAAGCTTATTTCACGGCGCTACATTTATATTGGTGGTTTAGTAATGAATCTAATTGCCTATGGTTTGTTTATGACAGCTGGCCAAAGCTTATTACAAGTACAAGTTGCTACGACGCTATTTTATTTCCCACAACAATTGATCTTTTTAGCAACATTAATGACCATTACTGATTCTGTTGAATATGGCCAATTAAAGAATGGTATTCGTAATGAAGCAGTAACGTTATCAATTCGCCCATTATTAGATAAAATTGCTGGTGCTTTATCTAATGGGATAGTGGGCTTTGTAGCCGTCGCAGCTGGTATGAGTGGCCATGCAACCGCAGCTAATATTACGAGTGCTAATGTCCACACTTTCAATACATTTGCATTTGTACTACCTGGAGCATTAATGATTTTTTCTATTGCAATTTTTGCTTGGAAAGTACGGTTATTTGAAAAGCAACATGCGCAAATTGTTGCTAAATTAGAAGCTAAATTAACACAAAATTAATTAAGAGAGTGAGGATGATTTAAGATGAGTATCTTAGTTTTAGGTGGGGCTGGTTATATTGGATCACACATGGTTAAAACATTAGTAGAATTAGGTAAAGATGTGGTAGTGGTGGATAATTTATCAACTGGGCATCGACAAGCGGTTAATGAAGCTGCCCATTTTTATCAAGTTGATGTGCGTGATAAAGAAGCTTTATCAGCTGTATTTGCGCAAGAACCCATTGAACAAGTAGTGCATTTTGCAGCTAGCTCAATTGTACCGGAGTCAGTTAAAGATCCGTTAAAATATTTTGATAATAACACGGGAGCAATGATTACATTGCTTGAAGTGATGAAAGAACATGCTGTTAAGCAGATTGTCTTTTCATCAACTGCCGCAACATATGGTAATCCGGTTAATATTCCAATAAATGAACAAGAACCACAAAAACCAATTAATCCGTATGGTGAATCAAAATTAATGATGGAAAAAATTATGCATTGGGCGGATTTAGCAGATGGTATTAAATGGGTCGCTTTACGTTATTTTAATGTGGCCGGGGCCGCTGCTGATGCAACTATTGGTGAGGATCATAACCCCGAAACGCACTTAGTACCAATTATTTTACAAGTGGCCCTTGGGCAAAGACCTGAAATCAAAATGTTTGGTGATGATTATCAAACTCCTGATGGGTATAATGTTCGTGACTACGTGCATGTAATGGATTTAGCCAACGCGCATGTCCTTGCATTAGATTATCTAGCGAAGGGCCATGACTCTAATCAATTTAACTTAGGTTCTGCTAGTGGTTTTTCAGTTAAGGAAATGGTTGAAGCAGCACGAACTGCGACAGGGATGCCAATCAAGGCAACTGTGGCACCACGGCGTGCCGGTGATCCTGATATCTTGGTAGCTGATTCTAGCAAAGCACGTGAAATTCTTGGTTGGCAACCACAATATGATGATGTGAGCGACATTATTAAGACAGCATGGCAATGGCATCAACAACATCCACATGGTTATGCAGATAAAGGAGATAAGTGAGTATGACAGTTACGCAAACTGATTTTGGTCAATATGCTGGGCAACAAGTAGTGAAATATACGATTGAAAATCAAGCGGGAATGCGCTTGAGTATTCTGAATTTTGCGGGAATTATTCAAGAAATTTCAGTTCTTGATGATAATCAACGAGTGAATTTAGTTTTATCAAGTGATGATATAACTGGTTTTACAGCAAATGGCTATAACATTAATCGAATTATTGGTCGGACCGCTGGACGAATAACAAAGGGCCAATGGTACCGAGATGGTGAGTTAATTAAAGTGCCAGCTAATGAAAATGGGCATACCTTACATGGTGGGCCTAATGGGTTAGGTCAACAGTTTTTTATGGTTAAAATTAAGCAACCCAATGAAATTACGTTAACGCATACCGCATATAGTGAGAATGATGGTTTTCCAGGTGACTTAGCAGTCGAAGTCACTTACCGGCTAGATGATGCTAACCGAGTTCACATCACAATGCGTGGTACACAAAGTGGTCAACCGGGAGTCTTTAATCCAACTGTGCATACCTACTTTAATCTTGCAGATCCTGCCAAAACAGATATTTTGCAACAAGATTTATACGTTAATAGTGATGGACATTTAGCTGTTGATGAAACCAAGGTACCTACTGGGGAAATTATTGAAAATGCGAACAGTGTATTTGATTTAAAAAAGCAGCATGATTTAGGTCAGATTCTTACCCAAATGCAAAGTGAAACGAATGAGGGTGGCTTTGATGATATGTTTGTTGTACCAAGTGATTTAACACAGGTTGCGGCACGAGTGACAGATCAAGTTAGCCAACGTAAGATTAATATTTATTCTGATCGCAATGCGATTGTTGTCTTTACTGCTAGTCAGCTTGATAGTAGCGTAGAAGGTTTAAATCGGGGTGTGGGGCATCCTTATGAAGCAGTTGCTCTAGAAGCGCAAACCTTACCTGATAGTGAAAATCATGATAATCTGGGTGATGTCGATATTGATGTTGATGAAACTAAAACATATCATATCGTTTATGAATATCAAAAATAATAAACCTAAAAGTAGCTACTAATCAGTTTTGATAAAAGGAGCTACTTTTTTGGTTTATACGGTATTATAGAGATAAAAGAGTGAGAATTGAGGGAATATTTATGGTAAGTATGCGCGACATCGCGAAACAGGCCGGTGTTTCACCAGCAACGGTTTCACGGGTTTTAAATAATGATCATTCGTTAAAGGTTACTGAAAATACCCGTAAACGAGTGATTGATATTGCAAATAAATTAAACTATCAAAATAAGCAAAAAACGAGAAAACCAAGTAAGCAAAAAGCAAATTTAAAACTATCAGTTGCTGTGATTAATACCTTTGATAACGAACGTGATTTAAATGATCCGTATTTTAATTCAATTTTAGCAGGGCTGACAACCGAAGCACAAAAATGGAATATGCGGTTTGAAAAAGTTTTTCGGCTTAAAGATTCGAGTAAAAACTGGGCGGATTTAGCAACTTATGGGGCGGTGATCATTATCGGTAACGTTACGCGAGAGGTTATTGATCAAATTCATGTATATAATCAAAATATTGTTGTCTTGGATGAGACGCGTCCACTTGAGGATTATGATATTGTCCATAATGATTTCAGTTATCAAATGCGTCAAGTGCTCGATTATTTATATAGTAAAGGTCATCGTCAAATTACGTTTATTGGCGCGGATGTCGATTTATACGATTTAGATGGTCAAGTAGTTGCGACATACATTGATGCTCGCCGTAAGGTCTATATAGAATGGATGCAACAGCGACACTTAGATGCCTATTTGAATGTTAATCTTAGTGGTTGGGATACACTAAGTGCGATTACTGTGACGGAAAAAATTATTCAACAATCGCCAATCCCCACTGCGATTGTGGCTGCTTCTGATCCGATTGCCATCGGTGTTTATCGTGGACTTCAAAAAAATAATCTTGTTGTTGGCCAAGATGTATCAGTAGTTAGTTTTGATGATATTGAGTTTGCGCAGTATTTAACGCCACCATTGACTACAGTACATCCAGAAACTATTGAAATGGGGAAAGGTGCTTTACGTTTAGCAAGAGAGCGAATATTAGGTGAACGAACATTGCCGGTTGAACTAATTATCCCATCAAAATTTCAAGCTCGACAAAGTATTGGTGATGCTCGTTAAACAGTTTATTGGTAAACATTTTATAAAAATGCTACCTTATAGAGAGATAAAGCTCAACCAAACCGTAATTAGAAAAGAGGTTGTTTAATTAATGGAAAAATTTATTTTTAATGATGGTCATGAAATGCCAAAAATTGGTTTTGGAACATATCAAATTCGTGGTGGTCAAGGAATTGATCAAGTACTCGCTGCGATTCAAAGTGGTTACCGCCTTCTTGATACATCAACTAATTATGACAGCGAGGGAATTGTTGGCGCTGCTATTCGCCGTTCAGGAATTCCTCGTTCAGAATTTTTTGTGACAACTAAACTACCAGGTAAATATCATCGCTTTGATGATGCCCTAGCTGCCATTCAAGAATCAATTGCACGCTTAGGATTAGATTACTTAGATTTATACTTAATTCATTGGCCACTCCCTAAACGTGATCTTTACGTTCAAGCATGGCAAGCCCTAATTGTGGCGCAAAAATTAGGGTTAATTCGTTCAATTGGGGTTTCAAATTTTGAACCTGATCATTTGGATCGTTTAATTAAAGAAACGGGTGTGAAACCTGCCGTTAACCAAATCGAAGTCCATCCGTATTGGAATAATGATAATCGAGTGCAAGCTACCCAAGAACGGGATATTTTAGTTCAGGCTTGGAGTCCGTTTAGTCGTAATCCAGATGTGTTCAATGAGCAAGTGGTGCAAGATCTAGCTACCAAATATCAGAAAACGCCTAGTCAAATTATTATTAGATGGCATCTACAACGAGGTATTTCACCGATTCCAAAGTCGCGTAACTTAAAACATGTCCGTGAAAATTTGGCGGTCTTTGATTTTTCATTAACTACGGATGAGATTACAACGATTAATCAACTTACTAAAGATGATGGGCGAGTTGATAATCAAGATCCTAATACGTACGAAGAGTTTGAATAGTTTTGTGGGTGTTTTATTTCATCAACGTTAAAATTTACTAAAGTTTATGACACGTTATTAAGCGGTTCATAAACTTTTTTTATTACAATATATTTATTATAAGTATAAGAAAATGTATGATTATCATATTTTTTGTAAGCACTAAATGTAAGGTTTAATTATGTTAAATTAAGTAAATAACTAAAAAAAGTCGCTGCATCCTTGATCTTAAGCGTTTAGTTACGCCAATATAGTTTAAAAATATCAATAATATTTTTAATATAGTTAAAAATAGCTAATAATAAATATGTTTAAAATGAATAAATATGCAAAAAATTAAATTTAATAAAATATAAAATATTTTAGTTGATTATTAATATTATTTAAGTTTTTGGTTAATCGCTGAAATAACTGTAATAGTGGATTATTGTATATATTAATAATGTTACAAAATATTGAGTTAGTATTAATTTGTAAGCACAATGCTAGTATAAATATGCAAGTATGATATACTATGATTCATAGATTCGTCTTAAAAATATTGAACATAAAGCGTGAAGCTAATATATCACGTTGATAGGTAGGCTGAATCTAAGTTATGGTAACAAGGGGGTAAGCAATATGGATTGGTTTTTTGAATTAGATGAAAAAAATCAAGAATTTGTAAAGCAATTTATTTTATCTTCAGGATCTTTAAAACATCTCGCTGAGGAATATGGTGTTAGTTACCCAACGGTTCGTTTATGGGTTAACCAACTAATATATAAAATTGAAAACGAAGATCGAAATAATGGTGACTTTGAAGAGCAAATTCTTGGTATGGCTAAAGCTAATCAAATTTCATTAGAGACAGCGCGTGAAATTATCGAGCGCTATCATAAAGAAAATAATATTTTATAGCAACTAAGGTAACTTCTGGGGGGAGTTACCTTTTTGTTTGTCGTTTTAGATAACTTAGACTAAGCTTTTATGATAAAATTAAGAAAATTCAATTAAGTGAGATACTCTCAATAAAGTTAAACCTGTTAAAGTGATGATAGATTTAGTTGGTAAAACTTAAAATAAAAAAATAAATGGGAAAGGGAATTTGTTAGTGGTTGTTTGTTAGGTGTAAATACGCAAATAGCTAAAATGCGAACAGTAGCCTACTAACAAAAAGGCACAAGCATGAAAAATTCAGATTTATATGGAATTTTTTTTAATTTAAAAGCAGGGAACTCACAAGCCCATCAAATCGCTGATCAAGTTAGAGATAATTTAAATGCAAACGGTATTAATACTAAGTTGTTGACTGCTAGTACGCCAACACGTGCAGAGAAATTAATCATGACAATGATGCCTGATTTAACTGGTCTTATTGTGATTGGTGGGGATGGTACGTTAAATTTAGCAGTTAAGGCAATGCTTAAAAGTAAATTAAAATGTCCAATTGGTTTAATACCCGCAGGAACAGTTAATAACTTTGCAACTAAATGGCAATTGCCAACTGATGTTAATAGTGCAGTTACTAACATTTTAAAAAAACAAGTTCAACCATTCAGCGTAGGGGTTATTAACGGTGAGCAAGTTTTGATTAGTTCACTTACATTTGGTAATTTGGCAGATTTGTCAAATGAAGTGCGGCAACAAGATAAGCAACGTTTTGGCAAGATTGTATATGTCGGAGCTGCTTTAAATCGCATTGGTAAGCATAAATCCTATTTGATTGACTATCAAATTGATGATGAACCGGCGATAACTTTGAAAACCTGGTTTGCACTTTTAACTATGTATAGTACAGTTGGTGGTCTTAAATATAGTGCTAGTGCCCATAATCAGATGCACTTAAGTATTTTAAATAATATTCATTTAAAACAAGTCACTTCTTTCATGTATTTTGCCTTAACAGGTCGGTTGAATAACTCTAAAGCAATTACATATAAGCAACCAACGCACCTAAAATTAAAAAGTCATGATAATACGACGGTGACAACGAGAATTGATGGTGATCCAGGCGTTAAGTTACCAATTATTATTGAATATTTACCTAATTATTTTGAAATTTTTAAATGAAGGAGGCTAACCTACTGCTAAATTAGTGAATTATCACGTGATTACGCAAAAATTAATTATAAATTAGCTTGACATTAATTATTTTTAATGTTTAAATGATAAACATATTAGAAAACGAGGAAAAATCATGAACACTTACACTTCACTTGCAGTTTCACAAATTATTATTAGCGCAGTCATTATTTAGATGATGGTGGGCTAATGCTTTGTGTTGTTCGCCATCATCAATGGTGGTGAACAGCTGATAGTGCGAGTGGGATTGATTAACAAGCGCAACCAACTGTTTAAACAGTTGGTTGCGTTTTTTTCTTGTTAAAAAAGGAGAATTATTTGATGGAAAATCACAAACAGCAAAAGCACCATACTCTTTTAGTCGCATCTCTTATCTTTGGCATGTTTTTTGGCGCCGGGAACTTAATTTTTCCAGTCCAATTAGGGCAAAATGCCGGTAGTAATTGGTTCTTAGCCACAGTTGGCTTCGTGATTACTGGAACAGTAGTCCCATTTTTAGCGATGCTAGCGGTAGCAACAACACGCGCAAATGGAGTTTATGATATTGCTAAGCCAGTGGCCCCTTGGTTTGGCACATTATTTTTAGTCATGTTGCACTTAACAATTGGCCCTTTTTTTGGAACACCACGGACGGCAGCGACTGCCTTTTCAATGGGAGTGGCCCCATTTTTGCCAGCTAAGTTTCAAACATTGGGGATGTTAATTTTTTCAGCACTTTTCTTTGGTTTAGCCTATTTTCTTAGTTTTAAGCAATCAAATATTTTAGCTTGGATTGGTAAGTATTTAAACCCATTATTCTTAGTTTTATTATTAATTATTTTAGTTTTAGGATTGGTACTACCAATGGGAAATTTACATCAAGCCGTGGGCAGTGCTTATCAACACCACGTTGTTTTACAAGGCTTTTTAGATGGTTATAACACCATGGATGGAATTGCCCTATTAGCTTTAGCAGTTACTGTTGTTTTTGCCGTCCAAGGGCTAGGATATCAAGGAAACCAAGTACCTAAAATGATTGCAAAAGCAGGATTACTCAGTATTGTGGCGGAAGCTCTTCTATATGCAGCATTAGTTTTATTAGGTGCCTCAAGTTTAGGAACGCTTAAAGTTGCGGCCAATGGTGGGGATGCATTTAGTCAAATTGTTGCCCATTATACTGGTAACTTTGGGACTTTGTTTACAGGGTTAGTGGTCACGTTAGCAGTATTTACAACCGCCATGGGGCTTTTTGCTTCCTTTGCACAAGATATGCATCGCGCTTTTCCAAAGGTAAGTTATGTTAATTGGCTTCGGGTCATTGCATTGGGTTCATTTGTAACGGCTAATGCAGGCTTAACCAATATTGTTACTTGGGCTGTGCCAGTCTTAATGTTCATGTATCCTATTGCACTGTCTCTAATTACGCTTTCATTATTAAGTAAATTTTTTAATCGTGACAAAGTTGTATATCGGGGGATGCTATTATTGGTCGTTGGACCAGCCCTACTAGATGCTTTGGCTAATTCACCATTAGCAACAATGTCTTGGGCGGCAACATTGGTTAATACGTACCATAATGTTGTGCCATTTGCCAGTTTGGGCATGGGATGGGTTGTGCCAGGACTTGTTGGGCTAGGACTAGGCTATGGCGGTTACGTAATTAAAAATCGCTTAGCAAATACAGTGGTCAATCCAGATTAAATTTTAAATTAAGCGATAGAGATGGAACAAAAGCTAACATAAGCGCTCTACAAAAATTATTTTTAGTGGCATACTGAATATTAATTGTAAAAAAATAATTTTTGGCTAGGAG
The DNA here is from genome assembly GCF_016908275.1 of Periweissella beninensis. Lineage (GTDB taxonomy): Bacteria > Bacillota > Bacilli > Lactobacillales > Lactobacillaceae > Periweissella > Periweissella beninensis. The sequence goes on along the minus strand of NZ_JAFBDN010000031.1, from coordinate 1,490 downwards.
GTCAAAATGGTGCAAAACGATAGTAAGCGAATTACGCAAAATATTGTTAAAGGGTCATTAGGCAATATGATTGAATGGTTTGATTGGTATATTTATGCTTCATTCGCCATTTATTTTGCTAAGGCTTTTTTCCCAGATGGTAATCGGACTGCAGAATTATTGAGTACGGCGGCAGTGTTTGCAATTGGATTTTTAATGCGTCCAATTGGGAGCTATATTATGGGCAAATATGCTGATCAGCGGGGGCGTCGGGCCGCTTTAACTTTATCAGTATCAATCATGGCGGTTTGCTCACTTTTAATTGCACTAACGCCAACCTATCATACCATCGGAATTGCCTCACCAATAATTTTAGTGGTGATTAGGCTAGTTCAAGGATTATCTTTGGGTGGTGAATATGGTATTTCCGCAACATATCTTGCGGAAATGGCAAGCTCTAAGCGTCGTGGCTATTATGCATCATTTCAATACGTGACATTGATTAGTGGTCAATTATTAGCGTTATTAGTACAAATTGCGTTACAGGGCCTATTTACCGATGCTCAATTATATGCTTGGGCGTGGCGGATTCCTTTTGGAATTGGTGCCTTGGGAGCTCTATTGGTTCTTTACTTACGAATTTCAATGGCTGAAACAACTCAGTTTATGGTAAGTCAGGCATCAGATAAGCCCAAAGGGACTTTAAAATTGTTAGCCAAGTATCCAGGTCAATTTTTAACGGTGGTTGGGTTAACGTTTGGTGGCACAATTGCTTTTTATACGTATACAACGTATATGCAAAAATATATGATTAATACACTCGGGTTAAACCCACGCTTGACGGCGACAATTAATTTTAGTGCGTTATTAATTTTTATGCTCATACAACCGATTTTTGGCCACATCTCAGACAAGATTGGGCGGAAACCATTATTGTATTGGTTTGGTATTTTAGGAACGGTTGGTACTGTTCCAATTTTTAAAGGATTGCAAACCTTTAGCTCACCAATTAGTGCATTTATCTTAATGCTCTTGGGTTTATTGATTGTTAGTGGCTATACCTCGATTAATGCCATTGTTAAAGCTGAATTATTTCCGACTGAAATTAGAGCTTTAGGGGTTGGATTACCATATGGCTTAACTGTGGCAATCTTTGGCGGAACAGTTGAATATATTGCTTTGTGGTTAAAATCAATTCACCATGAACAATGGTTTTTCTACTATGTTTCGGGCGCTATTTTTATTAGTTTATTAGTTTATCATCGGATGTTAGAAACACAAAAACATGCTAAGTTATGATGGTAAAATGTGCGTTAGAAAGCTAAGATAATTATTCACGGAGATTTCCTTCCTGCTTGGCGGTGGGTTGGTTATCTCTTTTTTTATACCATATTTAAAAAATATAAAAAAAGGTACTTGAACTGACCCCCATAAATTGGAGTGATGTTTTAAGCGATTAATTGGATGGCATGTTTCCGGAATTCAACCGGAGTCATGCCGTCCAATTTTTG
>NZ_JAFBDN010000030.1 GCF_016908275.1 Periweissella beninensis | reverse complement strand
ATTACAAAAAAACAACTAATCCAAATTATGAATTAGTTGCTTAATAAATTAATTTAATTATTTAGTCTATCAGTACCATTTGACAAAGAGCCTATTTAATTATTAAAATCACTAAACAATAACTAGCTTAAACTGCTGTTTTAACAGTTTTGCTTAAGCATTCTTACCGCTCTTTTTAATAATTTCTTCTTGAACGTTCTTAGGAACTGATTCATAGTGATCAAATTTCATTTGGAACGTACCACGACCTTGCGTTGCTGAACGAAGTGTTGTAGCGTAACCAAACATTTCTGACAATGGAACCTTCGCGTGTAACATCATTACGTTACCACGAGTTTCTTGCCCTTCAACTAATCCACGACGAGCTGAAACGTGTCCCATAACATCACCTAAGTTATCTTCTGGTACAACGATATCAACTTGCATAATTGGTTCAAGAATTACGGCACCAGCTTCTTTAGCTGCGTTACGTAATGAAAGTGAAGCGGCAATCTTAAAGGCAGCTTCAGATGAATCGACATCGTGATATGATCCATCGTATAACTTAGCCTTCAAATCAACTAATGGATAACCAGCTAATGGTCCAGCATTCATTGATTCTTTCAAACCTTGTTCAACAGAACCGATGTATTCACGAGGCACAACCCCACCAACGATAGCATCTTCAAATTCGAAACCTGCTCCTTCTTCATTAGGAGTAAATTCAATCCAAACATCACCATATTGACCTTTACCACCAGATTGACGCTTGAAGAATCCACGTGATTGCACAGTCTTAGTAAATGCTTCACGATAAGCAACTTGAGGCGCACCAACAGTTGCTTCAACATTAAATTCACGACGCATCCGGTCAACAATGATATCTAAGTGTAATTCACCCATTCCTGAAATCAAAGTGTCACCAGTTTCTTGGTTCGTTTCAGCACGGAATGATGGATCTTCTTCAGCTAACTTTTGAAGCGCATTACTCATCTTATCTTGGTCAGCCTTAGTCTTAGGTTCGATTGCTAATTGGATAACTGGTTCTGGGAATTCCATTGATTCAAGAATTAATGGGCGATCAACCGCAGTTAATGAATCACCAGTAGTAGTATCTTTCAAACCGATAGCGGCTGCGATATCACCTGAGAATACTTCATCAATTTCAGTCCGGTTAGTAGCATGCATTTGAAGCAAACGACCAACACGTTCACGTTTACCCTTAGTAGTGTTCAATACGTATGAACCTGATTCTAATGTACCAGTATATACACGGATAAATGTTAAACGACCAACGAATGGATCAGTCATAACCTTAAATGCTAACGCAGCAAATGGCTTAGTGTCATCGGCAATCAAGTCAACTTCTTCTTCAGTATCAGGATCAGTTGAAACATATGGTTTAACATCAAGTGGTGATGGTAAGTAGTCAACAACCGCATCAAGCATCATTTGAACACCCTTATCTTTGTAGGCTGAACCTGCAAGGACTGGGTAGAATTCTAAGTTCAAAGTAGCTTGCCGAATCGCAGCTTTTAAATCAGCAATTGAAATTTCTTCACCTTCAAGGTATTTTTCCATGATACCTTCATTAACATCAGCAATTGCTTCAATTAATTCAGCATGTTTTTCTTCTGCTAATTCTTGGTAGTCAGCAGGAATTTCACGCATTTCCCATTTTTCACCAAGTTCATCAACTGGATATTCTGCTTTCATTTCAAGTAAGTCAATAATCGCTTCAAAATCATCTTCAGCACCAATTGGCCATTGAACAGCCTTAGCATTTGCTTGAAGACGATCAGCTAAAGAATCAACTGACATTTGGAAGTCAGCACCCAATTTATCCATCTTGTTAACAAAAACAACCCGTGGAACGTTATATGTTGTAGCTTGACGCCAAACTGTTTCAGTTTGTGGTTCAACCCCAGCAGCCCCATCTAAAACGGCAACAGCTCCATCAAGCACACGCAATGAACGTTCAACTTCAATCGTAAAGTCCACGTGTCCTGGTGTATCAATGATGTTAACACGGTATGGGTTCTTGCTAAATTGATCATGGAAACCATGCCAAACAGCAGTTGTAGCGGCTGATTGGATAGTAATTCCACGTTCTTTTTCTTGATCCATGAAATCCATTTGTGAAGCTCCATCATGAGTTTCACCGATTTTGTGAATCTTACCTGTGTAGTATAAAACACGTTCAGTAGTTGTTGTTTTACCAGCATCAATGTGCGCCATGATACCGATGTTACGTGTATTTTCGAGCGGATATTCACGCTTCTTAGCCATGATTGTATTTCTCCTCTAAAAATTCTTTAGATATATATGACAAAATTGACTATCGAAAATAGATAGTCAATTTTTAAAATGTTACCAACGGTAGTGTGCAAAGGCACGGTTAGCTTCAGCCATTTTGTGAGTATCTTCACGTTTCTTAACAGCTGCACCGGTGTTATTTGCGGCATCCATAATTTCCTTGGCAAGCCGTTCGTCCATTGTGTGTTCCCCACGTAAACGAGCGTAGCTTACTAACCAACGAAGACCAAGAGTAGTCCGACGATCTGGACGTACTTCGATAGGAACTTGGTAGTTAGAACCACCAACCCGACGAGCCTTAACTTCAAGGACAGGCATGATGTTGTTCATAGCTTCTTCGAAAACTTCCAATGGATCATTACCAGTAGTAGCTTTAATACGATCAAAAGCTGAGTATAAAATTGTTGAAGCAGTTCCACGCTTACCATCTAACATAAGACGGTTGATTAAGCGAGAAACAAGTTTTGAATTATAAATTGGATCGGGCAATACTTCGGCCCGTTTTGTATAACCTTTACGTGGCATTATTCGTTACCCTCCTTCTTACTTTTTAGGTTTCTTAGTACCGTATTTAGAACGGCCTTGACGACGGTTGTCAACACCAGCAGTATCTAAAGCACCACGGATGATGTGGTAACGAACCCCTGGTAAATCTTTTACACGACCACCACGGATCAATACAACTGAGTGTTCTTGTAAGTTGTGACCTTCACCAGGAATGTAGGCAGTAACTTCAAACAAGTTTGAAAGACGAACACGAGCATACTTACGTAAAGCTGAGTTAGGCTTCTTAGGAGTCATTGTACCCACACGGGTAGCAACCCCACGTTTTTGTGGAGCAGGTGTGTTAGTTTGAACTTTCTTTTGGCTATTGTAACCAAAGTTCAAGGCAGGTGATTTAGATTTAGTTGTCCGGCTCTTACGACCTGAACGAACCAATTGATTAATTGTAGGCATCTAAATTAACATTCCTTTCGATTTATTGTTTTTTTAATTTATTTTAAGTCCACACATCCAGGAGTGTCATTTTTAATGATAAAAAAATGAACATTCGGTTGCATGTTCGCTGATGGCCTCCTTAACGGCAGTCAGCACGCCTATAGTTATAAAATAACCACAGCAAAACTGTCCTGTAAAAAAGCACATTGATAAATATATCATGAATCTATATTTTAGTCAACTCCTTTTAATCCAACATTGAGACATAATTATCCTTTACTTAGTTAATAGTTTTCTCACCTATTTTAGCCGTATTATATTTCTAAATTAATTTAAGGAGTTCTTTAAACATGCTTAATTTTATCATTGGTAGTTGTATCGCTTCTTTTTGTAGTTGTTTAGCGGAACGATTACTAATTAATGAAAATCTCTTTACACGATCGCATTGCGCCACATGTCACCATCAACTAGCTTGGTATAACCTCATTCCTATTATTAGTTATTGTTTGCAAAACGGACTTTGTTCATATTGTCAAACTAAAATTCCTAAACATCTAATTCTTGTTGAAATATTTGGTGGTCTTTCCTTAATGTTATTTGCTCACCAAATGATGTTACTTTGGTTGTTATTTTCTTTTATTTTTTTGAGCGTCCAAGATTATTTAACCCAAACGATTAATATTTGGTTGGCTTGGTTAACCTGCTTAATTAGTTTACTGCAACTAAATTACCATCCGCAAACTGCTTGGCTTTTTTGGAGCCTAAGCACCTTTTGTTTAAGTAGTTTATTATTCCTTTTTATCAAACAACAGTGGTTAGGCAGTGGTGATTTCCCAATTATTTTAACATTGTGGTTTAGCCTATCCCTCAAAGATTTTAGTCTTTGTCTAATGATTGCCAGTTGCTGCGCGATTTTAGTTCTCTTCTTTTTTAAACTTAAAGTTATTCCTTTAATCCCCTTTTTAACCTTGGGCTATTGGTTAGTTAATATATTGCCGCAAGTAATTAATCCACAATAAAAATAAGCTGGAATAGACCAACTTAACCACAGTTAGTTTATTCTAGCTTATTTTCTCATATTAATAGTCTTAATTTGATTCTGCTTCCATTTGTTTTTCAATATCAGCAATTGAATAAACACCTTCAGCAGTAGCCACCGGAGCAGCCACAGTCTTTGATTGAATGTCACGGTATTGTTGCATACCAGTACCAGCAGGAATAATCTTACCGATAATAACATTTTCTTTAAGACCAATCAATGGATCGTTTTTACCGCGAATAGCAGCATCGGTCAATACCCGTGTCGTTTCTTGGAATGAAGCAGCAGATAAGAAACTATTTGTTTCCAATGAGGCTTTAGTAATTCCAAGTAACACTGGACGTGCAGTCGCTGGAATGCCACCACTAACAACCGTTGATCCAACTGCTTCTTTAAAGTCACTAATATCCATTAACGTTCCTGGTAATAAATCAGTATCACCTGGATCCATAATCCGTACTTTACGAAGCATTTGTCGGGCCATAACTTCCACGTGTTTATCTGAAATTTCAACCCCTTGTAGACGGTAAACTTTCTGAATTTCACGGAGAATATAGTTTTCAGTAGAAAGAACATCTCGTACTTGAATCAAGTGTTTAGGATCAACTGACCCTTCATTCAAGGCATCACCACGGTGGATATGATCTCCCTCAGCAACGCGCATACGCGCAGCCAATGGTAACGTATATGTCCGTGTATCAGTTTTACCCTGAATTGTAACTTCCTTCGTCCGTTCAGCTGGATTTTCTTCAATTGACTCGATTATTCCAGTCACTTCAGTAATTTCAGCACGTCCTTTAGGGTTACGTGATTCAAAGATTTCTTGCACACGAGGTAGCCCTTGCGTAATATCATCCCCGGCAACCCCACCGGTATGGAAGTTACGCATTGTCAATTGTGTACCAGGTTCACCAATTGATTGTGCAGCAACAGTCCCAACTGCTTCACCAACTTCAACTTCATCACCTGTCGCCATATTCCGACCATAACAACGTTCGCAGACCCCGTGTTTAGTGTTACAAGTAAATGCTGAACGAATCGTAACTAATTCGATACCCGCTTCAACAATCGCTTTAGCAGCATCTTCTTTAATCATATCGTTTGCCCGCACAATCACTACACCAGTTTCCGGATGCTTAATAGACTTCATAGCATAACGACCTAAAATACGATCATATAATGACTCAATAATTTCATTACCTTCACGAATCACCGTCACATCAAGGCCACGATCGGTTCCACAGTCAACTTCACGAATGATAACATCTTGTGCCACATCAACTAACCGACGTGTTAGGTAACCTGAATCGGCCGTTTTTAGGGCTGTATCAGTCATCCCTTTACGAGCTCCGTGTGTAGAAATAAACATTTCCAACACAGAAAGGCCTTCACGGAAGTTGGCAATAATTGGTAATTCCATAATTCGACCATTAGGTGCCGCCATCAAACCACGCATTCCGGCAAGTTGCGTAAAGTTAGAAATATTCCCACGAGCTCCTGAGTCTGACATCATAAAGATTGGATTATTAGAGTCAAAGCCTTCAATCAGTTTTTGTTGAATCTTATCTTTAGCAGTGTTCCAAATTGCAATAACCCGTTCATAACGTTCATCATCAGTAATTAAGCCTCGACGGAACTGCTTAGTAACCACCGCTACTTGTTGGTGCGCTTCATCGACGATATCACCTTTTTCCTTAAGCTCCGTAACATCAGCAGCTCCCACTGTTAAACCAGAAATCGTTGATTTTTCATATCCAAGATCCTTCATCCGGTCAAGTAGTAATGATGTTTCCGTTACTTTATAGCGCTTATAAACTTCGGCAATAACATCTGATAAGAAGCCTTTTTTAAATGGCGCAACGACTGGTTGATTTTTAAGATATTCTCTCAAATCAGTTCCTGGTTCAATAAAGAACTCACTAGCAACACCTTGGGTTAACGCCGTTTCAGTTGGTTCATTTAAGTAGAAGAAATCTTTTGGTAAAATGCTGTTAAAGATTAATTTACCAACAGTTGTCACCAAGACTTTTTCTCGTTGTTCAGCTGTAAATGGTTTAGCAGCATCAAAACTTGCTGTCTGTACACCAATTCGTGAATGCCAATGAACATATTTGTTCTGATAAGCAATTTGAGCTTCGTTCAGATCTTTAAAGATCATTCCTTCACCCTCACGACCAGCTTCTTCAGTCGTTAAGTAATAGTTACCAATAACCATATCTTGTGAAGGGGCCACGATTGGCTTACCATCTTTAGGCGCCAAAATGTGACCAGCTGCCAACATCAAAATCCGTGCTTCAGCTTGCGCTTCATCTGACAATGGTACGTGGATGGCCATTTGGTCACCATCAAAATCGGCATTATATGCTTCCGTAACTAGTGGGTGCAACCGCATTGCCTTACCTGAAACCAAGACAGGTTCAAAAGCTTGAATTCCCAATCGGTGCAAAGTAGGTGCCCGGTTTAAGAGCACTGGATGTTCTTTAATAACATCTTCTAACACATCCATTACATCATCATCACGACGATCAATTTTACGCTTAGCATTCTTAATATTTGATGCCAATTGTCGCGCCACTAATTCTTTCATGATAAATGGTTTAAATAATTCCAAGGCCATTTGGCGTGGTAAACCCATTTGATTCATTTTTAAGAAAGGACCAACATCAATAACTGAACGACCAGAGTAATCAACCCGCTTACCAAGCAAGTTTTGTCGGAACCGTCCTTGCTTACCTTTCAACATATGTGAAAGTGACTTAAGTGGCCGGTTACCAGGGCCAGCGACCGGACGACCGCGACGACCATTATCAATCAATGCATCAACCGCTTCTTGTAACATCCGCTTTTCATTTTGAACAATAATCCCTGGAGCATGTAAATCTAATAATCGTTTCAAACGATTATTACGATTAATTACCCGACGGTATAAATCATTTAAATCAGATGTTGCGAAACGGCCACCTTCAAGTTGGACCATTGGTCGTAAATCAGGTGGAATAACCGGAATGACATCCATTACCATCCATTCGGGTGAATTACCTGATTTTAAGAATGCTTCAATAATGTCTAGTCGCCGGACTGCTCGTGTCCGTTTTTGACCTGACGCTTCGCGCAACTCAGCTTTTAATTGTTCTGCTTCTTTTGCTAAATCAACATCAGCTAGTAATGTTTGGACTGCTTCAGCACCCATTGCAGCGCTAAATTCATTACCATATTCAGCTTTGAGTTCACGGTATTCCCGTTCTGATAATAATTGTTTCTTTTCAAGTGGTGTATTACCAGCTTCAGTAACAACATATGATGCAAAGTAGATAACTTCTTCTAACGAGCGTGGACTCATGTCAAGTACTAAGCCCATCCGTGAAGGAATCCCTTTGAAATACCAAATATGGGTTACTGGGGCTGCTAATTCAATATGTCCCATCCGCTCACGTCGTACCTTGGCACGAGTTACTTCAACACCACAACGGTCACAAACAATCCCCTTATAACGAATCCGCTTGTACTTACCACAAGCACATTCCCAATCCTTAGTAGGTCCAAAAATTCGTTCATCAAAAAGTCCATCTTTTTCAGGTTTTAATGTTCGATAATTGATTGTTTCCGGTTTTTTGACTTCACCATAAGACCAGCTACGAATCTTATCTGGCGATGCCAACCCGATTTGCATGCTTTCAAACTTATTAACATCAATCAAAGGATTGACCACCTTTCATTATTCTTGTTCAACAGTTGCAGTTGGTTCCGATGGCGTCTCTGTTCCAGTTGGATGTTCAGCAGCGTATTTAGCTAAGGCATCAACGTTTACCACATCATCGTCATCTTCATCCATATCACGTAATTCAATTTCTTGTTTGCTACTATCCAGCACCTTCATATCAAGTCCTAATGCTTGTAATTCTTTAACAAGCACACGGAATGATTCAGGAACACCTGGTTTTGGAATTGGTTCACCCTTAACGATGGCTTCATAAGTCTTAACCCGACCAACAACGTCATCTGATTTATACGTTAAGATCTCTTGTAATGTATAAGCAGCTCCATATGCTTCAAGTGCCCATACTTCCATTTCCCCAAATCTTTGACCACCAAATTGAGCTTTACCACCAAGTGGTTGTTGGGTAACTAATGAGTAAGGTCCGATTGAACGAGCGTGAATCTTATCATCAACCATGTGGGCCAACTTCATGTAGTGCATTGTTCCAACGGCAATTCGGTTATCAAAGGCTTCACCAGTTCGACCATCATATAGTACTGTTTTACCATCAGCAGGTAGACCAGCTTCACGCACAGCATCCCAGATATCCTTATCTGACGCACCATCAAATACAGGTGATGCCATATGAATACCAAGCGTCCGCGCTGCCATTCCTAAGTGTAATTCCAATACTTGACCAATGTTCATCCGTGAAGGCACACCCATTGGTGAAAGCATAATATCAATTGGTGTCCCATCTGGCATATAAGGCATATCTTCGGAAGGCACTACAATTGAAACAGTCCCCTTGTTTCCGTGACGTCCCGCCATCTTATCACCAACTTGGATTTTCCGTTTTTGGGCAATATAAACTCGTACCATCATGTTGACACCAGGTGCCAATTCATCACCGTTTTCACGAGTAAAGATCTTAACATCTTGCACAACACCGCCACCACCATGTGGTACCCGTAGAGAAGTATCACGTACTTCACGGGCTTTTTCACCAAAGATAGCATGTAAAAGACGTTCTTCAGCTGATAATTCAGTAACTCCCTTAGGTGTTACCTTACCAACCAAGATATCGCCATCTTCAACCTCAGCACCAATTCGAATAATTCCCATGGCATCAAGGTCTTTTAATTGATCTTCACCAACGTTAGGAATCTCACGAGTCATTTCTTCAGGTCCCAATTTAGTATCCCGGGCTTCTGATTCAAACTCTTCGATATGAATTGATGTGTAGACATCTTCACGAATTAAACGTTCATTTAAGATAATCGCATCTTCAAAGTTATAACCCTTCCAAGTCATGAAGGCAATCAATGGGTTTTGCCCAAGCGCTAATTCACCCATTTCCATTGATGGACCATCCGCAAGCACTTCATCAGCCTCAATATGTTCACCAACTTTAACAATTGGCCGTTGATTATAGTTTTTACCTGAATTTGAACGACGGAATTTCATTAATTTGTACTTATCTAATGAACCATCCTCACGGCGAATTCGGATTTCACGACCATCAACATATTCAATCTCACCAGAATGTTTTGCTAATAATGCAACCCCTGAGTCATGGGCAGCCTTATATTCAATCCCGGTTCCAACAAGTGGTGCATGAGGGTTTAGCAATGGCACTGCTTGCCGTTGCATATTGGCACCCATCAAGGCTCGGTTAGAATCATCGTTTTCCAAGAAAGGAATGTTAGCAGTGGCAACCGCAACTACTTGTTTAGGCGAAACGTCCATGTAATCAATGTTATCAACTGAAGTTTCAATATTATCATCAGCTGAACGAGCCATAACTTCATCATTGACAAATGAACCATCATCGTTCAATGGAGTGTTAGCTTGTGCAATAACAAAATTATCTTCTTCATCAGCAGTTAAGTAATCAATCTTTTCGGTTACCTTGTGTGTTTCCCATGAAACACGGCGATATGGTGTTTCGACGAAGCCATAACGGTTTACCTTCGCATATGATGATAATGAGTTAATCAAACCAATATTGGGACCTTCAGGCGTTTCAATTGGGCACATCCGGCCATAGTGTGTATAGTGCACGTCTCGCACTTCATATCCGGCCCGATCACGGGTCAACCCACCAGGCCCTAAAGCTGATAAGCGCCGTTTGTGGGATAATTCTCCAAGTGGGTTCGTTTGATCCATGAATTGTGATAATTGTGATGAACCAAAGAATTCCTTAATTGAAGCTACCACTGGTCGAATATTAATTAATTGTTGTGGTGTTACTGTATCTGCATCTTGAATTGACATTCTTTCACGAACAACTCGTTCCATCCGTGATAATCCAATTCTAAATTGATTTTGCAATAATTCCCCAACTGAACGAATCCGTCGGTTTCCTAAATGATCGATATCATCAGTTGCGCCTAAACCTTCACGTAAGTTAAAGAAATAATTCATTGATGCAATGATATCTGCAGGTGTTACTGTGCGTGTTTCAGGACCAATGTGGCCATTGCCAATCACTAATAATTCCTTTTCTGGATCATTTGGTGATTCAACCTTAATTGTTTGGACAGTCATTGGTTCAGTAACTACCGCATCTTCAGTTGGATAGTAAGTTACTGTTTTAAAGTCGGGTTGATCTAAGTAGTCAGCTAGTGTGGCCATAACACTTTTATCAATTTTCGTTCCCTTAGCAGCAATAACTTCACCAGTCTCTGGATCAGCCAATGTTTCTGCTAATGTAGTCCCTAACAATCGAGTCTTTAAGTTTAATTTTTTATTAACTTTATACCGACCCACAGGTGCTAAATCATAGCGCTTAGCATCAAAGAAACGTGCAGTTAAAAGTGAACGTGATGAATCAGCCGTTTTTGGTTCACCTGGGCGTAGCCGTTCATAGATATCTTTTAATGCTTCTTCAGTTCGACTATCTGAAGTATCTTTGTGCACATCTTTTTCCAATGTCAACATTAATGAATCATATGATGAACCAAAGATATCCAATACATCACTATCAGATGCATAACCCAACGCACGAACTAATTCAGTCAATGGAATCTTACGTGTTCGATCAATCCGCACATAAGCAATATCCTTTGCATCTGTTTCAAATTCCAACCATGCTCCACGGTTAGGAATAACTGTGGTTCCATAACTAGGCCGACCATTTTTGTCTAGTTCTTCATTAAAGTAAACCCCTGGTGAACGAACCAATTGCGAAACAATAACCCGTTCTGCCCCGTTAATAATGAAAGTTCCTTGATCAGTCATTAATGGGAAGTCACCAAAGAATACATCTTGTGATTTAATTTCACCAGTTTCGTTATTAATCAAACGCAAAGTAACATGGAGTGGTGCAGAGTAGTTTGCATCATGCTCACGTGCTTCTTCAACTGTATATTTAGGTTCCATTAACTTATAGTCAACAAATTCCAATGATAATTTACCTTGAAAATCTTGAATTGGTAAAATATCATTAAACATTTCCCGTAAACCTTCATCCAAGAACCATTGATATGAATCTGTTTGAATTTCAATCAAGTTAGGCAAATCAAGAATTTCCTTGATTCGCGCATAACTACGACGGGTACGACGTTTACCGTTTTGAATTAAATGCCATGCCAAAATTGGTCACCTCATCTCAAATTTTTGCCCTACGTTTAGCTTCGAAAAGATTACATTTAGATTAAATTTTAAAATGTCCTCGCCTTCAAGGCATAAAAAAGACAACTTGCGTCTTTTTCCGAAAACGCAGTTGTCTCAATATACAGGAGATTGCGGACAATATTTCGCAATTTCCATTTTTATTCGTAGTTTATACATATACTATGATACTAAAAATACAACTTTTTTGCAAGGAACTCTTGACATTTTGTCAAAAAAGATTTAAGCACTACCCTTACTTATTTACTATTAATGGTTTTATCGTTAATTTGATTTGCCCTTTCGAAGCACCAATTGTCACTTCATCGTTAACTGCAATATGGCCTTTTAACAATTCTTCACTTAATAGATCTTCAATCTTAGTTTGTAATGCACGGCGTATTGGTCGCGCCCCATATTCGAGTTCAAAACCAGCTTTGGCAATTACATCAATAGCACTTGGCGTAATTTTCATTGTAATTTCTTGTTCCGCCATTCGTTTAATTATTGAGTTTGCCATCAACTTAACAATTTGGTGTAGTTCTTCTTTAGCTAAACTATGGAAGACAACAATTTCGTCTAATCGATTAATAAATTCTGGTCGGAATTGTTCTTTTAAAGTTTCTCTAATTTTTGCTGCCATCGCATCATAGTTAGCACTAGTTGCTTGTGCGCCAAAGCCCATTGTTTTCTCATCTCGTAACCGTGTTGCCCCAAGATTTGAAGTCATAATAATAATTGTATTACTAAAGTCAATTTTCCGCCCTTTAGCATCTGTTAAGTAGCCATCATCAAAAACTTGTAATAACAAGTTAAAGATGTCCGGATGCGCTTTTTCAGCTTCATCTAATAAAATTACTGCGTATGGATTACGGCGTACTTTTTCCGTTAATTGGCCCCCTTCATCAAAGCCAACGTACCCTGGTGCCGCACCAACTAAGCGACTCATTGAGTACTTTTCCATATATTCAGACATATCAATCCGAATCATATTATCTTCTGAACCAAACATACTTGCGGCCAATGCCTTGGCAAGCTCCGTTTTACCAACACCCGTAGGTCCTAAAAACATAAATGTTCCAATTGGCTTATTAGGCTCCTTCAACCCAGAATGGGCTCGTCTTAAGGCGCGGGCGATGGCTGAAACAGCTTCTTTTTGACCAACTACGCGCTTGTGTAGTTCTTTTTCAAGATTAATCAAGCGTTCCTGATCACTTTTTTGCATTTGCGTGACCGGCACCCCAGTCCAATCAGCAACAACACTAGCGATATCATTAGCCGTCACCTTTAATGCTTGCGCATGTTTATTTGCCAATTCGTTTGCTAGTTGTGTTTCCGCAATCGTCTTTTCTAGTTCCAGACTTTGTGTCCGAAAATAGGCTGCTTTTTCATAGTCATGCGCTTGTAGCGCTTGCTCTTTACTATTATTTACTACTGTCAACCGCTCAATTAGTTGATTTAATTTGACTTGTGCTACTTTATCAACGGCATTAATTCGGACCTTTGCACTTGCTTCATCAATTAAGTCAATCGCTTTATCTGGCAAAAAGCGGTCAGTTATATAACGATCTGAGAGTTTAACTGCCGTCGTAATTGCTGCTGGTAATATTGTTAAATGATGGTGTTTTTCATAACGCTCTTTTAATCCCATCAAAATAGCTTGGGCTTCCTCAAGGGTCGGTTCATTAACTTTAACTGTGGCAAAACGCCTTTCTAGTGCTGCATCGGTTTCGATATGCTTTTGATATTCATTAAGCGTTGTTGCTCCAATAATTTGAAGCGTTCCGCGCGCCAAAGCTGGTTTTAATAAATTAGAAGCATCAATCGCCCCTTCAGCACCACCAGCCCCAATTAAGGTATGTAATTCATCAATAAATAGAATAACTTTGCCATCTAATTTAACTTCATCAATAATTTTTTTGATACGCTCTTCAAATTCACCACGATACTTAGTTCCAGCAACTACAGTTCCCATATCTAAAACCATTAAGCGGTAATGTGCCAAATCATCAGGAACATCACCTGCCACCATCTTTTGTGCAAGCCCTTCAGCAATCGCGGTTTTCCCAACACCGGGTTCCCCAATCAATACGGGGTTATTTTTACTACGTCGACTCAAAATTTGAATCACTCTAGTAACCTCTTTATCACGACCAATAACCGGATCTAAGTCATGATTAGCAGCTTGTTGGGTTAAGTCTTCCGCCAAACTATCTAGCGTTGGTGTGTTGCTGTTCCCTACCTTGGCATTTGTCTTACTTTGTGTCCGCCACCGATTCTTTTTATCAGCATTCTCAATCCCCAGTTCATTCAAGATTCGATTACGTACATCAACTGTTTTTATATCTAAATCAGCTAAAATACGAGCTGCTAAATTGCTTTGATTTCGTGTTAAGGCTAGCAATAAGTGTTCCGTCCCAATTTGCCCATTTCCTAATTCATTGGCTTCTCGTACCGCGCCTTGCACTACATCAGCTGCTTTAGGTGAATATGGCAAATAAGATGCCCCTGCAACTGATTTCAACGTACCGTAACCAGTGTAGACTTCTATTTCTTTTTTAATTGTGTCAGCATTTGTCTTAAAATACTCCAAAACTCGTGAAGCGACCCCTTCATGTTCAATCGCCAACGCTAATAATAAATGTTCCGTGCCAACTGCCTGGTGCTTAAAAACCTTCGCTTGTTCTTGAGCATATAACAAAACATTATGGGCACTCTGTGTGTATTGATTTTCCATAAATCACACCTAGCCTTTCTTCTAATCTTCAAATCGCAATCGATTCAACACTCCTACCAATATCCGTGCTCGTAAGTTATTTTCTAATTTACGATCATTAAGTTGTAAAGTCTCCTTATCTAATGCCGCTAAAATTAAATTAGCTTCACGACGGGTTAGTAACTCATCAGCATACAAGCTTTGAATTACCGCGAAAGCATCGTGTTCACTAACACTATCACCAATTGCTGTCATCACCATCTTTAAGATTTGATCGTCACCAACCAAATTGACTTTAGCAATGCGAATATAACCACTACCACCACGTTTACTTTGGACTAAATAACCATTTTGAATGGTAAAACGTGTTTTAATTACGTAATTAATCTGTGAAGGGACAACATTAAATTGTTGAGCAATTTCAGCTCGTCGAATTTCAACATGCTCATTTTTATTGATAATCTCTTTTAAATATTTTTCTATAATATCAGAAACATTTTGCGCTTCCATCAACTAAATCATCTCCTTCCATCACAGGTAATTCACTTCTTAACTGACCAATACTGACTTACATTATGTCAGATAAACCCCTATTAGTGCAAGTAAATAAATTACAGCTAGATACTAAAAAGCTAGGATGGTTTTATTTTCAAATCAAAATCCTATCTTTTTATTTTATCTAGTATATCTTATTTTAATCATTTAGCGGTGGGTTTGTTACAGAAGCACGATAAACAATCCGTGGTGCATACACAACTGAGACTACTGTTTCATTGTTTAACTGTTTCATCAAGAGCTTAGCTGCATCAAACCCCATCTTATTTTTCATATGAACCATCGTTGTCAAACTAGGATTGGTGTATTGACTAAACTGATAATCATTAAACCCAACTAATGAAATATCTTCCGGAATTTTTAAATCTAACATTGAATAATATTCATCACCTTGATTGCCATTTCATCATTATACATCGCAATTGCTGTGGGATGATTCTTTGAATTTAGGATTTTTTCATGCCCTTGCTTAATTAAATATTCAATTAACATATTTTCCGCTGATTTATCATCCATTTCCAAATAAGGAAATGTAAATTTATCATAATGTGAATTGATAAATACCACTGGAATATTCCGCCTCTTTATTTCCATTTAGTAATCGCTGATAAATTTAACCGACGCACCTTATTGACCGTTGGCGGTGCTGTAATGGGGCTATCATTTATTCTGCCAGCTATCATTAATCCCTTACTCGGTTCCCATGCTAATCCCATGATGATTGTTGGTTTCTTGTGTGTCTATGTAGCTTTTTATTCTTGCACTTGGGCGCCATTAACTTGGGTTTTAGTTGGCGAAATCTTCCCTCTCTCAATTCGTGGACGTGCCTCTGGCTTAGCTTCTTCCTTTAACTGGATTGGATCATTCGCCGTTGGTTTACTATTCCCGATCATGACAGCATCAATGCCACAAGAAGTCGTCTTTGCTATTTTTGGTATTATCTGTTTTCTCGGAGTCGTCTTCATTCGTTTCTGTGTGCCAGAAACAAAAGGTCGTACTCTTGAAGAAATTGAAATACAAGGGGCAACTCATAGTAACACCACCCCTGTCACTCATTAATATTATTTTTTAAACAGTTATACTACGAGTTGATAAACCTAAGACAAAAACCAGCTAATTTAAAATCAAATTAGCTGGTTTTTGTCTTTTAAATATTCATCATTTTATTTTGAGTAGCCGTAAAACTCAATATATAAAAAGCCTGAGATAAAATCTCAGGCTTTTTATTTACTGCCGACTAGAGGATTCGAACCTCCGACCCCATCATTACTAGTGATGTGCTCTGCCAACTGAGCTAAGTCGGCGTGCTCAACTGAATTGAGGAAATAAAATTAATTAACGGTTTATCCAACAGCATCAACTAATTTTCATATCGGGAAGACAGGATTCGAACCTGCGACCCCCTGGTCCCAAACCAGGTGCTCTACCAAGCTGAGCTACTTCCCGTTAACTATTTTCATAAACAGTTTTTAATGCACCTAGCAGGAGTCGAACCTGCAACCTTCTGATTCGTAGTCAGACACTCTATCCAATTGCGCTATAGGTGCAAAATAAAAAGCGAAAGACGGGATTCGAACCCGCGACCCCCACCATGGCAAGGTGATGTTCTACCACTGAACTACTTTCGCATAAACATAGTTGTCAAACAACTAGGCATGCCGACTAGAGGATTCGAACCTCCGACCCCATCATTACTAGTGATGTGCTCTGCCAACTGAGCTAAGTCGGCGTGTCTAAAGACAAAAATGCGGATGAAGGGATTCGAACCCCCACGCCATAAGACACTGGAACCTAAATCCAGCGCGTCTGCCAGTTCCGCCACATCCGCATGTGTTATGTTCTTAAACAACTATTTAATAATACCGCCTATCAGTTAGTTCGTCAATATATTTTTTAAGTTTTTCTTAGTTTTTTTATTTTTAACTTCCGTTTAACTAAATTAGCTAATATACCGCATCATTGGCTTCTAACACAACTAAGCTATGCGCATTTTTTGTGACAATAACCATTCTTAAGAAACCAAATCATCCCATATAAGCTAAAAAAGGGGTCTACACTTTTTGGTACTGATAGACATGACGTCGTCATGTTAATCGGTATCTTTTTTTCTTGCATTTTGTAAAAAAAGGTGTAAAAAAAGAG
>NZ_JAFBDN010000029.1 GCF_016908275.1 Periweissella beninensis | reverse complement strand
TCACAATCACTAATCGAATTATTAGTACAATGATCCGTTCAACAATCGTCCCAATGTATTACAAAGACTATTTTGTTAATTTTGCACCAGAACCATATAAAAGACTTAGGAAATGGATATTATGCAGATGAATACATTGATCGAGATGACAGTAACCCTCATTCTGCTAATCAATCTATTTTAAAGAACCATGATACAGAGCACCCTACCCTATCTCAACAGTATAAAAATCTACTAAAGCAAGTACAAGACCCTGCTAAAAATAACCAACAGACTGAAAAGCAACTACAACAAGTACGTCAAGATATTAGTAACCAAACTCAATCCGAGCTACAAAAGTTTGCTAAAAATACTCCTACCATTAAACAGCAGAAAATAGAGCATAATGAACCTAGTATATGAGTACGACACTATTCATTATTTTATTAGCATGATATAATATATAAAGAATTAAGACTTGCGTGAACAAGACTTTTCATAAATAACCGTTTAAGACAGTGATAAAGTTTAATCGATTAAAATAACCGCTAGCTTTGCAGAGCTAAGGCGGTTATTTTTTTATTGTGTACTATAATCGTAAAAATTTTTATTTGTTATTACATTTCCCCATGTTTTTTCCCATTCACAACATGTTTAACATGGTTTTTAGTTGATTCTATAACACTTAAAATATGCGGATCGTCTAATTCATACAAATTATTTTTCCCCACTCTTTCAGCAGTAACTAGTTGATGTTGCTTGAGAATAGATAGTTGGTGTGATACTTGTGGTTGTGGAATTTTTAAATATTGAACTATGTCACTAACACTAAGTTGTTTGTTTTCGAGCAGTACTAGGATATTCAACCGTGTCGAGTTTGTTAATAATTTAAATATTCGTTGCATTTCTTCCTGATAACGTAAATCTATATTTTCAATCATATATTGACCTCCATATATGTTAATGTTAACATATGTTTATATCGATATATTAATTATAACACGGAAGAGGAATTACTCATGCAAGATATATCATTAGTAACGATGTTATTCATTGGTGTTAATTTAGATTTTTTTGTCATATTATTATTATTATTGCAAAAATATAGCTATAAAGATAATTTAATTGGTTATGAATTAGGTATGATTATAGTTTTTAGTATTAGTGCCTTCGCTGGACAAATTATTCAAAGTTTTATCCCAGAATGGAGTATTGGTTTGTTAGGACTTATTCCCATTTACATGGGTTTTAAAGGTGAAGATGATGACGAAAATAACAATGACCAACATAAATCAAACAAAGGGGTTATGGCTGTTTTACTAATGTATTTAGTAAGTTGTGGAGCTGATAATATAGCTGTTTATGTCCCAGTTTTAGCTACAATGACTGTAACAAGTATTCTAATAACAGTTCTTTACTTTATTATTCTAACGGCTATTTCTTTAACGTTAGCCTACTCTTTTGGACAAATACCAATTATTAAGAATTTATTTGAACGATTTGGCGAACCGCTGAGTCGCATTATTTATATCCTTATTGGAATTTTTGTCATGTTTGATACTGGTTTATTTCAACAAATAATGAATTTGTTTTAAAAAAGCCTTGCGTGAACAAGACTTCTCATATAGAGCCGTTTAAGACGGTGATAAAGTTTAATCGATTAAAATAACCGCTAGCTTTGCAGAGCTAAGGCGGTTATTTTTTTTGCTGACTTTTAATAAACTCAACAACTAACGCTAGTAAGGTAACTATGAAAGTACCAAACATCAGCATAAGTTGTAAAGCGTTCGATACGGACACTTGGGCTACTCCTTTCCTAGAATGTGAGTTTATAGTTTTTACACCATAAGCACCACCCTCTTTAAGGAAATAGCCACCGCCTTAACTTCTCTACTCAAACCATTATACAGGATAAAGCGTGATTTACCTATTGATGATTAATGCTCTAATATCCTGAACAGCTAGTTTTCTATTTTTAATATAAATATAATTATCCGACATGTTTTCAATGAACCCAGATATATTTTTTTGGTTTCATGATTGAAGTTAGTCTCATCTAATTGCATAGTCACAGTATAATAATTGGCAACTGCATGCATTGCATTATGAAATATTTTATCCGTAGTCATTTGGGGTAACTTTTTTTCATTGTAATTATTATCTTGATCCATTTTTCTCAATGCGGAAGTATGATCGGACAAATGGAACCCCTGCCATTTCATCATGCCCCGGTCGTGATAATCATGTTCAAAGAAATACTTAACCGTACCTAAGTCAAAGTCTTGGTTATTCAAGGGGAACCCGCTTTCGTTGAATTGACTTTTGACTTTTAGGCCAGCATTCACCAGTAAAGCCAACAAATTCGATCGTTAGTTTAATCTTTTGTCGCAAAGCTTTTAGTAGCGTCTCTAAATCAGCTAAATCATAATTAGCTAATTTATGTAAAGGAACGGATTGCAAGCGCTCATTAGCCCGTTGGCTGTTAAAAAATACATTGTAGATCTGATCGTAAGGATCGTTAGCGATCATCAATCAGTAGCGGGTGCGTGACTGGCGCTTAAACAACAAGGTTAACCGTCCCATAATAATTTCTACATCGTTATTCATAGCTATTGCCCCCATTATGACCACCGACGAGTGAAGCGCGTTCAATAGCTGTACCGCCCCTTAATAAACTGGTGGCATAAACTAACTTCGTGAAGCCAAGTGGCTTCAACAGCGCGAACCAAAGTTAGCCAAGTGGCTGATTGATTAACGACGACACGCTTAATTTATCTGGCGTTCAATTCGCAAGCGTCATCTGGCACGCTTTGATGCGTCATTGACCTAACTAAACTCATAAAACTTGATTAAAAAATTGTCAATTTGAAATCTCATTATTTTAAATCGATTTTTTATTGTCTTTTTTGGCCACCACCGTAATTTAATCATCCCCGGTATCAGCCGTTTAATCGTCATTATCAAATAATAATGTTAATTCATATTTTAGCAATTCAATAGATTCATTTTGGGAAAGTCGGTATTCAAACACTATATATTGTGCTACAATAATTTTCGTCACACTATATATAGATAAAGGACGATGATTCGCTATGGAACCTGTAAATATTCTCTACATCAGTTTGAGCGGTAATACCAAATATTTTATTGGCAAACTGACAAAATACTTTGAAGAAGAACGCCACATTCAAGTTAATTCAATTAACGTTAAAGAACACCCCGAATTCACTACTCTTGACCAACCGTTTGTTGCCTTCCTGCCGGCCTTTCTTAAAGGCGGTAACGGAATTAACAACGGCTACACCGAAATCTTGACCACCATTTTGGGGGATTACCTAGAACACGAAGATAATTATCGCCGTTGTTACGGGATTATCGGTAGCGGCAATCGTAATTTTAATAAGCAGTTTGCACTCACGGCTAAACAGTACGCTGAGCGCTTCGGTTTTCCCTACATTACCGATTTTGAACTACGTGGCACAGCACACGATTTTCCTCGCATCGCCGATGCAATCTTAACCTATCGCGATCAATTCAGTTCTCAAACAACAAACAAAGGAGTAGTCCCTAATGGCAACTAGCACTCCAGAAATCGGAAACACCTATTTTTACTTAAATAACCTCGTAAACATCCCCGTCGACGGAGAAATTCCGCTATATTACGATCAAGAAGCTCTCAAGGCCTATTTTGAAGAGACGGTCGAACCAAAGACTAAACAATTTGATTCATTGGATGCCAAATTAAACTACTTAGTCAACGAAGATTACATTGATCCAGATATCCTGAATCAGTATTCCCACGAATTTGTGCGGTCCTTGTTCGACCGAATGAAAGACCATCACTTCCATTTCCGCAGTTTTCTCGGCGCGTACAAGTTTTACACACAGTACGCCATGAAAACCAACGACGGACAACAATTCTTGGAAGGCTTTATCGACCGTGTCGTCTTCAATGCCCTCTACCTTGCAAACGGTGATGAGCAACTTGCTAATGACGTTGCCGATGAATTAATTTCACAGCGTTATCAGCCCGCCACCCCCACTTTCCTCAACGCGGGGAAAAAGCGCCGCGGAGAAATGGTGTCGTGTTTCCTAATTGATATGGCCGACTCAATGCTCTCCATTGGCCGTGGCGTTAATTCCTCCCTTCAACTATCACGGATTGGCGGTGGCGTCGGTGTTAACCTGTCAAATCTCCGTGCCTCAGGCGATTCTATCAAAAAAATTGCCAACGCCTCGTCCGGGGTTGTACCAGTGATGAAGTTACTTGAGGACTCATTTAGTTACAGTAACCAGCTTGGTCAACGTAACGGTGCTGGGGTTGTCTATCTCAACGTTTTCCATCCCGATATTTTACATTTTCTGGATACCAAAAAAGAAAACGCGGATGAAAAAATTCGGGTAAAGACCCTGTCCCTCGGGCTGATCATTCCCGATAAATACTATGAATTGCTCAAGACTAACGAACCGATGTATCTTTTTAGTCCCTATGACGTTGAACGCGAATACCACACGCCATTTGCCTACATTGATATCACGAAGGAATATGACAACATGGTTGCCAACCCGAACATCAAAAAATCGGTCTTTAACGCCCGTAAGCTAGAACAAAAGATTTCTCAACTCCAACAAGAATCTGGGTATCCTTACATCTTGAACATTGATACGGCGAACCGCACGAACCCCGTCGATGGCAAAATTATTATGAGTAATCTCTGTAGTGAAATTCTCCAGCCCCAGGAACCCTCAGAACTTGATGATGATCTATCGTATAAGACCATTGGTACCGATATTTCATGTAACCTCGGATCAACTAATATTATGAATATGATTGATTCGCCAGACTTTGGTCGCTCGGTTGCGGTCGCCGTTCGCGCGCTCACCCTCGTGACCGATACAACCAACGTAAAGGAAGTCCCAACCGTTAAACATGGTAACGAACTTTACCATACGATCGGATTGGGTGCCATGGGTCTGCATACCGCCCTTGCACGCCACCAAATTGAATATGGTTCACCTGAAGCCCTTGAATTTACGGATGCTTACTTCCTAGCCTTAAACTACTATTCACTCGTCACGAGTAACCAAATTGCACGCGAACGTCACGAAACCTTCGCTAAATTTGAGCAATCAAAATACGCCGACGGTAGTTACTTTGATCAATACCTGAACGCCGACTTTGAATTTAAGAGCACTAAAGTTGCAGAAGTTTTCAAAAACATTAAATTACCATCTGTTGCCGACTGGGAGGACCTCAAACAGGCCGTCATGGCGGATGGTCTTTACCATCGTAACCGACTTGCCGTGGCACCGAATGGTTCCATTTCGTACGTCAATGAAACAAGTGCGTCACTTCACCCAATCACACAATTAGTAGAACAACGGCAGGAAAATAAAGTGGGATCAATCTTCTACCCGGCACCCTACCTGTCTAACGAAACTTTGCCCTACTACACGCCCGCATATGATATCGACCAACGCAAAATTATCGATACCTATGCCGTAGCGCAAAAACACATTGATCAAGGCATGAGTCTGACACTGTTCATGCGTTCAGTTTTGAAACCCGACCTTTACGAGTGGAAGGACAATGACAACTTGAAGATGACGACCCGGGACCTTAACCGGTTACGGAATTACGCCTGGACCAAGGGCATCAAGTCACTTTATTACATCCGAACATTCACAGAAGACGACGAAATCAAAACCGCGAATGAATGCGAGTCATGCATGATCTAGGGAATGTATTCAGGGTTAGCGCCCGTTTAACCCACCGACAACACGTTATTGGATCACGGTGCCCGTACACCTGTGAATCCTAACTAAGGAGATGAACAAATAACGATGGACTATTTATACTACAAAGCAATTAACTGGGATGACATTAAAGATAATTTCGATAAATACACGTGGGAACAACTCACCACTAACTTTTGGTTGGACATTCGGATTCCCGTCACGAATGATCAACCAGCTTGGCAACAGCTAGCAGACACTCAACAACAGGCCATTACCCGCATGTTGGCAGGTGCATCGATGTTAGCCGTCTACCAATCAGAGATCGGCACTCCTGCCATTCGCCATGATCGGCGAACCCAACAAGAAGAATCCGTATTAAATACCATTACCTTCATGAAATCAGTCCATGCTAAGAGTTACACGACCATTTTCCGGGCCCTGATTCCAGGCAATGGTGGCGCAAATTTCACTTGGGCAGACAATAATACCAATCTGCAAGCTGAAATAGACCAACTCGCTCAAACGAGCACTAATGGCACGGCTTTACAAAAAAAAGCCCTTTTCATTTTGACCGAAACTGGCCTTTCATTTGGTAAATATTGGACAACCCTTCAAACCCATTCTCTCGTCAATACCTACCAAATGTTGGCCAATATTCTTCGTGGAAGTGCCATCTTTAGTGCCTATGTCGGCTACAAATTTCACCTTGGGTTTGAAGACCTCACGTCAAGTGACCAAGCCGAACTGCAGCATTGGATTAACACCCAGTTTGATCAACTCATGCAAACCGAAAAAGATTTCCTAGAAGCTAACCTTGAAGATGCCACCGAAGCCATCAATTTGGCCTACTATGGTGCCAATCATACACTAACATCACTTGGTTTCGATGCTAGCTACGAGGTTCAGCCATCTCCACTAGTGGCGCAGCTCAGGAAATTGATGATCGACCAAGATCAATTCTTGCAACAGGTGACGGCAGCAAATAACGAATCGGACACTGAAGAAATGACCGACGACGACTACGATTTCTAAGGAGCATTCAACTAATGAGCTATAAAACAATTAACTGGGACATCATCGAAGACGAATTTGACGAATATGTATGGGATAAAGCAACGGCACAATACTGGTTAGATACACGGGTGCCCGTTTCTAATGATTTACGCGACTGGCGGACACTTTCTGACACCGAAAAGTCAGTTATCAACCGAGTTGTCGGGGGATTAGCCTTGTTGGACACACTACAATCCGAAGAAGGCGTCGACGTCATGCGGCCCGACGTTCGGACACGGAAGGAAGCGGCAGTCATCAATGACTTTTTGATGATGGAATCAATTCATGCCAAAAGTTACGGCACTATTTTGACCTCTTTGAACGATCAAGCCACTGTTGACGAAGTCTTCAATTGGATGAACAATAATCCCCGAATGCAGTACAAAGCCAAACGGATCAATGACATTTACCAAACAGGAAACAACCTTGAAAAGAAGGTCGCAAGTGTCTTTCTCGAAGGAATTTTGTACTACACCAACTTCTTTACCCCACTTTGGTACCGCGGTAACAATAAGCTCTCCAACCTTTCCGAGGTCATCAAGCTGGTGATCCGTGACGAATCCGTCCATGGCACCTACCTCGGCTACAAGTTCCAACTAGGCTATAACGAGCTGCCAGAAGCTGAACAAAAAACATTCAAAAAATGGATGGATGATTTACTCGATGATCTCCTCGAAAACGAATTTGCATTCACTGAAGAAGTTTACGCGCCAATTGGTTTAGCCGAAGACGTGAAACAATTTGTTCACTACAACGCCAACAAAGCCCTTCAAAACATGGGCTTTGAATCCCGCTTCCCCCATGCCGAAATTGAAGATATCAACCCGATTGTGATGAACGGCATTTCAACCGAAACGGCGAACCACGATTTCTTCTCCCAAGTTGGTGCTGGCTATCTAATGGGTAATGCCGAAGCCATGGATAACAGCGACTACGATTTCTAATTCTTATCCGCTTTCTAATCAAAACGTCCCTCCCCGAATCAAATCGAGGAAGGACGTTTTTTAATTTGTAGTTGTTTGAATCGGTGCTAACAAAAAGTGAATCTGTTGGCGAACCCGTTCCCGCACATCGGCACTCAATAGCCACTGATTTTTAATTAACAATTCATCATACAGTACCTTCTGAAAAATCGACATCACAATCATCGCAAGGTTATCGGCAGCTTGGCTATCATTAAGCGCCAGTTTCTCGATATTTTGAAAGGCTTGAGATAATCGCGCCTGAATTTGTTGAATCGCGTCAATCAACCAGTGAGATTGCTCATCAGACAACAGCATTCATTCACGAATTGTAATAATGAACGATTGATAGCTGATTTCACTTTGGAATGCTTGCCATAGCTGATCGAATAATGTCATCATTTGAGTTTCGATACCAGTGACAGTGGTCGAATTTGTTAGTGATACCGTTAGTAAACTAACCCGACTTTCAATTCCCTGCTGAACAATTGTATCCAAAATTTCCTGTTTACCATGTGGAAAGTGGTAGTAAAGTGCGCCCTCCGAAGTCCCTGCCGCTTTATTAATCATTCGTGTCGTCGTTGCCTCAAAACCGTGACTAGCAAACAGTTTGCGAGCCACATCAATAATTTTATCCTTTGGTTGGTCGTTTTTAATCATTTAATCTCCATCTTCGTAAAAAGTCGGGCACTCAGGCCCGACTTAAACTACATAATACCGACAGTTTGTAAAATAAGGTACCCGTTTAAGATTACCAAAACAATTGCTGAACCCCAAGCACAGTACTTAATCCAGCCCCTAACGAAAACGAACAAGAAACAAACAGTTATAACCATTGGGGGGAAGATGACTATAAAGAGTTCTTGACACATGTAAGCAATGACTTAATGGAAAAGGTCCAGGAAAAATAAGATGCTCTTAATTGATAATATTAGCTGATCAACTCAATATTGACCTAGACTTTTTTTATTTCGTGATGTAACGAGACTTGTAGATGTCCACTAGGAGTCTCCAAATTAGACCCTGTAACAGAGAATAATAGGAGAGTGACAGCGACGCAACTTAACATTAATTGCACAAACAATGGCACTTATGGTAGCAAGTTTCAGCTTACTAGATAAGGGCTGAGAGTTCTTAGCCTTTACAATTGGTTTCGGTGTATTAGTAATTAAAGCCCCAACATTCTTACAAGATTTCTGGCAGTCAACAGGGTTAGGGAAATCAACTCAATGTGCGTTAAGTACCCATAATTGGTTGGCGCCATTTCAATTTGATCGATCTCTACTGGGCTTAATTGAACATCTTTCAAAATTTGGTCACGGTGCCTATCTTCGACCGCACTTTGGTCCAGGTTGAGTAATAAATCCCCCTGAAAGGCTGATTTTCCTATCACCATCAGTCCCAGATTTCACCAACCAGGAAATTGCTGGTTACTATACCAGCGAAGTCCTACGTAATTATGAACAAGTAGCTAAAGAAACAGCTACTAAATACCAGGAATAATTCTTGGATTTAACTGCTAAAATGGAAAAGCTAGAGGATTTTTCATCCTACACTGTTTATGATGGCCAGCACTATAGCGAGCAAGGGATTAAATGGCTGGCCAACCAGCTGGTAAAGGCAATCTAATAGGAAAGAAAATAGGTGACAAAAAACTGACTTACTCAAGTTATGAGATAAGTCAGTTTTTTTAGTTTTTAGAATTTGAATAAGTCATTAAGAGCTTCAGTCATAGTTGGGTGAGCATAAATTTGGTCACGCAAGTCTTCAGCCTTTAAATGGTGCTGCATTGCTAAAGTAATGACATTGATAGTTTCGTAAGCTTCTTCAGCGTAAATAGTAGCACCTAAGATTTCGTGGGTTTCTGGGTCAATCAAAGCCTTATATGAGCCTCTTGGGTTGCCGATAACTTGGGCCTTTGGCACACCAGCTGCAGGCATTGTTAAGACCTTGTAAGCTTTACCTTGGGCCTTTAACTCGCTTTCAGTTAGTCCAGCTGAAGAAATTGCTGGCTTAATGAAGATTGAGTTAGCAAAAACTGGACGATTCTTCTTAGTTCTAGTTTTGTCACCAAAGAGTTGATTGTCCATAATCCGCCAGTCATCAAGCGAAATGTAGGTAAATTGCAAGCTACCGGCAACATCACCCATAGCGTAGATATTAGGAACACTGGTTTCAAGCTTGTCGTTAACGACAATTTCGCCTCTCTGGCCAACTTCAAGACTGGTTTTTTCTAGGTGAAGGGCAGCAGTGGCTGGGTGGCGGCCAACTGACACAAGCATCACATCTGCTAGCAAGTCCTTAACACCATCTTCGGTTTCAACAGTTAAGTTAAGACCAGCTTCAGTTTCTTCGACCTTGGTCAAAGAAGACTTAAGCATGAAGGTAACGCCATCTGCTTCCATATCAGCCTTAGCTGCCTGAGCAATTTCTGGTTCAAACCGGCCCAAGATACTTGGCATTGGTTCAATTACAGTTACTTTACTGCCAAAGCCAGCGTACATTGAAGCAAATTCAAGCCCGATTGGTCCACCACCTAAAATCACCAGATTCTTAGCAAGTTCTTTTTTAGCAAGCATTTCAGTTGAAGTAAATATCTTATCGTCAATCTTTAGGCCATCAATATTTGGTACATTACTTTCGGCACCAGTATTAATGAAAAGACGGTCGAATGTTAATTCTTCTGTACCTGATTCATCAGTTACCTTGATTATCTTATCATCAATAAATTCAGCACTTGCATCAAGCACAGTTGCCAAGTTTTGATCTGCTACCTTGTGGTAGTTCTTGTTTCGTAGTTTTGCTGTCATAGCTTCCTTAGTTTCGAAAGCTTGTTCATACTTAACTCCTCTTTGAGAGTTAATTACCAAGTTCTTAGTTGGTAAACATGCGATGTTGATACATGTTCCGCCGTACATCATTGGATCTTTTTCAATCAAAAGCACTTCTTCGCCATGACTTGTCAGGCTCCCTGCCAAAGTCTTACCAGCTTTACCAAAACCAATAATAATATTCTTAAAATGTCTCATACTTAGACTCCTAATCCAAATTCTCGATACTTATTTTTTGTCAGTAACATATTTCTTTTACAAAATAGCACGATAGATGTCAGCTGTCTACAATTTTGCTTATAAAAAGTAACTTCCTGTTTTTAATTCAAGACAAACCGTGGGTTTTACCCACAAGCTGAACCGGCTTGACCGCAATAATGAGAGGAGTTTCCCCCTCTCAAACTCACTCGCCCACTCGCCGTGTGGCAGGAAAGCAAAGTTGGTGTAACTAACTTAGGCTTTCAGCCGTCTCAGTGTGTCGTTTCATTCCGTCAAGAACGGGTAGTATTTTTTTGAAGCCCACAAAAAAATCTCCACACCTAGCACTTGACTACATTCTCACTCCAAGTTCAAAAGACATAACTTAACGGTTAAGCATTTCTATATAGGGACATATAAATACTTTGTTTCTCAATTTTGGCTAGGCATGTTAGAACCGGCGCGGCGAAATTGAACGCTGATTCTCGTTTGTAAAGGGGAATCTCGGACTGGATCTTGTCAAAGAGAAGATTGCCGAGACGATTGCGGTCGCCGTAGACACTGGTGTGGTCATGGCAAACCTAGAGAATTTACTCGCAGTCTTAGGTGGCCCAATTTCAGTGACCGCCAAAAAGAATAAGACTGCGGTGAAGATTGATTATCAAGTTATCGTCGATTCAGTTGAAAATGAGGGCTAATTCACCAGCCACTAATTATTGTGTATTTTTATTGTGATTGATTTGCTACTTAGGTTCCTGGTTTTCTGAATCAATCAATTCCTAAATCAACTTCACTATGGGTAAGCGATTGGAGGCCCGATTATTGCGCTTACTTGTGGGTTAGGTACTTGGTGGTATTTAAAAAATTAAAAAGCAAACAACTCAACACATTGCACTATGCCCTGTCAACTTGACAGGGCATAGTGCAGGGACAGGTCTTTTTTAAGTTTTCTGGGTGCTAATTTTAATTATGCAGTCTAGATAAACTAGTGCTGGTTGGTGTGCTGCTGACTTGACCGGGGCCGATAAGCGGTAACTAACCCTGTCACAGCGTCCAAAGTCATAATCAGACCCATTAACCACATTGCTGCCATATTGTGCATAGTACCAATTAGAATCAGCAGCACCACATTTAACGCCAGCATGAGCCAGCCCATTGTTTTCGACATTTGTTTCATGAAAATCCTCCTCAAGTGTATGGATAAGACCTATACCATTTTTCGCTACTACTTTAGATTAATTCTAAATTTTTTTTATTGCAACCCTAAAAAGTGTTAGAATTTAATTCAGAGCGTTATCAGCCGCTGTTAGAAACCATAGCATAAACGGGAACAAGTGCGGTGGAGCGCACTTTGGCCATTGCGATTATGGTTCTTATGTACAGGTTTGTGCGGCTGATAACACATTTGAAGGGAGAAATCACAATGAAAACCTATACGGACTATTTCTTTGATGAACCAGCGTTTGATCTCCACGATGGTGGGTACGTGCCACTTGAGGTCAGTGATGCGCCTGAAAAGCACTTAAATGTGCCGCCGTTGTTGAAACCAGATAAAGAGACAGCGACCGACGTTTATTACACGGTGACAACAGAGGCTGGGGAAACACAACTGTTGCCAGGGGCGAAGACCAAGACGTGGGGCTATAATGCCAGTCTGTTAGGTCAGACGATTGTGTATCGCCGTGGTCAACATACACATGTGACACTGAAAAACACCCTGCCTGAGTTGACCACTTTTCATTGGCATGGGGCTAATGTCAGTGGCCCTTATGTTGATGGCGGATGCCATGCGCCGGTTTATCCGGGTGAAAGTAAGCATATCGACTTCACATTGGATCAACCGGCGACGACTTTGTGGCTGCACGCGCATCCGTGCCCATCCACAGCCGAGCAGGTTTGGCATGGTTTGGCTGCCATGGTGATTGTCAAAGACGACCATGAAGACAGCCTGCCATTGCCAAGGAATTATGGCGTTGACGATATTCCGGTCATTTTGCAAGACCGGCGTTTTCACGAGAACAACCAGTGGGACTACCGGGCTGATTATGATCCTGACGGTGTTGCTGGGCCAACCGCAATGATTAACGGTACAATCAATCCCTATTTTGATGTCACCACGCAAAAGGTCCGGTTGCGTTTTCTGGATGGTGCTAATCGCCGTGAATGGCGGTTGCATTTTTCCGATGACCTGCCATTTACGCAAATTGGCGGGGATGGCTCGCTGTTACCGGAGCCGGTCAAATTTACCCATTTGATGCTGACTTGTGCTGAGCGTGCCGAAGTGATTGTTGATTTTGGCCAATACCATGAAGGCGACGAGGTCACCTTATATACGGATGATGTGCCATTGCTAAAGTTCCGCATTCATGCGTTCAAACCGGATCAGACAACTTTGCCTGATAAGTTGTTCGACGTGAAGGCACCTGTGGTTGATACGGCTTTGCCAGTTCGCCATGTTGTGATGCAGGGGATGGACGAAGGTGTTGCGATTGACGGTAAAAAGTTCGCCATGCAGCGGATTGATGCCACGCAGCCAATTGGCAAAGCCCAGTACTGGGATGTTACCAATAGCAATGATGCGCCTGGAATGGTTCATCCATTCCATGTGCATGGAACCCAATTCTTAGTCTTGTCTCGGAATGGGCATGCGCCGTATCCAAATGAACATGGTTTCAAAGACACCGTTGGCGTGAATCCTGGGGAAACAGTTCGGCTGCTGGTTCGCTTTGATCTGCCAGGGGTTTATATGTATCACTGTCATATCATTGAGCACGAAGATGGCGGCATGATGGCACAGATTGAAACTTTCGATCCAGCCAAGCCAAAGCAAGAATATAAATTGATGGATATGGATAAGTTAATGATGGCCTTGGCTAAAGAACGTGGCGTCAAACCATCTGAGATTTGGATGGGCGGTATGCAGTCTTATGAAAAAATGGGAATGAAAATGTAAACGTCCCACAATACTAATATAGAAAAGGAGTATTTTAATATGCACTCTCCAACGATCAAACATCGCGGGGCTTTTGTCGCCACGTTACTGACAGGTACCTTTTCCATGTCAATTTCGCAGTCTTCTTTAAGCACCGCTTATCCTGCTTTTATGAAAGCTTTTGGTTTAGGAGCGGATACAGTTGCTTGGCTGACAACCGGCTTTATGTTGGTGATGACCTTGATGATTCCGGTTAGTCCATGGTTGTTGCATAATGTTCCTTTCCAACGGCTTTTCCAAGCGATTGAACTCATTTTTGCCATTGG
This sequence comes from Periweissella beninensis, assembly GCF_016908275.1. Taxonomy (GTDB): domain Bacteria; phylum Bacillota; class Bacilli; order Lactobacillales; family Lactobacillaceae; genus Periweissella; species Periweissella beninensis. Next base: position 3,267 of record NZ_JAFBDN010000029.1, on the reverse strand, counting down.
CACAGGCTTATGTATCTGGGCACCGAGTTTTATCGTGCTCATGATTGGCCGGTTGCTTGAAGCAATTGCGATCGGGATTATTTTCCCGAGTTTTCAGACCGTGTTGCTGACGATTACGCCGCATAGTGAGCGTGGTCGGGTGATGGGCACGGCGGGATTGGTCATGGGCTCAGCCTTGGCAGTCGGTCCGATTATTTCCGGTGTTTTGCTGACATGGTTCCCTTGGCAGGCTTTATTCTTGTTCTTCTTGGTCATTTCGCTGCTTGTGCTGGCCGTTTCAACGGTGACCATTGCCTCTGTCATGCCATTGCAACCGACGCAACTGGACTGGGTGTCCTTCCTTTTATCCGCAAGTTTTCCAATTCTACTTTACGCCTTGGGTACTTTGTCGAAAAAAGGTTTAACTGTTGGCGTGGTTTGTTTGTTGATTTTAGGCATTCTGGCAGCTGGTATTTTCGTTGCTCGGCAATTGAACCGCCAACCACCAATGTTGCAAATGCGAGTTTTTGCCACTGGTATGTTTACTAAAGCGGTGTTTATGACTGGAATTTCATACGTCGGTTTGATTGTCACCACCATTCTGATGCCGCTTTACTTTCAAACGCTACTTGGTTTGTCACCGTTGATTTCTGGCTTGTCCTTAGTGCCAGCTGCGGTGTTGCTGAGTATTTTGAATCCAATTAGCGGGCGCCTACTGGATCGCATTGGACCGCGTGTCGTAGCCATGATTGGCATGTTGTTGATTACTGGCGGCTTTGGTCTATTAGCAGTCTTTGCCCATCATTTACCACTGATTGGGGCAATTATGTTGGCGATGGCGACTGAAGCCGGCAATGCCTTTGTGATGATGCCTTCAGTGACGGCTGGCGCTAATGCTTTGCCGAATGAGCTTGTGGCAGACGGCACTGCGGTTACAACGACGGCTCGTCAGTTATTCGGTTCTGCCGGTGTCATGTTCGCCACAGTGTTGTTGGATGGCATGCAAACCACGCTGCGAAGTCATGCTGGCGGTTTTGCTGTTACCTTCGCTGTGTTTGCTGGTGTGGGCCTGATTGGCTTGCTGTTGGCGTTGACGTTACCAAAGAAAGTCGCGAAGAAAGTGGCGTAGTAGTAAATTCGTGCTTCGCATCTACCAAAATGACCGCCTACCAAAAAGTAGACGGTCTTTTTTGAGCTCTACGTCAATTGGTATTGAAGAATAAATTTATCATTTGAGGCGGTTCTTCATTTGGGGAGCCGTCTTTGTCATGTCGTGATTTAGTAGATTTCTGGTGTTGAGAAATAATCAACACTGAACGTGTAGGTCCTTTTTAGATAACTCAAAAAGACACCTACTGGGTGTCCATGCTATGCTTGTTAGCGTCGAAACCCAAAGCAAGCGAGGTTATGAGTAAATGTCTCAATACGATCCTACACTGTCCGTCCTCGGAATACCAGACCACCAGCATTCACGGTTGAAATCAATGTACTGATCATCAACAAGTACCTCCTCGAATTCGTATTGGAGATTGAGAATACCAGATTCTGATAGAGGATTGCAAGAGCTTTCTTTAGTAATTTGGGTTACTTCAATCAAGCAATTTCCTTGTCCAAACATTCATACGTTTAAGTTATACATATGTGTTTGATATAGGCATTAGACGTATTACATAAAATGCAATACTCTAATCTTGTAAAGAAACGGAGACTACTAACATGAAACAAATCCAACTCAACAACGGTGTATCAATTCCGCAACTTGGCTATGGTGTTTTCCAAATCGACGACTTGGCACAATGCGAACAAGGCGTACGCAACGCCTTACAAACTGGCTATCGTCTAATCGGCACGACAGCTTGCTATGGCAATGAGGCTGCAGTCGGGCGCGCGATTGCTAAAAGTGGCGTACCGCGTGAAGATATTTTCATCTCTAGCAAGGTTTGGATTCAAGATACCGGATATAAGAAGACAATGGCATCGTTCCAAAAGACGCTAGATAACTTGTAATCTACCATTCTAAATAACGAACGTGTGCTCAGATGACGCTTATTTAACAGCTATACCAACCGATTTTTAATATTAATTACTGTCTGCACCGATACACCGGTTTCAGCTGCAATTGCACGATAGCTAATTGGAGCACCGGTTGCTTTGTTTCTTAATTGATCAACGATACGGCGGTAGATAAAACGTTTTTGTGGGTTAGGTGCGTCTGCGGCGTAAGCGGGCCGCGTCCCCCGATATTTCCCATTGGCTTTGGCGATTTCAATTCCTTGACGCTGGCGCTCACGAATTTTCTTCCGTTCCGTTTGGGCCATATAAGCTAGCAGTTTGGTTAACAGGTCAAACATAAATTTATCCATATCTGAATCGCCAGTGCGCATAGACAGAAATGGTGCATCTAAGACTTCCATCTTAACTTGTTTGTCCTTGATCTGCTTGATGATATCACTGGCATCATCATAGTTACGACTCAAACGATCCAAGGACGCAATGACCAGCGTATCGCCCTGTCGGATATACGCAATGGCCGCCTGCAATTCTGGTCGATTCTCAGTTGATTTTCCCGATTGCTTTTCTTCGAATATTTTTTCACACTCAGCTTTTTTAAGTACTTTGATTTGACGCGCTAAATTCTGATCAGTTGAACTAACTCGGGCATACCCAATTTTCATCACGACTTCTCCTCTCGGAATTTGACTCTACATTATCGGTAACAGATTAGACACTCAAATTAGACATCTTAACAGATTCAAGAATCGCTTACCGTGCCCGATAGAATCTCAGTCTTTTCCTATATTCTTAGTATAACGTTTATTGTCCATTTAGGGTACACTTAAATTAGATATTTTTGCTTCATTTAATTGACTAATTAACAATGCTATTGAACCTGATCTGATATAACAAACAATAAAGAAGCAAGCTTAAAACAAGCTAGCAGTCATTTACCGTACTAGAGTGCAATAATTCGGTTAATGATTGGCACGCCGAAAAGCCAAAGAGATCCGAATCTCTTTGGCTTTTCGGCGTTATAGTCGTTAATTGGACTATTAGAAAACCAGTACATAAATGATTATCAAAAAAGGTTAAGAAGCGGTAGATTGTAAAATTAATCCGAACGCTGTTCGGACAAAAAAGATCAGCTTCCTTTAAAATGGTGTTTACCACAAACCCATTTTAAAGGAAGCTGATCTTTTGTCTAGTATAACCTATTCTGAACGAATTAAAATTGAAACCTTTTGTGAGCTAGGACTGACCAATATCCAAATGGCTGAGCGGTTAAAACGA
>NZ_JAFBDN010000028.1 GCF_016908275.1 Periweissella beninensis | reverse complement strand
AATCGGAACTTACGTTATTTTTACCCTAAGGAGACTTGTTTTGAGCACATTAGTGCTCAAGATTTAACAACGACGTTACTCGAAATTAACCAACGCCCCATTAAAGTACTTAACTGGCAAACACCTTACCAAGTGATGCTGACTAATTTGTCAAAAAATTCGGATTAAATTGCAATCTACCATAAAAATGACGTCAATGGTCGGATTAAGATCAATTGACATCATTTGTTTTCCGTTCAAATAGTTGATGCGTCCTTAACCAAATTAATGGAAGTCACCTTCAGCGATTTGGTCAAGCAAATCCCGTGAGGGAATAAAAAATAGTTGACCAGATAAAATCTTTGAGAAGGTCAGTAGAAAGTCACTTTGATCAAGCATGTTTTGCAACATGCCCTTAGTAACTTTCCAGTAACGCGAGTATCCGATGAAGTAATTCCCAGTATTGCCAGCGGCGGGGTCCGAAAATGGGACGTTCATCCGCACAATTTTTTGTTCGACGCCGTCAATTTCTAGTTTGGAAGCCACGTTATGCGCATTTTTGAATTTATCGTGGTCGGCTAATTCAAAGTCACTAAATTTTTCCCGACCCACGGCTTTTTCTTGGTCTTCCGTGTGCATGTGATTCCAGACTGTCATGTCGTGTTGCCACTTTTGGGCAAAAGCATACGAGCCGTTTTCAAATTGTGGGTCTTCATCGCCAACTAATGCGTAATCAGCGGCGTCTTGAACGGCGGGATCTTCGGTTCCGTCGATAAAACCAATGATGGCGCGGCCTTCGAAGTAGCGGAAGCCCTTAGTTTCGTCAACCACAGTAGTGATGTCGGCTAAGACGCGTTGGAATTGTGTTTGGCATTCGTAGACCACCGCTTCGTTGCTAGCGCGAATATGGAAGAAGAGGTCACCGGTACTGGCTGGCATGGTGTATTCGGGTCCTGTCAAAGTCGTATAAGTTTCCAGTTCTTTTGGTTTCGGTGTATCTGGGAACAGGTAGTCCCAAGCAGCGCTACTAATACCGATACTGACTTTAAGTTGCGAGCCTGATTCCGGTTTAGCATCGCGGATGTGCAATGAACGAATAATTGCTTGCGAACGGTCCGCAAATTCTTGGAAAACGGCCCGCTCATGTTCTGGATCCTGGCGGTTAAAGTTTAAAACAGTGAATTGGACATGTTCACCGACATCTTTCCAGACATCTTGAGCATGACTTGGTTCGATTGACATAAAAAATCCCTCCATCATTATAATAATATTAGCATACTCGTATGGTTGTGAATTGTTAAAAAAAGTTAATAATGGTCATAAATGGTGTGTCAAGGATGCTAGTTTTAGATTCAAGTTCTTGTTATTAACGGAAACTGGCTGGCGTTGCACGGACGTATGATTTTTATTTAATAGGTAGATTGTAAAATTAATCCGAACGCTGTTCAGACAAAAAAACAAGGTCATCGGTTAATTAAACGCGTCTTAGTAAAATCAAGCGGTTTTCAATCACTACGAACTGCGCTAAAAACGCTAAGTGGGATTGAAGTCATGCATCAACTACATAAAGTAAGCCAAAGAGAACCAAGTCTCTTTGATTTTTCGTCGTCACAATCACTAATCGAATTATTAGTACAATGATCCGTTCAACAATCGTCCCAATGTATTACAAAGACTATTTTGTTAATTTTGCACCAGAACCAAATCATCAACTAAAAAACGTCAACAAGAAGATGAAGTTGACGACAATGTAAAAGAGCGTGTTGACTATAAAGGTGAAGTACAATTCCTCCGAGATTTAGTACTGGAACTTCAATCTGAAAAGAAAGAGCTACATAAATTACTAGACCAGCAACAACGGTTAGCGTTACAAGACAAACAACTACTGGAAGAATACAAAACTGAAATTAAAGACTTAAAAGCTTTAACAACTCAATCAACATCTGCTAATTTATCCAAGGACGTTGACGAAACCAAAGATATAGAGATAAATAATAAAAAACGACGTTGGTGGTCATTCGGTAAGTAAGGAAAATATTGTTTAGAAGGTTGTTGGGAGAAAATGAAAAATTTTAATAATATTGATGAACGTGTAGTGGATGATTTAAAAAAGAACTAAAAGCACAGAGCAAGTTAAAAATTGCTGCAGTATCATTTTCAATCTATGCGTACGAAGAATTAAAAAAAGAGTTAGAAAAAGTCGATCAAATTCAGTTTTTATTTACTGGTGATCTATTTACGAAAGAAAAAACACCGAAAGAAAAAAGAGAGTTCTTTATCCCTCGTCCAAATCGTGAAAGTCAGCTGTATGGAAATGAATTTGAATTAAGAATTCGCAACGAATTATCTCAAAAGGCTATCGCAAAAGAAGCTGCAGAATGGATTCGTCAAAAAGTTACCTTTAAGTCAAATATTTCTGGGCAACGTTCTGATAATTTTATGGGCGAGGAAAATAAAAAACAACCACCAATTAAAGCAGTTGCTCTATATTTTTTATATGCTACACTCCATGACTAGACAATTTCGATTGTCCTTTCCTAGTAAGAAATTATGTTCAGTGACAACTTTAAAACCATTTTTTTCATAAAAAGAAAGTCCACGTTTATTTTTATCATAGACTGACAATACCATAGTATTGATATTTTGTAATTTTGCAAATTTTTTAGCAAACTCAATGGGTTTAAGACCTAACCCGTGGCTTTGATAGTCAGATAAGATGTAAATGCGTTCAATTTCTAGTAAATTATTGTTTGATTCATGAATACCCCAATAACTAGAAATCATATTGATCTTCATGTAACCAATTAAAACTTTAGTCTTATTGTCTTCAATTACGATAAAACTTGATTCTTTGGCATTGAATTCAGAGATCAAATTTTGATATGACATTTCGTTCTGTAAATATAATTGGATGTCTTCAGATTTAGCTCCATCATTGAATGACTCAAAAAAAGTTTCCACAGCTAATATTTGAATTTTAGGCATATCCGGCTCGACTACTAATCTAATATTATAGTTATTATTCATGTTAATTTTTCCTTATATTAATGGCAAACAAATATATACCAATTTACATATATACTAAAAAAACCTACTAATGCAAATCTAAATAGATTATACCATTAAATGTTAAATAAGCGTTAATTAGCCATTTGGTTAGCCAGTTTCAACGACAACAACCTCGGTTCATCGTTTTGCACATCCATAAATATTGGACCATAGTCTGCGATTAACGAACGAAGATAGTGATCAATAATTTTAAACTTATCTGTACGTTTAGATTGCTTAACTTGCTTAGCGAGTGTTTCGTCTACTCCTATACTGCTCGTATACTGAAAATCCGGACTGCTTTATTTCTAGGGCATAATCCGAGATAATCAAGTATAGGAGTTTTTTTATATTATGAAAGCTAAGCGATACTCAACAGAATTTAAGTCATCAATTGTTGCCTTGTATAACGAGGGTCATTCTGCTAATTCTCTAGCCAATGAATACCATTTGGCTGTACAAACCGTCACGGGTTGGGTCAAAAATCTCAAATCAATTCCAACTGCTCTTATACTAAAAATAGTCCATTTTTTTAGTGTAAGATCATAAATTAGGGCCTAGTACTTTTGGAATGGAAATACTTTCCAATACCAAAAATTCTAGACCCGATTATTTTTGTTAAACGAGACTACTATATATAATAGAATTATAAATTCACTGTTGGAGGTTTTTATGACTGATTTATTTGCAGATGGGACTATCTCTATCCATGGAGCTCAAGAAAATAACTTAAAGGATGTCAGTTTAGACATTCCTAAGCATAAAACGACTGTATTTGCTGGTCTTTCTGGGTCTGGTAAATCCTCTTTAGTTTTTGATACATTAGCCGCTGTTTCCCGACGTGAATTGAATGAAACTTTTCCTAGTTTCACCCAACAATATTTGCCTAAATACGGTCAACCTGAAGTGAACCGAATCGACAACTTACCAGTGGCAATTGTGGTTGAACAGAAGCCTATTGGTCGTAATTCTCGATCTACTCTGGCAACTTACACCGGCATCTATTCCGTCTTACGTTTGATGTTTTCTCGAATTGGACAGCCTTGGGTTGGGTATTCTGAATGGTTTTCCTTTAACCTACCTCAGGGAATGTGTCCAAAATGTCAGGGATTAGGCTTTGTTGACGACATAGATGAACGTCAATTAATTGATCATAATAAATCACTCAATGAAGGTGCAATGACTTTTGCCGGTTTTCAACCGGGAACTTGGCGTTGGAAGGAATATGGCAACAGTGGATTATTTGATTTAGACAAAAAAATTAAAGACTACACCGATGAAGAATATGATTTGTTCATGCACGCTCCGCAACAAAAATTAAAAAATCCACCGGCAAATTGGGGCCGTACGGCATTATATGAAGGACTAGTTCCACGTATGCTTCGCTCTGTTATTCATAGTGCCTCAGGTCGTCATCATGAAGCTGCCTTATCAAAGATTGTCACTCGAAAACCTTGCCCAGTATGTCATGGAACACGTCTGAACAAAAAAGCCCTAACTAGTAAAATTGCTGGCAAAAATATTGCAGAAGTCAGCGATATGGATTTAGTAAGTGTCCTAAAATTTTTGGATAATATCTCGGACCCCAAGGCTAAAACAATGGTGCGTGAACTACATAGTAAAGTTCAAGCTTTGGTCGACATCGGTTTAGGTTATCTTTCCCTTGGCCGCGGAACTGATACTCTATCTGGTGGAGAAGCTCAACGAATTAAAATTGCCAAATATTTGACGAGTTCCCTATCCGATTTAGTTTACGTACTCGATGAACCAAGTGTAGGACTCCATCCTCACGATATTAAATTGATTGCCCAATCCTTAAAAAAGCTCAAGGAACATGGCAATACTATTATCCTAGTTGATCACAACCCTGCCATTATTTCGACAGCAGATTATGTCGTGGAAATGGGACCACAAGCCGGCAAAAATGGTGGTCAAGTAACTTTAACTGGTACCTACGACGAACTATTACGGTCAGATACGATTACGGGTAAAATGTTACGAGAAAAAATCACTTTCCCAAAGCCTCGTGAACCTCAATCTTGGCTAAATGTTAATCATGTAACTGCTCATAATTTAAAAGACGTATCTATCAGAATCCCTCAAGGTGTAATGACCGTGATATCTGGACCAGCAGGTTCTGGAAAAAGTACTTTAGTCCAAGCTTTCAAACAACAAGTTTCTGATCAAGACTATATTGATTTGAGTCAGGATTCTGTAGGTTTGAATATTCGTTCTACACCTGCAACTTACTTGAACATTTTAAATCCTCTACGAAAGCTTTTCAGTAAAGCCAACAATGGCGTTTCAACACAACTATTTAGTTATAACGGTAAAGGTGCTTGTCCCCGTTGCAAAGGTAAAGGTGTGATGATCACCGAGATGGCATTCATGGATCCAATCGTTCAAGAATGTGAGTTGTGTCATGGGAAACGTTATAGCCAAGAAGCACTACAATACACTTATCATGGCAAAGATATTTCTGAGGTTCTAAATCTTTCTATCAACGACACTTTAGAGTTTTTCAAAGATGTGCCAGATATCTACAAAAAGGTTAGTCTACTCCACCAAGTTGGACTTGGTTATTTGAATCTTAGCCAGTCGATGACCACTTTATCTGGTGGTGAAGTGCAACGTGTTAAGTTAGCAATGGAATTGAATCATACCGGCCGAATCTATTTCTTAGATGAACCAACAACCGGATTGCACTTACAGGATACTCAACAATTGATCGATTTATTTGAAGGATTGGTCGATAAGGGCAATACATTAATTCTGATTGAACATAATCTGAAATTAATTTCACGAGCCGATTGGTTAGTCGATATGGGACCCGATGCTGGTAAATTCGGCGGTCAAGTTTGTTTTGAAGGTCATCCAAAAGATAGCCTAAACGATAAAAACTCTCGGACTGGTGCTGCATTAGCAGCTATAATTTCTTAAAAGATTCAAAAAGATCACCTCATTTAAAGTGCAATACAAAAGTTAGACAAAATTGAATATTTTTAAACTACTAAGGCATGTTCTCTGTATTCGCAGGGAGTCATGCCTTTTTTCTGTGATATTCGTCGATTGTTAAACCAATCGATGCTCCTATGCTATTAGTTTACAGGGCAGAAGAAAATCTGTCCGTAAATCTAGCATAAGAGCACTCCTTATAGTTGGTTGGAATTAGCTACTACCATTGTAAGAGATTGCTTTGGGATTTTTTCAATTTTTGTTCGGATTAATTATTGAATTTACCATAATACGAAAACAGGATGAGTGCCATGGCACTCATCCTGTTTAAATTTGTTAATCTAACGACAGATCTGTTAGTTAATGGAACTGAATTCCCCCATCAACTATGATTGTCTGACCAGTAATATAATTAGAGTCGTTCCCCGCAAGAAATGAGACGACAGCCGCAACATCTTCTGGCTCTGACAAACGTTTCAAAGCAATGTCTTTTGCAAATTGTTGCATGCCCCATTCATCATCCTTACCAGCGTTTTTGCCAACTTGATGGGCAATATCAAGCATCATTGGTGTCTTAACAATACCTGGTGCATAAGCATTGACCGTAATTTCTTCCTCAGCCAAGTCACGAGCTAGTACTTGAGTGATTCCTCGAACTGCAAATTTGGTTCCTGAATAAAGGGCTAAATTAGGATTTCCGACAACCCCGGCTTGTGAAGTCGCATTGATGATCTTACCGCCGTGTCCTAATTTTTTAAAGGCTTGATGGGCAGCCTGGGCCCCCCAGAGAACACCACCAACATTAACGCCATATACGAGTTCGAATTGATCTGGTGTAATGGTATCCAATGGTGTGGTTGGTCCGAGACCTGCATTATTGACGATCACGTCAAATCCACCCAATTTATCAACCGTTTCATTAACAGCTGAAAAGACAGAATCACGATCTGAAACATCAACTTTAACACCAATGGCTTGACTACCATCTGGTGATAATTTAGCGGCTACTCTATTTGCATTATCGATGTTCAAATCTGCAACTGCTACCTTAAAGCCATCTTCGTGTAATCGAATTGCCACGGCCTCACCAATTCCTTGACCGCCGCCCGTAACAAACGCAATTTTTTCTGTCACAATAAACGCCTCCATTCTCGTTTTTTGTATCCGCTTACATTGTACCTCACAAGCGGCTTATTAACAAATGATAAGTTATCTTTTAAGCATTGTGAATAATAAAATAGCCGCTAACCTTTAGTAAATGGCAAATTACAAGTTTAGTCCGAACAAGCCCGGAAACTTTCAATGGCAGTCTGTTGATGATGGATTTTTAATGGTCGTTGATTAATAAGCTCAGGTGCTGCCAGGATTTCATCAATCGTTATCTGGTCAAAGTTAGTCTTTTTCGGGAAAAACCAACGTGACCGTCGATTGAAATATTCATTGGATCCCCGTTCCCATGGTGAATATGGGTGACAAAAATAAACTTTAATCTGATAGTCTTGTTCTATGGATCGATAATCGGCAAACTCCTTACCCTGATTAACAGTTATAGATTTCACTTGGGAACCGAAGGTCCCCATAAACTTTCCAAAGGTATCATTTAAGGTCTTGACGGTGCGATTAGGGGCTTTGATAGCCCATAGAAGCCGGGTTTTACGTTCTACAAAAGTGACCAAACATGCTCGTGAATGACCTCGGCTAGAAAGTACCATATCGACTTCCCAATGACCAAAAGCTAATCGCTGATTGACAGATTTTGGTCGTTGTTCAATGGAAGTCCCACTTGTAAATGTGCCACGATGCTCATTAGCTCGGCGTTGTCGGAAATTTCGATTAGGTAGATCAGCCAAATTGAAAGGTAACCAGCCAAGCTTAAGCCAGTTATAAATTGAAGCGGTGCTCAAGTTAAAAGCTGTCGCAATCGCTTCTGGTGACCAAGTTAAACGTAGGTGGTTGGTAATTAAAATTGTCAATGATGGCGTTAGAATTGAATGGCGACTACAAGCCCGCCTTTTATGATCTGCGTCTTGTTGCGCTAATTCGGAATCATAGGGTTTGGCCCGATCTAATTCATAGCTAATAGTTGATTTGGCAACGCCTAAGGCGTCAGCCATATCTTGGTAAGTATGATGGCCTTCACTGACCAGTTGAGCTAGCGCACCACGTTGAAAACGTGATAAAGTAGAAGTACCCAAAGTAATCACTCCTTATAGCTGGTTGGAATTAACTACTACCATTGTAAGAGATTGCTTTGGGCCTTTTTTTTATTTTTGTTCGGATTAATTATAGAATTTGCCTAAATAATGAATAGATCCATGTTATTAGTAATTATTTTATGACAATTGCGTCCATGCAGCAGAACCAATTGATGGGAACAAGTAGACCAGTCTATTCAGTTCTGCCGGTCCAAACTTAAATTCAATTGCCGGCAATAATGTATTAATGACATTTTCAGCCTGTTCGCTAACCTCTGTCACGCCTACCAAGTGATGTTGCTTATCAAAAACCATTGAATTATCACCTATGGTCTCATTATCAACTTGACGATACCAATCATCTGGTAGGTAGTTAGTTTCAATTTGATAACTCTTTTCCTTACCTTCTTCTATGGAAAGACCTACTTTAGCAATTCGTGGTGATGTGAAGACAACAGATGGAATAACCGGATAGTTAATCGGATCATTGATTTGTCCTGAAAAACGCTTAGATAAGTAAGTCGATTCAAAAATGGCCGTTGGCGTTAACTTAGGTTGTGCTTTATCAATTACGTCTCCTGAAGCATAGATATTATCAACACTTGTTTGTAAATAATCATTTACTTCAATCCCGTGTTGGTTATATTTAACTCCAATTTTGTCCAAACCAATTTTTTCAACATTTGGAATTCGGCCGGTTGCATCCAGAATCCAATCAACAGTTAAGGTGCGACTATCCCCATAGTGGACTTCAACTTGCTCACCAGATTTTTCAAACGAAGAAACACCAGCATTTTTTACAAACTTAACCCCTCGTTTTTCCAAATCTTTGACAACTTGGGCAACATAAGGGTGATAGAAGTTTCGAAGTACCTGATCACCATGCATGAGAACCGTAACATTGGCGCCTGCGGCATTGGCGATAGTCGCAAATTCCATACTAATGTACCCGGAACCAATAATAGCGATCTGTTTCGGCAATTTGGTTAAACTCATAAATGCACGACTATCATGAGCCAATTCGGTTCCTGGAATATCCAAACGGTGTGGCCGCAATCCAGTTGAAATGACAATTTTTTCAGCTGTCTTCGGTTGCCCGTCAACTAATACCGTATGATTATCTTTAAAGGTCCCTTTCCCATGAATCACGTCAATACCGGAATCTGTAAGTAAGCCGCCAATCATTCCTGGCAAGCCCTTAATGACATCCTGCTTGTGAGCCTCACTCTTGGTCCAATTAATGGACAGTTGTCCTTCAACAATGCCTTGAAGCTGCTCGACTTTCCTTGTCAATGCCACAGGTGCATCCAATGTGATTTTTGCGTTACAGCCATAATTCGGACAGGTACCGCCAATCATATCTTCTTCAATAATACCAACCTTGACACCAGAATGTGCAAGGGGAATCGCCCCATCAAAAGTCCCATGACCACTTCCAAGATATAAAACATCATAATTGTATTGATTTGCCATAAAATTACCTCCAATTTGTGAAATCAACTATCAAACAAGAAAAAATTTTTATCATTTGCACATAACCATCCATGCTATTATAAGATACAAAAAGGAAAGATACAAAAAATGGATACTGATTTAGTCTTAAAGATCCTGGAAAGCGCGGTTAAAAATCGGACCATTACTGGGGACCTGATTATCCACACAGACTTAGGATCACAGTACACCAGCGATGATTACAACCAACGGTTAACAGAACTACATATCCGCCACTCTTACAGCCGTAAGGGGTGTCCATACGATAATGCACCAATGGAATCTTTTCATGCTTCCCTCAAAAAGGAATGTGTTTATCCAGTGCCGGTCTTTGAGAATTATGAAACTACCGCTGCTGTCCTTTTTGAATATGTGCATGCTTTCTACAATAGGAAGAGAATTCATAGTTCACTGGGCTACCAGACCCCCTTACAAGTTGAAATCGCAACACTTACGAGCCAAATGGCCGCCTAATTTAATGCTTTCCGTGGTTCAAATAAGTTATTAATCACGATTAATGATTTATTTGAGCTGTGGAAGGTAAACGCGGTTCTGAATGTCTCTTAAAACCTGTCTCAAATATTGACTTCAATCCATTAAAGGTTTAACACCATAAGCACCACCTCCGATTGGAAATAGCCACCGCCTTAACTTCTCTACTCGATTTTATTATACAGGGAATCTGTATTACTATCCAAGCTTTAGAACAAATTCGTTGGATCGCTATATTAGGTTCTGTTGCAAAGTTCCCCATAACTCCTGATTTATTGTAAAATGTAAGAAAACGAGAGTGAGGGTAGACAGATGGATCATTTCAAAGGGAAACAATTTCAAAAAGATGTGATTATTGTCGCTGTTGGTTACTACCTGCGTTACAATCTGCGCTATCGTGAAGTTCAAGAACTACTGTATGATCGTGGAATAAATGTTTGTCACACTACGATTTATCGCTGGGTTCAAGAGTACAGTAAAGTCCTCTATCATCTTTGGAAGAAGAAAAATAGACAGTCCTTCTATTCGTGGAAAATGGATGAAACCTATATCAAAATTAAAGGACGTTGGCATTATCTCTATCGTGCAATTGATTCTGATGGATTAACTTTAGACATTTGGTTACGAAAGAAACGGGATACTCAGGCGGCTTATGCTTTCTTAAAACGGCTCCATAAACAATTTGGACAACCTAGAGTGATTGTAACCAATAAAGCACCATCGATTAGCTCTGCATTCAGAAAGCTACAGATTAACGGTTTATATACCAAGACAGAACATCGGACAGTTAAGTATCTCAATAATTTAATTGAGCAGGACCATCGTCCAATTAAGCGCCGTAATAAATTTTATCGAAGTTTACGAACTGCCTCAACCACGATTAAGGGCATGGAGACTATTCGAGGAATATACAAAAAGAACCGAAGAAACGGAACGCTCTTCGGATTTTCGGTGTCGACTGAAATTAAAGTTCTGATGGGGATCCCAGCATAGTCAAAATGTTAAACTAGGACTTCTATACTCTTTTGGGAAACTTTGCAACAGAACCAACCAAAATATCAAAAAAAGCGTATCATTGAAAGCGTAATGATTAAAACGTTTTTTACAAACGTTATAGAGGGGAGAAGTTAATATGGACTTAGTCGAAGAACTAGTCAATGTTGTTGGTAAAAAAAATATTATTACTAACAAAGCAAAATCTTTACGTTTTAGGAAAGGGTACCGCTCAGGTAAGGGCGATGCAGTTGCAGTCGTATTTCCAACCACTTTAATGGCAATGTGGCGTGTGCTTAATGTTTTGCATGATAACAATATTATCATTATTATGCAAGCAGCCAACACTAGTTTGACTGAGGGATCCGTACCAGCCCCAGGTTATGACCGTTCTGCAGTTGTTGTGAACGGCATGAAAATTAAAGATTTACAGTTAATCAATAATGGGGAACAAGTACTAGCATTCCCCGGTACGACACTGTTTCACTTAGAAAATGAATTGCGACCACTTAAACGTGAACCACATTCAGTCATTGGCTCATCTAATTTGGGTGCATCGGTCATTGGTGGTATTAACAACAATTCTGGTGGTGCTTTGATCAGAAGAGGTCCAGCTTATACAGAGCTATCATTGTATGTTTGGATTGATGAACATGACGAAATGCACTTAGTTAACCATTTAGGCATTGATTTGGGCAAAACGCCCGAAGAGATTATTACTAATTTGCAGAACCGCAATTTTGATTTGAATCAAGTACCAGCTACTGAACATCATGGTTCAATGTTCCATCATGAACAGGTTGTGCGTGATGTTGAATCTGATAAGCCTATTCGATACAATGCAAATCCTAAAGAATTGTATGAAGTATCTGGATCGTCCGGTCACGTTGCGGCATTGGCTGTCCGCTTAGATACATTCCCAATGGATAAAAAAACACAAATGTTTTACATTGGAACGAATAATCCCGATGAGTTGGAAGATATTCGTCGCCATATTATGACGACATTCAAAGAATTGCCTGTTTCTGGTGAATATATGCATAAAAATGCTTATAAATTGGCCAAGAAATATGGTAAAGACTCACTAATTGTGATTGAAAAAATTGGTACGGGTCATTTGCCCCAAATGTTTGCGCTAAAAGCATGGGGCGAACGCTTTTTGAAGCACATTCCGTTTTTCAAACCTTATTTCCCAGATCGTTTGCTTCAAACATTAAGTAATTTATTTCCTAATCAAATGCCAAAGCGGTTAGATGATTATTACGAAAAGTACGACCATTACCTACAATTGAAAATGGCTGGTAATGGTATTGAAGAAGCGAGAGAGTATCTCAAATCTTATTTTGACAAAGCCAGTGGCGACTACTTTGAAGCCGATGCTAATGAGACCAGTAAAGCGGAAACTCACCGCTATGTAACAGCTGGGGTTGCGATTCGATATCAAGAATTAAAACAGGATAGTATTGACATTTTGCCACTAGATATCGCGTTGGCAAGTAATGATTATAAGTGGTTCGAGCATTTGCCTAAAGAGATTGAAGACAAAATAGAACACAAAATTTATTATGGTCACTTACTTGATCACGTTATGCACCAGGATTATATTCTAAAACCTGGCGTCGATGCGCATGAACTTAAAAAAGAAATGCTTAAAATTTTGGATGAGCGTCACGCTGTTTATCCAGCCGAACACAATGTTGGGCATCTATATTTGGCAGCACCGGGCTTAATCAAGCACTATAAGAAAAATGATCCAACTAATAGTTTCAACCCTGGCGTTGGTAAACAAACAATGTCTAAATATTGGGGCGAATACTAAAATAAAAAGTTTGTTAAAAAATAACCGTTATCGTCATTTGTCGATTCATCGGTTATTTTTTTATTAGGGACTATGTAATGTGAATGTTTTATTTTTAGGTAGATTGTAAAATTGATAGATTGTAAAATTTAAGTTGAACATATTAGTGGACAGAAAAACCCATAAAGGTCTTTAATGGTGTCATCACAACATTCCACTAGAAAGAAGGACCTTTATGGGCACCACTATTTTATCATTTGAAGACCGCGTTGTCATCGAAACACTTCATCATGAAAGGTAGATTGTAAAATTAATCCGAACACTGATCAGACAATTTTGGGGCCTATGATATTTGGTGTTGATAGATAAAATTCATCAACACTATTCTTATACTTAAACACCAAATATCATAGAACCATAATTAACAGAGCAAATCAGGTCACAACTTAACAGTTGTGTCGCCTTTTTTTGTGCCTTATAATTAAAGGTGTTAGAATGCGTCATAACTTACAGCCATAAATACGCACTCTTTTTTACTGCAAAAGTACCAAATTTGCTATATAAAACAGATTGGAGAAATAATATGAAATATGGTTACGCCAGAGTGAGTACCACGGATCAAAAACTAGAGAATCAAATCAAACAACTAAAAGACGCAGGCGCAGAAAAAATTTTCAAAGAAAAATTTACAGGTACAACAACCAAACGTCCCGAATTTAAGAAATTGATTGCATTACTAAATGCTGATGATGAACTAATTGTGACAAAACTAGACCGCTTTGCACGCAATACTAGAGAAGCCCTTGATATAATTGAAGACCTATTTAAACGTGACATCAAAATTAATATCCTTAACATGGGAATAATTGATAATACCCCCACAGGACAATTGATTTTTACAATTTTTAGCGCCTTTGCGCAATTTGAACGAGATATGATTGTGACAAGAACACATGAGGGAAAAGAATATGCCAAAAGGAACGACCCTTATTTTCATGAGGGACGCCCACAAACCTACACAGATGAACAAATACGTTTAGCCTATGAGTTGCGTCAACAAGGCATGACATACAAAATGATTGCTAGAAGAACAGGCATAAGCGAACGAACGCAACAAAGACGATTTAAAGATAAATGATAGCATATCATGATGTGCTATGTTGTTAATGTCAGCTAAATTATGAGGAGGATAGTCGTGATATTCCATAATTTGCTCGTATGCTAGATTTACGGACAGATTTTCTTCTGCCCTGTAAACTAATAGCATAGGAGTATTTTTTTATATGTTACACTCCATGACTAGACAATTTCGATTGTCCTTTCCTAGTAAGAAATTATGTTCAGTGACAACTTTAAAACCATTTTTTTCATAAAAAGAAAGTCCACGTTTATTTTTATCATAGACTGACAAGACCATAGTATTGATATTTTGTAATTTTGCAAATTTTTTAGCAAACTCAATGAGTTTAAGACCTAACCCGTGGCTTTGATAGTCAGATAAGATGTAAATGCGTTCAATTTCTAGTAAATTATTGTTTGATTCATGAATACCCCAATAACTAGAAATCATATTGATCTTCATGTAACCAATTAAAACTTTAGTCTTATCGTCTTCAATTACGATAAAACTTGATTCTTTGGCATTGAATTCAGAGATCAAATTTTGATATGACATTTCGTTCTGTAAATATAATTGGATGTCTTCAGATTTAGCTCCATCATTGAATGACTCAAAAAAAGTTTCCACAGCTAATATTTGAATTTTAGGCATATCCGGCTCGACTACTAATCTAATATTATAGTTATTATTCATGTTAATTTTTCCTTATATTAACGGCAAATAAATATATACCAATTTAAATATATACTAAAAAACCTACTAATGCAAAGCTAAATAGATTATACCATGAAAGGTTCTGGTGCAAAATTAACAAAATAGTCTTTGTGATACATTGGGACGATTGTTGAACGGATCATTGTACTAATAATTCGATTAGTGATTGTGATGACGAAAAATCAAAGAGACTTGGTTCTCTTTGGCTTACTTTATGTAGTTGATGCAGGACTTCAATCCCACTTAGCATTTTTAGTGCAGTTCGTAGTGATTGAAAACCGCTTGACTTTACTAAGACGTGTTTAATTAACCGATGATCTTGCTTAATCAAATTATTACAATATTTAGAACATTGGTGATTTGCTTTCGCCAATAAGCCATCTTTAATTACTTGTTTAATAGCCTTTAAAGTGCCAGCATATTGATCAGTAACCAGACAATCGGGACGACCATAGGTCGTCAATAAACGTTTCAAAAAATGATAGGCGGATTGATAATCACGATGTTTACGTAACTCAAAATCTAGTGTTAATCCATGACTATCAATGGCGCGATAGAAGTAATACCAACGACCTTTGATTTTAATAAATAGGGGCTGTTTTTGTGTTAAGTGGTATAATAGCACTTAAAAAACGAGGTCGATGATCACATGCCCAATCACATATTTATCAATCGAGAGTCAGGGAATGATAACATTTCAATATTCTATGACGAACTATCATTTGTGGTCATTGCGAATAAAGATGATTTAGCTAGCATTCAGTTGATTGATGAGTCTAAAAAACCTGGCATCTATATATTGTTAGGTGATGATAAAAGATATATCGGTCAAGCATCAGATCCTTTAAATTATTTCAGTGATATAGTCCAAGATTTTAAACATAGTCTGCTTATTTTCTTTAGGAACTGGTGTATTTAAAATATCGTCAACACTTTGGTCTAAAACAGAACCTTTAATGTAAGGAAAATCATTGACGACCATTTCTCTAACGTTATCTGCTTGAGGTTCAAAGTGAAATTGTAGCCCAACGATCCGGTGATTCATCACAAAGCCTTGGTTTTTAACTGCGTCACTAGAAAAAAGCCAGTCGGCCTCCTTAGGAACTTCAAACATTTCTTCATGCCAGTGTAAAGCTAATAATTTTTCTGGCAAGCCTGGGATTATTTTACTTTGCCGGTAAACTGGTGCCCAACCAACTTCTTTGGCTGGAGCTTTTGATACTGGATAACCTAGTGTCTTCGTAATCTGTTGAGCCCCATAACACGCCCCAAACATTGGCTTACCTTGCTCTAATAGTTGTTGGATTAAGACACGTTCTTGCTTGATCCATGAGAGATCATCGTTAGGACTCATCGGACCACCTAAAATAACTAGCAAATCAGTTTGATCGGCAGTCGGTAAATGCCCAAATTGGTAAGGGTGATAGACAAAAGTCTGATGTCCACGCGCCTGAGCCCAGTCCAAAATAGAGCCGGGGCCTTCGTTGGGGGTGTGTTGTAAGACGTTAATTCGCATAGAAAACCTTCCCACACTAAAAAGTGTCAACGGCAATTTGATATGGGTTTCGCCTGCAACTACCCTTAATATAAATAGTATACAGTAATTTCTATGAATTTGAATTATGCTCTTATGATGAGATTCCGGACTATTTTTTCTAGTTTGGTAAAATATCATCATAATATTTTCATTCTAAAGTATGCACTGCCCGTGTTTTGATAAACAACTGTTGTTTTCTCACACTGAATATTGGTCATGACTTTTGATTGACGCCAATAAACTGATCCATATATTAGCCTCCAAAAGAAGTTGAGATAGACACCAATGCTATCTCAACTTCTTTTTTATGTGGTTAAGCTGACATCAGCTTGCCCCACGCGGGTAGCGTTCTGCATGACATGCTCTCACTGAAGGTGAGCCTGCAATGATAAATTGCCCCGTCACGGCGTGACCCGCCGGAGGTTTTTCTAGCCGGATAATAGGCGCCGAAAAATAGCAGTTCCCCCAGAAGGAAGGGGGAACGCTACTGTCATCGCTTGTCGATGACGCGCCTCGCAGAGCCTGTCCAAAATATCATTTTGGTATAACAGGCTATACCAGATTTTTAACGATGTTATACTGGTCTCCGAAAACCTTTTTCGAGGAGGCAATTTTTATGGCGCATTTAAAGAAAAATACCCGTGGTGCAGTGCCCGGTTTAGCTGTTCATTTTGAACGTAAAACTGACCATCACAGCAACAAAGAAATTGATGTGGCGAAAACATATCTGAATCAAGATCTTATATCAGATGGTTCGGATATGCTGTCACGCTTCAATGAGCGGTTAAATGACGTTTATTACATGAAAAGAGACGATGTGAAGGCGTTAGGGACTTGGATCGTCACTTTGCCGGAAGAGTTATCAGAAGTGCCCTATGAGGGTTCTGGTGCAAAATTTTTCAGGTAAACTTATTTTGAGTATAATTAGCCTAAAAAGCGAGGTAGCGATGATGGAAAATTATTTTAAAGGACGACATTTCCAAAAAGATATTATTTTGGTAGCCGTTGGCTACTATTTTAGATTCTCATTAAGCTACCGTGATGTGGTTGAAATTTTGCGTGACCG
>NZ_JAFBDN010000027.1 GCF_016908275.1 Periweissella beninensis | reverse complement strand
GGCCAGGCCGCTCAGGAACAAGTTGCAGAAAAATCCGCCAAGGTTCCTGCAGAATAGGCCGAAGTCTCAAAAAAGGCCAGTTGTGAAGAGCCCAACATGTTCAAACGGTTCTGGTGCAAAAGTTTTCAGGTAAACTTATTTTGAGTATAATTAGCCTAAAAAGCGAGGTAGCTATGATGAAAAATTATTTTAAAGGGCGGCATTTCCAGAAAGACATTATTTTGGTAGCCGTCGGCTACTATCTTCGCTTCAGTTTAAGCTATCGGGATCTTGTTGAAATTTTGCGTGATCGGGGAATTGAGGTCCACCATACGACAATTATGCGTTGGGTTCATCACTATGGTCCAATCTTTAAATTGTTGTGGCGAAAGCAGCAACATGCCATTAGTCAGAGCTGGCGAATGGATGAAACCTATCTTAAAATTAAAGGGCGTTGGTATTACTTTTATCGAGCCATTGACAATCATGGATTAATATTAGACTTTGAATTGCGTCGTCATCGAGATTACCAATCCGCTTACCACTTCTTGAAACGGTTATTGACGACCTACGATCGCCCAGACTGTTTGGTAACCGATCAGTATGGAGCAACTTTAAAAGCGATTAAGCAAGTAATTAAAAATGGATTATTGGCGAAAGGAAATCACCAGTGCTCTAAGTATCGAAATAATCTGATCGAGCAAGATCATCGGCTGATTAAACATGTGTTAGTTAAATCTAGCGGGTTTCAATCTATGCGCACCGCCAGTAAAACTTTAAGTGGTATTGAAGTCATGCATCAGCTACATAAAATAAGCCAAAGAGCAATTAACCTCTTTGGTTTTTCAGCGTTACAATCATTAACCGAATTATTAGCAAACTAGCCCGCAAATGATTATCAAACAGGGTTAAATTGCTCCTTTTATTATTTTTGCACCAGAGCCCTAATTATTTGGATATGTTCTTATATTTTGGCGTTTATTATCTGCGGGGTTAATTGTGAAACCGTTAGCTTTAAACGGAATGCGAACTGCTAGTCGTTACTTTGCAAATAAGATTGTCTAGGCATAATAAAACCCCTTTGATTGAATTGTTTTAATCGAAGGGGTGATTATTTTTGAAGTCTTTTAACTTTTGCTACTGATAAACATAACTATATGGATATAAGGGGATAAAAATGACTTGAAACCAGTCAGAGTAGTTGATAAGGTTCATCAAATGAAAGATTTTGTAAGGGTGACAAGGTACAGCTTTCACTAATAATTTTAACTAAAACTTTAGGATCTTCTGGATCTTCACGATATAACCAAAAAATAAACATATTCGTAATATGACTTACCAAACCATTAATTGCATAATCATCAGGAACCCGACCAGATAATTTAGCGTTATGGTTAGCTAACTCAGCTATGAATCTATTTTTAAAAATTCGACCTAAACGTGGCCGTAGTCGATAATCACCATGTGATGAAAATAGGGCTAATAATGTGTCCCGTTTACTAGCTAAAAATAAGATTGTTTTTTCAAAAACGGCAGCATTGTGGATATAAGCCATGGCAATTGTTGGTTCAGCTGGGATTTTTGCATAATCAGCATCTAGTGCAGCACTGTAGTCTTCAACTAAGTTTTGTTCAATAAATAGCAATAAATCATCTTTGTCAGTAAAATGCGTGTAGAAGGTGGTTCGATTAATCTCAGCAAAATCGGTGATATCTGAAACACTAATATTGGCATATGGTTTAGTTGCTAATAATTTTATGAGAGCATTTTTAATATTTTCAGTAGTGTGTTGGGTTCTTTTGTTCATACAAAGTCCTCTAATTCTGTCGTCTAAATATAGTATTATTATAGCTTTATTGTGAATTACTGTTCAAGGTATATTTAATCAATTTATAAGTCATTTTGATTAAATATAGCCGTAACATGTAAAATATGAATTATTTTTGTTATTTGACTGTAAAAATAGTGCAATTATACAAAAAAATTAATTTTAAAATATAATAAAACTTCTGCCATTTAAATTAACTAACCTTAATATCTATGCTTACTTATAAAAAAAGATGTAAATACGATGATTGATAAGCGCTTTTCTTCACAACGATGATAGCCTATATGTTGCTTTAGTATTAGATAATTAAAGGCTTTTAAATATTACGCTAATTAAAAATTATGTAGAGTAATTGATGTTTTTAAGCAAATGCATAAGTAAAAAAGTTCCTAGTAAAATTAAAGCAAGGACTTTTGACTACGTATTTTATGTGGCTAACCTTGTACCAATAATACTGTAGCAGCTAAGTATTAATACTTTATAACTGTTTTAACCACGATAATTATAAGTTAAAAATTAAATAAAGTTTAAAATTACAACTAGTATTTTTAAGATCATTTAGTGATAATTAAAATAGTTTAAAATTTGGGAGATGGAATATGGCTTTAAGAAAAAAAATAATAATTATTGGGATCATGTTGGTTATAGGATGGTTGAATATTAATTCGCCAAGAGTATCGGCAAAAACATTTGAGCAAGGGGTCGATTGGTCGATTTATCAAGGTATTAATGGTAAAAAAGGCTATATAAACGATAAATTTGCGATAATTCAAGCTGGTGGAATTAGTGCGAATGGTAATTTATATCAGCAATCAACTTATCAAACACAAGTGACTGCAGCGACTGTCAGTGGTTTAAGAGCGCACACATATATTTGGTATCAAGTAGGTAGTAGCCTGAGGAAAGCTCAAACGGTGTTAAATTATTTTTTACCTAAAGTTGTTACACCTAAAAACTCAATTGTGGCCTTAGATTATGAAAGTGGGGCGACAAGTAATGTTAGTGATAACACAAAGGCTGTTTTAAAGGGGATGGATATGGTTAAGCAAGCTGGCTATACACCCTTACTTTATACCTATACCTCGTATTTAAAAAATGTTGATAAAAATATGATTTTAGCAAAGTATCCAAATTCACTATGGCTAGCAAGTTATCCATATAAGGCAGTTAGAAATGTTCCTGATTTTAAATATGCCCCTGTTGTTGACGGAATGGCCATGTGGCAATTTACTAGTAATTATATCAATGGTGGCTTAGATGGAAATGTTGATTTATTAGGTGTGACGTACAATGGTTATCAGTCGACGAATGCTGGGACAAGTAACACTAATACAAATAATGGTACCAGTTCTGTGACACCTACACCGACCGTTACACCAGGAGCGGCAACAAAACCAGTACCTAGTGCTAGTTCTAAGACAGTAACTAATAATGGCTTAAAAAAGGGCCAAGCAGTAGTTGTTACTGCTAATACTGATTTTTGGTTAGATGATTTTAGTGTCTTAACTACTAAAGAAGCAAATGATGTTTATACGATTAAAAAAATTGCTAGCGATCAAACGACTGTCACGTTAAGTAATAATCATCAAGTTGATAGTTCTGCTTTACTTGGAGCAACCGCTCAACAAATTGCTGATAAACGAAAAACACCTAAAAAGGTTTGGCAAGTTACCACAACCGGGTTAGCGTTGCATAGTAACGTTGTTTTAACAAACGATGCTGATTTTTGGACGGATGATTATACTGATATATCAAAAAACGCAGCCAATGCATTGTATACAATTAATAAAATTACTGACAAGGGGGCTACGGTAGTTTTAAATAATGGTCATCAAATTGATGCCAATGAAATTGAGCAAGCAAGTGCGCAACAAGTCGCTGCCGGTTTTAAAAAAATTATTAATAAAATAATTAAACATGTTGTTAAAATTGATAGTAAAAATTACTATACCGCAGCTAATCAAGTTGTGATTACTAAAAACACTTATGTATATCAGCAACTCAAGTTTAGTAAAAATAAGCGAGTTAAGTTATTAAAAAAGGGTACAGTAGTCAAAGTCAAAAGTGTTGTTCAACATGGTAAAACAAGTCGCTTGGAAGTTAAAGCAGGTTATATTACAGGTAATCGCACTTTTAGCCAATTAAAGTAAGTTATTAAAAAGTTATAAGTTTAAAATGCTAAAACCCCCTACGTTATTCTGAAGTTAAACGTAGGGGGTTCTTTAGTGTAAAGATTATTTATTATTATTTAAATTACTTCATCTTAGTTGCTACGCTTGTTACGTTTATAGAAGTAGAAACTACTACTACCAACCACAATTATTAGTAATATGAAACCAATTAATGTTAAATAATTCCGTTTCATATCAGTTTTTGGTAACAAGGTATTTTTAGTTTTAGGTGTTATATAGCTAGGAATACTTGTTGTTGACAATGTTGTTTGACTAGCCACTTTGTTAGTCTTATTAGGCACTACTGGTTTAGTAGGTGTTACCACATGGGTATTAGTAATAACGGCATTGGTATCATCAAGTTGGTTAACTTGAGCGGTATACCCAGTTGGTGTATCAACTTCTTTGACGGTATAACTAATTTTATGACCATCAGCATTTAATGGTAAATTATTGAAAGTATATTGCCAAATATTTTAGTGATGAATGGTTGATTCACAATAGTGGGTTAACATATACAATTTTACAACCCGGTCCTTTAACTGAACAAATTGGAAGCGGCCGGGTGACCTTAAATACCGCAGATGCAAAGACTAATTCGATTGATAATGTGGTTGCTGTGTTAGTTGCAAGTTTAAACTTACCTCAGACCTATCAGCAAGTTATTAGTATGGCTGATGGGCCAGATTTAGTAAAAACGGCCCTTACAAATTTTGGAAAAATTAGGGATCAGGAGTAAGGGTTATTTTATTCTAAGACATAAAAAAGGTCTGGGCATCGGCTCAGATCTTTTTTTGATTAATATAAATTAATGAATAGGCATACTATCAGCATTGCAATTAGTGGTTAGTAGGTAGCTCATTATTAACATGATTACGGAGAACTTGCTGATAGTGTTGATAATTTTTAAAACTATTACTAGTTGTATGGCAAAAAAGCTTGCGAAAGTTATCTTGTGCTTGGATTAAAACATCAATTAAGTCATCACCAACCAAATACGGATCAAAAATCGGTCCAAATAAATTAGTTAGAAGGCAAATAAATTGTTCGTAATAGTGGATCTCAAGTTGCTCGCTCGTGATGAGCGGTGTGATTTGATTTTTGGTGGTTGCCGTGTTAATCGGACCAATTAGTTTTTGCATATTAGTGGTTAGCTGCAAGGGGGCGTGTAACCGCCAATTATTTAAATAATGCTCATGATTAACAATTGCTAAATTATTATGATGAACTACTAAGGCATTATGAATAATACTAGTAATCTCTTCAATGGGCCGATGGCTGATAATTGTTAATTTTTGCCGATAGCAACTAACTTTTAAATGCAATCGATTACGACATCGATGCTGGCTAACTATGTTACTAATATTACTTAAATTAATCCATTCACTAGGATGCTTATTATAATTGGACAACGGTAATAACACAAAGGCCTCGGTAATAATTGGTAAAACGGGTGGCAGTTTTAATTTTAAAGCTTGTAACGTCAAGATGGTTCTTAAAATGGTTGCATCAAAACCTTGTAGTAGATTTTTAATTAGACAATTAGTGGAAACTAACACTTCAATTGGTGTTGAAAAGCGCCGATCAAACACGAGACTGTATTGCGAATTAAAAGGTGAAATAAAAATGGCCTCAGTGGAGCTACAAATTGCACCATATTCTGTGGCGGTTAGTTGCTTGATTGGTTTTGAGTAATCAAGCATTGGTAATTTACTGCGTGAAATACGTTTTTTCATAACTAATCCCTCTAAATTTATAATACGTAGTTTAGTTTGGTAAGAGATTAAATTATTATTTTTATTATACCTTAATAATTAAAATGACTAGTGCGCCGTAAAAAAATGAATAATAAATTATGTAACAGCTGTTAGCAATTGATTTAGCGGTATTTTATCGATTTAAATTTATTAAAAATAGTATTGATTTACTTTTATAATAATTAATTAGTACTCGCAAAAGGTTGATAGACCAATGATTTCTGGACATTAGGAGGCGCATTAAATTAGTTTAAAACATTTTAGGCGCCTCATGTGCATAAATGTTATTGATATGCTAGGACCACAAATAAAATTAGTGAGGTATGAGTATGGATCCACAAGTAGCCTATCAAGTAATTAGTAGTAATGAAAGTCAAGCAACGATTTATGGTGTTTTACGCCATCTGGATTTAAAACCTAATCATCCCAATTATGAGGACTATGTTCAAGAAGCATGGGTTGTATTTTATTTATGGTTACAAGAGCCCAAAGCCAAGTGGTTAAGCCCAAAACAACAACGTAGTATTGGCTATACTAGAATGTATCGCCATTTGATTAATTTATTAATTCATGATCAACGGCATGCCCAACACCGTGATGATGGCGACGTCCCCAGTGTCATGCAATTAATTACGAATGATACTCCTAAATGGCAATTAGACTGGTTAGGGTTACCGTTAAGTACCCGGCAATTAAAAATTATTTGGTATTTGGTTGAATATGGTGAAAACCAACAAGTGGTGGCTCAAAAGCTAGGGGTTAATCGTAAAACAATTCAGCGTGAATTAAGCGCAATTCGCAAAATAATACGCGCAAATAATTTAATAGCCGAGGTTAAAAAATGCAAAATTTAATTAAGCATACCCTAAAGCAAGACAATTACACAATCTTAGCGAACGCAAATATTACCAATTCGGCGCTTAGCTTACGGGCACGCGGATTATTAGCATTACTATTATCGTTACCAAGTGATTGGAAAGTTAGAAAAACTTGGTTATATAAGCAAAGTAAACTTGAAGGACGGGATGCGATTAATCGTGCTTGGCAAGAATTAAAAAAGCATGGCTATATTGAGCAACAAAAAATATTGGATAATAAAACGAAACGAATTATCGATCATCAATTCATTATTAATGAAATGCCTAAAATAAAGCCTAGTGGACCAACCACGTTACTGGAAAACCAGGGAACGGCTTCTCAGACTCCTGATAATGGACCACTACAAAGGACTAATATAAAAAAGACTAAAACAACAAATACTGAAAAAATAACTAAAAGCGGTGATGAAAAATATATATATTGGCAAACGCAATTGGAAACGGCCCTTAATCATGCATTTAATAATTTTGAAAAAAGAGAATTGGTACACATGCTGACTACTGGTAAGTATACGGACGAACAATTAGCATTTGCCACTAATGTTGCTGGGTTAGCGCATGCTAAATCACTTAATTATGTAACACAGGTACTACAAAATACTAGTAAGGCCATGCAAAGGCCAACCCAGTTTGTTGATATTCCGTTAGAAAATATTTTTATTTAAAAAAATGTCGCAATTTTCAAAGATGAATTGACTGTATAAGTGTAAGATAACTTGGCCAAGGGACTTGCAAATAAATATTATCGGAGTGATATAGACATGATAGAAGAAAAAAACTTATTAGTTGTAATTCAAGATCCGGCAAAACTAAAGACAGTAACTGCGAAACGTTTTACTGATATCAGTGCGAATGTGACCATCGAAAAGGTCCGCCCAGTAATTCATGCGTTAGCTGAAATTTGGGATTTTGGGGATATTGAACGCTTAGATTTTGTAGAAACTCATTCAAATGAATACAACGGATAATCAAAGGAGCTTAACCCATGGAAAATGAAACAAGTAAAAAATTAGTGTTAACATTTAAAAATGCTGCAGGTAAGACTAAGACATTAGTTATTCCTAAATATAAGCAACCACTAGATGCAACTAAAATTCAACAAGCGATGGCTGCAATGGTAGCGGGTGCAATTTTTGTTGATCAAGATGGGCAAACAAAATATGTAACCCCAATTAGTGCTGAGGAAGTTATTACTGAAAGTAAAATGATTATTAATTTAAAGGTCGCACCACAAAAGTAGGTTAATACCGGGAAAGTTGGGGGATATTAGTTGAGACAATTTTTAAAAATAGTAGAATTATTAGTAATTGTAGACGTTTTAATTAGTTGGGATTTAACCGAGCAACAGTGGCAATTTATTTACCTGTTACTTAATTAACTAATAAAACGCGTGATGCCATAACCATAACCAACAAATCCATAAAAAAGCACATAATTGTCAAGAGCCTGAATTTATCAAAATTCAGGCTCTTTTTTACATTGTATTAACCGTTTTTGCGCCCACAATTGCTAATCAAAAAAAGATGCTTAAAACTGATTAGTAGGGTGGTATCGGTTAAAGCATGCTAAAATGAAATAATTATTGGTAAGTTTTTAGCTATAATCAGTAGAAAGGATTGATAAATGTTAAATCATCTTGAAATTAATGTTAGTAATTTAGCAACAAGCAAAGTTTTTTATACGTTATTGCTATCAGAACTAGGCTACGTAAGTTTTCAAACCTGGGAGCAGGGGTTTAGTTTTAAAAAGGATAATTTTTATCTGGTATTTGTGCAAACGGAAGCTAAGTATCTTGATAAACCGTACCATCGGAAAAACGTTGGCTTGAATCATTTAGCATTCTCGGTTTTGAATAAACAGACTGTCAATGATTTACGTTTAAAGTTAATTGCGTTTGGGGTAGAGGAACTTTACCCGGCGCAGTTTCCTTATGCTGGGGGGCCACAACATTATGCAATGTATTTTGAAGATCCGGACCGAGTGAAAATTGAAATCGTGGCGCAGCCTTGCTAAAATGAACAGAACCTCCCGCGTTGTTTCACACTTTAAATATAGCTATATTGGGTTAATGAAAACCGTTTAATAATATTGGTGACAACGGTTTTATTTAAAATCGTAATAACGCTATAGCCAACAATCACGCCAAGCATATTAGTAATAATGTCATTAACATCAACACTGCGACCGATGTTAAATAGTAAATCATAAATAAATTGGGTTGTTTCAATTAATAAGCCCGTCCCGAGACCGATTAGTAGCATATTAAGTAATGAAGTCCGTTTAATTAAATAAAGATAACAACCTAAAGGAACCGTCATTAGAATATTTAAGAAGAAGTCAGATGTTAAGGCATTAAATGGGATAAGGTTAATTGTCACTCGATGGAATAAAAGGGCACTGGTATGCCAACTAGCCACAGGTCGGAAGGTTAAATAAATCACAACAATTAAGTAGCTTAATAATGAACTACGGGTGATTAGTTCCCAATAATTACTTAAGATTGGCTTTTGAATAACTAAAAGACGGAATAGGCCTAAAACTAAACTACAGTTAATAATAACTGGTAACCATTGAATTGATGTGATCATAACAGAACCTCCTACTTTTTATCCTAATAAAGAGCCTAGCAACTGTGACTTAAATCAAGATTAAAGTTCGTTGACTAGCTTAGGTTGTAATAAAGCGCTAATGCTTAAAATGCTAAATTAATGCTCGCCTTATTTTTGTAATCTTTGTAATAAGATATTCATTTTAGCCGATAAAAGTAATTATTTTTAAAAAAATAGGTAATCATAGTGCAATCACAATTAGCTAAGATAAACACATGATAAAATTTAAAGAAAATAAACTAATAAAAAAAATAATTATAAGTACGCTTGTGTTAATGACGATGTTTGCAGTGGTCGCACCGGTAGCAAATACCCAAACAGTAGCTGCCTCAGTAACATCAAATAAAAAAGCAGTGGATACGCTAGCAAAGAAAAAGTATCACTGGAACAAAACGCAAATTAAATATCTGCATAAAGTAATCAAATATGAATCTGGTTGGAAATTAAACGCAAGAAACGGTCAGTACTATGGCCTATTCCAAACGACTAACGTACGTGATAAATCAGCAAAGGGGCAAGCAAAACAAGGTTTGAAATACATTCACAGTCGTTATGGAAAACCTTCTGGTGCTTGGGCGCATATCAAGAGCTATCGTTGGTATTAAAAAATATTTAGAAAAGCGATTAGGCATGTGATGACTATCGCTTTTTTTAATATATTAAGAACTTTAATATTATCAATGAAATTACCCTTAAAAGGTATGTCGAGGAGACTCAATTTGTAGTAAAATAACTATTGATATAAAAAAGTAGATATTAAGGATAGGATAAAACGATGACAAAAAAACAGCCAATCGTAATTGGAGTAACCGGTGGCTCCGGCTCAGGTAAAACTACCGTCACGCAAGCAATTTTAGATCAATTGAAGGGTGAATCAATTTTAGTTTTACAACAAGATTATTACTATAATAATCAAGATGATATGAGTATGGCAGAGCGTTTGGCTGTTAATTATGACCATCCTGATGCCTTTGATACCGAGCTATACTTACACGATATTAAAACACTAATCGCTGGTTCTGCGATTGAAGCACCAGTATATGATTACAAAGAATTTACCCGTTCAGCGCAAACCCGCCATATTGAAACGGCTGATATCATTATTTTAGAAGGAATTATGATTTTTAATGACGAGCGGTTACGGAATTTAATGGATATTAAAGTGTATGTCGATACTGATGATGATATTCGCTTTATTCGCCGCTTACAACGAGACGTTGCTGAAAGGGGACGGACAGTTGACTCAGTTATTGGGCAATATTTAGCAACGGCTAAGCCAATGTATCACCAGTTTATTGAACCAACTAAGCGCTATGCTGACTTAATTGTTCCTGAAGGTGGGGAAAATCAAGTAGCAATTGATTTGCTAACATTAAAAGCACGTGACATTCTCAAGGGTGAATAAGTAAGCATCAAATTACGCGTTATTGGGTACAAAAAGGCCCTATTACGAAGGTAACAGGGCCTTACATTATTGATAAATAATTTTTAGGTAATAAGCTACTACATAGGTGGGGGGGCTTATTACCTTTTTTGTGCTAAGGTGCGTTATTTATATTTTTCTTCTAATGTACTCATCCAATAACCTAAGCTGATTCCTAAGCCCAAAAGAAGCAGGCTAATACCCCAACTAATGCCTGTAAAATTTTGATAATCGGCTACAGGCGGGATCAGAATTAAAAAAGTGGAACTAATAACAATCCCTAAAATAAAATGATAGACTTTGTTGTGATAGTTTTGCAAAAGGAAATGCATCAATTTAGATAAGAGCGCGAGGGTTAAAACTGCTCCAAGGGCCATCGGGATAAAAACGCCTAAGTCACCATTTTTAAAGCCAAGAAGCATTGGATCAAAAAGCCCCAAGTATAATAGTAGATTTGAAGGACTTAGGCCAGGGACAATTATCCCCAGTGCAAGTAGACTACCGGCTAAGATCCAAGCAAAAAAGTTAATAGGGATCGTCCCAAAGATTGATGTCATATTATATAAGAAAAAACTCCCGAAAACGGTAGTACTAATTAAAAGTAGCCAGTCACCCTTAGTCCGGGAGTGTGTAGTACTAGCCTTGAATAGGCTCGGAATCGTCCCGATAATGGCACCGGCAAACCCCCACAAAACAATTGCTTGATAAGTTGATAATAAGTACGCGAGCGGATTGCTCAATAAAATAATCCCCGTTAAGCCACCTAAACCAACTGGTAAAAAAAAGCGGACATTTGCACTAAAGTTTTGGCGAATATGCGCCATGAAAGCTAACAAACGTTCATAGATACCTAAAATAGCAGCTAAAACACCACCGGAAATGCCAGGTAAAATGAAACCAAGGGCAATAAAAAGTCCTTTAATAAAGCGGATAAACCAATTTTTAAGATTATTTGAATTCATAAGGGAAGCCTTTCGGTTATGGGAAGCGATGCTAACTAACTATATGTATTTAATGAAAACTCTAGTTAACAATTTTAAATAATAATGATATGTTATAGCTTATCAAAAATTCGAAAATTAGCAAAGAAAAAAAATTTTGCAGTTAGTTAAAATGTAAGCAAGCGGCTAACTGATCCAACAAATAATCGATGAGGAATGCTTGCAAACTAGTTAAGGAAGATGTACTATAATTATAATTTACAACTGTAGACTAAAAATAAAAATTAAGGAGTAAAAAGATGAGTCAGTTAATTGTGTTAGTAGTTGGCATTCTTGCGATTTTATTTATTATTTGGTGGTTCTTTGGTAAACATCAAGTTGCGACTGGGGTGGCAGAAGTAGCCAGTAATGAACAAACGATTGCAATCAATGTCAGTGGTGGCTACTCACCGGAGGAAGTAACCTTAAAAAAAGGGATTCCAGCGGTGTTAACTTTTACCCGGCAAGATCCATCTAGTTGCTTGGATCATATTGTTTTTCCTGATTTTGGTATTAACAAAGCGTTACCAAAAAATGAACCAGTAACGGTTAAAATCGATACGACCAAACCAGGTGAATATACATGGGCGTGTGGGATGGATATGTTTCATGGTAAATTAACAATCAAATAATTAGTGAAGTAATGGAGGCATGTAAGATGAGTAAAGATGTACAAGTAGTTGAAATTATTGTAGATGGTGGCTACCAACCTAATGTAGTTAATCTTAAAGCAGGACAACCAGCACAATTAAAGTTTACCCGGGTCAATGAAAAAGGATGTCTAGATACGGTACAATCAAATGATTTAGCCTTTAGCGCAAAGTTACCCGTGAATGAAGAAGTTACGATTGCGATCGCCCCACAAGAAGCAGGGACATATGCTTTTAGTTGTGGCATGAATATGTTTAAAGGAAAGGTGGTTGTGGCATGAATGTAACGCGGCGGTTTATTATATCGCTAATCTTTGCACTACCAATGCTTATTGAAATGGTGTTAAAACCCTTTGGCTGGATGTTGCCAGGTCAAAATTGGACGATGTTTGTACTGACGACCGTCATCATGCTAGTGGCGGCACGGCCATTTTTACAAAGTGCGTGGGCATCATTTAAAAAGCATCATGCTAACATGGATACACTTGTTGCCATTGGGACATTTACCGCCTATCTCTACAGTATTTATGCACTGTTTACGAAGCAACCCGTCTTCTTTGAAAGTGCGGCTTTAGTAATTACATTTGTTTTATTAGGGCAAGTTTTTGAAGAACGCATGCGAAAAAATGCTTCTAATGCAGTTGAAAAATTATTAAATCTGCAGGCGAAAGAAGCCGAAGTCATTCGCAACGGGACTAGTCAACTAATACCAATTGAGCAAGTTGTGATTGGTGATATTATCCGTGTTAAACCAGGGCAAAAGGTGGCCGTGGATGGAGTGATAACTGAAGGGACGTCGACAATTGATGAATCCATGGTAACGGGCGAAAGTATGCCGGTTGAAAAGCAGGTGGGGGATCCAGTGATTGGCGCGACGATTAACAGTAATGGGACTTTTTTATTCAAAGCCCAAAAAATTGGAAATGAAACCATGTTAGCGCAAATTGTTGACTTAGTAAAAAAAGCCCAAACAAGTCACGCCCCAATTCAAAAGTTAACGGATAAGGTTTCTGATATATTTGTCCCCATTGTTTTAATAATTGCGTTAGCGACACTATTATGCTGGTATGTTTTCTTAGGAGCATCATTGGCAACAGCACTCATTTTTGCAGTTTCAGTTGTCGTTATTGCGTGTCCATGTGCATTGGGGTTAGCAACACCAACAGCGTTAATGGTTGGCACAGGTCGGAGTGCTAAGCGCGGTGTCTTAATTAAAAATGGTGAAGTCCTAGAAGCAGTCAATCATGTTGATACGGTGATTTTTGATAAAACTGGCACAATTACGGTTGGGAAACCAACGGTAACAGATGTCGTTGGTGATATGAAACAAGTCTTAGGGGTGGCTATGGCACTCGAAGCTAACTCAGAGCATCCCTTAGCTGCGGCAATTATGCAAAAAGGGCAAGCCAGTCATTTAACTAATAACGCACAAGTCAATACCTTTAAGGCGATTGAAGGTAAGGGGGTTACTGCATTTGTTGATGGCCAAGCTGCGTTTGTTGGTAATATAAAGCTGTTAGCTGATTATACAATTAGTGAAGAACTAAGAGACACGATGATGACGTTACAAAATGATGCTAAGACCGTTGTATTAGTCGGCATTAAGCAAGCTGTAATCGGTTTGATTGCTATTCAAGATATTCCAAAAGAAACTTCCAAGGCGGCAATTAGTGCGTTAAAAGGGCGGGGGCTCCAGACGGTTATGCTTACTGGTGACAACCAACGTGTAGCCGCGGCAATTGCAAAAGCCGTGGGCATTGATCAAGTGATTGCTGATGTATTACCAGAGGATAAAGCCAACAAAGTTACGGAATTTCAACAGCAACATACAGTCGCTTTTGTTGGTGATGGGATTAATGATGCACCGGCGTTAACGACAGCAGATGTAGGCATTGCTATGGGATCAGGCACGGATATTGCGATTGATGCTGGGGGCATTATTTTAGTGAAAAATGATCTTCGCGATGTTGCCTTGGCACTTGATTTGAGTAAAAAAACGTTTAATCGTATCAAACAAAACTTATTCTGGGCGTTCATTTATAATGTTTTGGGAATTCCGGTTGCGGCTGGTGCTTTCTATTCAATGGGAATCATCTTGAGTCCAGAATTAGCCGGTTTAGCGATGGCTTTTAGTTCATTATCAGTGGTGATTAGTTCATTATTATTAAATGTCCAACGTATTAAGACAGTCCAGTGAGATAATTACTTAATTAGGACAAGTTATGTTTAATTTAAACATGACATTTTAAAAAATAATGAGTATATTATGAGTGCATTCTAATATTGAGATTGGGAAGAGTATCTGAGGCGCTATTTAACAGCGACTGTCAATTGGTGAAAAGACAGATTTAGCTAATCAGTGAAGATGAGCCCAGCTGTAGTTTAATTGTGCAAGCAATTAAGCCGGAAATGGTCCGTTATCAAGCCAAAACTATTAAAGAAGTAGTTGATAAGATCCAGGCTATGAAGTGTGGATAAATGTAGGTGGTACCGCGAATTAATCGTCCTATCAGTATGATAATAATACTGATGGGACGTTTTTTATTGCTAAATTATATGAGGTAAAGGATATGAATTATAAAATAATTGGCCTTTCATTAGGAATTGGATTATTAAGTGTCGGACTAGTTGCTTGTGGTAGTCAAAAGAGTAGTAGTGCAACTAAGCAACAAAACATTACGATTGGTTCAATGGGCGGGGATGCCCAAATCTGGCGTTATATTGCTAAATCTAGTCAAGCTAAAAAAGCGGGGTTAAAGATTACCGTTAAGGAGTTTACAACTGGGCCATCGTTAAACACCGCGACTGCAAATGGGCAAGTTGATGTGAATGCCTTTCAATCATATGCATATTACGAAGCATATAATGCCGCTAAAAGTAATACCAAAAAACTAGCAGTCCTAGGCACAACTTATTTAGAGCCAGTAGGGATATATTCGAATAAGTATAAAAAATTAAGTGCCATTAAAACAGGGGCAACGGTCGCAATTGCGAATAACCCAGCAAATGCGGCGCGTGATCTATTATTACTAAAATCGGCCGGCTTAATTAAATTAAAGAAAAACTTTAATCCCGGTACCGGAACAGAAAAAGATATTATCGCAAATCCAAAAAAATTAAAAATTACAGAAATTGATGATACGACAGGCCCCCGTGTTTTAAAAAGTGTTGACTTGGTATTAATTAATAACACGATTGCGACAGAAGGTGGGTTAAATGTCTTGAAAGATTCAATCTATCATGAAAAAATTAGTGCCGAAACGAAAACTGCAATTAATATTTTAGCAACCGCTAAAAAAGAAGCAAATAATAAACAATATTTAAAATTAGTTAAACTTTATCAGTCAGCGTTTGTAAAAAAATACGTTGAAAAGGAGTTTAATGGGACAAAAGTAGCAGTTAATAAACCAATTTCTTATCTAACAAAATAATAATAAGTGCTACCCAAAAAACTAAGTAATGGCAGATCGAAGCTATTATTTAGTTTTTTTAATGATTATTAAGGGATAATTAAAAAATTTAAATTAAATCACTTTTTAATCAATAATGTTGAAAATTACATACCAAAGGACCGTTGCAATTGCTTAGCTAAAAAGAAAGGACTGCGAGCCAATGGTTACACATAATAAATTTTTATCAACTAAAATAGGTTATCGCCTCCTTTGGCCTATGTTACTGTTGATAATGCTCAGCCCCCAAAGTGTTTTAGCAGATTATAAAGTAGCCACCCCCGCTGCGCAAAATGATATTAGTTACACGACTGGTTCACATGCAAGTGGCCATAAAATCACGCGGCTCGCTGAATTACCCATCACACTTACTTCACCTAAAATTACTAATAAAAATCAGGCAAAATATTATGATTATTATGGTTATGAGAATACGAATGATGATACGAGTGTGATTTATGGCGCGCCAACTAAGCAACAGCAAATGATATTAGCTGATTATGCCATTACCTTAATCAATTCATATCGGATCAAAAAAGGCTTAAGTAAGCTAGTTTTTGGTACTAAAATTGAGGATGCCACGCTCGCAGAAGTTAAGGTAAGAAATATTGAACAGAAAAATTTTGAACATATCAGTTTTAACAGGCGTGAACTAGCGCCGTTTAACGTACGTAGTCTTTATCTTAGTTCCGAAAATTTAGATTATTTTAATATGAATAAACCAACCATCCTATATGCTAAGGTACAGATTTTGAATATTATTACAGCCATGATCTATCAGGATGGTTACGAAAAAGATGGTCATCGCCTTAATTTTGAAAAGAGTGTCGGCATGGGCGTCGCGTTACAATATAATCCTAATTTTGGTGATCATTTGTATCAGGTTGTGTTTAAAGGTGTTGGGGCAATGAGTGTGAGTGGGCAAGTCATTGCTAATAAAAATTTTAATACCATTCCGCTATACACCGCATCAGAAATTTTAGCATTAAGAAGAAATAACCATACCAAATATAAAAAAATTAAAATTATCAAAAAAAAGCAAGCGGCCGCACGACAAGCCCTTAGAAAAAAACAAAAATTAGCTCTTAATAAAATTAAAAAACAGTACCAAATTGCGCAAAAAAGTTATTTAAAAAAGCCAACTAGGCAACGCCTAGCTAGCATCAAGAAATTAAAGAAAAAGTATTATGCGCTAAAAGTAAAGCAACAAATTGCCAATTATCAATTAATGAAAAAGCAGCAAAAACAAATTACTGCGCTCAAATAATTAATTAAACTATGAATCTGTCGGCAAGTTCATCTGGTACCAAACATCGACGCCACCAGGTAATTCATGTGCATCAAGCCCTGCGTCAAGAAGGGTAACAATCGCTTTCCGGCTCGCTAATGAACCTGCGTACCAATCACAAATGATATAAATTTTTTGTTTATCAAACTGTGGTAGTAGCGCGCGGAGCTCACTGTGGGGAATCGAATGTGCTGATTTAATATACTTAACGTGTTGTTCATCAGGGATCTTGCGAATATCAATTAAAAAATAAGGTGAATTTTTAGAAACAATACTCTGTGCGATAGCCTGCGGGGTTAAGTTATTGTTAATATTTTTACGTGCGGATGGATTTTTTTTTTGCATGTTCATATACCTATTTTTAATTAAAGTTTTCAGATGGTTAATATCTTAATTATGTTTATTATACTTTGTTATTAAATAAATTTAAATATAGACTAGCAAAGTTAGGTAGCATTAAGTAAATAACGGTTAAAAACACCTGGAAACATAGTTAAAAGTTATCAATAAAATTAGGATCATCTTTTTTAAGGTTTTTAAACTAAATAGTAGCCTTTATAGCAAAAATACTTTAGTATTATCTTTGTATTAGTGGGGGTTTCATATACATGGTGGTCGCTGCGGTATTCATTAGTAAGTAATGTAAGTACCGTACTGGATTAAAAAGGATGTTCAACTTGGTAAAGATGTCAGACATGATGTCTTTTTTTTATTAGCTGACAAATGGTACTGATAGACTAAATAATTAAATTAATTTATTAAGCAACTAATTCATAATTTGAATTAGTTGTTTTTTGTAATTTATCGCAAAATATGAATTTTTAAAGCTAATTAAAATACGCTGTCTGAAGTTTTCAAAATTTCTAAAACCGTATGCAATACGAC
>NZ_JAFBDN010000026.1 GCF_016908275.1 Periweissella beninensis | reverse complement strand
TGAGCATCGTGGCACATTTACAAGTGGGACTTCCATTGAACAACGACCAAAATCTGTCAATCAGCGATTAGCTTTTGGTCATTGGGAAGTCGATACGGTTCTGGTGCAAAAATTTTCTGTTTAACTTATTTTCGGTATAATTAGCTAAAAAACGAGGTAACCCTGATGAAAAATCATTTTAAAGGCCGGCATTTCCAGAAAGACATTATTTTGGTAGCCGTTGGCTACTATTTTAGATTTTCATTGAGCTACCGTGATATTGTTGAAATTCTTCGTGACCGGGGTATTACCGTGCATCACACAACCGTTATGCGTTGGGTTCACCATTATGGTCCGCTATTCAAATTATTATGGCGCAAGCAACGATGTGCTCAAAGCCAGAGCTGGCGGGTTGATGAGACTTACATCAAAATCAAAGGTCGTTGGTGTTATTTCTACCGTGCCATTGATGATCAAGGTCTTACGCTTGATTTTCAACTGCGCAAGAAGCGTGACTTTAACTCGGCCTATCATTTTCTCAAACGCCCTTTAAAGACCTATGGTCTTCCACATCGATTAGTGACTGATCAGTACGGAGCGACCCTAAAGGCAATTAAAAAGCTTACTAGGGAAGGCTGTCTGCACAAAGGTGTGCATCAGTGCTCCAAATATCGCAATAATCTGATTGAGCAAGATCACCGTTTTATTAAGCGGCAACAAGTTCGTTCCGCAAGTTATCAGAGCACTCGGACAGCAGCTAGGACATTATACGGCATTGAAACCATGCATGCGATACACAAAGAAAGCCGAAAGAAGCCAGGCCTCTTCGGCTTTTCAGCGTATCAAGAAGTCGACCAATTGTTAGCGGCATAGGCTACAACCACTAAACACAGTCACTTTGATCTACGCTTAATTTCAACTTTGCACCAGAACCTTTTGTCTTAATAACAAAGTATATAAGGGACTACCATTCATACCGATCAACCAATCACTAATTTGACGGGTTTGGGCTTCTTTATAAGCCAAATAGTCTTTGTGCCAATCACCAAGATTTCTAAAGCCGGTAATAATGGCGTCTTTTTCCAAACTATTCAGCCATAGCCGCTTAATGGTCTTCTTTTTAACGTCAATCTGGGCTTGGATCATGATTGACCACGCAATATTAGAGCCTTCCCGACCGCTATCGGTGGCAACAATAATGGTATCGGCCTTTTTTAACAGGTCTTTGACGACCTTGAATTGATCTTTTTTACTAGCTGACACCACAAACTTGTATTTATCGGGGAAAATCGGTAAATTAGATAAGGCCCATTGCTGATATTTCTGATCATATTTATCCGGTGTGGCTAGTTCAACTAAATGTCCGAGACCATACGTCACAAGCGTATTTTCGGGCAAAACAGGGTCGCTAACCGTATAGTAACCCTGTTTTTTTGTGCTCTTTTGAAAGGCTTGGACGTATGAACGGGCTTGACTAGGTTTTTCAGCTAAGATAACAGTGGTCATGTTCGTTCACTCCTTGTGATTAAGTTTCTGTTCTAATTCTGTTCTACCTTGTTCAGCCGCTTTTAACCAGGTTTAACGGTGCATTTTTTATTCCGATCACAAGTGCATGCCACCATCCTCATGCCGATTACGAGTTTGATGTTGCCGTTGCTTTTTCGCCATTTCCCACTCAGTCTCTTTTAAACCTTGCGCCTGTCTTTGTCGTTGGTAATCTTCATCATGAGCATATAGAACAGTCATGATTGCGTCACTAAAGGCCGTCTTTAAGTAGTAGTTTGGACTAACTGGCTTATAATTTAACGGTTGATAATGCCCCATATTTGCTTTTCTATACTGGTCGTCCTTGGCTTGTTGCGCTTTTAACTGCTTTTGGATTTTCTCAATCTGACTGTTCTTAATCATCGGATCGGCTTTGCATTCACCCAAAAAGAGTTGTTTAGTGCCGTCATGCTTTAAAACCCGTTGTAAGTGATGATTCTCTAGCTGATCTAAGCTAAGCTGTCCCGATAAATAAGCTAGTCCTTGTTGATGTTCCTGGGTAGTGAAAACCCTCGGTGGTTTTTCCTGCCACTGTGCGATTGTTTCAACCTTGCACGGCTTTAAAGCTGGATCATAGTACATCACGGCTGTATAGGCCTGTTCCTGTTTAATCATTGGGAGTTCATTAAAATTGCCTTTGGGAAAGGCCCTTTTCAATACTTCATGGTATTGCGTTTGAATAACTTGCTTAACGGCCATGATTGTCCGTAGGTCTTTGACTGCTCTCGTAATCTTTTGCTGTTCGGTTGGTGAATATTTCTCTAGTAACCCTTGATCGACGTGTTCTAGACTTTCTAAGTTATCATCATGAATCATCAGCGTATATTTAAGCTCGATTTTGACTTCCTTTTCTTGTTGTATTAATAACTTCCAGCCAACGTATGGCCGTTTGGTAAAGGTCAATAATTGTTGGGCCAACAAATCATCACGAATGTTCATTAAACGTTCGTTTAATTCACTACCCTTGAAAACTGTTTGTTCGCTATCGGTTTCCTTAATTAATTCTCGTCTTTCAGCTTGCGTGGTCTGTTCAAAATCAAGCTCTGGATAAAGTTTTTTAGTCGTGCGATCAACTACTTTATTTAAGAGTTCATCTGCTTTTTTTAGTGAACTTTCTTGTTGGTTAATCGTCAATAATTGCTTAGTGACATCTTCACCAACCGCGTGCTTAATTAAGGTACTGTTTTTCCAATTAAATAGCATGCGCCGCTTATCATCTAAGTTCTCCAAACTGATATAAGTTTTAAGTTCATGGCTTAACTCTTTAACTACCCGTTTTTCATTAAACGAGAAGTGTTTACTTAGGCTATCTAAATGACCTCTATTGATTACTTTTTCTTGGTTATTTTTATAACTGGCTTTGGCCTTGCGATAGTCCTTAACTTGTTGGTTAAATTCTTTTCTTTCATGCCGCTTACTATTGATTCCCTCATGTTGAGTTGGAACTTCATCTATTCCTTGATTTTCAAAGGATTTTTCGCTGATCCGATCGGGAATATTTTTTTGCTCTAAAACTTGATTTACACTAACCGCCCAATTGTGCCGCCATTGATTGATTTTTTCTTTTTTATCCCAATCAACCAACCAAATTTTTCTTTGTTTTGGAAACCCGCTTTTGGTTAAAAGTTGCTTGCCATTTTCATCTTTAATGTACTGCGTCTTTGCTTTTAATCCCCAACTACCATCGGGGTTAAATGGGCGATTGGTTAACATCACATGTGCATGCGGATTGTCTGGGTGATCGCGATGAATTGCTACGTCAGCTACCATACCTTGATCGACAAAATTTTCTTGCACATATTTTGTCAGTAATTCTTTCTGTTCGGATTCACTTAATTCTACCGGTAAAGCCACGTTAAATTCTTTCGCATACCGTGAGTTTGATTTACGATCTTTCTTTTCAACTTCATTCCATAATTGTTCTCGATTACTAGCCCATTCTGGTGCATTTTTTGGGGTTAAAATAAAGCTTTCCGGCATAACCGACCGGGCATAAAAATAGTGACGACCTTCTTGATCATCAAATAGTTTTTCACCACTTCGATAAGCGGCACTGGCAATCGCACTGCGTCCTTTCCCAGCGCTAATATTACTAAAACTCATATGAAATATTGCCATGTTAGTCACCTCTTTACTTTGATTCTATGGGCTTGACTTTGTTGTCGCCATCGGCGACTTCTAATACAGGATTTTTGGGGTTAGCACAACATAGAATTTATTCTATGTGTAAGTGCGCATTGACCTCGTTTCACTCGGTCTGCTGATTCTCTTAACTTTAACTTAGTGTATGCCTTCCGCTTCGCTATTTCAACTTTTATACTTTGACTTAACGTTTCCCTTATGATATAGTGTCGATGATTATTTCTAATATGATTGGAGGGATCGTTATGTCTCAAAGTAACTTAGAAAAACAAGAAGCTAAATTAAAAGCCCTTAATCAAAAAATTAAGGACGAAAAAAATAAGATTGAACAACGGCTAGGTAAACAAATCATCAGTCAAGCCAATTTAGATTATGCTAATTTGTCTAACGATCAGATTAAGCTTTTAGCTAAGCAATTTTCTGCATTTTTAAAGGTAAAGTCCGTAGATCATTAGCCATACGAGATGGGGAAATTCCATGTCTAATCAATATAAAAAACTAGTCGAGCAACAAGCGCGTTTAAAACAAAAAATTGAGCGGGAAGATTTTAAATTACGGCAATTTAAATACTATGAAAATCGGCAAGCCCGCAAAGCACGTTCTCGCCGATTAATTCAAAAAGGGGCTTTATTAGAAAAGTACTTCCAAGCTAATAACCTCTCGGTCGAACAAACCGAAGAACTTTTAAAAATATTTGCTGACTATGTTAACGCCCATAAACCGAATAAACTCAAAAACGATCAACCTAATAACTAGGCCGATCGTTTTTATTTTCAGGATTGTTTTTTGGCTTTACTTCTGGGTTTTGATCTGCAAAATTTTGTAACTGCTTTTGCACCTTTTCTGGATAAGTAATATTTTGATTTATCTATCAACGGACAAAGTCCTTTCGCTTAATAACCTCATCTTGCCTTTTATCTAAAAAGTAGGTATATAAAGCGTCATATACTTTGCGCTTTTCTGGATCTGGCTCATGTAATGACTTATCAAGTAAATCTTTTAAATCAGTTTCTTTGGCAATTTCAAAAAAGTCATTAATTGTGATTGTATCTTTCATGTTCATCACACTTCCAAGTTATTAATTTATTTAATCTGATAAGCCATTAGTCCTCATCTGGATCATTGAGCCAATCAGCGACTTCTTTAGCGTCTTTGAACTCTGTTACTTGTGTCTCTTTGGTAGCCTTTAAAAAGCGTAAATTAGCTCTTTCTTCTTCGCTTAAAGACACATTAAAAGGTAAGGCACCATTAGCAACAATCCGCTTATAAAACATATTGATCGCGGTAGTTGGGTTTAGACCTAACTGGCTTAAAACGGCTTCGGTATTATCTGCCAATTCTTTGTCAATCTGGACTTGTACGCGTTTCTTTTCCTTAACTGCCATGATTTTCTCGCCCCCCCCTTTATTACTACTCACATTATACTAATATTTGAGTACCATCTCAATTAGCCTGCTTCTTTAAAAGTTGTGAATTTAAGTTTGCTGTCCTTTCCGCAATGGCACTTATACAACGGTCCTAAAGTGCCCGTAAGCGCATTTTAAAACTCGTT
The DNA here is from genome assembly GCF_016908275.1 of Periweissella beninensis. GTDB lineage: Bacteria > Bacillota > Bacilli > Lactobacillales > Lactobacillaceae > Periweissella > Periweissella beninensis. The sequence continues at coordinate 12,905 of NZ_JAFBDN010000026.1, read as the reverse complement.
TAATATAATTATGCTCTATCTGTTTAAAACAGCTTAAATGGCCTTATATAGCTTTTTAGTTTTAAGCACGCTCATCGTTAGGGTGTTTGGCCGCATATTCTCTAGCCGCTTGTTTATTCCACCAAGCGCCAATCCAGCCACTCAAAGTGTCTATTTTTGCTTCTAAGCGATTTTAAAGCGATTTTAATATAATTATGCATGTAATACTTAAAACTGCTTAAATGAGCTTATACGGCGTTTAATTCCAATAAGGCTCATTGTCAGTGTTCTGTTCTTCGGGGTGTTTGGCTGCATATTCTCTAGCTGCTTGTTGGTTCCACCAAACACCAAATAGGTTTTGCATGGTGCCGTACAGGTAGTTCTCAACATTCTTGATATGTTTCTCATCGCTTCTTAGGGCATTAAAATAGCGTCTTAATGTTTTGGTCATCATTTTTTTTAAATCAGGGTCATCTAATAGAATCCATACGCCTAAATCCTTATGTTCTTTTTCAACAGCATATTTGGCGTTTAAGATAATGCCAATAAAGCGCCGCATTTGTTGTGGGGTACGGCACCAAAAGCTAAGTAGTTGCACTGCTTCTGGTTCTAAGAAGACCGGGAAGCCACTGACTTCATCAGTTAAGAAGTCATTAGCATGGGTCACCAAATCCCGGTTTTGGGTTTCTAGTTCTGCTGGTGAAAAATGGGCTGTGGAAAAGTCCAACTTTTGAGTATCTATATTGTATCTATTAGTATCTAAGCTTCTAGGTTCTTTATCTAGATTGACTGTAGAATTTACAGTTCTGCGCCCAGCAAGGGTTTGAGCGTCCTTTTCAACGGTGTCATGCTGAACTGTAGAATTTACAGTTCTGCGCCCAGCAAGGGTTTCAACGGTGTCATGCTGAACTGTAGAATTTACAGTTCTGCGCCCAGCAAGGGTTTCGGGCGTTTCTGACTGTTCACCACGCAAATATACGTCAGTTGCTTGTACATCGAGGGAAGCAAGGTAGAGACGATTTGGTAGCTGTTTACCTGCCTTAGGTTGAAAACCCATACGTTTTTGCCGCAGTAGATTAAGCCCCTCTAGTTCTTTTTTGATCTTAATTACGGTCTTTTCGGAAGAGTTGAATAGTTCCATGAGTTCAGCATTCGTATAGACAAAGTAGATGTTGCCGTCTTCGTCCACCCAGTTGTTACGCAAAGAGTACTCTAGCCGATCTTTCAGTACCATATAAGCCAATTTAGCGTCACTACTTAAATGTTTGTATTGCTCGCCATACATTAATACCTTAGGGAACTGGAAAAACAAGGCTCCATATACGCTATTGGCGTCATAGTAATTGAAATCTGTTGATTTTGTCATAATAAAAACTCCCTTTCTTGACTGACACACGCTGTCTCAAAAGAGAGTTGCTAAAACATTTGATTTGCTTTAAAATACAAATCTGATATGCTCTAACTGAATTACAAAGCATTCATTTGCTGTGAGGCTTTGTGATTCATCAGCATGTGTCTTTGTGTGAGTTGCCCAGTCGGCAACTTTTTTAATTTCTAACAACAAAAAATGGACTAAATAGCTCCAGTTAGCTACTTAGTCCATTGGTTTTAATTTATTTTTTAACTATCCTTAACTTGTCCTGGCGGACTAGTATGCGGTATAATTAATCTATAAATTAGATTTCAATGTTCAGTCGATTTTAACTGGCAGGTCTAAATCGACTGAATCTAAGTAGCTGTCTGGTAGCTACTTGCTAAACCTAAAATCCCTGATTCCTCGTGAATCGGGGATTTTTCTGTTTAGCTTGATCTCTTTATTCGGAGGTCGCGGGGCTTCTTTTGTATATTCAGTTATTTTAGGTCTGGCAGAAATGCTAGGCCTTTTTTAATACAAGCTTATTGTATCTACTTATTAGGCGGGTGTCAACTTTTTTCTTTACAGCACTACAGCACTATTTTGTGCTAGAACTACTGCACTATAAGGCTACTGCACTATAAGGCTACTGCACTATGTAGTGTTGTAGGGCCTTGATATGTCGGGGATAACATCACATTTTTAATATGCTGTATAGCACTACAGCACTAAAGAACTACAGCACAACTGCACTATTGACATACAGAACTATGTAGTGCTATCATTATAAATAGAAATGGAGGCTAGAACAACATGACTCAAGTTATTACTTTTGGCAATTTTAAAGGTGGGGTAGGAAAAACTAGTAATTCTACAATGGTTGCTTTAGAACTTAGCAATCGTGATTTTAAGACTTTACTAGTAGATTTGGACCCTCAAGGCAACGCTACAAATTTGTACTTAAAAACAAAACTAAATATCAGCAATGAAGTTGGGCATTTCGACAAGACTTTAATGTCTAGTGTAGAAGATGGCAATCTAGATAGCTCAATCATCAACATCAAAGATAATTTGGACTTGCTAGCATCAGCACCTGACTTCTCGTTATATCCGAGATACATGGAAAAGCTCCATAATTATAATGATAGGGTGAAAGAATTTGATAGGCTTTTAACGCCTCTAAAAGCTAAATATGACTATGTAATCATTGACATACCGCCGACAATTAGTTTAATAACCGACAGCGCACTATATGCTTCGGACTATTGTCTTATTGTTATGCAGACACATGAACATAGTTTTGAAGGTGCTGAGGCCTTTATCAAATACATTCAAGAAGAAGTCATTGATGAGTATCAAGCACCAAGACTTGAGTTAGTTGGAATCCTAGCTGTCTTACTGCAAGCGGGAGCACCAGTTGATGAAGCAACGGTAGCTAATGCAATCTCGGAATTTGGTGAAGAGAACTTATTTAAAACTAGAATTCACTCAATGCAGCGTTTAAAGCGGTACGGAATTACAGGAATTACATTTAAATCAAAGTTTGATAAACGTGTATTTGCAGTTTATAAAGATGTAACTGATGAACTACTACAACGAATTGAGGTAATTGAACATGGCTAACTCTCTTATTCGGTCTAACAGAAACAAAGCAAATGCTATTCCTAAGCCAGCTAAGCAGGCTAAAGCATCAGATTTTGACAAAACGGCTAGTGATAGTAAAGCAGTCAGTTCAGTCACGTTTGATACTAATTTGAAGATTAGCAACCATACTAGAAACAAGCTTCAAGCAATGGCAATGATAGGATATGCCGAGAATCAGCGACTATCCGTTGATACTGCTATTCAATCATTCTATGAACAGCTGTCTACGAATGAACAACGTGAATTTGACTTACAGGTTAGCACACTAGAAACAAGAGACGTAAAACTGAAAAGTAGGAATAACTAGCAATAATCATAATTTAGGGGGAATCGTTATACTATTATTGTAGAGATAAACAAGGAGGAATTAAAATGAGCTATTCAGAAGCAATGGCTAAACACTACTACTTAAACATATTCTACCCGGTATGGGTTTATTTTTTTACTTTGTGTTGCATTTCAATTGTAAATTCGCCGCTGAAAGAATAGCAAAACCCCCTGAGGTTAGATTTACTTCAACTCAGGGAGTTTACTTTACACCAAGAAAGGCTATCTTTTTTAGTAGTGACTAACCCGTAACTTTCAATTAACTCTCATCGTCCGTTATGGTCGACCTAGAAGCATTAATAATGATATAGCCCTCAGAAGCTGTTTAGATGTCAACCCCTCAGATAATTGAGCAAAATCCAGAACACTATCTTACACCAAAAGATTAATGTTCCGAATGTTTTTTTAAATTATCAGCAATACTTTTTGTGGAGGATTCCATTGCTTCTTCACGGTTTTTCTTGGTAACAAAGTAAATCCAATTTGGAACTAAAACAGTTGCAGATCTAATATTAATAAATATAAAGTCTTGAATAGATCTTAGGTCTTCAACAGAAATTGAATATCTATTTTCATCTACAGAGTGAATGACATCATCTATCTTATTAATTAGTTGGGTTTCTCCACCTAACAAAGCTTTAAAACTGATCCAATAATTTACAAGTTTGATAACAATTGGAATTATAGTAACTATGGCAGTATCCATAGCATGTACCCACATGTAATCTTTAAAAAAGATACCAGCAGTAATAAATCCTAGAAATAGCAAAAGTAAAAATGCTATTACATTTTTACAGGCTTTATGGAGATGTATATTCCATACTACATTATTCCTTTGGCAAATGATTATATTTAATTCATCTGAATCTAGATTTGGATTAGGGTACCAATTTTTTAAAATACTCTGATCCTTTTTTTTTGAAAACTTATTAATAATCTCTGGACTTGGTTCCCTTCCGACTAATATTTCATTCCAGTATAGCCCGAATATAAGAGTATCAAATTTTTCTTGAATTCTTGCGGCGCTTTTTATTTCGTCCTTTGACCACTGAGTTAGTAAGAGAGATATCACGGTGGCGATGGTTGTGACGAATTGAATGCAAATTCCATTTCCAATAAAAAGTATAAGGATAATCGGAACTAATGTTGACAAAAAGCTAAAAAGCTCTATAAATTTTGCTTGAGAATATAAATTCCTTTGTGCAGACAATAATCGAATTGCTTTAGGTGTGTTTTGCTTAGCTATGTCAAATTTTATTTTCATCTATCAGTTCCCAAAAAACGTAATCCAAGATTTTATTGCTTGTTCACTCATAGATACAGTTTCGTAATTATTAGCCTCTTTTATCAAGTCATGGTAATATATTGCTTTTTTCTGAATTTCTAAACGAGCTGCAAAATCTAAAGAATTCAGATCTCCTTGAAATCCCTTTCGGTCTTGAACAGAACCAAAAACTGCTTTTGAAAGATAAAGAAGGAAATTTTCTATAAACTCTCGGGAGTTGGAGTATATTGGATTAGTGTCTATAAAGTCAAGAACCGTGGTCTCTAGTGCATAAGAATTAAGCTTGCATACTGCATTATGAGCCTTTCGCCAATACTTCAGAATACGCACTACTTCCCTTAGATCAATTGTGGCTTTTTTTTGATATTCCGTTAAATTTTGACGATCTATTCGTGGATCTGTTTTTTCCCAAGCACCTTCCCCATTTGGAATGATGTAGTAGTAATATCCCTGACCATCATCAACAGTTCTAAATCCAGGGACTATATCAAATCCCCAGTCGTAACTTGATAATTCCAGTCTGAGAGCCTGCTTACTCCTTTTAATATCTGCCGACTGATATTGCGATATTCCATTCAATAGCTGTTTAAGATAATTCAAGACTTTTATAGAACTAAGCCCATATTCTCCATCCATTTTCTTTAATTCAGGAGCGCTATCTGGAACATTTATAAACACCTGATTCCATTGAGACGTATCTAAATTAGCGGTGCTACCCTTTGCCGAAAAAATAATCATTTGATCAACATCGTCAAGAGGTCTAATCTGTGTCTTTCGAGCAAATGATCCCATTTTTAATGAAAATTCTGAGCTCGAGTATAGTTCAAGGTTTTCCTCGCTTTTTTGACTAAGATACTTAATATTTGAAGTTAACCAATTTCTACTATTTCTTGCACCTGTGCTTTTTTCACTATCTATATTTATGTTTTCTGAAACATAATTGCTAAACCAAGAATCTACAGTCATAAACACATTCTCCTTTTTTATCATCATCTTCAGCTTGTGTTTTTCTAGCGAATTTTCTACTTACTCATCTTTTTTGACATGATTATCTCATGTAAACATCATCTTTGCACATTGAATTTCTTTCGATATCTGATAAAGGTCGTCCGTTTAATCCCTGTATTACGGGCAACATCTACATCACTCATACCCGTTTGATAAAGCTTAAAAGCATGTTGCAAGCGGGGATCGTCTTGGGTGTATTGGGGTTTGCGCCCATGATATTTACCCTGCTGCTTAGCTAAGGCAATCCCTTGCTGCTGGCGTTCAATGATTCGCTTACGTTCACTTTCGGCCTGATACTTATAGAGTTCAATAATCAAGTTGGTCATCAGTTGACGTAAATTTGGGTCAGCAATTCCCGTCATGGACGGCAAATTCAACACATCTAGGGTGGCCCCCTTATTTTGAATGGAGTTCATGATCTTAGTCAAATCATGGTTGTTTCTGCCTAAGCGATCTAATTCAGTGACCATTACAATATCGCCTTCACGGATATAGGCCAGCATTTTTCGCAGTTCAGGTCGCTTGGTGTTAACCCCACTTAACTTATCTGAAAATAGTTTATCAACGCCTTTTAAAGCCGCTAACTGTCGATCTAAATGTTGCTCCTTGGAACTCACACGCGCATAACCGATTTTAGCCATTTTCAGCCCTCCTTTTGGACAGTTCTAATGAACACTTGTAATTCCTAGTATAGCACAGAAACAAAAAAGGCCACTAGGGTATACCCTAATGGCTTAATAACATTTTGTTGCTCTTGGTTGATCTATCTTCCTAGATTGCAATAATAAAGTTACCACCTAGAAAGAGGCTTGCTCACTGCTTGAACTGGGGTTTGCCAACGGAGACATTTTCTAGGTTTGTTATTGATAAACGCTGTGGCTCGTTGAATATTGGCCTCTGAAACCTGATCAAACTGTGTTCCCTTCGGGAAATAGTAGCGAAGTTCTCGATTGAACCGTTCGTTCGTGCCCCGTTCATTCGGGTGATAGGCATGGCAAAAGTAAATCGGTATCCGATAGCGCTTTGTAAGCGCCTGATCGCAGGAAAACTCTTTACCGTGATCAACCGTCACTGATCGAACCGGACCCGGAAAGTCTACCATCAGTCTTGCAAATCCTTTGAGAACAGCATTTTGTGATAAGTTTTCAAGCTTAGTTGTCGCCATTAAACGTGTGACCCGATCGACAATGGTCAAAACAGCAGCCTTTGACCCGCGACCACCGCGAACTGTATCCATCTCTAAATGTCCTTTTTCGGTTCGCCGATTAGCTGACTTACTGCGCATCTCAATTGAGGTGCCTACTGCTTGATTATAGCGCGACCGAAGATCTTGTTTTCTTTTATGACGTTTACCGTGATCAAAGAGTTGGCTTGGCTGAAAATCGACTTGTCTTTGATAAATCCAGTGGTAAATCGTATGTGGCGCACAGTGAACGGCATAACCGACCATTTCAGGGGACCAACCTAGGTTTAGCTTCTCAGTTACCATCCGCTTCAGCCTAGGCGTCAAAATCGAGTGTCGACCACAACGATGCCGACAAGCATTGGCTTGATCCTGAGCTATAATGGCGCAGTAATCACCTTCAGGGCAACGGTGAAGCTCATGCCTAATAGAAATACGAGAGCGGCCTAAGGTCGCGGCAATGTATTGAATCGTGTGGTGTTGCAGCAGTTCTATCTGAGATCGTTCAATTAAAGTTATAATGGCCATGGGACCTGTCCTTTCCCCTAGATGGTATGTTATGCAAACACCATTTTAGCAAGAAGAGACAGGTCTTTTTTCACATTTTCTGGGTGGTAACTTTAATTATGCAATCTAGGCAGGGAATGCTATTAACTTCACATACACGATATCAACACTAGCTGCGTATGTTCAACTAACTCAAGCGGAAATGGCAGTCATGTTACAAAGAGATTATTCATATAAAAGAAGAAACAGTATCATTGAATTCACAACGGCTGACAGAGAAAAAATTGCCAAGCTATGGCTGACAGCAATGCTTAAAAGAGGCAATCAATAATGCCAACACACCTCTAAACTGATATCAGCGGCTTATTGAGCAAACTCGCTCATGAAAATAAGGACGGAAAAGCTATAAAAATTAGCTTTCCGTCTTTTCTTAGCGCCTTATTTGTTGTGTTTCGTCTTGGCTTGGCTGTGTAATTTTTGGATTCTGCTTCACAAAATCTTGTAACTGTTTTTGCGTTCGATTACTGATTTCTTGGTGCACATCGTTTCACTGTTTTTTAAATTGCGCTTTCTGTTGTGGACTAGTTGCCTGGTGAATTTGTTGTTGCAAGCCTTGATATGCCTGATTAAGTTCCTGGGCTGATCGCTTTTTTAGATCATGTTCAGGATCTTTTTGCGCTTCCTGTAAGCCTAATTGTTTGGTTAACCCGTCACTAAGCGCAATCACTTTGTTGCTCACTTGCTGGATCTCACTCAAAGCACTATGGATCACGGCTTTATCTTTAGCCCAGGTAGCCACATAACCAAGTGAGTAGTTACTGGTATCAACGCCGATATTTTGCATGGCAACATATGCGACCGCTTCGGCTTGGGTTTCCTGATAGGCTCGTGGGCGATCTTTAAAAGCTGCTTTTAATCCATGTAGCTGACTATGCGCATATTCGTGATACAACGTCTTTAATTTTAGGGCATTGTCAGATTCATCACCACCAATGACGATTTTATTAGTGCTAGGTTGAAAGTACCCTTTAGCTCCATTTAGTTTCGCTAAGGGTGCCTCACTGACTTGCAGATCGGTTTGTTGGTTTAAATAATCTTTGAACGCGTTATACAAGCTCGTCACATTCTGATGATCGGCCAAGTTTTATTTGACAAAATCTTTAGCACTTAGGACTGGGTCACCACTAGTTTGTGATATATCGAAGATGGGCAGATAACGATAACCGACAATGGCACGTTCGTCGGTGGTATCAAGTCGCTTTTGATCAGCGGGGGTTAATTTCTTAATAATCGGGGCGGCAATTCGAATGGCCTTAGCACCCTTATTAACGGTGCGGTTAAAATCAGTCTGCCATTGTTTAAAGCCTGCGACTTGGGTGGTCTGCGGATCTTGAGCATAGATTAAGTCAATGTTTCTAGCACTGTACTAGTGGAATTTACCCAAGGTATTAAGATACTGTTTAAATTGATCACTATCGGTTAATTTTAGAATTTGCTGTTCGGCTTGGGCAACTAATTGCGCCTTCCAGGCTTTAACGTCGGCTTTACTTGGCATAGGCTAACCCTCCTCATCTTCAAAAATATCGTTTAGGTTTGGTAAAGCTTTTATTTGAATCGGGGCTGTGCCATAAAGAGCGACGTAGCCGTCGGCTAATTTTTGCCAGGCGACTTGATAATAAGCGCCATTCCCAGTGATTTCTTTTAAATACTTGTAGGTTCCTTTAGTCTGCAAAACGGGTAATTCGCTACCAGTGACTGCTAATTCATTGTTCATTTGATAATCTCCTTTGCTTTGCTAATCTCACCCGTTGTTTAGGTTTACTTTTGGTTTTGTAAAAGTGAACCTAAATGACGGGGTCACCAACTAGAACGTCGTGTAAGGCGGTAGGTAAGGTCTAATCAAAGTCAAAACTTAATTTATGGCCGTCAAGCTTTAACTTAGCGTCAAACGACTTTCCTTTTTTGCTCTTGAAACCCTTTAATTTGCTGGTTTCCCCTTTGGTGACCAGCGCTTTGATCGCGGTCTTCCCGAGCGTCTTACTACTCCATTTCTTGGGTAGAGTAAAGTCTTCCCCTTGCTTGGGCTTTACAATGTAAAACTTTGGTTTATTTAATACGGTGGCTTGTGGGGTTTCTAAGAACACCTCGGCGGCTTTTTGTGCCTGCTGCTGGTGGTCAATTTGTTGTTTGATCGCTGCATTTCCTGCTAATTGGGTCGATACATCAGCAATCAATTGAGCCACAAACTTCCTAATTTGACTTAAAAAGTTAGCTGGGGTGCGTTCTTCGGTACTAATTTGTTGTAACGCTTTTTCCCATTTAACTGTCATTTCCGGACTAGTCAGCAATGGTTCAAGCTCAACCGCTTTGCATAATGTGATCCCTGCTTCACTGACGTGCAGTTTATTTTTTTCAGTGACGAGATAGCCGCGTTTCTTTAATATTTCCAGTACATTTGCCCGGGTCGCACTTGTCCCAATGCCTTGCACGTCTTTGAGAATTGCTTGGGCTTCTTCATCATCAAGCGTTTTACCGGCCGTTTTCATCGTCGTAATTAAGGTACCTTCGGTAAAGGGGACCGGTGGTGTCGTTTCTTTTTGCGGCGTTTGCAGGTTGGCTTGGACTTGATCGCCTTGGTGAACCAACGGTAAGGTGGCGGCCTCTTGCTGGTCGGCTTTGTTTTCATCAAATAAAGCTTTCCAACCTAGCTTAGTTGGCACCTTACCCGTTGCTTTAAAATTAGCGTCACCAACTTGGGTAATAATGGTGGTTTCCTCGTATTCGTACGGATCAGCAAACATCGCTAACGTGGTTCGTAACACCAAATCATAGACTTGTTGCTGTATTTTGGGCAAGCTGGCTAATTTCTCTTTCGTCGGCACAACTTTAGTCATGATAATGGCATAATGTTCTTCAACCTTTTTCCCGTTGACGTAACGTTTATTTGGGGTGGTATTGGTTAAAGCGACTTGCTTAGAGACTAAACCCAGATACTTCGGCAGATTAGCCACTAAATACTCAAATTCTTCATTAGTGATATAAGCACAATCGGTTCGTGGATAACTAAGCAGTTTGTCTTCGTATAAACTTTGAATAGCCGCTAAGGTTTGGCTAGCACTGGCGTGATAACGTTTATTCATGGCACTTTGCAGACTGGATAGCGAGAATAGTTGCGGACTGGCACGCTTTTTAGCCTGTTTTTGGACGTCCTTGATTAAACCGTCCTGCAAGCCTTTTAGCCTGCATGAATGTCCATTAGCCCTGTTTCGTCTTTAAATCGCTGATAGGGGTCTAATTTTGCGACAAATTTTTGCTGATTAGCTAAAATTGCCGCGTTCAGTTCAAAATAGGGTTCGGGCTTAAAGTTTTTGATGAGTTGGTCTCTTTGATAGACCATATACAAAGTTGGCGTCTGCACGCGACCAATCGAGTACACCCCCCGCACCCCGTTTTGTCTCAATAATAAAGTATATAAAGGACTGCCATTCATGCCGATTAACCAGTCACTAATTTGACGAGTTTGGGCTTCCTTGTAAGCCAAATAATCCTTGTGCCAATGCGCAGTGCTCATAAGGAAGCAAACGTGAATGTGAGAACAGCAAGACAGCCAACGGACAAATAATGTATACAACGTACTTTGCAGCTGAACCATCTCGAAAGATGGGGGACTTGACAAAGAAAAATTTGCATGATAAAATAGTCAACGTTGATTATATAACGATGACTAAATTAGGAGTGAGGCAAATGCTAACACGTTTAGTGGTCTTGGGCTGTCTAATGCAGTGGCCCATGTCTGGATATCAAATTCAACTGATTCTTCAAGTCAGTCAAACCGAGCAATGGGCAGGAATACTGCCGGGCTCGGTCTATCACGCGCTGAAAAAGCTTGAAAAGGAAGGGAAGGTTATTCTGAAAGGAACTGAAAAAACGGGGAATCGGTTAAAATCAATCTATGAAATCTCTCCAGCGGGGAAAGATGAATTTTCAAAGCTACTCAAGGAAGCTTGGCAGAAACCATGTCTGCATTTTCCATCCAATATTTACGGGGCAGTAAGTTTTTTAGATGGTACTCAACTGAAAGAAGTTCTCCCCCTTATTGATAAGCAAGTTGACATGTTGAAGGATGAACTTGAAGAATGGAATGATGGTGAAATAGCAAAGGCAAAATTTTGTAATGCTGAATTACCGGATTACATGAAAGCAATTTTTGAGAACGGACGCAAACATATTGAATTGGATATTGAGCTTTTGAAAAAGCTGCAAAGAACTTTACCAAAAGAGAAATTAACCGGAGGATTTTATGGAAAATCAGACAATCAGTAAGCAATCTCAGCGCAATGGCCTTATTGTTGTTACGCTTGCAATTTTTACGGATATGCTCGTCTATGGGCTGGTCGTTCCCATCTTGCCCGGATATGCCCTTTCATTGGGAGTATCACAAACAGCAATCGGGGTTCTTTTTGGCAGCTATGCGATTGCCCTTTTTGTGGCGACGCCGATTTTCGGAATCCTGTCGGATAAGGTCGGCCGTAAAGGGCCGATGCTTTGGGGCCTTTTGGGGCTTGCCGGAGCAACGTTACTCTATGCCTTTGCAAAACAATTCTGGATGCTTGTCGTGGCACGTTCACTTCAGGGCGTTTCCGCCGCGATTACATGGACTGCCGGATTTGCATTGTTGGCTGATCTCTATCCGTCGCAGGAACGCGGAAAAGTGATGGGCATCGCATTAGCCGGGCAATCGATCGGCACTTTGATCGGGCCCACGGTCGGCGGATGGCTTTATCAGATTGGAGGCTACCAGGTACCATTCCTTGCTGCGACAGGATTAGCCATTATTGATGGGCTGTTGAGAATTTTTCTGATTAAAAATGTTCCTCACGAAAAATCCGAAAGCGTACTGTCGTCGTTGAATTTACTAAAAAACCGTAGACTGTTAATTATCGTCGGGGTTGTGATTATTGGGGCATCTATCCCATGTGTCCTTGAACCGACCTTACCATTGCGGCTACAAAAAGGAATGAATGTTTCTTCCGGTGTCACGGGTTTACTGTTTGCAATACCAACATTAGCCTATGCAATAAGCGCACCGGTGATAGGCTCCCTGTCTCAACGTATCGGGCATTACAAAGCTATGACAATGGGAATGATATTGGCGGCAGTTTGTTTTCCCTTTATCGCGCTCTCAAATTCCGTTTGGCTTGTGGCAATCGTACTTGTTTTTCTTGGTATCGGAATGGGTACTGCAATTACGCCCTGTTTGCCGGAATTTGCTGAAATTTCCCAGAAGAGTGGCACAAATTCATTCGGAGCATCTTTTTCCATTTACAATACGGCCTATTCGATAGGCATGATGATTGGGCCAACTTTAGGAGGCATTCTTACAAATTATCTTGGTATCGTCTGGTCTTATTCTGTGGTTGCAATTGTCATTCTTGTCTATATCATATTCTTTAATATCTACAATCATCATGCTTTGAAAACAGCTTAATGTGGCAAATTCTATAATTAATCCGAACAAAAATAAAAAAAAGGCCCAAAGCAATCTCTTACAATGGTAGTAGTTAATTCCAACCAGCTATAAGGAGTGATTACTTTGGGTACTTCTACTTTATCACGTT
>NZ_JAFBDN010000025.1 GCF_016908275.1 Periweissella beninensis | reverse complement strand
AAAAATTGGACGGCATGACTCCGGTTGAATTCCGGAAACATGCCATCCAATTAATCGCTTAAAACATCACTCCAATTTATGGGGGTCAGTTCAAATGCAATTTTTTATGTTGAACCAATTTCCGGGTTAGCTGAGCTTTATCTGCAAAGGCAACGGTGGCAACGGGGTGAAATAGAGGTCGCGCAAAATTTCATGCAAAATAAATTAGAAGTTCGGCACTTCTTTAAAAACTTTATGATTAGTCGATTAATGATTGATCATACGTTTATTTTTCCAAGATTAATCTGGATGATTGGGCTATTTGTTTTGCTATTCTTTGGTTATTCACCGGTTGTCATTGGCTTATCAATTTTATTTATGTATTTGTTATACATGGCCTATTCATTGATGAACTTTATCAATGTAACCTTATTATTAAAAGAGTTTAAGGTAGAGCGTAATTACTTTAAAAGTAAATGGTGGGTCATCTTGACACTACCACTCTACAATATGTTGTGTTCACTAATTAGATTTATTGGGATTATTAACACCATTACGCAAAGTGCCAGTTGGCAAACTCGTAAATTTAATGATGAAATGGGTGCCATTAAAAAAGTGATAATAAAAGATTATCGGAATACCAAAGAGGATAGGGGAAATGAATAAAAGATACGAATATCGTTTAAGAACATTTATTAATGCCAGTCATGCCGTTCGGTGGGAACAAGGGGAAGGACAGGAACATCCCCACACTTGGGAACTTATTTTAGATATCCAACCGCATGTTTATCCGATTAATCTTAAATTTGAAGATATTGAGGCGGTCATAAACCAAACATTAGCTAAATTTTCAGGGCAAAAATTAAATAGCGTTGCGCCCTTTGATCAGATTAATCCAACTTTGGAAAATTTTGCTGACTATTTATTTGATATCTTAACCAATGCGTTGGCTAAACTGAATTGTCAGTTAGCCAAAATCGAAGTTGGTGAGTCACCAATGCGTTTTTATGCAGTAAGCATTGATCGATAGGACAATTATGGCAAAATTTTATCAACGTGTAGATAAAAAACTACTAAAAATAATTAATATCATGTTCGGTTTATTTATAGGGTTAACTTTTTATTTTGCATTAGTATCACCAAACCTGACATTGGGTGATACAGTTACAAAACAAACCATTGGTGACCAGACAACGTGGGTAACCATTGTTTTTTTATTAATTTTGATAATTGGTGGATTGGTAAGTGTGGTTAATCCGACACTGCAAGTTTGGTTAAAAAAAGTATTTATTAACAAAGGATATTTAACCGGCAGTATTTTATTAGCTGGCGCCTTTGGAGTACAAATTTTGGTAATTGTTAATACCCATCCAGCAATTGGATTTGATCCCGGGGCACTACATGATGCGTTAATTAATCCTAAGCAAAGTGATTTACAAAGTTATTTTAGTTATAATACGAATAACTTACCGCTATTGTTAGTACAACATGCATTAAGTTTGCTTGTTAATAGTCACAGTTGGCTCGTTTTTGATTTAATCAATAGTGCCTTATTAGGGATTACCGTCGCTTTAAATTTATTAGCAGTATATATAATTAATTCGCAATGCTTAAAAGCGGCGCTATACTTGCATGCAGCATGGTTAATGGTCTTTCCAATGGTTTTAGTACCTTACTCTGATATTGCCGTTTTACCGTTAGTAAGCGCATTAATTGTCTTGTATGCATTAACTAATAAGCTTAAAAATCAACTGCTTTTAGGTGGATTAGCAATTGGGATGGGTGTTATTGGTGCAAGCATTTATTTTATTAAACCTTCAGCAATCATTCCAATCATTGCCCTGTATATCCTGGAAATAATTATGCTTAATCGCAAGAACTTTATAAAAACCGGCTTACTGTTAGGGATAATTGGTATCAGTTTAGCGACGACCTATACGTATGTGCAACAAGGACTTAATCAACAAAACTATATTAAAATTGAAAAAAAGCGGACAATTCCGGCAATTCACTTTATTAGCATGGGCGTTAGTGGTGATGGAGGGTATAATGCCAAGGATGCGCTAGCAATGGCTAAACAACCGTCACAAGCCAAGATGCGCGCCTATTCCAAGCAAAAATTAATTGCGCGTTTGCAAAAAAAAGGTTTTTGGGGTTATTTACGCTTCTTGCTACACAAGCAGAATAAAAATAGTGCTGATGGGACGTTTGCATGGCTAATCGAAGGTAATTTTATGGACGTGCACCCGACTGGCAGTGGTCTCAAACGCTTAATTCAAGAGTTTTATTACCCACAAGGCAAGCATCTGGCTGATTTTAGATACATAGCGCAAGTTTGGTGGATTGCTATTCTGGGTGTTATTGTATTAGGCTGGCAGCAAAAAAATAAATTTACGATGGTAATGCGCTTAGCAATCATTGGCGGATTTGTGTATTTACTAATTTTTGAAGGTGGCCGTTCACGATACCTAATTCAATTTTTGCCAATGTTTTTGGTGTTAGCATCATTATGTTGGGTAACGAGTATCAATTTGATTAAAGAAAAATTTGCTTGGTTAAAAGATAATAATTAGGTTTATAGAAAAAATTACGCAATTAAAATATACTTAAAAACGATTAGGAATAGTGACTTTGATGAAAGACCGTTAACTTAATCGTTTTTTTATGATGTTAAAACATAAAAAATAGTCATAAAAAATACCATATTTATGTTAAAAATTTTGCATACCAACCGATATTAGTTAGTATAAGATGATTAATAAGGGAGCCTTGCTGTGAATAAAGAAGAATTGGAATTGGCCAATTGGTATCTCGTTAAGCAACCAATCTATTACCTTAATGATAAATTGGTTGCTACCAATGGTAAATCAGTCAAAAGCAATAATAAACACGTTGTATTTTATGAATTATTATTGAGGACCCAGAAAACGGCTTGCTTTCCAGCTAAAGAATTTAATGAACTAATTAAAACACCACAAGGTAATGCTTGTTTTTTTAAGTGGTTACAGCTTAATTTATTAAACTTATTTAAGAAAGATCATGTAATTAAGGTATCAATTAATATTGAACCGAGTCAGCTATTAGCTGATAGCATATTACCATTTTTAGAAAGCTTAAGTGCGTTTAAGCAACAAATAATAATTGAAATTACCGAGCGTTTACCTAAAGATACGAATATAAATGAGTTAATGGCTAAACTAGCAATTATTAATAAGCAGGGATTTTATATTTTACTAGATGATGTTGATATTTTACTAGAGTATACATCAATTATGACCAAATTGGCTAAATATGTCCATGGGTTTAAGATATCTCCCATGTTAGTAGCCACACAATGTAGTACCCAAATTTTTACTTTAATTAGCCAATTACAAAAATTCACCAATTATATGATAATTGGTGAAGGAACGAGTGATAAACAACATTCTGATAAATATTTAAATTTAGGTATTGTTTATCAGCAAGGTTGGTATTTAGGGAAAGAAGAATTAGTTTAACCTAACTTAAAAATCAGAAAAAAGAAGACCATGTCAATTTTTTTATTTTGTCAGGGTCTCTTTATTGTGTTAAAATTATATAATTAAAAGATAATATTAATTAATAAAATAATAAAAGAAATGATTTAGCATTATTTTATTTTAAAATAACTTGGGTGTAATAAGCGGCCAATAGTAATATTTGCGCTAATTTTTTTATTATGCACTAACCAAGCAATAAAGGATACAAAAAAATGGATTTTATATATTGTTATGGGATTGTACTATTTTTTGCAATTAGTACAGTTTTGTCTTTACTATTAGTACAGCAAAATACAATTTTCATAAAAAATAATAATATTTCAAAAGCTTTGTATTTATTTTTGTATATTGTATTTACTTACAACATTGTTTCGCTCAGTCGGGACTTTTTAACAAATATTACATTGTACTATATCCCACTACTATTCATGTTATCGTTTTTAAGTTATCGCTTTATCATCTTGGGGGGGATTTTAACACCGCTGATTATAAGTGTGTATTTTTCGTTTTGGTATCCAAACTATACGATGGACTTAGTCATTAAGTTGTTACTCGCTGGTGCAATTGGGATAATCTCGCTATTGCTTATTCGGCGGTTAATTAAACCGGAACTATTAATGTATCTTAGTGCTAGTTTTGTAATGGCGTGTATCGAAATTTATCAAAATAGTTTAATGATTAAAGGAACTATTTTTAGTTATGGTTCGATCCAAGTTGGATTAACGATGATTAATAATCTATTACTTGGTTTGTTTATTTACTATGCAAGTAAAATTATTCACGCTAAAATTAAAGAAATTCAACTTAAATTGGCGAGTTATGATCGGGATGATTTGACTGGTTTGTATAATTTTCGGCAGTTAAACCAAGATGTCCTAAAAGTGGCACCTAATGACGCCCAAGAATTAATAATCATTATTATTGACATTGATCATTTTAAAAAATTAAATGATACGCATGGGCATAGCCATGGCAATGAAATTTTAAAATTTGTGGCTGATACGGTGAAAAGGATGATTGCGGCTAAATTTGCGAGAAATCAATATCGGATTTACCGCTATGGTGGCGAAGAAATTGTGGTTGTCTTAGAAGATCATATTCCTCAAGTTGATCAAATTTTACGTGAACTGAAAACGTTGATCAGTAATGAAAGCTTAAGACTGTATAATGAAAATTTAACGTTATCAATTGGTGTGAGTTTTAATAAAAAACATCATTTCGATAATTTAGAAGCATTTAGACAAGCTGATCAATTATTATACCAAGTTAAAACCGAAGGCCGTGATAATTACTTAATCGAAAATTAATTAAATGTTATTTAAATATTTTTTTAATGCTGTATAATATATTATTAAAATAAAAAAATAAGTAGATTATTATGATAAATATATATAACTATAGTATTACCTTATTTTCAGTGTTAAGTATGTTAGTTGCATATTTATATGTTCGCCAATTTTACATGTTTCAAAAAAGTACTAAAATATACCATGTTGGGGATCTGATTATTTATATATTTTTAACATACGTAATTTTAGGATTAAGTACTAAGATGTTGGGGAATGATTGTTTGTTTGCGTTGACATTAATCTTACCAGTGGCGTATAAGAATATTCGACCAGCGATGATTGGAATCGGTTTACATCCGTTCTTAGTGCTAGTGTATATCTTTAAAAATTATGAAATTGATTTTTATACACTATTATTAGTGATATTGAGTGAATTCGTGATTGGCATGGTAATGTGGGTGGTCACTAATTACTCGCATAGTATAGTACTAACCGCGGTGATAGTAGCTTCATTATTATCAGGATTACATATATTCATTGATTGGAATGTCAATGGTTTAGTGGTAATTTCAGTTTCGAAGACGTTAATTTTGCTTATAATGAACTTTATTTTTATAATTGTACTAGACAAGTTAAATAATAAGTTTAATTACAGTCGCGGTAAAATTTTAGATAAGTTACATGAGTCTGAGGTTGATGGGCTAACTGGCTTATATAACTTTCGCCAATTACGTGCTGATTTTTTACAATATAGTCAAGACAAGCGCAAGCTAACGCTTATTTTAATTGATATTGATCATTTTAAAAAGATTAATGATCACTTTGGGCATGATCAAGGTAATCAAGCATTAGTTTTGATTGCGGAAAATTTAACAGCGACGATGTTAGATTATTTTACAACTACTGATTTTAGAATTTATCGGTATGGTGGTGAGGAATTAGCAATTGTCATTTTTAAAGAGTATCCAGTTGTCAAGGCAATTTTGGGTGCCCTGAAAGCTCAATTAGCACAAGCTAGTCGGCGTGATTTGCCATTCACGTTAACTTTTTCAGCTGGTGTGAGCTTTAATGCTAATTTTGTGGGTGATAATCAACAAACATTTAATCAAGCTGATAAATTATTGTATCGGATAAAAAATCAAAGTCGCAATAGCTACTTAATTGATATATTAACAGATGAAGATAAATAAGAGGGATAGAATAGTGGATGCGTATATTGATAATTGGTACTTAGTTAGGCAACCAATTTGGCAGGTGACCAAAAAAGATAATCTTTTAGAAAAAGAACTATTATTTAGTGAACTACTATTACGTTCGCGCAAAGATGGGCGCTTTCCGGTAAAAGAATTTCAGGCACTAATTGCAACACCTGATGGAAATCAACAGTTTTTTGCATGGCTGACAGGCCAATTGGAAAAATTATTTCAGGCAGAACCGACAATTAAAGTTTCTGTGAACATTGAGCCAACCCAGTTGTTAACGATTGCCTGTCGAACATTTTTACAAGCAATGTTAAGTTATCAGACCAATTTATACCTGGAAATTACTGAAAGACTCTCACTTAATCTTTCAGTTGACGTGTTTAAAGAACAATTACATATGCTGAAGCAATTAGGGTATCAAGTGTTACTCGATGATGTGGATATTTTATTAAAAAATAAAATTTATTTAACAACGTTTTTAGCAGATGTCGCAGGTATCAAGTTTTCAGCTGATTTACACCAAACATGTAAGCATACACCAAAAGCCATTTTAAATAGTGGTGAATATCAAAATTTAATCAGTAAGTTAAATGATAAGCTTGTTATTGGTGAAGGCATGAGTGATCAACATGAATTAGAGTTTTATTTAGCAAATGGCGTGCATTTTCAGCAAGGATGGTTACTAGGAACCGGATACTAACAATGAGTGTTTTAGCTAAATATTAGCCAGGGCTTTAAACTGAGGTGACTAAATGGGACTGAAAAAAATAAAGATGTTAGTAACCGGCGGGGCTGGTTTTATTGGGAGTAATTTTATTCGCTATGTCTTAAACCAAAACCCCAATGTAATAATTATGTGTGTTGATAAACTAACCTATGCGGGGAACAAACAAAACTTAGCAGGTGTGATCGGACCACGATGTCAATTTATAAAAGGTGATATTTGTGATCAAGTATTAATGGATAGCATTGCAGCTGAATGTGACATGCTTATTAATTTTGCGGCAGAAAGTCATAATGATAACGCCTTGGCTGCGCCAAAACCGTTTATTGAAACCAATATTGTGGGTACGTATACTTTGCTAGAGGTTGTCCGTAAATACAATCTACGCTATCATCAGATTTCAACGGATGAAGTGTATGGCGATCTGCCACTAGATAGTCTTGCTAAATTTGATGAGCATAGTCCCTATCGCCCATCGAGTCCATACTCAGCTAGTAAGGCGAGTGCAGATATGTTAGTTAGAGCATGGATTCGTTCATTTGGCATTAAGGCGACCATTTCCAATTGTACGAATAATTATGGGCCGTTGCAACATACGGAAAAATTTATTCCTCAGCAAATTACAAGATTAAAACAGGGGCAGCCAGCTTATTTATATGGTGATGGCACCAATGTAAGAGATTGGCTACATGTTACAGATCATGTGCGCGCGCTATACATGATTTTATTTGCGGGAAGAATTGGGGAAACTTATTTGATTTCAAGCGATTGTTTATATAGTAATGTTGCAATAGTAAAACAACTCTTAGCAGTGATGCATTTACCAAGTGACTTTTACTGCTATGGCCCTGATCGACCTGGTCATGATTTAAAATATGCCTTAGATAATCACAAAATTAAGCGTGAATTAAACTGGTATCCACGCAAAACAGACTTAACTGCCAATTTAGCTGCGTTAGTCGAACTTTACTAGTGCGTGCTAACCACGTATTATTACTGATGTTTATGACATAAATATATTAAGAAGGGGATTATTAGTAATTCGTTGGGAGCAAATAATTATTAATAGTTAAGCACAAGATGCATTTTTATAATTTAGATTATTTATCCAAAAATCAATCAATTTTGACATATTTTGGGTATTTTGCAATTTTAATTAGTTTATTGGTAGGAGCTTTTTTTATTTTACTATACCTACGGAACAACTATGCGAGTAAGTACCGCGATATTAGTTTGATTATGCTGTTGTTAGTGCTAATTTTAACTGGGATTCAGTATCAAAAATATAGTGATACTCGCTTAAATGATACGCAACGCCTTACAATTACGTCACTTGTTAAAAGTATTGCCAAAGTAAAAAAAACAAATGTGGAACACATTTATATCAACTCACAAACAATTAATGACAATATGCTTGTCAAAATTGCGAACCAATATTACAAAATTGAATTAAGTTCCGATCAAGCAACGTATCGGATTGTACCAATTAATTTGGTTAATAAAGAAACAAAAATAATGCTTAATGAGTAAGTAAGGGGTTTACGGGGATGCCAACATATCTTGATGTATTTATCAAATTAGCGATTGGGATTATTATGCTAGTAATTCAAATTAATATTCTTGGTAAGGGGAATTTAGCTCCAATTTCAGCATTAGACCAAGTTCAAAACTATGTGTTAGGGGGAATCATTGGTGGTGTTATTTATAATAATACGATTACAGTTTTAAATTTCGCAATGGTTTTAGTAATTTGGACCTTTTTAGTATTATTAATGAAATTTTTAAAAGAGCATAGTTATTGGATAAAACGTTTTGTTGATGGGCAACCGTTAGTAGTTATTAAAAATGGGGCCTTAGAAATGAATGCCATTATGAAGATGGGCTTACCTGCTAGTGAGTTAATGTTTAAATTAAGAGCAGCGGGTGTTGATGAAATTCAAACTGTGAAACGCGCGATTTTAGAGCAAAATGGGCAACTGACAATTATTCGGTATGGTGACGAGACGGTTAAGTATCCCTTAATTCAAGATGGTCAAATTAATTATCAGTTATTAGAAACACTTGATAAAGATGTATCATGGATTGAAAAAGAGGTTTTAAACCAAACAGGTAAAAAAATAGACGATATTTATTTAGGTGAGTTTATTCATGGCCGGTTAATCTTACATAGTTTTAATGCTAATTAGCGGTTAGGGTGAAATAGTTAGTAACGAACTTACTGACAGTACCCGTTAAACTGGTCGGAATATCAAAGTAGCGCATAAGTTGATGCAGATTGACATCTTCAGGTGTTTTTTGACTTAAATAAAAGGGTAGTAATAAATTTAAAGCTAGTTGATGCGCAATTTGCTCATTTTTAAGCTGATTATAGCGTAGTTTATAATTAACTGGGTGATTGTCAGTAATTAGATGGCCTATTTCATGGGCAATTTTATAATACGTAGCACCACAGTTCGCCAAAGTATTGTTGATAACGATGCTTTGGCTTTTTTGGTCAGCAAAAGCACTGATATGTTTAGGGAGGTCATCGGTAAAATAAAGATTGATATGGTGTGCTTTAGCGGTTTTAAGTAAATAACTCAGCATTAATTACGAATCCTTTCTAGAATATTTCTAATAATTGTCATATCAGCAGCGGATAATTCTTGACCGTCATAAAGGTAAACCCCATCTTGGGCTAAGTCAACCGTGGGATTACTATGTTCTTCAGGTTGGCTACCATTGAGTAAATAGTCTGAGGAAACAGCCAAAACTTGCGCAACTTTAGCAAGATTAGCTGCATCAGGTGTTCGATTTTTCCAATTATAAATCGTAGTCGGTCCTAAGCCAGCCTCCGTCGCTAAACTGCGTAATGACATGTTTTTTTGTTTAGCAAGTAGTTTGATACGTTCTAGTGTTGACATTGATAACCTCTAAATTAATTTTGTATTATATTTAATAAAAGTTATTGTTAAAAATTATTCAATGTAATACAATTAATTGTATTCATTGTTAACTAATAACAACGTATTTTGGTGAACGGCATATTAATCAAGAATAATATGTTGTTATTGTATTACATTGAATAAAAGCGTTCAATATGTTTCTTAACAAAGTTTAATAACAAGGAGTAAAGTTAGATGTTTGATAAACCGGAAACAAACGAAAAAGCTGAAGCAATTAAGGGCTGGCTTGCTAATCATCGTAATATTGTTAATCAACAACAAATCGCTAAACATTTTGGATATTCACGGTCTTTTATTAGTTTAATTTTGAATAAACGCTATGTCGCTCCACGGGCGGAAGCACTAGTTAATGATATTTATCAGTATCTAGTTGAAGAATTTGATTTGAAATAAGCAATTGGCATTAGATAGCAGTTATTAGAGGGGCGGTAAAGGAAACTTTATCGGCTGCTTTTTTTATTGTGGTTAAATTGATTGCTATTTATTTTATCAAGTGATAAAATCTAACTAGCATTAAAGGAGAGCACACTATGAATGACATTCGCGAAGAAATTTTAACCAAAGCCACTAGCTTCTTTATGAAAAATGGTTATCAGGCGACGAGTACACGCCAGTTAGCTGAGCATTTAGACATTAAACAACCGGTGCTCTATTATTATTTTAAAAATAAAAAGGCATTGTATCAGCAGGTTGTAACCACATATACCCAGTACTTAGGCACGGCATTAATGACGATCAGCCAAGAGCCATTACCAGCAGCAAAGCGTCTTTTTTTAATGAGTGAATTTATTATTAATGAAGAAAATTTAAACTTAGCGCAATTAATGCATGATATGCAAACTGTTTTTAAAGGTGAGGATAATAAAGTATTATTTGCTGAATGGCGGCATGCTTATTTACAACCGTTTATCATGGTCTTTAATGATTTTACTTTAGCGAATAATATGACGGCCCAACAAGTCACTATGCATTTTATGCGTATTTTAACAGCCTATGTTAGCGTTAAATATGTCCTAAATGGCGAACAGGAAATTCGTGAAATGATTACGATTTTCTTACATGGAAGTACTTTGGAGGCGCGGGTATAATGTTTTTAGCAATTAAAGAAATGAAGCATGAAAAATTACGCTATGGCTTAATGATTGGGATGATCTTTTTAGTTAGTTATTTAGTTTTTATTCTAACGGGCTTATCAAACGGGTTATCAAACTTGAACCGTGCGGCGGTTGATAGCTGGCAAGCACAAAGTATCGTGCTGAATAAAGACGCCCAAATTAATTTGCCACAATCGGTAATTTCAAACCGGGATAGGCAAGTACTTAAAAACAAAGGGGCCCAAATTTCGCTACTGAGTGGCCTTGTTCAAAATCAAGCTGGTAAAAAAGATTCCGCTCAAATTGTTGGTATTAAAACTAATCAATTTATTTTTAAACGTTTGAAGGTTACAAGTGGTACGAAAGAATTACACAGTAAGCAAGCAATTGTGGCAAGTGCGTTTAAAACTGATGGCTTTAAATTAGGCGATACCTTAAAAATTGCCAATACGCAGGTTAAGGTTAAAATTGTTGGTTTTACCAATAATGCCACGTTAAATATGGTTCCCGTAGTGTATACGACACCTAAAACCGTTAATCTAGCCAAATATGATGGCCAACAAACCACCACGCTTGTGAATGGAGTGGCGTTTGCTAGTAAAAAGCCCACGCTTGGGACATTGAAGGATAGTAAGTTATATTCAGCTGAACAATATATTAATAAGATGCCGGGGAATCGTGCGCAAACGTTAACGTTTAATTTTATGATTGGCTTTTTAATGGTCATTATCTTGATTGTAATTGCTATCTTTTTATATATTTTAACCATGCAAAAGTTACCAAACTTTGGCGTATTAAAGGCCCAAGGCTTACCAACTAGTTATTTGGTAAAAAACACCTTATTACAGGCAGCCTTACTTGCAGTGAGCGGAGTGTTAATCGCGCTAGGATTGGTGCTAATTACGGCAGCTATATTACCAGCAATTGTGCCAATTAAAATCCAAATTACAATGATTTTGCTTAGTGGGTTAGCAATTATTGGCATGGCAATGCTAGGGGCGTTAATTCCCGTTCGCGAAATTATCAAACTTGATCCATATCAAATTATTGGAGGCTAAGATGGCTAATTTAGAATTGCAAGATGTCAAAAAAGTATATGGCACAGGTAGCAGTCAATATGAAGCATTAACGCAAATTAATTTTAAAGCTAATCAAGGAGAAACCATACTAATTGTAGGACCATCTGGTTCAGGCAAGACGACGTTTTTGACAATTGCGGCGGGTTTACAAACCCCTAGTGCGGGAACGGTCAAAATTGATGATAAAGTTTTAGGGACAATGAGTGTTAAACAACAAAGTCAGTTACGTTTACATAAAATAGGCTTTGTTTTACAGGCATATAACTTAGTTCCCTATCTAACTGTACAAGAACAGTTTACGTTGGTTGATAAAGTTAAGACAGCTAATTTGACTGCTAGTAAATTTAACGAAATGCTTGCTATTTTAGGCTTAACGCCGCTTTTAGACAAGTATCCTAATCAATTGTCTGGTGGGCAACAGCAACGGGTCGCGATTGCGCGGGCTTTATATGGTGATCCAAGCTTTATTCTTGCGGATGAACCAACCGCTTCGTTGGATACAGAACGAGCGATTGCCGTCATGCAATTATTTAGTCAATTAGCACATCTCGCGCACAAAGCGGTTATTGTTGTGACGCATGATACACGCTTAGAAGACTATGCTGATCATGTATATGAGTTAGTTGATGGCGTGATGCATAGGTTAAAATAAAAATGGAGCTCCGAATTGGTCTCATAAATGGAAAGAGCTTTAAGGTAATGGGCCGGAATGAAGAAGCAACGCATCACACTAAATTAAAAAGTAAAAGGAGCTTAGGACGATTGTCCCGAGCTCCTTTTTAGGTAAACATAATCACGTGGCGCTTGCTAAGCAAACATGCAAGGTGCATGCGTTTATCATACTAGTTTTATTTTAAATTAATGCAGCGCAACTAAAAAATAGCAAAATAATAGTAGTAAATTGAATTAGATAAGGTGGGTCCCTTTATCAACGTAAATCGTATCACCGACGACACCACTGGCAATGGGGCTTAATAAGAATGCGGCGGTATTACCAACTTCTTCAATTGTAACCCCCACGCCATCAACAGCTCGTTCATTTGACATTTTAATTAAATCGCCATGGTTTTTAACACCCGTCACAGCTAAAGTCTTCACAGCTCCAGCGGAAATGGCGTTAACACGAATTGCTTGACTAGCCAAATCACGAGCTAAGTAGCGCACGGCCGACTCTAAGCCAGCCTTAGCAATACCCATAACGTTGTAATTAGGGATAGCGCGTTCTGATCCCATATAGGTCAAGGTAACAATAGATCCGTTTTCATTAATGATTTCACGCCCATACTTCGCAGTTGCAATTAGCGAATAAACACTGATATTTTGCGCAAGTGCGAAACTATCAAGGGTTGAGTCAGTGACTTCATTTGCTAAATCACGCTTATCCGCATACGCAATTGCATGTACAATTCCATCAACCTTACCGACAGTTTGATTAATCGTCGCAAAAGCCGTTTTGATATTTTCAGGATTGGAAACATCACATTCAACCTTTAAAACAGCATCATCGACAAACCGATCCAAACTACGCTTCATTCGTTCATTTTGATAGGTTAAAATTACCTGACCACCTTGTTCGATAATGGCTTGCATGCAACCAAAAGCTAAGCTACTTTTATTTGCTACTCCCATGATGATAATTTTTTTATTATCTAAAAGTCCCATATTTAAAATACCTCTTAACTATATTAATAAATAAACTATGACGTATTTTAAGAAAATTGTCAACGGGGTAAACTAAATTCGCTGTAGGATAAAATAAACAATGATGATTGATAAGCTAAGGTTGATAGGGTATTATTAAGCATAAATTAAAAATTAATGAGGTAGTTTTTTTATGCAAGTAACTTTGGTGGCGCAAGATTTATCGGCCCTCGGTCAACTATCAATGGGAATTGCCTTACCAATCTTTAGGGCTGTGAATCTACCAACGATTGCAGCCCCCACCACAATATATTCGACACAAACTGAAGAATTTGGCCAACCAGTGGTACAAGATATGCAAAATTGGTTAAAGGCAGCGTATCTACATTGGCAAACCATTAGTGACTTGACGATTAATAACGTACTTATTGGCTATATTGGCCATGCTAACATGGTCGGGCAAATAGGTAGTATGGTGCAACAACTACAGCCCCAAACGATCCTACTTGATCCGGTCATGGGCGATCAAGGTGCACTCTATCCAGGCTTTGATCAAACGTATGTTACAGCGATGCAAGCATTGATGCTAGACGCAACTATTTTGACTCCCAATTGGACAGAAGCTCAATTATTAACGAAGCAACCAATTAAATTAAAGCCAAGCGATCAAGATATTTTGCAAACATTAACCATTTTAACGACGAAAAACCAGGCGATGCGGGTGATTATTACAGGTATCGAACGGGATAATAATGTGGGAGTTGCCTATTTAGAGGAAAGCACTAATGAGCTAGCATTTATTTGGCAAAAAAAAGTTGCAGGGCATTTTTATGGGACAGGTGATGCTTTTAGTGCACTTTTAAGCATGTATTTACAACGTGCAAAAAATTTAACGATAGCGCTAGAGAAAACGATGGCAGCATTAACAATTGTTATCGCAGAAAATAACGTAAGTTGCGTTAAAGAGCGTAAATATGGGCTACAAATTCGGCAATTACTTGGTTATTTAGCTAATGAGGAGGAAGTATGATGGATACTAAACAATTAAAAAAAGAACTTGAGATGATATTGACAGAGTATTTTGCGAAAACAAATTTTAGTGGTCAGTTATTCGTTGTAGGCTGCAGTACGAGTGAAATTTTAGGACAATGGAAGGGGACTAGTTCAAATTTAGCGATTGGGCAGATTATTTATACAACGATTGCATCATTTTTACAAGCACGGGAAATCGCGATTGCTGTACAAGGATGTGAACACATTAATCGTGCACTCTTAGTTGAACGAACAGTTGCTGAGAAATATGATTTTGAAATTGTCGATGTAGTACCAGCAATTCACGCAGGTGGTGGGACGCAAGTTGCCGCCTATCAAGCAATGCATGATCCCGTTGAAGTTGAACACATTGTTGCTCAGGGGGGACTTGACATTGGTGGTACAGAAATTGGGATGCATGTAAAATTTGTTCAAATTCCGGTCCAATTAACACATCGTAAAGTGGGAGCTGCCCAGGTGGTGGCATTAACATCACGGCCTAAAAAAATTGGTGGTATGCGTGCACAATACAGTTTTACTGAGCATAATATTGAAGAATAGGGTTAGTTGATGAAAATGAATTTGAGAAAATTATTATTAGCAGCAATTTTACTAGCTTTAACTGTGGTAGTCGGGCAAACGTTTATTATTGGAATTCCTTGGACACATGGGAATATCAATTTGAGTGATGCCGTTATTTTATTGGCTGGGCTACTGCTAGGGCCCAAATTAGGTTTTTTAGTTGGTGGTGGGGGTGGTTTCCTCTTAGATTTAATTTCGGGATATAGCCAATATATGTTTTTTTCATTAATTGTGCATGGTTTAGAGGGCTTAGTTTGTGGTTGGCTCTTTTTTAAATATGGACGTAGTAGTTTGGCGTTAATTTGCAGTGTTTTAGTAATGGTTGGGGGTTATTTTATTGCGGATAGTTTTTTATATAGTATGGTTACCGGAATTTTAGGAGTGCCAACGAATTTATTACAAGGGCTCATTGGGGGCCTAGTGGGGCAAATTATTTTTGTGAAAATTAATAAAAAAGTCCCACTAAATTAATCGTCATAAATTAGTGGGATGATTTAAATAATTAATTGGATGGTGTAGTTCTGGAAGGTAATCGGACGCAAGCTATCCAATTTTTTAATTCGATGATCTTTAAAAAAGGCCCATGTGCAAACCGGAGACTAGTTTTACGGATTTTTAAGACGGCCCA
This sequence comes from Periweissella beninensis, assembly GCF_016908275.1. Classification (GTDB taxonomy): domain Bacteria; phylum Bacillota; class Bacilli; order Lactobacillales; family Lactobacillaceae; genus Periweissella; species Periweissella beninensis. The sequence continues at coordinate 2,903 of NZ_JAFBDN010000025.1, read as the reverse complement.
TAACAAGTAACACAATACTAATAATCGACAAACCATAGCTTAAATATAAATTTGCTGGTGAAATGATGGGCATTAATATTGATACTAATAGCGCGCCAAGCGGATAAACACATTCTTGAGCAGTATAATACCAAGTTAAAACATCAGCCCGCGTGTTATCGGATAACGAAGTTTGTAAAACTGTATAACTAATTGGTGCCGTAAATGTGTTAATTAGTGATATTAAAAGATTAAGTATGATAATACTGGCAATAACTAAGCTTTTAATAGGTAAAGTAAAGGCTAAACCTTGGATTGAATAAAGAATGCCTATTGCCAATGTAGTATATTTTAAAACCTTAAGTGGCGTATATACGTGTTTAGCATATGCCAAGGCAGCTCCTAAAATAGAACCGATACCAATCAGTCCTTGAATCATTCCAAGAAAACTCACACTAGCATAATTATTAGTAACTATGATATAAGCTAGTGCCACTACCTCAGATACTAAAAAAATACCAACACATGTTTCTAGTAAAAATATTTTTCTTACCGTTGAGCGCTGAAAGATATCATGCCATACAGTTTTTAAATTGGGGAGGGCCATTACATCTGCCATCTTTAACATGTTATGATATTTAACTTGTGGTAATAGACTAACCCCAATAATACTAACAAGTACCGCCATCCATTGAGTCACCATCATTCCTAGCTTTGCCCACAAGATTGCTGTAATAAGGGGGTTAACAATTTGGAGGATTGAAATACCACCTTGTTCTAGCGAATTTAATTTTTGAATATTATCTTCACCTACAATATAAATTTGATTATTCATATATGCATAATTAAACATACGCATAAAAATACCATTGACACTTAAAAAATAACTGCGACAAGTAATGGATTAGCAGTATTATTCAAAAAGCTATATATAAGAATACTTAAGGTTGCTCCACTCAAGCCAATTGCTGCAACTTTATGATTATCATACCTGTGTAATAATTTGGTAATCGGGGTTGCCAAAACTAACCCAATGAGAGGACCGGTAATTAAGCCAAGCCCAAAGCTGATTGAAGTATGGGTTTTATTTAATAAATTCAAACCAGTACTATAGTTAAAAATCCCGTTAGCAAATAAAGTAGATAATAAGATTACAGCCGGCAAAATTATTTTATTTTTAAACATGTTATTTACACCGATTAAAATAAAGTATCATTATGATATCACAAATTAAATTAAAAAAATAACATTTTTATTATTTTAATTTAATTTAATTGTAAAAAACGTTGATATAGCATGGATTGTGTATTTTGATTTTAGCTTATCCGTATGTACAAAAAACGGCTAATTCCGATAAAGAGGCACTGACCCCCTCGATTGGATTTACGCCAATTCGAGGGGGTCAGTGCCTTAAGTAAGGGATGAGCCGTTTTTTATTTTCTGAGAATTAACTCAAAATCTACTTTTAAGGAGACAACAGGATTTGAACCTGCGCGCCCGCTCAACACGGGTTCGACGGATTTCGAGTCCGTTGCATTACCACTCTGCCATGTCTCCAATTAAAATACTATATTAGTATAACAAAAAAAATTACTAAATGAAAGCACGCGCCGTAATATTTTTAAATTACGATAAAGCAAGGATTAACTAAGCGATAATACATAAATTATTGGCTTAATCTTGCGTATACTGTAAGGTTAAACCGTTGATTGTGCTTGCCAATTTATATAATTCTTGATAAATAATATCCTGATGATCGGTTTTACTAGCCAAGAATTGTTCCTCCCACCAAGTTGCTAAAAGATTATTAACATGCTTGCAAGCAGTATAGCCTTCTAGCTAAAGTTATAAAACTAGTATAGCTTAATAAAATTTAGTTTATTTGTCAACTAATTAGGAGAGCATCATGACAAATAAATAACGAATTTTTTTACATCTGAAATGTGTTTTGGTATCGGAACCATTATGAGTTTACTAGGGCATTTATTTGCAAGCGGTGTAAATAGCATTTCGATTAGAGTATTTATGATTTGGTGGGGCCCGACTGTATTAACAGCATTTATATTTAATCTGTTGGTTGCTTCTAAAATCACCAATATAATTATTAAAAAAGTAACGCAAAAAATTAATGATCCCGCATTAATTCTTAAAAAAACAACTAGAATTCGTAGTTGGTCAATGCTAACACTTATGTGTTTAACCATGAGTACATGGGGGATGATAACTGGTGGGGCATTTACTAAAATACCACTTGATGTGATGCTAATTATGGTTCTGGTGCAAAGTTTACTCAGGGAGAGTGCATCCTGTATCATGAATTGAAACTGGAGGTTTTCAGATGACTGATCATTTTAAAGGACGGCAATTCAATCAATCAGTGATTACTTTTGCCGTAGGCTACTACTTGCGTTACAACATCAGTTATCGAGATCTAGTTGAAATGATGCGCGACCGTGGTATTTTCGTGCATCACACACCCCTCATGCGTTGGGTACAATATTACTCACCGATTATGCGGGCTCTATGGCGTAAGCACCATCGGCGCACTTCCAAAAGTTGGCGTATGGATGAGACCTATATCAAGATCAAAGGTCAATGGAATTACCTCTACCGTGCCATTGATGATCAAGGTCTTACGCTTGATTTTCAACTGCGCAAGAAGCGTGACTTTAACTCGGCCTATCGTTTTCTCAAACGCCTTTTAAAGACCGATTAGTGACTGATCAGTACGGAGCGACCCTAAAGGTAATTAAAAAGCTTACTAGGGAAGGCTATCTGCACAAAGGTGTGCATCAGTGCTCCAAATATCGCAATAATCTGATTGAGCATGATCACCGTTTTATTAAGCGGCAACAAGTTCGTTCCGCAAGTTATCAGAGCACTCGGACAGCAGCTAGGACATTATACGGCATTGAAACCATGCA
>NZ_JAFBDN010000024.1 GCF_016908275.1 Periweissella beninensis | reverse complement strand
AGAACCAAGTCTCTTTGGTTTTTCGTCGTCACAATCACTAATCGAATTATTAGTACAATGATCCGTTCAACAATCGTCCCAATGTATTACAAAGAATTACAAAGACTATTTTGTTAATTTTGCACCAGAACCCTTTCAATATCGTCAATAAATCGGTTATTTGCTGTAGGTTTATATGCACTTAATTCTTTTAATTGATCAAATGAAAACCTTACAGTTTCGTCACCTTTGTCACGCATTCTAGAAACTATTGAGAAGAATAAATTCATTTCAACAGGAGTGAATTTTCGAAGTGGGATTGTATTTAATTCTGGATCATATTTAATAATTTCATTACTCAAATGAAGCACCTCTTTTAATAAACACGTTTTTATGAATATACAATATCATAAAACTCTATCTATAAACAGACAAAACTCTATCTATAAAACCCTGTAAGCCTTGTGAGAGTAAGGCTTAAGAGGTGCCTAAAAGAGGTTTATAAAAGAGATTATAAAAGAGGCACCACTGTACGAGATCAAAACCTAAAATCAAAAATACAAAGGAGTAAGCCAAAAACCGGCTCACATTAAACTTCATTCGCTACGCTCTTTGCGCCTCACTGCGTTCGTTTCCTAAAAAGGTGTGGCAAGCCACATTTATTACGGGCGCTGACGCCCCGCACCCCGTCCAAACTGAACCAGCTTGACCGTTTTTTCACTCGCCGTTAGGCAGGAAAGCAAAGTTTTATAGAAACTTTGGCTTTCGCCAATTCAGTGTTAAGACTGGTTAAGAGCTGTCAATTCCTTATGCTCCCACGCTTTGCTCGTCCGCTACCATTGACAGCAAACAGTTAGCTTTTCTAAAACATAATAAGAATTTAACTGCTATACCCCTTTTTAAGGCCTTTATTTTTAATTCTCAGCAGTTTTAAGCTTATTTACATATAATTATGCCAAAACAAAATAAAAAGCCCTCAGCGAGCTTTTAGAGGGCTAAATTACAAATCCTGGTCGATTAATAATATCTTCTTGTCTTTTTTGCAAAATGTAAGTGTACAAGGGATTATACAAATTCTGTTTGATCTCATCAGGTTCATTAACAAAAACTTCAAACAATTCTTGAATATCAACTTGCCAAGGATCAACAAGCATTTCATCAATGGGCTTTAATACTTTCTTTTCGTCCATCTGAGCTACTCCTAACATTAGCTAATTATTTCAGGTTTAAATTAAAGGCATCTTTTTATAGTTAGTTATTCAAAGATTGTGCTTAAGTTTAGAAAGAAAAACGGTGTAAAGCAATTAAAAAGATTTGTTTGAGCGCAGCGAAATCTAATATAGTTTTTGGGGTATCGGAACACGTCAAAGTTAGTTGACGTGTAAGTGCGCCCTTAGATATTGAATTTTATTTGTGTCGGGTCTACTCGCTAGACCTAGTAGATAGGCACATTTATGCCGAAAAAATTTATTGATTGTTAAGGGTTCCGAGGCTCAACGTCAATAAAGCAATTGGAATAAAGTAAAAATTATTGACCATCTTTGACCTTTGTGTTATATATATGGTGAAAATAGATTAAATATTAATTAAGGAGGGATTGTTATGGCTAATGATTTAAAATCGTTTGGAAGAGATTATTTTGATATGACACCTAGTGAATTGTTTAGAGATTTTGGAAGACAATTTTTTAGTAATTTTCCTGATGAAAAAGGTATAAAAACTGATATTAGTGAAAAAGACGATAGATATGAATTAAAAGCAGAGCTTCCAGGATTTTCAAAAGACCAAATAGATATTTCTTATGAAAATGATATGTTAATAATTTCTGCTGAAAATAATCAGGTGAACGAAGAAAAAGATAATGAAGGTAAAATCATTCAAAAAGAAAGATCTTATAGTAGCGTGAGGAGAATGTATCCACTTAATAATATAGACGAAGATAACATTGAAGCTAAATTTGAAAATGGTATTTTATCTGTTTATTTACCAAAAATTGAAAAAAATAAAAGAAAACTTATAGATATCAAGTAATAGTTAAAGGAGAGATGTGAAGGTATTTTCACATCTCTTTTTTTCATTTTTATTCCTATTTTGCTTTTTAATTTTTAAACGAGTAAAACGAGTTTCTTCTTGTCTTGATTCTTCAAGAGATAATTTAAATAAATCAATTTGGTTCATACTTGATAATTGCTTCAGCAAATTTGTTTGTAGGTCTTTTAAATCATTTTTATCTAGTTCGTTGTTTAAAACATAGTTCAACATTTTGGCATAAATTGATGCTGAAAATTCGTTAATGATTTCAATTTCAAACGTCTTCTCATAATCTAATTTCATGATTTTATCCTCCTGGTTCCAAGTTTCGCTTTGCTCAACTAAACATTTTATTTTGATTAAACAGACTACGCTAGTTTAATCAAAATAAAATGTGCACTTACACACCACCCAAATTTATTGGAGGTTTTGTGCTTAAAATCTGTCTCAGAAGTTGCCTTGGGCAACAACTAAAAATTCAAATAAAACTAACCAAAATCAATTTGATCTAACATAGTTTCGGTACTGGCTTGGTCTAAGCCTAAATAAGCTAAAGTCATGGCTTCACTCGAATGATTTAATAAGTGCATGACTAAGCCAATATTATAATTGGATTGCGTGTAAACGCGATAAGCTCCAGTTTTACGCATGGTATGAGTACCTAGATAATTAATCCCTAACAGGTCGCCAACTTTACTCATGATTTTGTAGAACTGTTTTTCAGTAATATGGCGCTCTGGGTGTTGAATCGAAGGAAAAAGCCAGTCAGATTGTAGCTGATGATCAAGCAGCCATTGACGATACAATAAAAGCTCTATTTGAACTGGTTTAAGGTACAAGGTATTAGGCTTGCCGGTTTTTCGATCATGAATGAATGCATTTTGTTTAATGGAGCCGTCCGGATTAAAGATATCCGCTTGTTTTAGGCACATGACGTCACTGACTCTTAGTAGCGTAGCTTTACCAACTTGAAAAATTGTATAGTTACGCCGGCCAGCTTTAAAATTATTGAGTAACGTATCTTGCACCTCTTTGAGAATATTTGAATCCTTGATGGGTAGAACAATTTGTTGCATAAGCTGTTAGTTCCTTTACTTTAAAATTAATTTAGTTGCAGAAAACCTAAAAATCTAATATTATAATGTAGTACGATGGTAAACTTAAAGGAGGCAGATTAGAATGAGTAATACTATTATTAAAAACAAGACAATTTCAACTCGTGTCACACCTGACATTAGTGAACGGGCTAAAGCTAATCTAGCAAAACAAGGGCTAACCGTTTCTGAGTATATACGCTTATCGTTAGTTAAGGCGGCCAATAATGAAGTTCGATTAGTCAGCTTTTTAGATTCTCCGGAAGCCTTAGCCGCTAAAAAAGAAGCAGAAACAGGGCAGGTCAAAAATATTGGTTCATTAACTGACTTTGAAGATTGGATCGATAAGTTAGATGCAAATTAAACAGACCAAATCTTTTGAACGTGAATTAAAAAAACTAGTCAAAAAACATTTTCCAATAACTGTCTTGAAGCCTTGTTTAGAAGCAATTGTTGAACAAGATGTACTAGTTTTGAAACAGATTAAAGATCATGCATTAAAAGGAAATTGGCATGGCTATCGTGAATTTCACCCTGCCAGATATGGAAACTATGGCAAAAATTATGACAACTGGATTGTTATTTATCAGCTAGATCATGATGAATTGATTTTGTTATTGGTTGCAACTGGCTCCCATGAAATCTTGAATCAATAGCTATAGGTTAGGGGTACTTATAAAAAAATAAATTAAAATAGCCCCCAATATCTAAATTATAGATATTGGGGGCTATTTTAACAATGTTTTTGAGGGGTTATTTGTATGTTATAGACCCTATGCAAACATATTTTGTAAAAAGGTAGATTGCAAAGATTGCTTAAAGGAACGTCAACAGGCTTATGAGCAAGTCAAACAAGAAGACATGCAAGCACTTAGAAAACAAGCTTGGTTGGATAGTGCGAACCAAGGCAAAAAAGAATTAGAACAAAAACTGAATCATAAGGAGTGAACGAACATGACAACAGTTATCTTAGCTGAAAAACCCAGCCAAGCCCGTTCATACGTCCAAGCCTTTCAAAAGAGCACAAAAAAACAGGGTTACTATACGGTTAGTGACCCTGTTTTGCCCGAGAATACGCTTGTCACGTATGGTCTCGGACATCTAGTTGAACTAGCCACACCGGATAAATACGATCAGAAATACCAGCAATGGGCCTTATCTAATTTACCAATTTTACCCGACAAATACAAGTTTGAGGTGTCAGCTAGTAAAAGAGCTCAATTCAAGATTGTTAAAGACCTGTTAACGAAGGCCGATACCATTATTGTCGCCACCGATAGCGGTCGAGAAGGTTCCAATATTGCCTGGTCAATCATGAATCAAGCCCATATTGATGTTAAAAAGAAGACTATTAAGCGGCTATGGTTGAATAGTTTGGAAAAAGACGCGATTATTACCGGATTCAAAAATCTTGATGATTGGCACAAAGACTATTTGGCTTATAAAGAAGCCCAAACCCGTCAAATTAGTGATTGGTTGATCGGTGTGGATGGTAGCCCCTTATATACTTTATTGTTGAGACAAAATGGGGTGCGCGGGGTGTATTCAATTGGTCGCGTGCAGACGCCAACCTTGTATATGGTCTATCAAAGAGACCAAGCAATCAAAAACTTTAAGCCGGAACCCTATTTTGAACTAAATGCGGAAATTTTAGCCAATCAGCAAAAATTCGTCGCAAAATTAGACCCCTATCAACGGTTTAAAGACGAAGCAGGTCTAATGACATTCATGTAAGCTAAACACGTTCAGAAAGGCTCACAGGGTGGCTTAATCTTTCTCTCCAACTTAACCGTTTTCTTTCTTATCTGGTAAAGCTAACCATTTTGAAGTGTCAGACCGCTTTTAGCATCAAACAGATAAATATTAGAATTACGAATATAAAGATCTAATTTTTTTTGGCTATCATCATTAGGAATTCTTTTAGGCGTTTGAGTCACAATATTAACACCATCTTTAGTTTTTAGATAGACAAGCGTATGGCCGCCCATGTATTCAGTCAGATTTTTACTTGCGGAAAGTACAAAAAATCCTTCTTTTTGTGCAGAATTTTCAGGAGCTGTATCATTATCTCCTGACTTTTTTACCTGCGTTACTTTCTCAGGCCGAAAGCCAAGTACAATCTCTCTTTTATCCGTTGGCAAAACTTCTTTTTTCACGAATTCACTAAGGTCATAATTTACACCACCTGAATTAAAAAGTCCCTTGTTCGAAAGAGTACCCTTTAAAATATTCATGCTGGGAGAACCGATAAAACGAGCAACGAAGAGGTTACGCGGGTTATCATAAAGTTCTTCAGGTTTACCATACTGCTGTACCACTCCGTCTCGCATGATCAAGATTTTATCCGCCATTGCCATCGCCTCAGTTTGATCATGTGTTACATAAATCGTTACAGTTCCAAGCTGCTTATGTAGCTCGATAATATCCTGCCTCGTTGAAACACGTAACTTCGCATCTAAATTAGAAAGCGGCTCGTCCATTAAAAAGACTTCAGGTGCGCGCACCATTGCACGCCCTAAAGCAACTCTTTGTCGCTGCCCACCAGAAAGCTGCGCGGGTTTACGAGCCAAATAGTCTGTGAGATTAAGCTTTTGTGCTGCTTCCTTGACCCGTGAATCAATTTCACTTTTAGAAAATTTACTAAGTTTTAAGTTGAACGCCATGTTATTGTAAACAGTCATATGTGGATATAATGCATAATCTTGAAAAACCATTGCAATGCTGCGCTTTTGCGGTGGAATATTATCGAAGCGCTTTCCATCTACATTAATTTTTCCCTTTGTAACTTCTTCCAAACCTGAAAAGCAACGCAATAGTGTAGACTTACCACAACCTGATGGTCCAATAATTGCAACAAATTCCTTGTCATCAATCTCAAGATTGATATCCTTTAGGGTATCATTTTCCGCATTATCATAACGCTTATAAAGGTGTTCGATTTGAATCTTACTCATAAGAAATGCCTCCTCGAGTTTATTCTTGCTTTTGTTTCTGCAGTGATTCATAATAAAAACATAAAATTTAGGTAAAAAAATGGTGCTCTTGACAAACAATTGAAAATGAATCGGGGCGGAAGACATGAAAAAAAGATTTTTTAAAATCGCTAAGCTAACTTTTGTGTTGAGTTTATCATTAATTGTCTTAACATGTTGTAGTTTTAGCTCTCAAAAGGAAAAAAATTCAAAAATTACACTTAACTTTTTTAATCAAAAGCCTGAAATAACCGCACAATACCAAAAATTAGCGCGGATGTATCATGCTAAACATCCCAACGTCAATATCCAAATTACTACTTCAGGTCAAGGCGGTGGGGCCGCTGCTTTACAAGCGAAGTTTGCCTCTAGGGAAGCTCCAGATATTATTATGCTTGGCGGGCTACCTGAAATAGATCGGTATAAGGATCATTTGATTAATCTAAAAGATCTTAAGGCAAGTAAAAACATAGTACCAAATCTTGTTAGCGGTGGAATTTCAAATAAACGTATGGTTGGAATTCCAGTCGATATTGAGGCTTATGGCTGGTCGTATAACAAAGCTGTGTTCGCTAAGGCTAGGATTGATGCCTCAAAGATCAATAACTATTCTGAATTTTTGAAAGCGGTTGAAAAACTCAATTCAGAAAAAAAGAGGATTGGAATCGATGCCGTTTTCGGCTTTAACGGAGCTGATACCAATTCAATTGCTTCTGTTTCAGCACAATTTACTTCTCTGCTATACAACAATAATCTTGTCAAAGCTTTCAAAAGTAAAACTTTCCCTTGGAAATACGAGAGGCAAATGAAAAATTATTATGATCTCGTAAAAAAATATAATGTACAACCGATTCTTTCAGTTAAATATGATCCTTCTGTCCAAGACCTTTTTTTCAATGGTAAAGTTGCTATGATACCTCAAGGAAATTGGATTATTCCGACGCTTGATGGTCTGGAAAAGGGATACGTGCAAAAAAATCTTGGCATGTTACCGTTCTTTGTTAAAAATGATGGTACTGACCGTCTTTTGACCGGTTCCTCATGGTATTTAGGAATCACTAAAGATCATCCCAAGCGGCAAAAAGCTGCTAAAGATTTTATTAACTGGATGTACACTTCAAAAGAAGCTGAGAACGTAATCATTAACGGAATGCGTTTCGTTCCTGCAACTAAAAACTTTGATGCTTCGAGGCTGCCTGATGATCTTTCTAAATAAATTTATCGGATCGGCACTTCCAAAAACGCACAATCTCCTGTTCACAAACAGTACCCGAATGGCTTTACTAACCAAGCACTTGGGCCATATATACAACGCTATTTTGTAAATGGAATCTCTTGGAAAGAATTGAAAAAGGAAACATCGGCTAAATATCGACAGCTCAGGGAAATCCAAAGTGGGGAGTGATAAAAATGCTTATTAAAAAACATCAATATCTGGCTTTTATTTTACCAGCAGTTTTCTTTATACTATTGATTATTGTCATACCATTTCTGATAGGAATTTATTATTCCTTTACCGATTCCAATGGTTTACGCTCTTCTTTTATTGGTTGGAAAAACTTTGAAGTCCTTTTTCAAGACTCCACCTTTCTGCAGAGTTTTTGGCTAACAGTTAAATTTTCTTTTGTTTCAGTAATTCTAATTAACTTAGTCGGTTTGGTTTTTGCGTTAATCGTCACCAGACACAACAACAGACTCACAAAATCACTCAGAACCATCTTCTTCATGCCAAATCTGATCGGCGGAATACTACTTGGTTTTATCTGGCAATTCATTTTTACTTCTGCTTTTCAGGCAATTGCCGCTGCTTTTCATCTTGACTTTTTCAAAGGTTGGTTGAGCAACTCTTCAACAGGCTTTTGGGGGATAGTAATTCTGTTTGTTTGGCAGATGAGCGGTTATATTATGTTAATCTATATTTCTTTCTTGAATGCAATTCCTAAGAATACCATTCAAGCAGCTGTTCTAGACGGTGCAAAAGCAACCCAGATTTTCTTTTTCATCAAGCTGCCACAATTGGCGCCAGCCTTTACAATCAGTCTATTTCTAACACTTGCCAGCTCGTTTAAACTCTATGAGCAAAACTTAGCACTTACAAATGGTGGCCCATACCGCTCCACAGAGATGATTTCGATGTATATTTATAATACTGCTTTTGTAAACTTCCAGCAGGGATACGCTCAAGCAGCCGGAATTATCCTTTTCCTTTGTGTAACCATTGTTTCCTTTATTCAATTAGCACTTTCAAGAAAGCGGGAGGGATAGAAGATGAAAAAATCAACTAAAATCTTACTTGGCTTTCTTTTTGGAATCATTGCCCTATTCTGGTTCTACCCCTTTATCATTGTTATTATCAATGCTTTAAAGGGAAAAAGGGGAATTTTTCAAAACCCGTTATGGTTTACACGCGACTTTACGTTTTCAAATTTCAAAACTGCTTACCAGGCGCTTGATTTTACAAGCAGTTTCTTTAACTCTTTAGCTATCACAGTAGCCAGTGTCATTGTAATCACATTGGTTTCGGCAGCTGCTGCCTATGCTCTTTCTCGTGTTAAAGGGCCTTTCAGTTCAATTCTCTACTATCTTTGTGCCGGCACTATGCTGATCCCTTTTCAGTCAATTATGATCCCGCTTCTTTCACTTTTTGGCAAAGTTAATTTCCTTAACAGAACGAGTCTGGTCATTATGAACACCGGGTTATCAGTAAGTCTCTCAATTATTCTTTTTTATGGGGCTTTTCAAGGAGTCTCAAAAACTCTTGACGAAGCTGCTGCTTTAGATGGAGCCTATCCTTTTAAAACCTTTGTTTATATTATCTTTCCAGCGGTCAGCCCAATGACAGGTACAGTTGTTATCTTGAATGCAATGAAAATATGGAATGACTACCTGTTACCATCACTAGTCGTTAATAAAGATGGCATGTACACGATTCCACTTAAGATGTATTCTTTCTTCGGTGAAACAAACAGCCAATGGCAATTAGCCTTAGCCGGACTTGTTTTGTCAGTGGTTCCGATTATTATTCTGTTTCTCCTATTGCAAAAGCAAGTCATGACAAGTGTGACAGAAGGAGCTATCAAGTAAAGATTGGATTTAATCTAAATAAAAATAGTACAAGAGACCAGGTCAATCTGACCTGGTCTCTTGTACTATTTTTGTAATGTTCAATTTACCAAAATCATATGACGTTAATATGAACGCTGGCAGTATGGAAAATTACTAACTTAATCCCCAAGGCCGACTGCGCCAAAGTAATCGGAGCTATTTATCAACATAATTTTATATTTTAGGTTATGATAAATTTAAATAGAAATAATTTAAGGAGGATATTATTTTGACAAGTATTCCTGAAATAAAAGTCCATTTTAAAGATTTAAAAGCACTTTTTAACGCTGGTTATGGTGCTTTAGGAAAATTACATGAGGAAGTAAACGCCCCTGTCGTGAAAGCTCGTTTGCTAAACTAAGAGGTCGTTGCTGTATATGGCAAAGAAGCCGCTGAAAAATTTTACAACGCAACATATTTTAAACGCGCTAATGCCATACCAAAGCCTATTTTGAAAACCTTACAAGGTGAAACAGGCGTCCAGACTCTAGATGGAGATGAACATCTTAAACGTAAAGGCATTTTCATGGATTTAATGACGCCAGACCGTATGGCTGACTATCGTAAATTATTGGGAAAAAATTTAACCAATGCTTTAAATGAACAACATGGTACTTTTGAACTTTACACCCTGGCTAAGAAGGTTTTATTTCAAACGATTTGTACTTGGTCTGGTATTAATTTAGGGCAACTTACAGAACAAGAAATTGATGCGTTGACAGATGATCAAGTTGCCATGTTTGAAGGTGTAAATTCAGCTTCTGATTATTTAAACGGCGTCATTGGTCGGAAAAAAGCTGAAAAATGGGCCCAAGAATTATTGCAGGAAGCCCGCGAACACCCATTAGATAAAGATCGCAACCTAGCTTTATATGCCTTTGCAACGGCTAAAGACACTAAAGACAATTTATTGCCACTAGAAACCGCAGCGGTGGAGTTATTGAATATTATCCGCCCAACAGTTGCAATTACTGTCTGGGTTGCACTAATGGGTCGCATATTATTCAATAAAACTGAAGTTTACCAAAAATTAGCTAATAACTTTGTTGAATTACAAGATTCATTTATTGAAGAGCTACGTCGCTATTATCCATTTTTCCCAATGATTCCAGCAACAAGTATTCAAGATGTTGAAATCGACGGTTATTTGATTCCCAAGGATAGTTGGGTTGTACTCGATATTTACGGTACTAACCACGATGCACGTTCTATGGAAAACGCAGATAGCTTCAAAGTGGATCGTTTCGTTGGAAAAACCAAACAAATATCTTATGACGAAGAATATGAAATGATCGCGCAAGGTGGTCGAGATTTTCGTCAAATGCATCGCTGCGCCGGCGAATGGATTACTCTACACACATTACGTGTCTTTAGTGACAAATTAGTCAATGATTACACTTTTTCTGTGCCTAAGCAAGACTGGACGATCCCAATGAATCAGTTCCCAACTTATCCGCAAAGCAAAGTGTTACTTTTTAAAGAATAATGTGGCGCATCACTTATAATCAGATTTTTTCAAATATCCTTTATGTGAAATAAACATGAATAGCGTACCAATTAAAAACGACTGTATAATTCCTAGCATGAAATGAAAAATTTCATGCTATTCCTTTTCCTTTTTTCACAAACTCTTTTGATCGGTTTTACAAAATTTCGCGCTAATTAGCATTCAGCCGAAAAAAGGCTTTCATATACACCAAAAAAGGTACATATGAAGGCTCCTAAAGGTAACTCAAAATGGTAATCACAGCCGTCATGGATTGAAGTCAATATTTGAGATAGGTTTTAAGAGACATTCAGAACCGCGTTTACCTTCTACATCGTTATCTGGTCAAAGTTAGTCTTTTTCGGGAAAAACCAACGTAACCGTCGATTGAAATATTCATTGGATCCCCGTTCCCATGGTGAATACGGGTGACAAAAATAAACTTTAATCTGATGGTAGATTGTAAAATTAATCCGAACAACGTTCGAACAAAAAGATCAGCCTTCCTTAAATTGGTGTTTGCCACAAAACCATTTTCTAGGAGTTGATCTTTTGTTTAGTATAACCTATTCTGAATGAATTAAAACAAGACTTTAAAGCTGTCAAACCTAATCAAAAATGGGCTGCTGATATTACGTATATTCCGACCAAAACTGATGGGTGGTGCTATCTGGCAACCATCATGGACTTGTATTCTCGCAAAATTATCGCTCATAAATTAAGCCGACACATGACAACCGAGTTGGTTGTCAACGTACTTAATCAAGCTTGTGAAACTAGAACTGTCAAGGCTGGTTTGATTCTGCATACTGATTTGGGCAGCCAGTATCGAAGTACTGCCCTTGAAACAGCATTGAAGCAACACGCTATCCGGCACTCTTACAGTAAACGTGGCTATCCGTATGACAATTCTGTGGTGGAGTCATTTCATGTCAGCTTCAAGAAGGAGGAGGTTTACCAACGGACTTACAAAGACTATCATGAAGCCAATTTGGCTCAGTTTAGTTACATTGACGGATTTTATAATTCTCGGCGGATCATTAGTGCCGATGGCTATTTAACTCCAGATGAAAAGGAACAATTAGTCAGTTAGAAATTCTACGTAATCGTGTCTAAAAACTTGACTCAGATCCAATTATATTTCCCTACCAAAGTTCCACCATTTTTTATTTTTTTGTTTTTTTTCTTTTATATTCTTTAGTACATTATCTTTTTCTATATCCTGTGATGGCATATTTAATGCTTTTAAATCTTTTATTTCAGTCTTATATTCTTCTAACAGTCTTTTATCCTGTAAAGATAAACGCTGTTGCTGATCCAACAAATTTTGTGTGTTTTTTTGGACTTCTAATAGACTTTTTATTTGTTCATCTTTCTCTTTCATAGAATCCATTATATCTAAGTATAACTCATAATCGACAAAACTAGTTGTTGTTTTACTTGTCGATGACTTATCAGTTTCTAACCCCATTAAAGCCTTTATATTATGCACGTCTTTATGATTAAGTACATATCGATTACCTTCTTTGCTTGGCTTTTTGCTTGTCAATAATTTTGCGATTATTTGTTGAATTCTTTGTTTTGAAACACCTAATTCATCAGCAAGTTCTCTAATCGTTTTAGGCATGATTTCCAAACCCCTTTCGGAGTTCAGCAAGTACTTCTTGTCTTGCTTGATCTCTTATTTTTTTATCGTGCTCGGCCTGTTTATCAGCCAATGCTTGCTTCTCAGTAGAGCCTAACGTTAACCCTTTAACCTTGTCAATGGCGCGCCATTTTTCCTGCTCTGTTAATTCACCATTATGCTGAATGTTAAAGAGTTTTTGACGTTCATCTTGAATTTGACCTTGCGAGAAGTCATTAGCGTCTTTCTTTTCAGACTTCCAAGTAAAGGAATACCCAATCACTGGTTTCCCGCGGCCTTTACCATATTTTTTTCGAACAGTTAGGCCTCTAAAAAGAGGTGTAAGTTCCTCTTTGATGGGTTTTAAAACGGATTGATTTATATTGCTACTTTTATAGCTTTTAGGGACATCTAATAGCTCGTTAAAGTCCGCAACTGAAAAGTAAGCGTATCCAGTAGTCCTAAATTGTTTTAGTAAACGGAACATGGTTTTTGCGTAGCTGCTTTTTAAATCTCTGAATTCTGATAAAGCATAACGAACCCAACTTTCCAGCTCATTCAATAATTTTATAGCTTTGGGGTAAATTTTAATATCAACATAAGGATCATCAGCATGGCCGTTTATCTCAAATTCGGTAAACATAACAAAAAATTCACGATGCAGCCCATCTTAGTTCTGGTGCAAAATTTTTCAGGTAAACTTATTTTGGGTATAATTAGCCTAAAAAGCGAGGTAGCGATGATGGAAAATTATTTTAAAGGGCGACATTTCCAAAAAGATATTATTTTGGTAGCCGTTGGCTACTATTTTAGATTCTCATTAAGCTACCGTGATGTGGTTGAAATTTTGCGTGACCGTGGAATTATTATTCATCATACAACTGTCATGCGCTGGGTTCACCATTACGGGCCACTATTCAAATTATTATGGCGAAAACAGCGAGATACTCATAGTCAAAGCTGGCGAGTTGATGAAACCTATATTAAAATAAAAGGTCGTTGGTATTACTTCTATCGAGCCATTGATAGTCATGGATTAACACTAGATTTTGAGTTACGTAAACATCGTGATTATCAATCCGCCTATCATTTTTTGAAACGTTTATTGACGACCTATGGTCGTCCCGATTGTCTGGTTACTGATCAATATGCTGGCACTTTAAAGGCTATTAAACAAGTAATTAAAGATGGCTTATTGGTGAAAGCAAATCACCAATGTTCTAAATATCGTAATAATTTGATTGAACAAGATCATCGGTTAATTAAACACGTCTTAGTAAAATCAAGCGGTTTTCAATCACTATGAACTGCGCTAAAAACGCTAAGTGGGATTGAAGTCATGCATCAACTACATAAAGTAAGCCAAAGAGAAACAAGTCTCTTTGGTTTTTCGTCGTCACAATCACTAATCGAATTATTAGTACAATGATCCGTTCAACAATCGTCCCAATGTATTACAAAGAATTACAAAGACTATTTTGTTAATTTTGCACCAGAACCAAAAGGAACTCTCTTCGGCTTTTCAGTCTGTACGGAAATTAAAGTTTTAATGAGTATACCAGCATAGTCAAAATAGTACATTAGGCCTTTTATACTCTTTTTTTAATTTTGCAAAAGACTCAATGTAAGGATATTCTTCTTCATCAATTTATTTTTGAGCTACTTTTTCAATGATTTGTGCTACCTGATTAACACTGAGTGTGACTTCTTTTGCGCTTAATGGCTTACTGTTTGTTAATTCGTCATTTAATTATTCTACCGTATATAAATATTCACTATCATTAGCGTGCTCTTATACTAAAAAAATGGACTATTTTTATTCAGTCCGTAAAATGAAAGTATAGGAGTATTTTTATGTCAATTCGTTATTCACAAGATTTTAAAGATTCACTGGTTAAACTTTACCAAGAAGGACGTTCACTTAAATCATTAGCAGATGAATTTGGACCTTCAAAAGATTCTATTGCGATTTGGTGCAAGCAAGCTACCCCAGTCATGATTCAGGGTCAGTCAAAGACGTTAAAGGATGTCAAGCAATTAGAGAAGCGCCTCACTATTTTGGAGGAAGAAAACGAAATTTTAAAGCGAGCGGTCATCTTACTAGCCAAAAAATTGATTGTCCAAAAATATCTGAATATATGACGCTCAAATTAGGGCGTGAATTAGGGATTAAATTACGCATGCAAAAACGTTATCACAAGCCAAAAAATGTGGTGACTGTTAATCAAAAGCCCAATCTGATTAAACACTTGCATGATTTGAGCGGTGTTTGGCAAACAGATATCACTTATATTCAGTTGACTAATCACAGATGGGTCTATTTAGCGACCATTTTGGATCCTGAGAAGAGAAAAGTATTAGGCTATAAAATTGGCGATACAATGACAGCCGAGCTAGCCACAAGTGCCTTACAGATGGCGTTAGATAAGCATCGAAAGCAATTAATTATTCATTCAGATATGGGGTCACAATACGCGAGTGCTGAGTTTAATATTAAATGCCAAAATTATGGCTTGAAATATTCTTATTCACTCAAAGGCCATCCGTACGACAATAGCCGTATGGAAGCGTTTCATTCAATATTGAAGCCTGAAGAGTTTTATTTGAAGGAATACCAAACATTAACTGAAGTCCAAGCAGCCATTGGTTGGTATATCAATTTTTATAATCGTAATCGTATCTCAAATGTCGCCTAATTAACTGAATAAAAATAGTCCAATTTATTGACTTCTGAGCAGTTTCTGGTGTGACAAGTAAATCGGTCAAAGGTTTAAAAAGATTGAGGCGTCAGTTCCAATCTTTTTCATGTTAAAATAACGTGTACAGGAGGTCGCTATGGTAACAATACAAGATATTGCAAATAAATCCGGATTTGCTATTTCGACGGTTTCGCGCGCATTGTCTGACTCACCGAAAATTAGTGCTAAAACAAAGGAACGCATAAAAAAAATTGCACAAGATATGGGATATACGCCAAATTTTGCTGCACGGAACTTAACACAAAGTGAAAGCAACACGGTTGGGGTTGTTTTTCAACCACAAGCTGAAGATAGTGCTAAAAATGTTTTCTCAATGCAATTACTATTCGGGATTAATTCTCAACTCGTTGCCCGACAATACTTATTGACCACTGCGACGGGCAACAATTGGTCTGAAGTCTACAATGCCGTTAAAATGATGGTGGAAGCTGGACAAGTTCGCCGTTTTATACTGCTTTACACTATTGAAAATGATCCAATTTCTGAATTATTACGAGAAAACAACGCCCGGGTTGTTGTCACTGGTGAACCCGAGCTAGCTAATGATGTTTTATATGTTGATAATGATAATCGTCGAGCTGGTGAAGAGGCAACTAGACAGTTAGTTGGCCATTTTAACCTAAAAGCACCGCTTTTTGTTCGCACTTTGGCTGATTGGCGTTATGAGCGGAATCGTGAAATCGGCTTTCATATTGCACAACCAGACGGTCAAGTCTTATCTTTACCACTTGATTTTCAAGCGCAAAAACAGGTATTGGAAAGTTATTTCGAATTGCATCACGAAATTGACGGCATTATTGCTAGTGATGACGAAATCGGTTATCTGGCACGTAATCAAGCACAAGCTCATTTACCCACACATCCAAAATTGCCAACGATAGCTTTTAATCGTTCTGAATATGCACGACTTGGTGGTAAAAATTTCTATTCAGTTGACGTGTTGCCACGTAGTTTGGGCAGTGAAGCGGTTCGATTATTGTTTAACGATCAGCGTTCTGTCCTGGAGCAAACTAAGGCAACCAGCGTGATTGTGCCGTACCGTTTACCTGAATTTTGTGATGAGACGTGGTGAATTAAAATAATATTGCACGAAGGGCGCATGTTTTAAAAATGACACTTAGCCATGTAATTAATCATCCAAATCAAGTAGCATCTTAACTTATGGTGCTGGTACAACATGCAATAAAAAAAGACTGTTGACTATCTGCCAAATCAAGTCGTACGGTCATTAGTCAACCGACGCCATTATGTCATTCGTTTCTTACTTTTAGAAGATGTTACAACAGTTGAACCGAATTATTGATTCGATTAGCTATAATTTACAACAAAAAGGTTAGACACTGAAAATTAGCTTAGATATTACGGCAGAGAGACAATCTATTGACGTGAATAATCGAGCAGGTATTGAATAAACGACTCAATATATGTGCCAGTAGAGATATCGTGATATTTATTATATTGTTTTATCGTTAGATTAGTATTGAACTTAATGCACAATTTCTAATTACCGACTACGATTATCCGTGCGAGCGATTAGATTACACTTGTTGTGCTAAGTGCGGTTCAGCTGAAATTAAACACCTATAAGACAAGCGTTTGCCTTAATTGTTGAAAAAATTGTCGCACAAATTATTTTTTAAATTGAATCAAAAACGATAGAATTAGAAAATACCAGCATTTCAGCATTTATAGCTGTTCGATAAACAACAAGTTTGCATAATATTATCGTTAATATTGTGCAAACGCTTCCATTAATTATCCAAATGTTATATACTATAAAATGTAAACGGTTACGTATATTGGTGTTAAGAACATGTTCCTGATTTCTAAAAAAAGTTTCATCACGAATTGTTCATATAAATAATGTATGATTAGAGCAAATCAGTTATGTTTCAAAAAAATTTTGGAGGAAGTAATGATGGTAGATAAGAAAAAAGGGCAGGGGTTGCCAAACCTGCCGCTAAGCACCATTTGGATGCTGAGCTTTGGATTTTTGGGCGTGCAGATGGCATTTTCATTGCAGAGTTCCCAAATGGGACGTATTTTTCAGACATTGGGTGCTGATCCCACTAAGTTAGGATTTTTCTTCATCCTACCGCCATTGGCAGGGTTGTTTGTTCAACCACTAGTTGGCTATTTTTCAGATCGCACTTGGACAAAACGCTTTGGTCGTCGAATGCCTTACCTATTGGTTGGTGCTCTTGTGTCAGTTATTGTGATGTTCTTGTTGCCTAATTCAGGTAGTTTTGGTTTTTCAACTACTGCTGGTTTGTGGTTTGGAGCAATCACAATTTTGTTCATGGATTTGAGTTCTAATGTTGCAATGCAACCCTTCAAGATGGTTGTGGGTGACATGGTTAATGAAGACCAAAAATCATACGCTTACTCAATTCAAAGTTTCTTATCTAATACAGGGTCTGTCCTGGCAACAATTTTTCCATTCTTACTGACAGCGATTGGTGTTGCTAATACAGCACCTAAAGGTCAGGTTCCAGCTTCTGTGATTATTTCATTCTATGTTGGTGCGTTAGTCTTAGTTATCTTTTCGCTAATTGCAGTCTTTAACGTGA
The DNA here is from genome assembly GCF_016908275.1 of Periweissella beninensis. Classification (GTDB taxonomy): domain Bacteria; phylum Bacillota; class Bacilli; order Lactobacillales; family Lactobacillaceae; genus Periweissella; species Periweissella beninensis. The sequence goes on along the minus strand of NZ_JAFBDN010000024.1, from coordinate 4,864 downwards.
AAGAATACGATGATGCCACTTATGAGTTATATCATGGCTATGCTTTGAATACACCAGATGATGGTGAAGGTGGTTTCTTAACTTTGTTAAAGCGTGCACCAAAAACATTTTGGATGGTTACTTTGACTCAGTTCTTCTGCTGGATGGCATTCCAATATTTGTGGACATATGGTACTGGTGCTGTGGCAGACAATATTTTCCATGCAACTGATCCAACAACAGCTGGGTATCAGAATGGTGGTAATTGGTTTGGTATCATGTCAGCGGTTTATGCTATTGCAGCCGTCGTGTGGTCACTAGTCTTATCAAAAATCCCAGCAACTAAAAACAAAACGGGTTATGCTTTGTCACTCTTTTTAGGGGCAATTGGTTTCATATCGGTATTCTTTATTCACTCACAGTATTTGTTGATTGGTTCATTTATTTTAATCGGTATTTCATGGGCAGGTATGATGGCATACCCATTCATTATGGTAACCAACGCATTGCCTGGTGATCACATGGGTACGTATCTAGGATTGTTTAACGGTTCAATTTGCTTGCCGCAAATTCTAGCTTCGGTTGCTAGTTTTGCACTATTTCCTGCACTTGGTTCACATTTCCCATCAATGATCTTAGTATCCGGAATCTTAATGTTAATTGGTGCTGTTAGTGTTGGGCTTATCAATGAAATTCACAGTAATCCAGTAGATGCACAATAATGGCTAACGCTTCGGCGTTAATATGAGCGATCGGTCGTCGTAGATATTAGCGCTGAAGCTAAGCATTCAAAAAATTGAAGAGGTAAAAAGTCTTATGAAACGAATTTTTGAAGTTGATCCTTGGACAGTTACATCACATGATTTGAATCCCAAAGATAAGCGTCTCCAAGAATCTATGACGAGTTTGGGCAACGAATACATGGGCATGCGTGGCATGTTCGAAGAAGTCTATTCCGGTGACACACATCAAGGTATTTACGTTGGTGGTGTTTGGTTTCCAGATAAAACACGTGTCGGTTGGTGGAAAAATGGTTACCCACTTTACTTTGGCAAAGCTATCAATGCCCTAAATTATGTCAAAGCAGACATTTACGTTGATGACAATCAAGTTGATTTAGCTAAGAATGATGTGACTGATTTTGAAGTGTCATTGGATATGAAAAATGGTGTTTTGAATCGAACATTTACTGTGTTTGGCGTGACGTTTAAAATTACGCGCTTAGTTTCAGCAGCAGTGAAGGAACTAGCAGATATTCACTATGACTTGTCATCTGCTGATGGACAAGCACACAAAATTCGTTTTGATGCTAGTATTGATGCTGACGTCGTCAATGAAGATTCAAATTATGATGAAAAGTTTTGGCAAGTTTTGGATGCAGGTAATGAGACTAATTCATCGTTTATCGCTACGCAAACGATTGAAAATCCGTTTGGTGTGCCACAATTTACAGTTGTTGCCCGTCAGAGCTTTGTTGGCGGTGAAAAGCATGGTGTGAACCGCTCTGAAAAAGAAGTGACTGATAACTTTGACATCGAAGTACCAGCCAAAAGTTCCGTTAGTTTTGAAAAGCGCGTGATTGTGACAACTTCGCGTGATTATGATAGCCTAGCTCAAGCGATTAAAACAGGCGAGACACTAACTGCGGATCTTGCCACACAAACATACGACGATATCTATACGGCACACGCGCAAGAATGGGCTAATCGTTGGGAAAAAGCTGATGTTCAAATTGAAGGAGATGATGCGGCGCAGCAGGGTATTCGCTTCAACCTATTCCAGTTATTCTCAACTTACTATGGTAATGATCCACGTTTAAATATCGGACCAAAAGGTTTCACTGGCGAGAAGTACGGTGGTGCCACATATTGGGACACTGAAGCTTTCGCAATTCCTGTTTACCTTGGTGTTGCTGATCCGTCTGTGACTCGTTCATTGCTACAATATCGCTTTGATCAATTGGATGGTGCATTCCACAATGCCAAAGAACAAGGCTTAAAAGGTGCTTTGTACCCAATGGTCACCTTTGATGGTATTGAGTCACACAACGAGTGGGAAATTACTTTTGAAGAAATTCACCGTAATTCGACAATTGCTTATGCGATTTATAATTATACAAACATCACGGGAGACCACTCATGGCTTGACGGTGATGGCGCACAAGTTTTGTATAATATCGCACGCTTCTGGGCAGATCGTGTCCATTATTCTGCCCGAAACGATAAGTACATGATTCATGGTGTCACGGGTCCTAACGAGTATGAAAACAATGTTAATAACAATTTCTATACAAATTGGATGGCAAAATGGGTTTTGCAATACTCACTTGAACACTACGATGAAATTCATGCTGACGAAAAAGCTAAGTTGGCTTTGACAGATGAAGAATTAGCAAGGTGGCAAGAAATTATTGATAAGATGTATTTGCCAGAGGCTGATGTTGATACCAAGATAGGTAAAAAGCATATCTTTGTTCAACATGATACATTTTTGGATAAAGATTTGACACCAATCGCTGATATGCCACAAGACATTCGTCCAATTAATCAAAACTGGTCATGGGATCGCATTTTGCGCTCGCCATATATTAAGCAATCTGATACATTACATGCCATGTTCTATTTCCCAGATGTGTTTACTGAAGAAGAAAAGCGTAACAACTTTGAATTCTATGAACCATTGACAGTGCATGAGTCATCATTGTCGCCATCTGTTCACTCAATTTTGGCTGCTGACTTACAAATGGAAGATAAAGCAGTTGAAATGTACGAACGTGCGGCCCGTTTGGACTTAGATAATTATAATAATGATACGTCAGATGGTTTGCATATAACCGCTATGACAGGTTCGTGGTTAGCGATTGTGCAAGGATTTGCCGGCATGCGTGTGCGTGATGGTAAACTCCACTTGAAGCCATTCTTGCCAAAGAATTGGACAAAATATGCTTTCCGTTTGGTATTCCGAGGTCATGTTTTGGAAGTGTCAGTTGATGGTCAAGGTGCACATGTTGAATTGATTTCAGGTGAACCATTAGCTATTGACCTATTAGGACAAGATGTCGAATTGACAAAGTAATAAGCCTGATGATGAGCGAGAAATCGCTCATTTGCTGTATAGCAAGAAAGGATATCATGAAAGTAGTAGAGACGGATTTTGGACAATTACCTGACGGAAAAATCGTGACGGCGTTTACCCTAGAAAATATTAAACACACACAGATTACCGCGATTTCGTACGGAGCAACTTGGCAGTCATTTTCCGTTGAACGTGATGGTGTCAAACAAGAATTATTAGTACAATTTGATGATTTAGCCGCGTATTTAGATAATCCATTCCATTTTGGAAACACAATTGGTCGTGTTGGTGGCCGTTTATCAAAAACTGACTATGATATTAATGGGACGCATTTTACATTAACATCAAATGATCATGGCAATGTTTTACATTCTGGCATCAATGGCTTTGATGTGGTTAATTGGCACGGTGAAGCAAGAAATTTTGGTACAGCGGCGGAAATTAATTTCACACGTACTTTTGATGATGAATTCGCCGGACAATTAGCTGCCCAAGTAACCTATCGATTGGACGATGAGGATCGTCTAGATATTATATTTAGTGGCGTTTCAACTGAAAATACATTGTTCAACCCAATGACGCACGTCTACTTTAATTTAGTTGGTAAGGGTCAAGATATCAGTCAGCATAAATTACAAATTGCGTCACGTCAACATCTTGAAGTTGATAATCACACGATTCCAACCGGTAACGTGCTTGATAATCAAAATACAAAATTTGATTTTGTGCATTTGCACGCCTTGGGACAGGAGCATTATGATGATGCTTGGGTATTAGATCTAAGTCGTCAAGGAGAGGGATTAAAACTAACTTCACCAGATGAACGCTTGACCTTGACAGTAGATTCAGATCGCAATGGTGTTGTTGTATTCACTGCCAATCCTGATGATAACAGTGCCATTAAAACAGCGCTTGCTATTGAGATGCAGAGCTTGCCCGACGCGGTTAATCATGAAGACTTTGGTGATATTGTTTTGCCGGCAAATGAAACAAAAACATATACTGTAACTTACCAAATTAAAAAAAATGAGGATAAATAAAAATGGCTAAATTTTCAGATATTAAAGGTTTTGCGTTTGATTTAGATGGGGTTATTGCTGATACGGCACGATTTCATGGCGAAGCTTGGCATCAAACAGCTGATGAGGTTGGCACAACTTGGACACCAGAGTTGGCTGAAAGTTTGAAGGGCATTAGTCGCATGTCTTCTTTGCAAATGATTTTGGATGCTGGGAATCATGCCGATGATTTTTCGCAAGCGGATAAAGAAGCATTAGCAGAGAAGAAAAATCATTATTACCAACAACTTATTTCCACATTGACGGAAGATGATGTTTTACCTGGCATGAGAGATTTCATTCAATCAGCTATGGCAGCCGGCTATAAAATGTCGGTAGCTTCAGCCTCTAAAAATGCACCAATGATTCTAGATCATTTGGGATTAACTGAGTATTTTGTTGACATTGTTGATCCCGCCACTTTGACAAAGGGAAAACCTGATCCTGAAATCTTCGTTCGTGCTGCGGAAGTCTTACATTTAGATCCAGAAAATGTCATTGGATTGGAAGATTCAGCTGCTGGAATTTCTTCAATCAATGGCGCAGGTGAAACATCACTAGCAGTTGGTATTTCAGATGTGTTGTCAGGAGCGGATCTGAATTTTGAGTCTACTTCAGAAGTAACATTAGCAAATATTAAAGCTAAAATGCAATAGATAGGCTCTTTGTCAAATGGTACTGATAGACTAAATAATTAAATTAATTTATTAAGCAACTAATTCATAATTTGGATTAGTTGTTTTTTTGTAATT
>NZ_JAFBDN010000023.1 GCF_016908275.1 Periweissella beninensis | reverse complement strand
GGCGCTTAAAGACATATTTATAAACTTCAAATACTGATATCACTTGGATTCAATTTATTTTGTCCAAGTGGCTAACTTGTTATTGAAATTTTCGAACAACATTAAACCCTATAAATAAGCAAACTAAAATATATCAATTACAACCAAAAAATAATTTACGGGTACAAACAAATAAAAAGCTATATATTAGTAATTTTGATTCCATTACTAGTAATCAAGTATTACTTATGCCAATTGATAAGAAAAAACAACCATATTTTAAAGTTAAAAAAAATATGCATATAGGTTATGTTAAGTTAAGTAGTTTTAAAAATATTCATTTTTTGAATATCAAAAAAATGCTTGCTCAAAATACCGTCATTAAACTTAAAACTAATCAAGGCTACAGTACTAACCGATATGGTAAGTACATGTTATTGAAAAATACTAAGTTAGCTAAGTCTGAAGACGCGTTTATAAGTAATAATATCGTCACTTTGATGACTAGTGCTAGGAAAAAGCAAACTTATTACCAAATTAACATTAAGCAACATAACTATTTAATATTAAAAACAAAAGCAATGAAATTGGTTAATAAAATTATTAATGATGATTACACAGATATTAATACTGATACTACCTTAAAGCCTGATACAACGTTGTACCAATTTAAAGGTGATGATGATGATTTTAAGATAAAAGTAATTAGAAAAATAAAAAAAACTGATTTAAATCAATATACTATCCAAGAATTAGCAACGGTAAAAGAAGCTAATGGAACATTAAGCAAATATTATCAAGTTAAAGATATTAATACTAACAAAGATTACTATGTTCTTGAAAACCAATTAGGTGATAAATTTGAAAAAATTGACAATACAACTACGACGATTCTAGATAATCCACTAGATATCACATCATTAATAAATCCACCCACTGTTGATAATATTGATGCACCTAGTTATATTAAAGCACCAGCTGAAGATACCAATGCTGATGCAAGTTATTCAACATCGCCAAATTTTAATACTAAACCTGGACACTATGAAAATAAAGTAAATACTTATGCTTCCACATTAGCGATAAATATGCAACCAGCTACATTAAAAACTAGCTTATTTTTACCTACTGCTAGTGCTGAAAGTGATGATCAGACAAGTAATGGGTTAGGAAATGTGAATGGGTTTAAAAATGTGCAAGCGGTAACCTATGATGGACAACAGTATATATATATAATGGTTTCTTATGGGGCGGGGACAAATAGCGGCCGCATTATAAGGTATGACTTAAAGGCCATTAACAATGATCAGGTAAAGATTGGTGAATTAAGAAAAATTGCGTACAAGGCATATCGTCAATTACGAACTGGTAAAGAAATTGATTGGAAACGCTATAAAAAATATATGAAGGTTGGCCCCAAGTTAAGAATTGGACATGGAGAGACGCTTGCGTATGATACGATAAATAATAATTTATGGATGATGGTTGATCAACAAAATCCAGATAAAAAATATACGCAAAAGGAGAGCGTCTTACAAGAAATTAATTCAACGACTTTAACGCCCAAGTATACAATAAACTACACAACAAAAGATGAAAACGGAAAAATTATCAAGCCCTTGCATAATTTGACTTTTGATAATCGTGGCAATTTTTATTCATACGTTTATCAAAGGATGAATCGAACGACAGGTATCAAAATATATCAAGGCCAAATTGATGAGCGCAATCATATGCTTCAACTGAAATTAGTTCAAGTTATTAAACAAAATATTGGCACTAATAAGCAAGGAATATTTTTTGATCCACTTGAAAATGAACTATATTTAGAATCTGATGATACGTTAATGAAAATGCCAGTTAATAAATTAGGAAGCTTAACAGCGAGTGATATTGGCTATTTAGTTTTTAAAACAGCAAATGAAAATTCAACGTATGGTCGAGAATGGGAAGGTGGCTTTTTTACACCAAGTGGACAAGGGTACATTTTAATGAACAAAGGTGTTGAGTTATTGGCATTAAATAAATAATTAGTTACTGAATTTTAAAATAAGATATTAATTTATAAAGATAGGTCATATCATTAATTTGGTGTTGGACTATCTTTTTTTTGTTTTGATCTCCCTTGTCACATTGATTGTGTCTAGATGTCTTAAAAGGATAAATAGTTTTTGTGATACATGTAATTAAAAAAGCAACTAACTCAAAATACGAATTAGTTACTTATTAGTTACTTAAAAGAGTAAATTACATTATTTATTTTTTAATAAATCACGAATTTCTTGTAAGGTTTCAAGTTCAACGTTTTGAACGACTGCTTCCTCTGGTGCTTGCTTTCGGAAGAACTTATTGACAGCTTTAACAATCATGAATAATACAAAGCCAGTAATGATAAATGAAATAAGTGCTTGTAATACTAAGCCAAATTTAAACGAAACTTTACCAAATGTGTATGTAAGTGCACTCAAGTCAATCTTAAACATGAACAAGTTAACAAGTGGCATAATTAACCCAACCGATAGCGCTTTAACAACAGCTGTTAAAGCACTACCAATGATAACCCCAATTGACAAATCTAATATATTACCACGTAATAAGAATGTTTTAAATTCTTCTAACATCGTTGACCCCCCTAGAATAATAATTTACATTAAACATAATAGCATACTTATTATAGTTAGACTATTGAAAATACTTTAGTTAGCTAAAATTTTAGTAAAAAATGGTTAACTAATAATGATACAATTGATTAAATAGAATTGGACTGTTACGGTAAATAATATTAGGACAGAAATTCAGGTAATTAATTTTGAATGATTTAACAGAAAAAATAAATAAAATAAAAGTTAATAAGCAATTAGTGGAAATACAACATTTTTGTAATCCTAAAACTTTTACGGTTGGCTACATTAGCCAATTTGATGAAACAACAATTATTGTAAAGACGATTGATCCAAATGGTAAAATCAATGGAATTATTATTATTGAACGAAAAAATATTGTAACAATCAGTGAAAATAGTAGCTATTTGACGGCAATAAAAATTAAAGAACAATTAGCGAAAAAGCAAGGTTATTATGATATATGGCAAATTCAAGAAAAAATGCAAAATTTAGTACAACATGTTTCTCAACCAATCATGGCGGCAATCTTAGTTAAAGCTTTGGTTAATAAAATAGTTTTAACAATTGGCTGGACTGATGAAAATCAGCAAGATACAGAAGTTACCGGTTACTTAGACGCAGTGACAGATGATGAAGTTAGGCTAATATATACTGATGAGCATGATCTAGAAAGCTTGTGGATTGTGCCAATTAGAAGAATGAAAATTAATTTTATTAGGCTATATTCATTTCAAACTTATGAATATCAACAAATATTGCGGATAGTATTCAACGAAAAATTTTAATGAGGATGTAAAATGCAAAAAGCAATTAAGTGTAGTTTAAGTGGCATAATTATGGTGATATTCAGTCTAGCTAGTTTAGCAAGTATCAAATTTCATTGGTCAATGATGATCACGATAAGTGTTTTTATTTTTATATTTATTATTAGTAGTTTATTGATGACGTTTGTTGTTATTTGGTTACAAAAGCAAAATGCTAGCCACAATAAAAATAGTGAGGAAGCATAAGTGAAAAAAAAAGCAGAAGATTTAAGTATAATAACGAGGATTATTATTTTTTTGGGATGTGTCCTATTAGTAATTATTTGTCCATTAATTATTCAAATTGGATCGTTAGTCAATAATCCAACCATCAACGTGTTAGCACCATTTATATATGTGTTAGCATACCTATTAATTGGTTGGTTAGCATGGAGTTTTTTAAAACCTAATTTAAAGCTACCACAGTTTACACGGTTTACAAGTGACGAAATAAATACGATTTTTAAAACAGTAGGTCTTATTTATGTTCTTAACTTTATTTTTAATTTGTTGGCACAATACTTATACCAAGCAACATCAACACAAAACCAAAAAAATATTGAGTCGTTACTCTCGATTAATCATTTGGTATTAATTGTGTTTTCACTAACAGCTGCGTTCATTGCACCATTTGTGGAAGAATTTATTTTTCGTGGGCTAGTTATTAACTATTTTTTTGTTAATAGTAATTGGTGGATAAATGTTATTTTAAGTGGAATGTTATTTTCATTAGGGCATGCTAGCACGAATATTGTAAGCTTCATATTATACGCTACGATGGGAAGTGTTTTGGCGTATATTTATAAAAAATCAGGCAAGATAAAATTGTCGATAGCTGTCCATATGGTTAATAATACAATAGCAATGTTACTAACAATATTAACAATTTTTGGCGTTTTAAAATAAGGTAGGTTGATTGAGGTAAATAATGGAGTTAAACGAAACTAACAATGATAATATTAGCTTAATTACAAATCAGCAAGGGATCACGTTACTAAAAAACTTAAACTATTATCTACTAAATAGTTTAAGTTTTATTTTTGCCGTTGCCTTCATTACTGAAGCTGGACTTTTAATGCTTAAGACACAACTTGCAACATTGGCCAAGCATAATGTTCACGGTAAGATAATTACATCGACATATTTAAAATTTAATCATCCCAAGATTTTTACTGAATTAAGTAAACTCACAAATGTAGAAGTACGTGTGTTGGATGAAGTACCTGTTCATATGAAAGTATATGTATTTGAAAGACCTAATGAACGTGTAGTGATTTTAGGCAGCGGTAATCTAACTGCTAATGCTTTAGTAACTACTGAAGAATGGCATACGGTTACTAAGCTACCAATTAATAATCAATTTAACCAAGCGATAGAAATGCGGTTAACACAGCTTTGGCATATGGCTAAGCCCATTTCAACTGAATGGATAAAATATTATCGGCAGGATTGGTTACCACAACGACAAGGATTACTGACAGAAGATTATGTAAAACAAGATTGTGTAAAACAAGATTGTGTAAAACAAGATTGTGTGAAACCGAATAATATGCAAGAAAAAGCATTACAAGCAATTGAAAAATTACGGAGCAACCATGTTAAAAAAGCACTGGTTGTGTCGGCAACTGGAACTGGAAAGACATATTTAGCAGCTTTTGATGTTCAGCAAGCTAAGGCAAAAAAGGTCCTTTTTATAGCACATCGCGAGCAGCTATTGCAACAGGCAAAATTAACATTTATGAACGTGTTAGGTAACAATCCAGCTGATTATTATATTTACCTAGGAGAGCAACGAGCAGTACCAACAAAGGCAAAATATATCTTTGCTAGCATTCAAACATTAACTAGGCACACCAATGATTTTGCAAGGGAGCAATTTGATTATATTTTAATCGATGAAACACATCGAGCAATCGCACCATCATATCAGCTTATTTTAAATTACTTTAGACCTAAGTTTTTATTAGGACTAACGGCAACGCCACAAAGAACGGATGGATTTAACGTCTACGAACTATTTGATTATCACTTAGCCTATGAAATAGGCTTAAAAGAAGCTTTGGCGGCTGATATGTTGGTTCCGTTTCACTATATTGGTGTAACTGATTATGAAATAGATGGTCACTTAATTGATGATATCACTGATCTCAAACATTTAGTCTTGGATGAGCGTGTAACATATATTATTGAAAAGGCAACATATTATGGTTTTTCTGGAGAAAAATTACAAGGATTGATTTTTGTTAGCCGACAACAAGAAGGCGAAATATTAGCTGATAAGTTAAGCCAGCTTGGTTGGGCAGCTAAATTTTTAGGAGCAAAAAATTCAGCGCAACAGCGAACGCAAGCTGTTAATGATTTAATAAAAGGAAAATTAAAATACTTGATAACAGTTGATTTATTTAATGAAGGAATTGATATTCCTAGTGTAAATCAAATCATTATGTTAAGGCCAACACAGTCAAGAATTATATTTTTACAACAGTTAGGACGGGGGCTTAGGAAAAGCAATAATAAGGAATATGTTACTGTGTTAGATTTTATTGGTAACTATCAGCAAAACTACTTAATACCGCAGGCTTTTTTAACACATAATTTGCACGATAAGGAGCTTTTAAGAAAACAACTTCAACAATTAACATTAGTGGGAACAACGACAATTAATTTTGAAGAAATTGCGGCTAAACAAATTTTAAGGGCAGTCAATAAGACCAAGTTTGATAATCTTAAGCTATTACGAGAACAGTTTATGCAGCTCTTGGATAGATTAGGGCGACAACCAATGCTAAGTGATGTTTTTAATACCAATGTTATTGAGATAAAAGATATCATCCAAAAATATAAAACGTATCCAGAATTTCTAAGAAAAATAAAAGTAAAAAATATCCCAATATTTAAGGATGATGTGCAGCAGTTACTACAATTTATAAGTCAGGAATTGGTAACTGGAACGCGAATTCATGAATTAATTATATTAAAAGCGTTAATTTTACACAAAAACCTAACTGAAGCTACAATCAATAAATTACTTGAGAACTACTTTATGAATGAACAAACATTTTTATCAGTTATGCGAGTGTTAATGATTACGGATTATTACACAAAAGCTGATTTAAAAAAATATGGTGAAAAAAATAAAATCATTTATAAAAATGACACATGGCAATTTAACCTTGAAATAGATGAAATTAGTACGTATTGGTTATTAGACACAATAAATACGGGAATTAAACGTATTAAACAACAATATCAAAGTACAAAACAATTAACGTATCAAGAAAGATATTCAAGAAAAGAAGTTATTCGTAATTTAAATTGGCAAAAAGATTTACCAAGTCTCGATATTGGTGGCTATAAGTATGATAAAAGTACACACACGCTCCCTATTTTTATTACGTTAGATAAACAAAGTGAAGATATCACTACTATTGAGTATCAAAATCAATTTATTAGTCAAAACAGGCTACCATTTTTTAGTAAGCCAAAGCGTACTTTGGCTTCAACAACGGAAGCAGTGCTATTTAATAGTGCAACAAATAAAGTGCAAGTTGAAGTCTTTGTCAAAAAATCAGATGATGAAGGTAAATATTTTTATTATTTGGGACAAGGTACTGTTGATAAAAGCGCAACCAAAGAAACAAAATTATTAAATAAGCGCAATAAGCAATTAGAGCCAGTTGTTCGGTTCGAATTGATATTAAAAAAGGAAGTGCCAGCTGACCTATATCATTATTTAATAAGTTAAAAAATTGTAAATTGCATTCTTATTCGAAGAATAATATTTGGTACAATAATAAAGAGATATGGTCATTAGGTTTGAGCATAATTTTAGGAGGATTTAGAAGCGTGAATAGTGATTTTCTTAGTGGAATGAATAACCAACAGCAAGCAGCAGTTTTGCATACGGAGGGACCATTATTAATAATGGCAGGTGCGGGATCAGGTAAAACGCGAGTGTTAACCCATCGGATAGCATATTTAGTTGAACAAAAGGATGTTGCACCATGGCGAATTTTAGCTATTACGTTTACGAATAAGGCAGCTCGTGAAATGCAAGAGCGGATAGGAATGTTACTTAATGCTGAAGAGGCTAGCGCTATTTGGGTTTCAACCTTTCATAGTTTAGCCGTACGAATTTTACGTCGTAATATTGATATGATTGGCTATAACCGGAATTTTACAATCGCTGATCCAAGTGCGCAAAAGACCTTAGTTAAACGAATTATGACTGATTTTAATATTGATTCACAAAAATTTGATCCTAAGTCGATTTTAGCAACAATTTCGAATGCTAAAAATGAATTAAAATCAGTTGAAACATATACTCAAGATGCCTACGGTCCATATGAAAAAATTGTGGCAAGTGTCTACAAAGAATATCAAAAACAGTTAAAATTAAGTGAAAGTCTTGATTTTGATGATTTAATCATGCTCACTATCGAGTTATTTGAAAAAAATCCAACAATCTTAGAAACATATCAAGATAAATTTAAATATATTCATGTTGATGAGTATCAAGATACGAATGATGCCCAATATAAAATAGTTAATATGTTAGCTCAAGGATACCGTAATTTATGCGTGGTAGGTGATGCTGATCAAAGTATTTATGGTTGGCGTGGTGCTAATATGAACAACATTTTAAATTTTGAGAATGACTATGATGATGCTAAAACGATTTTGTTAGAACAAAATTATCGCTCCACAGCAACGATTTTGGATGCTGCTAATGCAATTATTGAAAATAATAATGTGCGGCGACCTAAAAAATTATGGACTGAGAATAATCAAGGAATGCCAATTACATACTTTCGTGGGCAAACCCAAAATGAAGAAGGATTATATGTAGTAAGTGAAATAAAAAAAGCATTAGATGCAAAGCAAGCAACTTATAAAGATTTTGCTATTTTGTATCGAACAAATGCACAATCACGGTCGATTGAAGAAACCCTGGTTAAGGCTAATATGCCTTATACGATGGTTGGAGGCAATAAATTTTATGACCGTAAAGAAATTAAAGATATTCTTGCATATTTAACATTGGTTACAAATCCAGCAGACAGTATGAGCTTTGAACGTATTATTAATGAACCAAAGCGTGGAATTGGTACTACTTCAGTAGATAAATTACGTAATTTTGCTAATCTTAGTGAATTATCGTTGTTAACTGCCGCAGCCAATGTAGAATTGGCGAGTGATATAACAAGTCGGACGCGTATGAAATTTGCGGAATTTGCTAAAATGATTGAAAATTTTTATCAACAAAAAGAGTTTCTTAGTATTACTGACTTAACGCAAGAAATTCTTGATAAAACTGGCTATTTAAAAAACTTACAAAGTCAAAATAATTTAGAAGCACAAGCTAGAATTGAAAATTTACAGGAATTTTTGACAGTTACTAAAAACTTTGATGAAAAATATGAACCCGAAGATGAACAACGTGATAAATTAACTGATTTTTTAGCCGACTTAGCATTAGTATCTGATTTAGACAAAGATGAGGTAGGCTCAGAACAGGTTACCTTGATGACCCTTCATGCAGCAAAGGGGTTGGAGTTCCCAACGGTCTTTTTAGTAGGGATGGAAGAAGGAATTTTTCCATTATCTCGAGCACTTATGGAAGATAATCAATTGGAAGAAGAACGTAGGTTAGCTTATGTTGGTGTGACGCGTGCAATGAAAAAGCTATATTTGACTAATGCCTATTCTCGTATGCTATATGGTCGAACACAAAGTAATCAAGCCTCAAGATTTATTAAAGAAATTCCACAATCATTAATTGATACAGCTGATAATGGGATAAGTCTTCAAGCGAAACAAGGCCAAATTAAACCGTTACGTAGTACGTATCGCCAACCTAAAATTACTAAGCAAGTTAAAAATAGTACAACCGGTGCAGAAAACAAAACTTGGGTGACTGGTCAAAAAGTAAGTCATAAAAAATGGGGTATAGGTACAGTCGTTAAAATTAATGGTGTAGGAGAAGATATGGAACTTGATATTGCCTTTCCACAACAAGGAATTAAACGTCTACTAGCAGCCTTCGCACCGATTACAAAAGTTAGTGAGTAGATAAAGAAAGGTACTTTGACAATGGATCACAAAACGGAAAATCTAACTCAAGCAAGTGCTTATGAGCGAATACAACAGCTAAAAATAAAAATTATTAAATGGGGTCAAGAATATTATGCTGAGGATGCACCATCAGTAACTGATGATGTATATGATAAAGCTTATGCTGAGTTGAAAATGCTCGAAGAACAGTTTCCTATGCTTAAAACAGTTGATTCACCAACACAAAAAGTTGGTGACAATAACTTAAAAAGTGATTTAGCTAAAGTTAGCCATGCTGTACCAATGTTATCTTTAGGTGATGTGTTTTCACTAGATGAGGTTAACTTATGGTGGTATAAAAAAGGAATTAGCAATGAATATAATCTTGAACTAAAAATTGATGGTTTAGCAATCGCATTAGTTTATCAAAATGGTGAATTAAAGCAAGCATCAACTCGCGGGAATGGATTAATTGGGGAAGATGTTACTGAAAATATCAAGATGATTAAGGCGATTCCGCAAAAATTAACTGAGCCATTGACAATTGAAGTTCGCGGTGAGGTATACATGCCTAAAAAGGCTTTTGCCAAACTTAATCAGGAAAGGGAAGAACAAGGCTTACCAACCTTTGCGAATCCACGTAATGCTGCGGCCGGTTCGTTACGCCAATTAGATAGTACTGTTACTAAGAAACGGCAACTTAGTGCATTTATGTATTATACAGTAGAGACAGATAAGCTAGAAGTAACCACCCAGGCTGAACTGTTAACTAAATTGGCTAACTTGGGTTTACCAGTCAACCAAACCAATCAAGTCGTGCATGATAAAAAAGAAATAGCTAAATTTATTCAGGAGTATACTGGTATACGTGATGAACTAGATTATGGAATTGATGGAATCGTCATAAAGGTTAACTCACTAGCCATACAAAATGAATTAGGAAATACGATAAAGGTACCAAAATGGGCTATTGCTTATAAATTTCCACCTGAAGAAGCCAAAACGGATATTATTGATATTGAATGGACGGTGGGGAGAACTGGGGTTGTTACACCAACCGCAATTATGACCCCAGTTTTATTAGCTGGAACGACAGTAAGTCGAGCATCACTACACAATCCGGATTATTTAATGGCCAAAGATATTCGAATTGGGGACAAGGTCATGTTGCATAAAGCAGGTGACATTATTCCAGAGGTAGGTGTAGTATTGACTGCACAACGAGAGGTATCAAGTGATCCCTATGTAATTCCAAGACAGTGTCCATCGTGTACAAGTGATTTAGTACATATTGATGATGAGGTTGCTTTGCGTTGTATTAATCCAGCTTGCCCAGCCCAGTTAAAAGAGCAAGTAACACATTTTGCAAGCCGAAATGCAATGAATATTGATGGTTTAGGTCCTAAGGTAATCACACAATTACTTAACAGAGGTTTAATTAAAGATGTAGCTGATGTCTATCAATTAGGATATGATGAGCTTATTAATTTAGATAAATTTGCCGAAACAGCGACAAATAATTTATTACAGGCGATTAAGCAGTCCAAAATAAATTCGGTTGAAAGATTAATATTTGGGTTAGGAATTCGTGGCGTTGGTATCAAAGCTGCTAGCCAAATTGCGCAACAATTTGGCGATTTAACGACGATTATGCATAAATCAGCAACAGAAATTGCGCAAATTAATGGCATTGGCATGAAAATTGGTGATGCAGTTGAACAATATTTTGGAAGGATAGAAGCACAAAAACTAGTGACCAAACTACGAGCAGCACAAGTTAATTTTGAATTTAATGGCATTAAAGTTAAAGATGATACGGAGTTTAGTAATAAGCGAGTTGTATTAACTGGTAAGTTAGAAGAAGTAACACGAGCAGTTGCTCAAAAATGGTTAGAAGAGCAAGGAGCAATTGTTACAAATAGTATTTCTAAAAAAACCGATCTATTAATTGTTGGTCAAGATGCGGGGAGCAAATTATTAAAAGCGCAAGACTTAGCAATTAAAATTATTGATGAAAAAACTTTTATAGAAAAAATGCAATAAAAGCTAGGAGTAAAAATATGAGGCAATATAAAAAAGTACTGTTAGGTGTTGCTAGCATAGTGTTAATAATTGTATTAGCAGCTTGTGGGAATATTGATGATAGTTCAAGTAGTACGAGCAGTAGTGGTAAAAAAACGACATCTGTACAAACAACGGGGCAAGTATCAAAAAGTGAATATGCGGGTGTAATCAAAAACGGACATTATTTAACAAGTAAAGCACGGGGACTAACGGCTAATCGGAATTCAAATAGTCTAAATATTACTAGTTTTGAAAATGGTCTATTAGGTGTATCAAAAAGTTATTATTCAACAAGTAATTATATTTTCCAAGAAGGACAATATTTAACAACTGCTAAGTTAACCAATTGGTTAGGTCGTAAGTCTAAAAGTAATCCAACCGGATTAAATCCAAAGGACAATGGTAAAAAAAATAGTAGCCGTAATCCAATATATGTCGAATCGATTGAGGAACAAGATTTTATGCAAAAAAATGGTAACAGTCTTGTTTTAAAGGGAATTACCATTGGAATTGCAATGAATACAATTGACTATTATCAAAAGATTAAGTATGGGGCAACCTATCAACAAACAATCACTAGTAAAGAACGTGTTGCGTATGGCAAAAAAGTTGCTAAGTTGATTGTAGAACGAATGCGTAAAATTAAAAAGATCGGTAAAAATGTTCCCATAACAATCGCAATGTACAAACAAGCAGCTAATGATAGTTTGGTGGGTGGGTCATTCTATGCTAAAACGCAAACTACGTCTAGCAACATCTCAAATTGGGAAAAGATGAACGTTGAAAATAAGGTTTTTCCTGAAATTAGTTCTACCAGTGATTATGCAAGCAATGATAATAAAAGTTTTGAAAACTTTCAATCACAGATTGAAAACTATTTCCCTACAATTTCGGATGTGACAGCACAAGCAAAATATGTTAATAAAAAAATTACCGGTGAACAAGTTACAATTACAACGCAATTTTATAGTGAAACAGAGATTATTAGTTTTACTAATTTCATTGCACAAGTAGCACCTAAATTTCTACCTAGTGGTGTTCCTGTAAATATTACCGTTAATTCTGCAAATGGTATTCAAGCATTTTTAAGCCGAAGTAGTACCCAAAGAAACTTTAAAAGCCATGTGTTTAGTAGTTATTAGGCAACAACCTTAATTTAAGAAAATTAAAATAGATTGTAATAAAATCATTATTTTATTACAATCTATTTTTGCGTTATAATGAAAACTATTAGTTAATTTAGAGAAGATAAGAAATGAGAAATGACGTGACAGATCAAACAGAATTACAAGCCAAAAGATATCGCCCTATTTTAGGAATAAAATCATTTATAAATGAAGATGATTATTATTTACTCCAGTTATTTAATGGGCGATTTGCTGAATGGGAAACACCAACTTTGTTATTAACAGTCGATTGGGGTTCAATTTATGCACCTCAGCGAAAGGAAATACAATTACCAATTATTGAAAATCAAGTAAGAATAGCCAAAGCAACGTTACGTGATGTACCGCAAGGAACTAATGTTAAATATACATGGACAGCTTATTTATTTGATGCTAAAAATGTGGAAATGACTAAACAAAAGTTGGGATTTAGAAAAAGGAAAAAACTTGATAAAGCATTAACGTTTATATCAAATGACTTTATCCATCCTATAGTGAATGAAGATAAATTATTTACGATTGAAATTACTAAGAATATAAATAATGATTACTATGTTAGTGCTAAACAAGTTAAATGGTTTGAAAAACAATTACAAGCAGTCATTACTATTAAGCAAGATAACAAGCAAATTGTGGCATATCCAATAGGCCTTTTTAATTTAGAAGATGAATTATTACAACAGTTTGCGACGGAAATTGTTGATGAACAAAATATAAAAGTATTAATTAAAATTGAGACCATAACTAATTTAGTTCAAGATGCTGCTACTTTAAAAATAAAAATTGCTAATTCCTGGCAATCAATCAAAGCCGATTTTGTGCAAAGTCAACTAGGAAGACGTACATACAAAGCAAATCCACAACAATGGATAAATTTGAAATTAGATGTTAATCGACAGGTAATTATTAGTAGTCGCTTTTTTGCAAAACAATTGTATGTTGTGCGTAAAGCTCGAGGCTTATTTTACAAAATTAAAAAAAGATATCATAAATATCGGTTACGGCAAAAAAGAAAGCAAAATAAAAGGTATTATCGAAAATATCAAAATACCCGCTTTGACGAACCAACAATTGTATTTGAAAGCTTTGGTGGTAGGCAATTATCAGATAGTCCTTGGGCTATTTATGAACAAGTTAAACTAAAGCACCCTAATTATAAGTTGGTTTGGTCAGTTAATGACCAGACCATCGCAAAAGCACAAGCACAAGGATTAAGCTATGTCAAACGGGGGACCCTAGAATGGATTAAGTTATTTGCCATGGCTGATGTTTTAGTGGTCAATGCAAGACTCCCGTTATGGCTGCCTAAAAATTTAGAACAGCTTTATTTACAAACTTGGCATGGAACGCCATTAAAGAAATTAGGAACAGATATGGCT
The DNA here is from genome assembly GCF_016908275.1 of Periweissella beninensis. Lineage (GTDB taxonomy): Bacteria > Bacillota > Bacilli > Lactobacillales > Lactobacillaceae > Periweissella > Periweissella beninensis. Next base: position 10,455 of record NZ_JAFBDN010000023.1, on the reverse strand, counting down.
CGTGTTCAAATGCCTGGGACAAATACACGCCGTTATAAACGCAATTTTACTTCAGAAGTTGCCAAATGGGATTTATTGATTAGTCCTAATCGATATTCAACTAATATATTTCACCAAGCTTTCAACTTTAATAAAAAAGTTTTAGAAATTGGTTATCCGCGCAATGACAAATTATTTTTGGAAAATAATGTTGAAAATATTGCAGGTTTAAAAGAAAAATTAGCAATTCCACAAAATAAAAAAGTTATTTTATATGCGCCAACGTGGCGTGATAATCAATTTAAAACGATTGGCGAGTATACATTTGAGCTACCATTTGATATGAAAGAGCTTCAGGCAAGAATGGGTGATGAATATGTATTAGTTTTAAGGATGCATTATTTAATTGCTAATAAGTTAGACTTAACTGGCATGGAAGATTTTGTTATTAATGCGTCCGATTATTCAGATATTAGTGATCTATATTTATTGAGTGATGCTTTAATTACAGATTATTCGTCAGTTTTCTTTGACTATGCGATTTTAAATCGGCCAATCATTTTTTATGCTTATGACATTGATGCCTATGGTGACGAACTTCGTGGCTTTTACATGGATTATCATAAAGATTTACCAGGCCCAATTGTAAAAGATACACCAACATTAATTCAGGCAATCAATATGAGTCTAGGTGAGGATAATGGATCATTTAAAGAACAACGGCAAAAATTTAATGATTTATTTGTGATTAATTCTGAAGGGACTGCTAGTCAACAAGTTACCAATGTAATTGCTGAGTATATCACAAAAGAACGTAAAAGGTAGAGTAAATAGGAAGGAAAGAGCGATAGGAAAACCTAAAAGGAGTACTATCGTTTTTTTGTATTTTATAAGATAATTAAATTATGTGAATTCAAAACGATATTTTTTGATAAAATATCTTAAAATAACTATAAGTTAACGAAATATGAGGCGTAAAATGGCAAGTGTACAAATAAAAAAACGTAAATCTAATATTGAATTACTGAGAATTTTCGCAATTTTATTAATTATTATAAATCATCTCTCATTACATACACCTTGGAATGTTGAGAAAACAGCAAATGTCGCAAGGTTAACCACGCAATGGTTAGCATCAGGTGGTCGTTTAGGGGTTAACATTTTTGTTTTGATAACTGGTTATTTTTTAATTAAAAGTCGTTTTAAATGGCGGTCATTAAGTAAATTATGGCTACAAGTTTGGCTGTATGCTGTTGCGCTATTTTTTGTATTTCGGGCAATGGGTGAGCCTATTTCTTATAATCAATTGCGAATTTCTTTTTTACCAATTTTTTATAATCAATGGTGGTTTATTACAGCGTATGTCATTATGTACTTATTTGTTCCATTTATAAATAAATTTATTTTGAGTTTAACTAAAAAAGAATTACGGCGGTTTTTAGGATTGACGTTAATTGTAGGTTCAATTTGGCCGACATTGGCACCTAAAATAAGTATTTATAGTGATGTTACTTGGATGATATTTGTGTATATTATAGGTGCTTATATCAGAATTTATCCAGAAGATTTTAATAAAATCAAAACACGAACTATTTTAATTTATTTTAGTATGATAGGAATATTAAGTGTTTGCTCAATTCAACTTATGAATTGGTTTAATAGTTTACCAGCTAATTTTTTGGTTAAGCTTATAAGAAGTATTGGGATAAGTAATACACGTCTTGCAAATGCACCAATGAGTCCGTTATCACTAAGCTTAGCAGTGCTAATATTATTAATTTTTTTACGCTTACATATCCCATATAGTAAGTTTATTAATACATTAGCTGCAAATGTTTTTGGTGTTTACTTACTACAAAGTAATACTATTAGTCATAAGTGGTTGTGGCGAGTTGTTAATGCTCAACAGTTTACTGATGCTTGGCAGATTTTAACATATGCGATTTTAATTACGATAATTATATTTAGCGTGGGATCACTAATTGTGTGGTTAACTAACTTTATTGTGAAACCCCTTGAAGAATTGATATTTGGATCATTTGATAATTATCAGCAAGCAAATATAAAAATAAAGGAATAGATATGGAGAAAAAAGTCAAAAAGATTGTCATAGATAAAATTAAATTTGATACAAAGCTAAGTTTAATAATTTTAAATACTAAAACAATTTGGCCTAAATATGGCCAAATTAGTGTTAGTTCATTGAAAATGCCACAAAGAGAGTTCAATTATCAAGTTAATGAAAGTAATGAATTGGTAATTGCAGCAAAACAGCTTAAAGAATATATATTACCAGGGGATTTAATACAATTTAGGATAGTTTTTGAAAAAGAAAAGACGCGCTATGAATATTTACTAATTACTGCAGAAACGATAGATGCAGTGAAGTTAAAGAAAGCTATGGTAACGGATTTTGAGCTGATTGATTTACATGGTTGGCAACATGAATATTTTGATAATAGTATTTTATTTACAGATAATACATTATTAACCATCACTAATATTAAAAATATACAGTTAAAAGCTACAAAAATTGGGGTTGAATTAGCACACTCAAGTTGGCTATTTAAGCATAGTGCTGGAGTGATAACTGGCTTTTTAGGTAACGGGCCTAGTCGTAAAATAATTAATGTAAAGGCAATGTTACCCCAATTAATTTTTGAAATTGAGCAAGATGATCTTAAAAATTGGCCACGAATATTACGGCGGATTTTAGGACTTAATTTACAAATTAATAAATTTAATATCGATATTAATTTTAGAATAAGTGACAGTCAGTTACCAAATTATCAATTAATTGAGCAAAAGCGAATTGACATTAAAGAGACAAAAAAAGATCTTGTTAGTGTAAGTATTCAAAAGGATTACTTAGCAACTAAACTTAACCATCAGCTAAAAACGATGGTGTTTTCAATTGATAAGACCTTGACGGGGAAAACACAATTAACAATGAATGTATCGGCAAAAGATCATTTTGAAATTAGTAAAGTTGTAATGCAATTACGTTCAGATTTATTTACACATAGTGTTGAATTACTAATAACTAAGCAAAAGAAGCTTAAAGGCAATGGAACGGCTTGGCAAGTTAAAGCATTATTAATGATGGATTGGCAAGAGTTTTATTCACTATATTGGGACTTATATTTGTTATTGGATTTTGGTGTGGGCTTGGAAAGAGTAAAAGTTGATAAAGTTGGGCAACGTGTTCAAAGGCGGATAACCCGAAATTACCTTAAATATAGTCTTGTTAATCAGGCAAATAATCAAATTGTTGCACCTTATATTACTTATGGTAAAGAATTGGCTTTTATGATTAGAGACATGGAGGCAGTAGAAACAAAAGGTGCGATGCTAAATCAAAAATTAGCAGAATTTTATTTTAGGTTAACCAAGCGTTTACCGTTTAATAGTAAAAAAATTTGGTTAGGATTTGAAAAATTTTCGATGACAGCTCAAGATAATGGCTATGCATTTTTTGATTATGTTATGCAAAATAATTTATATCCCGATTTTTATTACGTTTTAAGTAAAGCATCACCTGATTATCATAAAGTAAAAGAAAAGTATCCTAAAAAACTCTTAGTGCATGGTACTTTTAAATATTATTTATACTTATTGCGTTCAGAAAAATTAATTGGTTCAGAAATAAGAAGACATGTTTATAGTTTACGTATTCGATCTGGGTATATGTATAATATTATTAAAAGTAAGCAAGCTATTTTTTTACAACATGGGGTTACAGCTTTTAAAAAGACTGATTACTTTAAAAATACACCTAATCGTGGGGGCTTTGACTTAGTAATTGCCACATCTGATAATGAGCGAAGAATTATTCATGATTATTGGAATTATCCGAATGATAAAATTGCAACTACTGGCTTTTCACGGTGGGATTTATTAGTTGATAAAAGTCAGCAAAATACAATGAAAAGTATTTTTGTAATGCCTACTTGGCGAACATGGTTAGAGGACTTACCGGGTGAAGATTTTAAATTAACAGAATATTTTCAAAGATATGAATCTCTTTTAAAAAATCCACAAATTTTAGCCTTCTTGCAAAAAAATAATATGAAGCTAGTCTTTTTCCTACATCCAAAATTTAAAGATTATATTGATAATTTCACAACTATCGATCAAAAGCATTATGTTATATATAAATTCGGGGATGTCTTAGTTAATGAAGAAATTATGAAAGCTTCATTGATGATTACTGATTATTCCTCAGTAGCTTGGGATATGTTTTATATGAAAAAACCAGTTATTTTCTATCAATTTGATGTATCAAGATATTTAGAAACCTGGGGAAGCTATCTTGATATGGATCAGGAATTATTTGGCTTGCGGGCTACGAATAATGTTGAATTATTGGCAGCAATGGAAAAAAATCTCGTTAATAACTTTAAGTTAACTGATCACCAATTAATGTTACATAGGCAATATTTTATTGCAAATGATCATGCAAATAGTGCTCGGATTCTAGCAGCGATAAATGCATTAAATCATTCTAAGGATGATGATAAATTGGAGGATAATAAGCATGTCTGAAAGCTTGAGCTTTGAATTGAAAGGGAACCGGATTATTGTTTCAGATGATGCACAAGCAATTAAAAATGTGTTTGTAGCTAATCAAGAAGTAAACTATAAACGTTATAAAAATAGAATAGAAATTAATTTAGATCAAAATGACTATTTTTTAGATGAAGAAATTAGGTTTTTTGATAAAAGAAAAGAGCTAATAAAATATGATCATGTTCATAAATTAGATGTAGATGTTTGGGAACAAAATGTATTGGTAATTAACAGTTTAAATGGCAATATGACTTATAGTCGGATTCCGGAAGAATTACTTGATGAAACTAAATATGCTAGGGTTTTAAATTTAAATAAGTTGGCTAAAAAACAAAATAAAATTATTATACCGAGTGAAATTGATTTTAATTACAAGGGTCAACAAATTAATGCAAGGATTTCGGTTGAACAGAATAAATTTTTAAACATAGTACTAGATGAAGCAGTGGGAATAGCAGTACTAATCCTCAAAAAACGTAAAAGTTCGGAGTTTCATATTGTTGAAAGTGATAATTTAGAAATAAAGCAGAAAGTAAAATATCGTTTTAATATCAGTAGTTTTTTGCAAGATGAGCTTGAAAACAGTGGTAATGGTAGATGGGACTTATTTTTGCTAGTTTCTAATAATAATATTGATTGGAAATTAAAAAAAGTATACTTTTCAGATGATTTGCCAATTCTTAATCAAGAACGTTATATCCATTTGTTTAGGCAAGATAACCCAACTAATTTTAACTATAAAGGTTTTCAATTATATTTAACAAAAAATCGAAATTTTGCATTAAGTAAAGATACGATGGGCAATTTAATTAAAGAACGATATCAAATTAATCCCGTAATCGAAAATTATCAAAAAAATAAAAATACATTTAAATTGGTTATTAATGTTAATAATTTATCCACTAGCAACTTCAAATTTACGCCCGTTATTATTCAAAGAAATCCAGATGAATTTAATGAACGAATATTGGATATACAGATTGATCAAAAAAATACATCCAAGTTGATTGTATCAACTCAGGTAGTAAAGCTTAACTTAATTGCTTTATATTGGGATATGTATTTAAAGATACAATTAGATGGTGAACAATTTTATCTTAGGGTAGCTAAAGCAACTGAGAATGTGAAATACAAAATTTCGCAACAACCGATACGCCAACAAATCGCAATAAATAATGATATATTTTATCCATATCTAACAAAACGTGGTAGTTTATCGTTTGTATTTAGGCATCGTGAATCTTTTGAAAATACTAAAAACTATTTCATTGAGCACGTGGCATATTGGTATGTTAAATTTTTCGGTAGCCATTTACAAAAAAAACAAATTTGGATTGGCTATGAAAAAATGGCACAATCAGCACATGATAGTGGATATCACTTTTTTAATTATGTATATCAAAATAAATTAAAAGATGACTATTATTATGTAATTGATAAAACTTCACCAGAGTATCATTTTTTAGCAGATAAAAAGGAACGTGTTTTGCCATACATGTCATTTAAATACTTTGTTTATTTATTTGCTGCAGATACGTTAATTTCATCTGATACCCGTAGAAATGCTTATAATCTGTTGCAAAGGCAAACACCAATGGGAAGAGTAATTGCTAATAAAAAATTGGTATATTTACAACATGGTGTGAATGGAATTAAGAAAGTTAAGGATTTTTATAAATCAGCAGGTCAATTTGATTTAGTTATGGCACCTAGTGAATGGGAAAAAAAACATTTGGCAATTAATGAATGGGGATTTGATGATAATGAAGTTGTCGCGACTGGATTACCACGATGGGATGTCATGGAAAATCAACAATCGGAGATTAATTTTAAGCAAATTTTTGTGATGCCAACATGGCGAAATTGGATGGCGGGGATGCCAGATGATTTATTTAAACAATCTGAATTTTATTTGGAATACCAAGCATTTTTAAATAATCCTAGGTTAAAAGACCTATTAAAAGCACATAATGCTAGAATAGCTTTTTTTATGCATCCTAAATTTAAAGATTATATCCATTTATTTGATATAGATACCACGATAATTGATGCTTATGAGTTTCTTGAAGTGCCAATGGATGAAATGATTATGAAAAGTTCATTAATGATCTCTGACTACTCATCAGTGTTATGGGAAATGTTTTATTTAAAAAAGCCAACAATTTTTTATCAATTTGATCAGGAAAAATATCTAACATATGAGGGTTCTTCGTTAGACTTTACTACCGAATTGTTTGGTGATGTGACTTTTTCTGCAACAGAAACAATTGATAAAATTGTAGAATATATTAATAATGATTTTCAGGAAAAAGATGAGTTTGCTAGTATGCGAGAAAAATACTTTAATTTAATGGATAAGAATAATTCAAAACGTGTTTATCAAGCAATCCTAGCAAAGCAAAATTTAATTCATAGTCAAACTAAGTTAGGAATGCCAGCAAGGCAAGCTATTAATCTTTTTATAAAGAGAAAAATACCTTATCTAAAAAAAGTATGGCGTAGATTATTTTAAATAATGATTTGCGTAAGCGATTAGTATCGATAAGTTAATTATGCTATATACAATAGTATTAATACTATTAAATAGATAATGATAAAAAATACAATGTTTTATTTTTTAACTGTGTTAGTGATTAATTAGCAATATACGTGTCTTAAGATAGTCTTTGCCTTTAGGAGGTTAAGATTATCTTTTTTTGGTATTTGATCAGTAAAAATAAATATAGCAGTAGATTGCAATCATCTAGTGGTAATATTTATTTGAAACCGTAATAAGGTTGTAATCTTAAAATGTTAAGTTATCTAATGGTATATTTTTAAAGAAAGTGAAATTATAGAATATAATGAAAAAAATAGTTATCACGCTAACTTTTATTGTAGGGATTATGAGCTTTAATATGACGTATTAGCTAAGTCAGCTAAATACGTCCAAGAGAACCAAAGTTTGATATTAATAAAAAAAGCTAATATTTATAAGTCGACTAAATTTGCTAGTAATCAAAAAATTGGTGTAATGAAAGCTAATACTAAAATAACAGTGAAGCAACTTCAAGAAAGTAGCGGTAAAACCCCTCGTATAAAAATAAATCAGGGCTATATTACTGCTAATATCGATTATTTTATTAACACCAAGAGTAATAAAGCAAAAAATTATTTAATTTTAGCTAATAAAAAGAAAATAATAACTTAAAAAAATATAAACATTTATCAGGATGTTAATTTTAAAAAAAGAATAAAAAAATATAGTGCTTATCATATTTTAACGGTTAATGCTATTGAATGGTCTGATGGGAAAACACCACGCTTAAAGGTTTCAGGTGGTTATATTAGTGCTAATAAAAAGTTAGTTAAAATTTATACAAAAAAAATTATGCAACTAATATAAGTTTTGCTAATCCGACATTAGAACAACGCTTTATTAGTAAATATGCTAGTGATGTTACTAAGGTAACGCGTAAATATGGATTATATGCTTCTGTTCAAATGGCACAAGCAGGCCTAGAAAGTGCATGGGGAACTTCTATTTTATCAATGCAAGGTAATAATTTTTTTGGAATGAAAGGAACTTACAATGGTAAGTCGGTTAAAATGTTAACCGCAGAACATTCAGCTAGTAGGGGATGGTACTATATTAAAGCAAATTTTAGGAAATATCCGACAGCAGAGGATTCATTTGCAGATAATGCTAAGAAACTACGTAATGGACCTAGCTTTAATAAAAATTATTATGCGGGAACATGGAAAAAGAATGCTAAAAACTATAAACAAGCTGCTAAGGCGTTAGTAAATCGCTATGCTACTGACCCTAACTATGCTAAGAAATTAATTAAGATACTTAAAAAGTATGATTTACATCGTTTACTTGACTAATGTAAATAGTAGAGTATAGCAAAGGATAAATGAAACAGGTGGCAAAATGTAAAAAACGACGGAACTTTATAACTTCCGTCGTTTTTTTACTATTGTTAATAGTAATAGTCTACTAAATTAATTAATAATGGCTAAGTTGATGGTCATGAATGGTATGAAAAATTTTGCGTAAAAAAGTTTAATTCTGAACACAAAGTATATATATAAATTGAATATGTTAAGTAAAAAAGAATAAAATTTAAGATAAAAGGTCTATACCTATAGTAATGTAAGCGCTTTTGTATTATAATTTAGCCATCAGATAAATTCAGGAGGCTTTATGATGGCACGTATTAAATTTGATTACTCAAACGTTTTGAACTTTGTTAATGATCACGAATTAGGACAAATGCAAGCAATGGTCAGTGCTGCTGATCAAGAACTACGTCAAGGAACTGGTGTGGGCTCAGAATTCACAGGTTGGGTTAACTTACCAACAGATTATGATAAGGATGAATTTGCTAGAATTAAAAAAGCAGCTAAAAATATTCAAGCAAATTCAGATGTTTTGGTAGTTATTGGCATTGGTGGATCATACTTGGGTGCTCGGGCAGCTGTTGATTTTTTACATGAATATTTTTACAATTACTTACCCGATTCACAACGAGACTATCCACAGATCTTATTTGTCGGTAATTCAATTAGTCCAGCATATCTTAATGACTTAATTAAGGTGATTGGTGATCGTGATTTTTCTGTAAATGTAATTTCCAAATCAGGAACAACAACTGAACCAGCGATTGCTTTTCGGATTTTTAAAGAGTTACTTGAAAAGAAATATGGTAAGCAAGGGGCAGTTAAACGAATATATGCTACTACAGATGCTAAACGTGGTGCTTTGAAAACTGAGGCAGATGCTGAAAATTATGAAACGTTTGTTGTTCCAGATGCAGTTGGTGGTCGGTTCTCAGTATTGACAGCAGTTGGATTATTACCAATTGCAACTTCAGGTGCTGATATTGATCAATTAATGAAAGGGGCTAGACAAGCATCAGAGGATTATGGAAATGCTGATTTGAAAACAAATGGTGCATATCAATATGCAGCGATGCGTAATATTTTATATCGCAAGGGTTATAATACTGAACTACTTATTAATTGGGAACCAACATTACAATACTTTGCTGAATGGTGGAAACAATTACAAGGAGAATCAGAAGGTAAGGATCATAAGGGGATTTATCCCTCATCTGCTAATTTTTCAACAGATTTACATTCATTAGGGCAGTATATTCAAGATGGCCAACGTAATTTAATGGAAACTATTTTAAAGGTGGCAACACCTGTTAGTGATCATATTGTACCTACAATGACAGAAGATTTAGATGGATTAGGATATCTACAAGGTAAAAATATGTCATATGTTAATGATACTGCTATGCAAGGAGTTGTTTTAGCGCATGTTGACGGTGGTGTTCCTAATATGATTGTAGAAATTGAAAAGCAAGATGAATTTTCTTTGGGATATTTAATTTATTTCTTTGAAATTGCTGTGGGAATTTCAGGATATCTTAATGGGATAAATCCATTTGATCAACCTGGGGTTGAAGCTTATAAAACAAATATGTTTGCGTTATTAGGGAAACCGGGTTATGAAGAAAAGACAAAAGAGCTTCGTGCACGGCTAGATTAACCAGGAAAACTTTTAAATTAATATATATAAAGAATTCTTAGTAATTATGTTGAAGGTATTTTTCACTACGTTCACATAACTAAGAATTTTTTGTTTAAAAAAATAAAAAAAGCTTTGCATTATAAAAAATATTTGGTATTATATTTAAAGAGCTTACAAGAAAATGTTTTTCTTAAGCTTAAAAAATATTTATAAGTCAACAAAAAATAAAAAATGTTGACTTATAAATGATTGATGTGTATAATAATTAATTGTTGATAAAGTTAATTTATCAAGTAGATCTTTGAAAACTGAATAAAGTTTTGACAATCAAATGTGTAAGGGTCTTAGGATTTGTACCTAAGATATACAAATTTGCGAATGTC
>NZ_JAFBDN010000022.1 GCF_016908275.1 Periweissella beninensis | reverse complement strand
TGGCGCTTAAAGACATATTTATAAACTTCAAATACTGATATCACTTGGATTCAATTTATTTTGTCCAAGTGGCTAACTTGTTATTGAAATTTTCGGTATTTTTTTGACTTTTAAAACATGGTTTTACGGAATTTAGCCTAACATAAATAGTTATGTCACAACCGTATTGTTTGGTTAAATATGCTCGTAGTTTAAACAGTGGTAGTCGCGCTCTGATTAAACGTGCTCCAACCACCAAACTACTCACCTAAGCTATAATTTTTGCGACTTTCCAAGCCACTACAAATTATTTGCTTAGTGCTCGTAGTTTTAACGGTAATTGTCGCACTCTGATTAAACGTGCTCCAACCACCAAACTACTCACCTAAGCTATAATTTTTGCGACTTTCCAAGCCACTACAAATTATTTGCTTAGTGCTCGTAGTTTTAACGGTAATTGTCGCATTCTATACATAAAACTGTATTAATAAATTATTTATAACATAATAACGGTAATTGTTTAAACCGTTTATTAAAGTTACCGATTAAATATTGGTATGAAAACTAAGAGAAATGATTGAGGAGTAAATTTAATGGAGTACGGAAAGCGGAAAAGTATTGCCAAAGTAATTATAATAACTTTGTTAGGATTATCGATTATACCAATGATTGTAATGCTGATAAGTTCTTATACAACAACACGCGGATTACTATACGATCGAGTAAATATTGACAAACAAAGTGCCACGTCAGTTGTTTTAGCTGCAAAAAATAATTTAAGAACAACAACTGAAAAAGAAATTAAACGCATAGCAGCTTTACAAATATTTAAAAATAAAAACTACAACATGAAGGAAATTAAGCGGACCTTAGATTATATAAAAGCTGAGGGGGATGTTGATATTATTAATCTGGGCTTTGGGACGACGAGTGGTAAAATGGTGGCCAATGCTAAATTACCAACTGGCTACTCGCCTTTGACTAGAGAATGGTATAAGGGGGCAATAAGTCAAAATAATGGCATTTATTGGACACCAGCCTATCAAGATGCTGCGACAGGTCGTTTTGTGACTACAGCATCATTAGTTGTCCGGAATGCTAATAATCAAGTAGGAGTATTGGCCGTTGATGTCTCGTATAACAGTATTAATCCTATAATTAAGTCAATTAATATTGGCCGAACTGGAAGTGCAACCTTAGTAACTAGACAAGGTTTAGTGATTGCTTCAGAAGGGGCCCGCAAAAAATTAGTATATCGAGATGGTCAAGATATTGCGAATACTAAAATTTTTAAGGCTATTTCAAGTAGTAATAAAATCCATGGTATTGTTAAAATTAAGGGTCAAGGCCGAATTAGTGAGATTTATTTTGATAAATCATCACCAACCAGTGTAACTTGGTCATTTGCCCGGGTTGATCGGGATGAAATTAATAGGGAATTATATGGTCTACTAGAATCCTTTGCAATAGTTGCAATAGTTATGTTGATTATTATTATTATTTTCTCATTGTCATTAGTAAAATTTGTCCGAAATTTAGTTGCGCATTTTACTAAACATTTCGAGCAAATTGGAAATGGTAATTTACAAAAAGTAAAACCAGTTGTTAAAACGCAACGTGGTGATATGCAAAACTTAGTTGAATGGGTGGTTACACCAACTGAAAATGGGCATGAATTAAATGAATTGTCAGTCCAATACAATAAGATGATTGATTCGGTTGGTAATTTAATCGAAGTAGTGCAAACTGAAAGTGATAACGTTGCGCAAGGCAGCGATGATCTTTTAGAATTAGCTAAACAAACTAATACAGCGACTGAAGAAGTGGCCCAAACAATTACAGGGATTGCAGAAGTTACCGGTAGCCAAGCCCAAGAAACTGAAAAGAGTGTTGAACAAGTTCAACAATTAGCAACGGTAGTTAATGAATTAAGAACTAATGTTGATGCAATGAATGTTAAGAGCCAAGAGTCATCAGCCTTAAATAACGAAAATATTACAATTACGACAGATGTTGATAATAATTGGCAAGCTGAAATTGTTAAAATGAAAGCCTTGATGCACAGTGTTGATGATATGAATAACGATATTCAAAATATCAATAAAATTATCGGGGTGATTAATGATATTTCACGGCAAACTAATTTATTAGCCTTGAATGCGTCAATCGAAGCAGCGAGTGCTGGCGAATCTGGTAAAGGCTTTGCAGTGGTAGCCGCTGAAATTCGTAAATTGGCGGAACAAAGCAAGGATTCAACGAAAGAAATTGAAAATATTATTAGCCAAATTCGTGATAAATCAACGCAAATGGTTGAACAAACCTCAGCCTCAGTGGCGGGTGGTGAAAAGCAAACGAACTTAATTAAACGTGCCTTGGAATCATCACAAGAAATCTTTGAACGCAGTGCAGAAATGGTTGCAGGAATCACAGCTGTTGAAACAGCAAGTAAGCAGATTGAACAAATCCAAAATGTAGTACTAGAAAACTTAGAAAATGTTTCGGCTTCAACCCAAGAAAATGCCGCTGGCACAGAAGAAGTATCAGCTAATTCAGAAGAAGTTCTGGCAACCATGGATGAATTTACCAATAATGTATCTGAATTACGAGATATAGCGGCTAAATTAAAAGGATTAACTGAAAGATTTAAGCTAGAAAAATAGCGTATATTATCAAAAAAATATAAATAATTAAATGTTTGAATGATGATAGTTAATTATTAGAAATATTAAAATTAGCTTAATTCTTAAGTGTCAAAAACTATATACAAAAAAGTGGTTAATTATTTTCAAATTGACCACTTTTTTGGCATAGCATAATTATTTATAAAAATTAAGTCCATTTATTCAGATTAACTAAGATAAAAAATAAATTTTAGTAGTAAGTAGTATTGCTTTTTTATAATTTAAATAAGAAAAAATAAAGTTATTTAAAAGCTTAAGTAAGCGTTTTAAATTTGTCGTGTTTTTTGAATAATGTATAAAATTAAATTTTTAATGTAATTTTACCGTTAATTAATGCATAAAACTTGTAAAAATATCCTAAATAAAAAAGATAGGCTACCGATAGTATGTTAGAGAAACCAATTTTGATATATTGAGGAGATAATAATGAATCAAAGAGTTCAACCTAGTATGAGGAAAAAAAGTATTAATAAAATAATTGTTACGTCGCTATTAGCAATTGCTATTGTTCCGATGATAGTAATGTTAATTAGTTCCTACGCAAGCATGCGGAGTTTAATGTATGAGCGAGTTAATATCGATAAACAAAGTGCCACATCAGTAATTTTAGCAGCTAAAAATAATATGTTAACCAAAACTGAAAAAGAATTGGGTAACATTGCTAATTTAGCAATATTTAAGGGTAATAAATATGATATGAAAGCAATAAAAACTACTTTAAATGGGATAAAAGCTGATGGGGATGTTGATTTATTAACACTATCGTTTGCAAATTCAAACGGTAAAATGGCTTCTACTGATGATGTGTCAGCTAATTTTGATGCGCGGGTGCGGCCATGGTATAAAAATGCGGTTATCGCAAATGGAACAGCGGTGTGGATGCCAGCACATAAAGATAAAATCACTGGTAAATTAGTTACAACAGTTTCAATGGTGGTGCGTAATAAAGCAAATCAGATAGGGGTATTAGAACTCGATATTTCATACAATACGATCGATAAAGTTGTTAAAGCCTTAAAGATTGGGCGGACTGGTTCAACAACGTTAGTTACTAGTACTGGAACCGTAATTTCATCTGAGGGTAAGACAGGGAACATCGTGTATAAAGATGGGCAAAGTATTGCTAACTCGGCAATTTATAAACAAATTGCTGCTAGTAATAAACAGTCTGGTGTAATTAGACCTAAAGGTGTTGCTCGAGTTGGTGAGGTTTACTTTGATAAGGGTGGTCAAAATAGTAAAAGTTGGGCCTTTGCTCAAGTTGCCCCTAATGAAATTAATACCGAGTTAAATAGTCTATTAAAGACCTTTGCCATTGTTGCCATCATCATGTTAGTCGGTATGTTCTTGTATGCTGGTTTAATTGTTAAGTTTGTTCGCACATTTGTGGCACATCTTACGAAACACTTTGAACAAATTGGTGCTGGTAAATTACAACGAGTTAAACCAGTAGCTAAAGTCCGTGGTAGTCTAGATAATATAGTGGCTCGGACGATGGCGCCGATTGAAAATGGCCACGAACTGAATGAATTATCCGTCCAATACAATAAAATGATTGATGCCGTGGGTGGTTTGATTGAAAATGTGCAAACTGAAAGTAATAATGTCGCTAAAGGTAGTGATGACTTACTTGATCTTTCAAAACAAACAAATACAGCCACTGAAGAAGTAGCGCAAACAATTACGGGAATTGCAGAAGTGACAGGTAGTCAAGCTCAAGAAACGGAAAAGAGCGTCGATCAAGTACAACAACTTGCTAATGTGGTGGCGGAATTACGCGATAATGTCGAAACCATGAGTAACCGTTCGCAAGAAGCTGCCGAGTTAAATAACGAAAATATTACGGTGACAACGGATGTTGATACAAATTGGCAAGCCGAACTAGCCAAAATGGAAGCACTAATGCACAGTGTTGAAGATATGAATAGTGATATTCAAAACATTAATAAGATTATCGGTGTTATCAATGATATTTCACGGCAAACTAATTTGTTAGCATTGAATGCTTCGATTGAAGCAGCGAGTGCGGGTGAATCTGGTAAAGGCTTTGCGGTCGTGGCGGCTGAAATTCGTAAACTTGCCGAACAAAGTAAGGACTCAACCAAGGAAATTGAAACAATAATCGGGCAGATTCGTGATAAATCAACCCAAATGGTTGAACAAACTTCAGCCTCAGTGGCGGGTGGTGAAAAGCAAACGAACTTAATTAAACGTGCCTTGGAATCATCACAAGAAGTCTTTGATCGTAGTTCAGAAATGATTGCTGGGATTCAAGAAGTGGAAGCAGCAAGTAAACGAATTGAAGATATTCAAAACGTAGTGTTGGAGAATCTCGAGAATATCTCAGCTTCGACAGAAGAAAATGCGGCTGGTACAGAAGAAGTATCAGCTAATTCAGAAGAAGTCCTTGCAACCATGGACGAATTTACTAATAATGTATCTGATTTACGGGATGTGGCAGCTAAGCTAAAAGGCCTCGCAAGTAAGTTTAAATTAGAAAAATAACAGAGTGCGACAAGCAACGTTTAAAACATGAGCATTAAGCACTAATTTTAGCAGTAGCCGCTAGGCTGCCAAAAAATTAAGCTTAAGAGAATGATTTTTTGCTTGGAACACGTTTCAAAACAGAGTGCGACAACCACGGGAGAACTTGAGCACCAACTAGAAATTACGAGATAGCGTGGTTTACGGTATGAGTAATTTTAGGTTAGGCGGAAAGTTTTGGTGGTTGGAACATGTTTCAAAACAGAGTCCGACCACGACCAATTAAAATACGAGCACTAAGCAAATCCATAAATAGCGCATGTTAATTAATAATTAGCATGCGTTTTTTGGTGGATTGCTAGCACCATTTGGTGTTTGAAAAATCGCGAAAATGTAGCCTGACATAACTAATTAAGGCTATGAGCTGGATATTTTATTCATGAATATATTAAAAAAATATAAACATTACCGATATAAAATTTAGAGAATGATTGATTAAATAGGTGGAAAGATAAATTACTAAATTATTTTTAGGGAGTATATCATGAAGCAAAACAAGAAGAGTATTGGTTGGGTAATTATGGTAACCCTATTGGGTACGGCATTAGTGCCCATGATTGTCATGTTACTTAGTTCATATGGTACAACCCGTAGTTTGTTATATGATCGCGTAAATGTTGATAAGCATAGTGCGGTGAATGTCATGCTGCAGGCTAAAAATAATTTGCGCGATAAAACGCAAACAGAACTAACAGAAATGGCTAATTTAGCAGTTTTTAAGGGTAAAAATTTTCAAATGAAGAATATTAAAACAACATTGTTAGCGTTAAAAAAAGCTGGGGATGTTGACTTTAGATATGTAAGTTTTGCGCGCACCAATGGTAAGATTGTATCCACATCACCTTTACCAGCTGGCTATGATCCAAGAAATCGGGAATGGTATCAAGCAGCAATGCAACAAGGCGGTCAACCAGTTTGGACCGCAACCTATCGTGATGCTGACACAAATGAATTAATAACAACGGTATCAATGGTTGTCGAAAATAAGCGGCATCAAAAAGGTATCTTATCAATTGATGTTTCATATAATGCTGTGGTTAGAATTGCCAAGGCGCTAAAAGTTGGACGGACAGGGTCAGCAACATTAGTTACTAATCAAGGAACGGTAGTTGCATCAATTGGTACTAAGACGCAAAAAGCGTATCGTGATGGTAAAAATATTAGTAATGACCGTGTGTTCAAAGCACTGAAAAATGCTAAAAATTTGCAAGGAATTATTCGGTTAAAGGGTGATAATCGAACTAATGAAATTTACTATAATAAAGATGGTCAAAATAGTACAACGTGGAGTTTTGCGCGCGTTGCTCAGAGTGAATTCAAACAGGAATTATCTGGGCTAGTTAAGGCTTTTATAATTGTGGCAATTATCATGTTGATTATTGTAATTCTCTATGCAATCGGGTTAACCCGCTTTATCCGTCAAGTTTTGGCGCACTTTAAAAAACATTTTGAACAAGTTGGTGATGGTGTCTTAGAAAAAATTGGACCTCTTGATCATTACGAATCTAAATTGGATCAAGTAGCGACTATGACGATTTTACCTAAAGCAAATGGGCATGAATTAAGCCAACTAGCTGCTGATTACAATGACATGATTGATTCAATTGGTGCTTTGATTAAAGAAGTCCAACAGCAAAGTAACCATGTCGCTAAGGGGAGTGATGACTTACTTGAATTATCTAAACAAACAAATTCAGCAACCGAAGAAGTCGCCCAAACAATTACTGGGATTGCCGAAGTGACAGGTAGTCAGGCGCAAGAAACTGAAAAAAGTGTCGAACAAGTCCAACAATTAGCCCATGTAACTGAAGAATTACATCAAAACATGGCCCAGATGAATGACCAAACGGCGGCCGCGGGTAAATTAAATCAGGATAATATTGATTTAACAACGAATGTTAATACGAATTGGCAAGCTGAAATTTTAAAAATGACTCAATTGATGCAAAGTATGGAAGATATGAATAATGATATCCAAAATATTAATAAGATTATTGGAGTGATTAATGATATTTCACGTCAAACTAATTTATTAGCCCTAAATGCTTCAATTGAAGCTGCAAGTGCTGGGGAAGCGGGACAAGGCTTTGCTGTTGTGGCGGCTGAAATTCGTAAATTGGCAGAACAAAGTAAAACGTCTACCAAGGAAATTGAAACTATTATCAGTCAAATTCGGGATAAATCAGCAGCAATGGTGGCCCAAACTTCAGCCTCGGTTGCGGGTGGTGAAAAACAATCACAATTAATTAATGAGGCGTTAGCTAGTTCTAATGCAGTCTTTACCCACAGTCAGCAATTAATTGAGAAAATAGCGCAGGTCAATGAAGCAAGTGGCCGAATTGAAAAAATTCAAGAGCAAGTTATTAGTAATTTAGCAAATATTTCCGCATCAACGGAGGAAAATGCTGCTGGGACAGAAGAAGTTTCAGCCAATTCAGAAGAAGTTCTTGCGACAATGGATGAATTTACCAATAATGTGGCTGATTTACGGAATGTTGCCGATGGTTTACGTGAGATTAGTCGTAAATTTAAGATCAAGTAAAATTTAGGTAAATAGTAACTTTAAGCAGTACAAGCCAAAATAGCGCATGTTAATTAATAATTAGCATGTGTTTTTTTGTTCAGTGTATTTCAACCGAGGATTGTCGCACTCTTTTTGTATTTTTTACTTTAATTTTGTTACAAACTGTCGATAATATAATATGAGACGTTAAATGATTTTAACGAAGTGGAGAATAAAAATGAAAATAAATCGAGCATTTACTGAATATAATAAAGAACAATTTAAAATTGATAACCAAAACCAAGCTGAAAATACTAAAAAAACAACGGCGGCCCAAGTAAGCAATAA
This sequence comes from Periweissella beninensis, assembly GCF_016908275.1. Lineage (GTDB taxonomy): Bacteria > Bacillota > Bacilli > Lactobacillales > Lactobacillaceae > Periweissella > Periweissella beninensis. The sequence continues at coordinate 17,002 of NZ_JAFBDN010000022.1, read as the reverse complement.
GGCGACTGATGAAGTAGATTTATCGGCAACAGCACAAAAAATTGATCAAAGTAAGCAAGCCGAAGCAGTTGATACGGCTAAAGTAGCTGCCCTAAAAGCCGCTATTAAAGACGGTTCTTACCAAATTGATGCTAAAGCCATTGCTGGTAAGATGATGAATGAAATTAGGAATCAAAAAGGTAAATAACTATGTTAGCAAAAGAATTTGAAAACCATTTACGCCGGTTTTTACGGATTCTTCGTAAAGAAAAAACAATCTTAATTAAAAATCAAACGGCTAAATTAGCTGCCATCGTTAGTCAAAAGGAAACCTTTGTGGCTGTTTTTGAACAGTATCAAGCGGCTATAACGCCAACGATGCAACAGTTAATCAGCGAGATTCAAACCCAACAAGCGGAAAATTTGTTATTAACCCAACAAGCGATGAGCTATCAAAATATGTTAATGACGACCATTAAAAATAATATGCAACCCGCCAGTGGAACGTATTCAAAATATAAACAACCAGCGCAACCAGTACAAACGATGCTAGTTGATCGGGAAGTGTAAGGAGTAATTTATGTCATTATTTGGAACGCTAGGAACAGCGACTGGGGGGATGAGCGCCAATGAATTGGCATTACAAACTTCAAGTCACAATATCGCTAATACTAATACCGACGGCTATTCACGGCAACGGGTTCATTTAGAGACCCAGTTACCCTACCATATGGCCGGTGTGGGGGAAATTGGGACGGGCGTAAAGGCTAGCAGTGTTGACCGAATTGTCGACTCGTTTGTTCAAAGTCAAGTCCGGACAGCTAATGGAACGTATAATAATTACACCCAAAAATCAGACGTCCTTGGACAATTAGAATCATTATTTAATGAGCCATCGAATAATGGAGTTATTAGTCAAATGAATACAATGTTTGATAATTGGACAAATTTGGCGAATAATCCCGACATGGCGACCGCTAAAACTTTGGTGGTCCAAAACTCGAGTACTTTGACGAACTCAATTAACCAGCTAGCTAATAACATGGATAAACTGAGTGATAATACGTTGACGTCAATCACGAAAAACGCTCTGGATTTTAATAGTAAAATCAGTCAGCTTGCTGATGTTAATAAACAAATTTTTACTGCTAGTGTCGGTGGGACTTCACCAAATGATTTACTTGATCGGCGAGATACATTATTAAAAGACTTATCAGGTATTACAGATATTGGCGCTACTTTTGATGCTAATGGCCGTGCTACGGTTACTTTGAGTGGGCAAACAGTTCTTGATGGTAGTGATCCAACCAAGCAGCCTTTGACCATGGCCGTCGTTAAAGATGCAGACAACGTCTATGCGGCAACGAGCGATGTCAATACAACGACTGCGTTAGCGACGACTAATACCCAAGTTGGCCAAGTCGTCCTAGTTGATGCTAGTGGGCAAGCGACAGGACCCGTAGGTAGTGATGGCCAGATTAAAGGGCTACAAGCTGCGATGGGTGATATTGCTACCCGCCGGGGGCAGTTAAATGATTTAGCGTATCAAATTGGTAAGCAGATTAATAGTGCGCTAGCCCCAAGTAATGGGCAACAACAATTTTATACGCTACCGGGGAAGACTGATGCTAGTTCTAAATTTACAACCTATGATGCGAACTATGACTATGCGCAAAATTTAAAGGTTAATGCCGATTTAGTTAATAATGCGCAAACGCTAAAAGTTGGTGCCGATAGTACTAGCCCAGCTGGGGATGGGACCTTAGCCTTTAATATTGCCCGGTTAGCTAATACTAAAGATGATGAAGGACTGACTTTTAGTGATCACTACAATACAATGGTGACGCAAAATGGGATTGTCAAACAGCAAGCAGATAATAAAAGTTCTGCCCAATTAGCCCTTTTAAATCAATTAGAATACAAAAATGAAGCCGTTTCAGGGGTTTCAATTAACGAAGAAATGTCAGATGTCATTCGGTTCCAACAAGGATTTCAAGCCAATGCCCGCATTATTTCGGTGGTGTCAGAGATGTTGGATACTTTAATCAATCGCACGGGGGTTTAATTAATTATGCGTATTGCAAATAGCGTCGTTTATGGCGATTTTATTAATAATTTAAATTTAAATGCGAGCACGGTGCAAGATACGATGCATAAGCTATCAAGTGGTAAGGCCGTTAGTAAGTCATCAGATGATCCATTAGCAGCCGCTAAAATCATGGACTATACTAAAGCATTAGCCCAGAACAAAACGTATGGGAATACGATTAGTGATAGTCAGTCATGGACGCAAACACAAGACTCTGCCTTAAGTAGTGTCAGCACCGCCTTAACGCGGATCCGGTCTTTAATTCAATCATCAGCCAATGGGACTAACAGTGCGGATGAAGTCCAAGCTAATAAAGATGAAATCAGTGCGTCACTTTCAACAATGGTCGATGCGTTAAATACCAGTTATGGCGATCGGTATGTCTTTGCTGGGCAAAGTACTGATACGAAACCGTTTAGTTTAACCAAAGATGCTAATGGTGAGATAACCGGTTTAAGTTATGCTGGTAGTAATAGTAACTTAACGCGGGAAATCTCAGAGGGGGTCAACCTTGACTTGGCAACGAATGGTAGCCAATTAATGCAACCAACGAACAATGGGGCTTCGACAACTACGACTAATGGAACGTACACTAGTGCCAGTGATTTGAACGATTACATTGGTAAATTAATGACGAATTTAAATACAGTTATTAATAATAAAGCTACAACTATAGATAGTAATGGAACAACTAGTCAATTAACACCGGACCAAGCACAAAATAATTTTAGTAATGGCTTACTAGCTGATTTGGATAATTTTACGAATAGTATCGTCAATGCTCGGACTAATATCGGGGCAATTGAAAATCGCCTACAAGCCTCTGCTTCGTTAAATACTAGCCAAAATTTATCACTATCGCAAGATAAGTCTGATGTTCAAAATGTCGATGTGGCCCAAACTTACATGCAATATCAAAATCAGATGACGGCCTATCTTAGTACCCTAGCAATGGGGACAAAGATTATGCAGACAACAATTTTGGATTATTTACAGTAAAACATAAGAAATGGTCAAAACTAAGGAGTGGTAAGCGAACTGCTCCTTTTTTATTAAAATAAGATAGGAAAAAGTAATGACAAAAAATTAGTAAGTATTATTATTCCGTATCATAATGAAACGGAAAAAACGCTAAAAATAGTATTATCATCAATTAACAATCAAATTGGGATTGATTTAAGTCGAATAGAGGTAGTATTGGTTTGTGATGCAGGGAATCGGTTGGATAATCCGGACAATTTTTTAAGTTGGTTTGAAAATGTCGATATTAAATATTATGAATTAACATTATCTGGTGGTCCGGGTGTTGCTAGACAGTATGGGATGGATCATTCTGATTCAGAATATATTATGTTTATGGATGCAGATGACCAATTACAGTATTGTGGAGCGTTATTTGAATTTTTTAATGTAGTACAACAAACTGGGAATCATCAAATTATCGCTTGTGATGCAATGGAACAATTTAAAAATAGTGATAATCAGTTTAGATATCGCATACGAAGTTATCAAGATAATAAGATATTTGCTTGGGGTAAGTGGTTTAATCGATCATATTTAGACAGCATTCAATTAACTTGGCATCCCAAATTGCGTATATTTGAAGATACATATTTTGTAGGAACAGCCTGTTTATTAGCAACTGATATATTTCATCATCAAGTTGTTGTTTATATGTGGTTATGGAATTCGAATTCAATTACACGAAATACGGGGAAATTTTTTGCACAAAGTTTAGATACATGGGTTGAATTAATTAGGTATCGCTATCATATTCTATCATTAAATAATCTTGAAATAGCTAATGATGATTTTTGTGGGATGTTGACGGCTATGGCTGTTCGAGAAACTAAGAATAAGCCGAATAATCAAGCTAAATATAATAGTCAATTAAGACGAACATTAAATGAATGTGTACAAGCCTATGAATTAAATTATGAAAAACTAGTAAAAAAAATTATTGAAGCTATGAAGAATGATGACTTTTTAAAAAATAAGCCAATTTGGGAGTTGCAAAAACTTGCCCAAAAATTTGTTAAGCAATGTGATAAATTAATGGAAAATAAAAAGTATTAAAAGTATTAAATAGTATAACTAACATGTCGATATATATAGCATGAGGCAAACCTCAGTAAAAAAAGATCCTATTGGAGGAAGAAAATATGCGTATTAATACTAACGTTGCTGCCATGAACACTTATGCTAACTTGACAGCTGCTAATACATCAAAGTCAGATTCATTAGCTAAATTATCATCTGGTTTACGGATTAACAAGGCTGGGGATGACGCCGCCGGTTTAGCCATTTCTGAAAAAATGAAGGGCCAAATTGGGGGGTTAACCCAAGCTAAGCGGAATGCCCAAGATGGGATTTCATTAATTCAAACGGCTGAAGGAGCCTTGAATGAAACTCACTCAATCCTTGGTCGGATGCGTGACTTGGCCGTGCAATCAGCCAATGGGACTTTAACTAATGATGACCGTTCAGCCATTCAAAAAGAATATGGTCAATTATCAAGTGAAATTGATCGAATCAGTACTACAACCCAATTTAACGGTATGAATTTACTGAGCAATACTGGTGGCAAGGCTTCAGGGAATAGCTTTACCTTTCAAATAGGAGCTAATTCTGGCCAAACAATGAGCGTTACAATTAATTCTATGAGTTCAAAGTCTTTAGGTATCAATGACATTTCTTTGGCTAGTCAATACAGTAGTGACGATAACTTTAAGGCTGATACGGCAACAAAGTATGATACTGAAGGGAATGTAGATACAAAAGCTACTTCAGATCCAACATCAAAAAATGGTAATGACTTAGCAACTGCAATTACTAGCGCACAAACATTATACGGAAAAGCTAAGGACAGTTACACTACTAAAAATAATAACTCTGATAACGGTTTTGATACTGATAAGATAACAAAGTATAATGCTGACGGGGATATTGATAATACTAGTTCAATGACTGCAGCAGAATTAAAGCAAGCTGTTGTTGATGCACAAGCAAGATATGATAAAGCAAAATCAAATTTCCAAGATCCAGCTGATCCGATCACTAAAATTGATGCGGCGATTAAGCAAGTTTCTGATCAACGGGCTGGTTTAGGGGCTGCCCAAAACCGGTTGACGCACACTATCAACAACTTAACGACCACTAATACAAACTTGTCAGAAGCTAACTCACGGATTCGTGATGTGGATATGGCTTCAGAAATGATGAGCTTCACTAAGTCAAACATCTTGTCACAAGCTGCAACGTCAATGTTAGCGCAAGCCAATGCTATGCCTAACAGTGTTTTGAGCTTGCTCCAAGGTTAATTTTTAAATGAATGATTTCATGACAAAAGCCGATTCCAACGGGTCGGTTTTTGTTGCATACATAGTTAAGCAATGAAGTGTCGCTAATTTTCACTGTTACAGGCATTATTAGTTAATGGAGGTTTAATCTGATGTCACTTGATTATGATTACGCAAAGATCCGGGTTACCCCAACCCCAGCCGTTTTGCCCGTCCAACCCGTTGCCAGTGAACCACTAGGCATGGCTCAAGCTGACTCACAGTTTGCGGGGCACGAACACCCAGCTCAGTCATCAGCGACGAGTGTGGCTAAGCAGTCTACCACAAAGCCGCCATTAAGTTTAAATACAGAAATTAATAAAATAAATGCTGAATTATTAGGTCGGGATGTTAAATTAAAGTATCGCTTACATCAACGCACCGGTCGCACATACGTTCAATTAGTCGATATGCAGACTAACAAAGTTTTAAAAGAGATTCCCTCAGCCAAAATGCTCGATATTATCGGTAAAATCTGGGATCAAATGGGAATCGCCGTTGATAGGAAAGGATAAAAGATATGGCAACGATTACAAGTTCATCTGGTATCAGTAGTGCCCTTGGTCAATATTCAGGGATTACCTCTGATGACATTGATCAATTATTAGCAGCTGATGCAACTGGTAAGACATTACTCCAAAACCAAGTGACTGATTATACCAGTAAAAAAACGGCTTGGGGTGATGTAACCACCCGCTTGAATAATTTTTTAACGAAGGTCAATGCCCTTCAAGACATTGCGACATACCATACCAAAACGGCAACTAGTAGTGATAGTAATACGGCCACGATTACGGGCAGCACCGATGCGAGTGAAGGGACCTATGACTTAGTTGTTAAACAATTAGCCACCGCTACGAAAATCACCGGTAGTCGCGTGGCCGTTACTAACAGTAAAACGGCCCTTAACACTACTGGAACCTTAACGTTGACTAGCAGTGTCAAAGACAGTAGTGGTACGGCCAAAACATTTGATTATGATATTACGGCCGATGATACGTTAGTGAGCATTGCCGCTAAAATTAACAAAGGAACTAGTACTTCTAATATTAGTGCTAACATTATTGATAATCGGCTAGTTCTTACAAATAAGACATTTGGGGCCCAAACTATTAGTGCCAGTGGTAGTGCGAGCTCTGCCCTTGGTTTAAGCCAGGCAACGACTACAACAGGCCAAACAGCACTGTTGCAACTCGACGGGCTAGACATTAGTCGGGATTCCAATACGATAACTGATGTCTTAGATGGTGCCACGATTACGTTAAAAGGGGTTAGTGCTAGTAGTACCGATAGTACGACACAAGCCACGACCTATAGCCATACGACGTTGACCTTAGCAAATAATAATAGTAAAACAGTGGCAGCTGTTAACGACGTTGTTAATCAATATAATAGTATGATGAGTTTAATTAATGATGACTTAGATGTCGGTGATCCTAGTAAGAGTGGCAATACGGTCGGTGCCTTAAGTGGTGATAATGATTTAATTAATCTGCAGGAAAGTCTACGAAGTATGATTACCCAAACATTTGTTAGTGGTAGTAGCTTGAATGCTAATCAAGTGGGGATTTCACAAGTTGATAAAGATGGCACAATTGGCTTAGATACTGATAAGTTGACCAAAGCATTAACCGATAATCCGACTGCTGTTAAAGATTTCTTTTATCAAGGTACTAAAGATGCAGCCGGTGTTGCTAGTAATGAACAAGGCTATTCAGTCGGTTTACGTGATTTAGCTAATAAGTATCTAACCAACTCGGTTACTAGTAAGGGAATTATTCCCACTAAAACGGCTACGTTTGATTCAACGATTAAAGATTTAAATAGTCAAATCGATGATTTTGATACGATGTTGGCCCTGAAGAAAGAACAGTATGTATCAATGTTTACCAACCTGGATACTTATATGATGAATGCTCAATCACAGTTAAGTTACTTTAAGAGTCAATTGAGTAGTAGTAGCAGTTAAGGAGGTAATTAATGGTCACAACGATTAAACAGCAGCAACTAGCCCAGTTAGCTGCGCACTTGCAGACATTACCGACTGAACCAGCCGTGATTGCCACTTTATTGGCGACCACACAAGCGGAATTAAACGGATTAGCCCAGCAAGATTTACGACATCTAACACCGGTTGAACAACAGTTAGCAGAGCAGATTGTCCGGGGCTATCAAAATCTCATTAGTAGTATTAAGCACCAACGACAAAAAGTGCGCCACCAAATTAAAGCCTTATCAAATGATAAGCGTGGTACCATGGCGAATTACTTACAGTATCAGCCACAAGCTAGTTTAATTGAAATGACGTATTAAGGTTACTTGATAGAGGGAAATTATGAATTATCAAAAAATGAAAAACAATTATTTAGCAACGGAGGTCCTTAGTGCGACCCCCAATAAATTAATTAGTATGTTGTATGCTGGTGCCATCAAAGCGATTAAAATGGCCCAGATGGCTGCCGAAAATGATGATCCCGCGAAAGTTCATGTTAATTTAGTGAAAGCCCAAGACATCATCATGGAATTACGGTATGCGGTGAATGAAGAGGTTGCACCTGAATTAGGCCAACAACTAATTGCTTTGTATGAGTTTATGTACCAGACATTAGTTGATGCGAATGTTAATAAAACCACGGCGCAATTGACAGATGTAATTAATTTACTGACGGAATTGGCGAACACTTGGCAACAACTAGGTGAATAGCAGTAAAAAGGCTGTCGGTAAGCAATTTTTAAATTGCTTACCGACAGCCTTTTTACTGCTACTCCGCGACAAAGTTAATGCTTAGTGCTCGTAGTTTTCCCAGTGCTTGTCGTGAGGGAAACGTGTTCCAAGCACCAAACTCCTCACCTAAGCCTACCTTTTTGTGACTTGACAGTCACGACAAAGCTAATGCTTAGTACTCGTAGTTTTCCCGGTGCTTGTCACACTCTATTTATTTAAAAAAGTGTTGCCACTGTTTATTAATATTATCCTTAGCCGGGTTACTATGCCAGAAGGTTACCTTGACGACTCCTAGCACTTTTGACTTATTGACAAAGCCCCAATACCGGCTATCATTTGAAACACTTCGGTGGTCACCCAACACAAAGTATTGCCCCTTAGGTACCTTAACACTGACGGTTCGTTGCCAGTTTTGACTAGTCCCTAAAGCTCTTAAACTACTCCAGTTTTGCGTACCACTAGTTCGTTGACTCTTACTAATAAAGCTTTGGTTAACCACTTTACCGTTGACCTTTAGAACACCATTCTCATTAGAAACGGTATCACCGGATAAACCGATTACGCGCTTGACATAGTCCTTGGACACCGTTGCGGTCGGATCTTCACCCTTGGCATCAAAAACAATGACACTCCCCCGATGAATTGTCGCAGGTTTAACAATCCAAACGCGTTCCGTATTTTGTAAGTTGGGTTGCATTGAGGTCCCGTCAACTTTGACTTGTGATACCAAAAACTGTTTAATTAATAGGGCAATGGCTAAACCTAAAACAATTGGTATAATCCAGCCCATAATACTTTTAAAAGTTTTCATCCTTTATTATGCCACCTTAATTTTCATTTAATCATAATTATAGCATACGTTAATTGCATTAATTACTAAATAAATCCTAAATTAGTCGCTGTTTTCGGCATCAAAAGCATCGACATCCCGATTTTTACCGATAACGGAGAGTACGTCATCGAGGTGGATCACTTCATCGGGTTGCGGCGTGATTTTAATATTATCACTACTATGGCGAACCGCAATCACATTTAGGCGATATTTATTGCGAAAATCAATGGCACTCAAAGATTTATTAGCTAAAGCCGTGTTTGTGATGCGAATTTCCGCGAGACTATAGTCCTTAGTTAAGTCGATATAATTTAAAATATTAGGTGTCATCAATTGGTGGGCCACGCGTCGTCCCATTTCAGCTTCAGGGTGGACGATCATATCAGCGCCAATCCGCGCGAGAACTTTGGCATGTGTTGTCGTTTCTGCTTTGGCGACGATGTGCTTGGCACCAAGGTCTTTGACGAGAATGGTTGTCAAAATGCTGGCTTGAATATTATGGCCAATCGCGATAATGACATGATCAAAACTCGCGATATCTAACGCCCGCAAGGCATCTTCATCTTGGCCATCAGCAATTGCGGTATGGGTGGCGAACGCCATGTAATCTTCGACCAATTCTTCATCACAATCGATCCCTAACACGTCTTGGTGAGCACTCGCTAGCTTTTTTAAGAGACTGCCACCAAATCGACCGAGGCCAATGATTGCAAACGTTTGTTTCATAATAATAGTCCTTTCAAGGTAGTTAATTTAACCAATTAAAATATTTTCTTGTGGATAGCGGAAAGCAGCCGGCCGATTATGGACGTTTAAGACGGAAAACATCACGGTGAAGACGCCGACACGACCAACAAACATAACTAGCATAATTAAAATCTGGCCAAAGGTGGTTAAGTGCGGTGTCAAGCCTAAGGAGAGGCCAGCCGTACTAAAGGCAGCAAAGACTTCAAAGGCAATGTATTCTATCCCAAAGTGGCGTGGCACAGTTTCCGTTAATGATAGTAAGAGGGTCGTGACCACTAAAAAGACGGCAGAGATAAAAGTCAACATCAGTGCCCGGTTAATATTATCCTGGCTAAACCGGCGATTACCTAAAGTCACATCAGTTTTACCGCGCAATGCCGCCCAAGTCTGGAGGGTTAAGAGTCCCAAGGTTGTAGTTTTGATGCCCCCAGCAGTGGAGCCCGGTGTCCCTCCGATAAACATTAAAAGCATCGTAAACGCAATTCCAGCTAACGATAGCTTAGCATAGGGCAAAATGGCAAAGCCAGCCGTACGTGGTGTAATCGCTAAAAATAACGTATCAACTAAACGATGCCACCAATTTTGATGATTTAAAAGGGGTAACTGCCATTCGGTAACAAAAAAAGTTAGGAAGGCAAGCATAATTAAAATACCGGAGGTACCCATCGCAATTTTGGTATGCAGTGAGACACGGTGTGTTTGCCGATATAATAGGATATCGCGCCAAACCAAAAAGCCTAGGCCCCCGGCAATAATCAAAACACTCGTTACTAAGAGCATATAGGTATTATCGGCAAAAATTTTAAAATCACCCGGAAAAAAGACAAAGCCGGCATTACCAAATGATGAAATTGCATGGCACAGACTATAGTAAGTGCCACTTAGCCAGCCAAATTTAGGAACAAAAACTGGTAATAAAAGTAGTGCACCTAAAACTTGAATAGCTAGTGAGAGACTGATGACATAAGTCATGACGGTGCGCGTATCAGCTAAATTAGCTAGATTAAGCGAATCTTTAACCAATAGGCGCGTGGTTAGTTTCATTTCGCGGTTCGTTAGGGTGTACAACAGCACGGTAAACGACATGAACCCTAACGCCCCAATTTCAATTAAAATTAAGAGAATGATTTGGCCAAAAATAGTCCAATGATTGGCAGTATCAACTAACGTCAGTCCGGTAATACAGGTGGCTGACGTGGCTGTGAACAGGGCGGTCATAACATCGGTGTGTTGCCCATGAGTTGTGGCAATCGGGAGTAATAATAAGAGCGTCCCTAAAAAAATAATACCAAAAAAGCCCCAAGTTAAGATTTGGGGTAACGTAAAACGTTTATACATAAGTTGCCTCGCTTCACCACAAATTTACTTTTAGTTTAACAAAAAAGGGTGCTAAGTTGCACGTAAAGTAAAACAAAAATGGTAAAGTTGCTATAATTAATATTAGGATTGTGAGGAAAAACCAATGAAATTTATTGAAAGAGCACCACACTTTAGCCCAGTTGATGCGAAAATGATTACGAAAAAGATATTAGACATCCCCTATATGACCGGTGAACGACATACGTTAGATATTTATTATCCATCTGTTTCACGTGAAACATACCCGGTAATTATTGATGTTTATGGTGGTGGTTTATATTTTGGTGCAAAGAGTTCGTATAAACTCCAAAATTCCTTGGCACTGACAGCGGCCGGGTACGTAGTAATTAGTCCTAATTATTCATTGATTTGGCAAGCCCCGTTTCCAACGCAAATTTATGAATTAAAAGCGGTTATCCGGTGGGTGCGCGCGCATGCGCAAACATATCAGTTTGACCCAACCAAAATTATTTTAAGTGGCGAATCATCGGGGGCACATTTAGCGGTGCTAACAGCTGCGACAGCTAGTGTGCGAACAATGATGGCTGATTTTGGTCCGGATTTAACGGTAGATGATCGCGTAGCTGCGGTAATTGCGGCATACGGTCCGTATCAGTTTGACACTTTTAGTGCCCAGTTTAAAGTTTTAGGCTTAACTCCCAAGTTTAGTGAAACGGGGACGGCGAGTTCATTTGAAGGGCAGTTATTTGGTAAGATAGCACCCAGTGATGTTACGCATTTAGTAGAAAAGTATAATCCTGCTAATTACCTAACAGCTACAATGCCGCCAATGTTACTATTAGCGGGGACGGCTGATCAAGTTGTGCCCATTTTACAAAGTCAAAATTTAGCTGTGGCGGCTTTACAGAAAATGCCCCAAAGTCATGTGGCATGGCAATGGCTTAAAGGTGCGCATCACGGACCGCAAGATTTTACCCGTACGGATATTTATGATTTAAAGGTGCAACTTTTAAATAAATGGTTATGGCATTAAGTAAAGTTCAGTGCCTTGCCACTTTTGAAACTGGCTGTGCGTTATGCGGTTAACAAAAAGGATCGTTAAATGAAGGGTGAAATTTCATTTAGCGGTCCTTATTTTTTATGATTTTATGCCTAATTTTTTAGGTATTTTATCCGCATCGCTGGCCTTAAGCTTCATTTTTGGTTTAAAACAGAGCCTTAAGTTATTCGTTACGTGTGGCTGTGCGTAAATGCGGGTTAATTAAGCACGTGATAGGCTAGTTCAGTGACATCTCTAAAACCACGATCATTAATATTTGGTCGGGGAATATAGGTGGTAAACCAAGTATAGCCTTCACTCGGAATGCCAAAGGTATACAGATTAGCTAATTTGGCGCCAGTGCGCGTTAAGCTTTGGTAAGTATGTGGCTGAAAAGTGACGGCCCCACTTGAGAATGGTGGCTGCGCGGTTATTTGGTAACGATCAAGACTGAGCGTGCCACGTTCCAAGAGGTTAAGCCCTAACTGATTAGTCGTGTGGGCTAAATTAGTTGATCCAATGCGCGCCTCCACCACATGTTTAACCTGATAATTAATCGTTGCAATACTCGTGTTAACCATAAAACCATCCGACTTTGGAATTACTTGAATGTCCCTAGGCGCAAGTTCGACAATTCCCGCTTCCATTAAAGCAATTAATTGTTGAATGCGGTGATAGGGTGGTCCAACGGAAAGTAAGTTATTAATTTTGGCAAATTCAGTCAAGAATTGCTTTTTAGCCGCCCCGTCAAACCAGTTTTCATAAACATCACGAATATTATCACGAATGTCACGTAAAATATCAAAAGCCGCCGCATGGGCCCCCGCGTAGTTACCTAAAAGTGCTTGGTCTAAGTCCGCTGATAAATACGTTAGCATTTGGGCTTGATAGCTAGCATTTGTAGTAGTAGGGGCGAACGGTTTCAGATAATGAGCTAAATCAAGTTCGGCATCTAGACCAAATGTTTTAGCCGTTGCTGCTAGGTCTGTACTGGTTGCTAGGGCCTGTTTCAACTTAGGTGTGTCGATCTTTGCTTGGTGCGCCAACCGTAGATAAAAGACATACTGCATATCTTGCGTAACTAAGTGGTAAAAAGCTTGGTAGCTAATATGGTGGTCATGATCAGCTAAACGCGCGACATTTTCCGGTGTTAAGAAAATTGCTTGATACCGCATGTAATCATCTTTTTGGTTAAGGCCGCGGGCGTGTAATGGTAAACCACTCCGCGAACCGGCAATGATATGAGGTTCCTTACCACTAGGGAGATATTTCAAACGTTGATTAGGGGCACTAACAAATTTACCACCCCGGTCTATGGTTAAGCGGGCCAAGTAATCAAAAAAGATCAGGCCTAATCCTCGTAATAAAACGGGTTCTTTAGCTGGTAATGTAGCCAAAGGTGCTTCACCCGGGTGAATTGATGGTAAATAGATCGTGTTTAGCTGTTCGGCATGGTGCATTAGGGCTTTTTGTTCGGTCGTTAACTGCGGATCATTATGCCCGAGAGCTAAGATGACTTTATCTGCCGTTAGTGGGCCACCATTTTGTAAGGTTAAGTCAAAGTGCTCGGTTCCGGTTAAGTCGATAACCGTGTCGTTCATAAAAGTGAGGTGGGTATTTGCCGGCAAGTTAAGCTGCAGGTTTTCAAAAAACCAGTGAGCATAGATGCCCACTAAGCCACGGCTGGCAAATTGATTGGGCTGTAAGTTACGTGCCAATTCATAATATTCGGTGACAAATGGAATAGCTGGATGTCGCTTAATAAAGGTTGGTGCGAGCGCTTTTAACCAGGTATAAAAAGAGTATCCAGGTGTGGTGGCTAAGGGCCCGTTAACGGTTTTATCAGTAAAAAAGCCAAATTGTTGAACAACGGTATTCATAATCAGGTTGCGACTTTGATTTGGTTGCCACACCCGGCCGCCTAGTCCCGTGTTATCGATGATGGTGATTTTTAGCTGGGGGTACTTTGTTGCTTGTTTAAATTGTGCTAATAGGCGCTCAGCGGTAATTAGACCTCTGGGGCCCGCACCAATAATCACAACGTGCATAAGATGATTGAACTCCTTTTTTTAAGTATCGTAAAGTGGACTAAACTTCTGGGGCATAAATACCAATGTCTTTTAAGACTAATTTACCTACCCGTTTATGCGCATCCCCAGAGACCAAACCTGATTTTATATAACCAAAGGTGATGGTCGTAGTGGCGCGAATGGCCGAGCCTAAAATTTTACCAGTCGTAGCATCTAATCCAGAGGGAATATCAACGGCGACAACGGGTTGATTCGAAGCATTAATTTTTTTAACGGCTTCGGCGAGTTTACCGGTAATATCTCGTTTGAGGCCGATGCCAAAGAGGGCATCAATAATTAAGGTATAGTCACGGAAGTCCTTAACTGTGCGGCCGATTTTAACGTGGTATTTGCGGGCAATGGCTAATTCTAACTTATTGTCAGCAGATAGTTTACGCTCATCACCTAAAAGCAAAACCTCAACTTTGATCCCTTTTAAATGTAGGAGGCGCGCAATGGCTAGACCATCACCACCGTTATTGCCAGTACCGACAACAATTAAAACATTTTCGAGTAAGAAACTGCCAGCGGCAACGGTATTGATTACGGTTAAAGCAGCACGTTCAATTAACACGGTGCTTGGGATCCCAATTGTTTCAGTCGTATATTTGTCGTATGCTTGCATCTGAGCAGCTGAGACAGTGGTTTGTTTCATCAGAATACCTCGGATTTCATATAGCTATTATTTATTACTAGAATTTAATATCTTACCTATTATACAATGAAATACAAAAAATGTATTAGGAATGGTTAGACAAGTTTAGTTAGATTAAGTAGGGTGGAGGATAGTATGGATAATTGGGTAATTCCAGAAGATATGGCAACGATTAAAGCACAAGTTAAGTTATTAGCAGATAAGGGTGAACAGGTTACGGTTGATGACTTGATTTTAGAAACAATTAGAAGAATGTTGGAATTATTGTTTGACCAAAAATTAGATGGTCACTATTTTGCAATAGAGCGGCTTGGATTAATTTATCAGGTAATTGGTTTTGATCGAGCAATAGAAGGGCAAATTACGGCGCCGGCCCAAATGTCGTTAGTTGACATGTTCAAAACGCAACCAATTGATTATGTTTGGGATTATTTAGATAATGCGGCTAATCAAATTATTAAGCGATAAAAGGAGTTATGATGGAAGCGATTGTATTAAAGAAATTTGGCGCGTTTGCTAATTTAGACCTTGCGCAAGTGCCAACACCAACGATTACGAGTAAACAGATTTTGGTTAAAAGATTGGCAGTGGCAGTTGAACCATATGATGTGCATTTTGTGGCGGGTAACGCAGGGACCGCATCATTACCAGTAATTGTTGGATCTAGTATTGTTGGTGAAGTCATCACGGTGGGGAGCGAAGTAACAGATATTCGCGAAGTTAAAGTAGGTGATCGTATTGTGGCTGCCCCCCATTTAAAAGCGTGTGCCGAATACGTAGCTATTGGGCGCCAAGCCTTTGCGGTGGTACCGGATAAGGTGAGTGATGCGGTGGCTGTAAGTCAGGCAGTTGCTGGACAAACCGCCTATCAAATGATTAATGCACAGTTGCAACCGCAAGCCGGTGAAACGATTTTAATTCATGGTGGTGCTGGTGCAGTGGGATATACAGCTCTTCAATTAGCTCTTTTACGGGGGGCAAAAGTTTATACGACGGCCCGACAGCATCATCAAGCACAACTAGAAGCATTAGGGGATGTGACGGTGATTGATTATCAACAACAAAGCTTAAAGGATGTGCTTAACCAAGTTGATTATGTGTTAGATACGGTCGGGGGTGCGACCCTCCAAGCTAGCTTAGCAATTTTAGCGCCTAAGGGAAAATTAGTCTCCTTAGTTGATGATCCCACGCGGTATAAAACTAGTTTGCAAGATGCCCAACAAGTTTTTATGAAAAGTCGAGGTAGTGATTTAAGTAAGTTGTTACAGTTAATCGCTGCCACAAGGGTAGTGGTACAGATTGATCAGGTGGTGCCATTTAATTTGGCTAACTTAAAACGGGGCTACCAACTTAGTCAAGCAAACCAACTAAATGGTAAATATGTTTTGGCATAGCGTAGACAGATTAATAAGTATAAAAAAGGGCTATCAAATTTTGGTAAAAAAATTTGATAGCCTTTTTTATAATATAAGTAATACAAAAATTACTTAGTAGTCTTTTCTGGAAGGTCGCCCTTACCTTTAGCCCATTGAGCAATTGCAACAACTTCAGCATTACGCTTTGCTTTGTTACCGTCAACTGAACCAACTTGACGAGCGCTAGCCCATGAGTTATATGGTTTTTTTTGTGCCATGATTAATTTTTCCTCCATGAATGTAATACTGATTCATTTTAGCTTAAAATTGGGCTAAGTACAAGGAAAAAGCAGTTTATTTCGTTTATTTTACTAATTAAAGAATATCTAGCAATTAAAAACCAGTAACTTTATAAATTCATTTAATTAATCCTTGATAGCATGATAAGCACCTATTGAAGTGCAAATAGATTAGTAATTAATAAGGTTTCGTTTGATGTTAATGCGATTGTTTAATTATTCCTTCCATATATATAACCGAAAAAAAGCAATGTTGTTTAGGTACCGTTAAAATTAATGAA
The DNA here is from genome assembly GCF_016908275.1 of Periweissella beninensis. Taxonomy (GTDB): domain Bacteria; phylum Bacillota; class Bacilli; order Lactobacillales; family Lactobacillaceae; genus Periweissella; species Periweissella beninensis. Next base: position 274 of record NZ_JAFBDN010000022.1, on the reverse strand, counting down.
ATTTTTTTAGCAAAAAGGGTTGCAATAATCGGTAAATAGCGATATTATATTTAAGTTGTCTAAAACGAGTAAAACAAGTTTTAGCAAATGTAAAAAAAGTTTTAACTGTTTAAAAAAAGATGTTGACTTAAGTTAATAACTACTGTATAGTTAATATCTGTTGTTGCTTAACAGCAACTAAGTAGATCTTTGAAAACTGAATAAAGTTTTGACAATCAAATGTGTAAGGGTCTTAGGATTTGTACCTAAGATATACAAATTTGCGAATGTCAAT
>NZ_JAFBDN010000021.1 GCF_016908275.1 Periweissella beninensis | reverse complement strand
GTCACAATCACTAATCGAATTATTAGTACAATGATCCGTTCAACAATCGTCCCAATGTATTACAAAGACTATTTTGTTAATTTTGCACCAGAACCTATTTTATTAAGTTATGATGGTCCAGTCGGTCTTTCAGCTGTTAAAAAAATAACTGATGAATTGAATTGTCCGGCACCTCAAAAAATCGCAAGTGGAAAAGGGTTAGTTAGATATATGATTCATATGGATAACCCCGAAAAATTTCAATATTCTAAAAGTGAGATAATTGGTCACAATGGTGCTGATGTTGAATCTTATTTTGAGCTTACAGCAACTAATAAATTAATAATCATGAAAGATATTATTAGATATATTTATGAAAATGAAGTTGATAATTATTCTGACTTTTTAATGCACTGCATTGAATATGATGATGATTGGTTTGATATTGCGATTAACAGTAATACTCTTGCTATTAATAAAATGATTGATGCTGTTTGGCAGAAAAAAAGAAACATGAGTGAAACGAATTTTAATAAACACGCTTGACGAAAAAAGAGTACAAGTTCACGTGAGTGATCTGTACTCTTTTTTAGCACAAACCCAGCAATTTTTCGTAAGAAAAATTTGGTGGGTGTAAGTGCGCCCTTAGCACAACGTAGAAAAAATTCGGTAGATTTTTTACTGCGTATAAGTGCGCCCTATTTCAAAATCGGGAGGTCCTCACATGACAAATAATTATGTTAACCAAGGGTTTAAATAACTGTTCTTAATTACAGTCTATCTACACCCCACCATTTTGGTAATAATTCTTCTAAAGTAATAATTTCACGTTTTTCATAATCTACCATAAATTCAGTTTTTAAATTATCACTATTAAGTTGCAGTAAAAATTCTCGACAAGCTCCACAAGGCATACCGCCTAACCCAGAAGGTGCTTCATTTCGAAAAGTTATGATTTTTTTGATTTTAGTTTGTTTACTTTGTTGATACATATTAAATGCTGCTGCACGCTCTGCACAGAGATGGAAAACCCCTGCTGTTGCTTCAAAGCAATAGCCTGTAAATATTTGTCCATCCTCAGCTTCTAAAGCACATACTACATGTTGTGCATAGATAAAAGGTGATACTTCATGAGGGTTATATAGACATTTTGCTTCATCATATAATTTTTCCCAAATATCCATAAAAAAACTCCTTTATTTTTAGTATATCATGAGTTTAGTTCCTTAGAATAATCACTGTTTATGTAAATCAAAACAGTTTTTCGTCGTCACAATCACTAATCGAATTATTAGTACAATGATCCGTTCAACAATCGTCCCAATGTATTACAAAGACTATTTTGTTAATTTTGCACCAGAACCGTTTGGTTAATACGGCCTGTTGTTTAGTTTGCTTTTTATCATCAAAGCCCGTTAATGTTTCTGCCATCGGCCCAACGGCTGCTTTAATTAACACACCAACATTTTTTGCTGCTAATTGATTATCCTTAATTTCTCTAATCTGCATCTTATACTCCTTTTTGGTACTATTTTTTAAATATAGTACCAAAAAGGAGTATAAGATTTGTTAATTAAGTTTAGATTTATCAATTTCTTAATATTTAAAATTTAATTGCTATTAGTTAAAATTTGACATACAAAAAAGGAGTGTCTTACGCCACTCCTTGCAAATTATTATTTTAATACTCACACCATCACTTAGCTTACCTTTGACCATAATAAGCATTAGGACCATGTTTTCGATAATAATGACGATCTAGTAAATACTGTGGTACTTCAATATTTTCCGGATTTAACTGCCGGGTATGATAAGTCATTTCTGCAACTACATCTAAAACAATCGCATTATGAACTGCTTCTTTGGCATTCTTACCCCATGTAAATGGTCCATGATCATTCGTTAATACACCGGGTACGGCAATTGGATTTATATTATTATTTACAAATGTCCGAACAATTGACTTACCAGTATTTAATTCATACTCATGATCAACCTCTGCTTTAGTTAATCGATCAGCTACTGGTACTGCACCATAAAAAGTATCTGCATGGGTTGTACCGGCAGCTGGTATTGGTAATCCAGCTTGCGCAAATGCCACAGCCCATTTCGAATGGGTGTGCACAATTCCTCCAATTTCTGGCCACATTTTATATAAATAAGCATGAGTTGCTGTATCACTTGATGGTCTTAAATTTCCTTCAATCACCTTACCTTCTAAATCGACAACAACCATATCATTCACTGTCAGTTTATCATACTCAACACCACTTGGTTTAATAACAAAGTAACCGCTTTCGCGATCGATTTGACTGACATTACCCCAAGTCAACGTCACTAAATTATTCGCTGGTAATGCCATATTGGCTGCATAAACTTCGGCTTTTATATCTTCAAGCATGTTGTTCCTCCTGTTTTAAACCAACCATTTCTAAAATTGGTTTAAAAAATGCCTGTGCTTTTTTTACTTCTGAAATTGGATCTAAAGAATTTTCTGACCACATCTCAATTGTATATGCCCCATCGTAACCTAAATCTGTCAATAACTTCAGCAATCCAATAAAATCGACAGTGCCACTACCAAATGGTACATCTTTAAATTGACCTTTTGACTCAGGTGTCACTGGTAATGTATCTTTTAAATGAATATGAGCAATAATATCCAGATTATTCTCAATTTCTTGTGCTACATTATTTTCTGTCCATGCTGATAAATTTCCCAGATCAGGATAGGCTTGTAACCATGGTGACTTTATCCGCTCTTTGATTTGTTTGACCTTCGTTAACGAGTTAATAAATGGATCATCCATCGTTTCAATATCTAGCATCACTTCCTTACTAGCTGCATATTTAACTAAGCTAATCAGATTTTGCATAAAATATTCTCGGGTTAAATAACTTCGTTTCTCATAAAAGACATCATATCCAGCAAGTTGGATATGTCTTATACCGAGTTTTTCAGCGATATCAATTGCCCGACAACCCATCCTTAACGCCTTTTCTTGAATTTCAATCTTTGTTGATCCTAACGGATAACGCCGATGTCCAGATAACATCAAGGTTCTAATCGGTACCCCCGTTTGCCTTATTGCATCTTGAATTTGGGCTAATTCATTATCTGTCCAATTTAACCTTGCAAGTCGTTCATCAGATTCATCAATTGATAATTCTAAAAAATCAAAACCTAATTCTTTTACCAAACTTAAACGACTTTGCCAGTTCATACCTTTAGGTAATGCTTTTTCATAAATTCCAATTTGTGTCATAATTAGCCCCAAATTTTATTAATTACATCTTTAAAAGCTTGTGCAGCTTTCTTTGGATCACTAGCCTGTGTAATTGCCCTACCAGCAATAAAGGTATATACATCTACTCCTTTAAACAAAGGTAAAACATCAGGTGATAAGCCACCAGTCACAGAGACCTTAAAACCCATTTGAACTAATTCTTTTACCCGATTTAAATCTTTTTCACCCCAAACCTCACCTGAAAGTAACGCATCACGGCTTTGATGATAAATTGCTTGTGTAATCCCCGCATCTAACCATTTTTGCGCATCTTCCTTAGTCCAGTTCCCATACAACTCTACTTGTAGGTCACTAACCTCAGTGGCAGCAGCTTGCATTGTTGGAATTGTTGCTGAACAAATGCAGGTCATCCAGTCAGCTCCCGCATTTGCCATATTTTGTGCAACCGTTTTACCAGCATCAGCACACTTTGTATCTGCAATAATAATTTTATCTGGAAAAACACCACGTAATGCTTTTACCGCTTTATCACCTTCTTGTAGTATTAAGATTGTACCCGCTTCAATAATATCAACAATTTGACCTACTTTTACAGCATCTGCTAAGGCACTTTCAATAGTATTATTATCTAAAGCAACTTGTAAATTTGGCATATTTTTTTCCTCTCTAAGCTTTAACAAATTCTGTTTCACGTTGCACTGTTTCCATAATTTCCTTATCACTCATTACGTTTTTTACCCCTAGTACCGTCACACCACGTTTTTTAGCAGTCTCAAACATATTTAAAAAATTAAGTGGTGTAAATACAACATCATATTGAGTAGCCGTACTAGTTCCCTCTGCAATATTAGTATGCCCAATACTTGTAATTTTAATTCCTAATTGTTTAAATGCTTTTTCAACTGATTTCATTAACATTAAACTAGTTCCTGATCCATTTGCACACGCTACTAAAATTTTCATGATTATTCTCCACCCATTTCATTTTTTTTATGTGTTGCCACATATCCTTCATAGTCATTAACGATTTGAAAGTATCCTTTTGGATCCTTTCGGTACTGAATTTGTGGAATTGCAATTAAAATTGCAGCAACCACAAATATCCCAGCATAGCCTAAATATTTCATAATTAGGGTAAAGCCTGGCCATACAGTTGCCCAGTCGAACATTCCTAAATACCCTCCAAATGGTGCCAATCCAATAAAAGTTACAATAAATGCCGAACCTAATACTTGAATAACACCACTCATAAATGGTAAAAGCATGGCTGCTTTAGCACCACCTTCTTTATTAGCAAAGACCCCAAATACCGCATTATCAAAAAATAAAGGAATAAAGCCTGCTAAAATTAAAGTTGGTGAATGGAATAATACTAATGCGCCAATCGTTATGAATTGTCCCAATGCACCAAATAAGAAACCAAAAGTAACTGCATTTTGTTCACCAAATGCAAAAGTTGCTGCGACATCAATCCCTGGTACAGATCCAGGTAAAATGGTATTGGAAATTCCAACGAAGCTTTCTGTTAGTTCCCCAACGAAAGTTCTTACACCTAATTGTAAAATCGTTAAGTTAACTGCAAAGCTTAGTGATGTAGTTAAAATATAGAATAAAAAACTAGCACCAGGTGCTAATCCAGATACACCCTTAGTAGTAACATACATAGCATTAAAATAATCACGCCCTAGCACTAACATGATAATGCCAAAGAAAAACAGCATTAAAATCCCAGTTGCTACCATATTTTCATTAAATATTTTCAAAAACCCTGGTAATTCATAATCTTCAAGGCTCTTGGTTTTTCTCCCTTTTAGCTTAAACTTTTTAGCTAACCAGGCTACAAAAGCAATTCCAAACATTTGTTGGTGTGCAATTGCAAAACCACCACCTTCAGTTAATTCTTGTGTTGGTTTAACTGTCAAGTTTGAGCCAACTGACCAATATAAGCCTAATAAGATCCCCATTGTAATTAAAACTTCTATTCGGCCTAGTTTTGGAAAGCAGAACAGCAAAATCCAAAATGCTGTGGCAGCTTGTTGCACTTGCACATTACCAGTAGTAAATAAGGCACGCAATTTGGTCCATTTTTGAAACCGAACAAATATTATATTTAACACAAAAGCAATTAACAGTAGCAACATTACATCGCCAAAACTTCGCCCAAATGTTTTAGTTAATCCCTCCGTGACAGCATTTTGTCCAAAATAAGGATCAATAACCACTGCTCGTAAATTATATTTATCTTTTAACCCTGTTAAAATTGGTCTAAAAGCACTAACCAAGCCACTTGAACCAACCATTAGAATCATATATCCAATTACTGCTTTTAAAAGCCCCGCAATTGATTCGTATAGCGGTCGCTTATCAAGTACATAACCGATGAATACAATTAATCCAATCATATATGCTGGTTGTGTTAAGATATTTTGTGCAAAATATACCCAAATATCCTCTAAAATTTTCATAACTATTTCTCCTATTACTGTGTTGCCAATAGTTCTAATTCTGCATATGAATTTATTGTTTTTAATTTATTTATTAATTGATCATCAGCTAAGAATCCCATTAAATTAGATATATTTTCTAAATGTTGTTTAGGGTCTTTTGCTGCTAAAGTAAAAAATAATTGGGCATTCTTGGTAGCATCATGCTCATCGAAAATTACATTATCTGCAAATTTCGTAAATCCAATACCAGTGCCTAAAACACCTGCATTCTCAGCTTCAGAATGTGGCATTGCAATCCCAGGTACAATTACAATATATGGACCATTTTCAATTACATTAGTAATTATTTTATCTACATAATCATTGGTAATATAATTTTTTTCTAGTAATTTTTGGCATGATACCCGTACTGCTTCTTGCCAATTTTGGGGTGTTTTCTCTACTATTTGCACCAAATTATTCTCAATAAAATAATTCAACATTTCTTTACTCATACTCTGACTCCTTGTTTTTTAGAGGAACGATGTAAATGGTGTATCATTCTCAATAGAAAAGACATCTGAAAAGCCACGATCAAAATTAAACTCTAAATCTTTTGCATTTTCAGGATAATTAAATTGTCCACCTACTTGCCAGATATATGGCATAAACTGATACTTCAATCGATCCTTTTTAAAATTCCAAAGTGTTGTAATTTCTTTTGGATCAGCCATAAAGTTGGTCCAGATATCATAATGAACCGGAATAATTACTTTTGTTTTTAGTGATTCAGCCATTCTTAAAATATCAACTGAGGTTACTTTATCGGTAATTCCTCTAGGATTTTCACCATATGCACCCAAGGCCACATCAATTCTATGCTCATTACCATGTTTAGCAAAAACATTTGAATAATGAGAATCCGCTGCATGATATAAATTACCACCAGTAGTTTCAAATAAATAATTGACCGCAATCTGATCCATATCTTGTGGCAATTTATTCTTTAAAGTTACATCTGGATCATTTTCTGTTACTAATGCTGTCCGATCAAATGATTCTAATACTTTAATTTTTGTTTTATTAATTATTATTTCATCCCCGGGCTTTACAACTACAGTTCTATTTGGTGCAACTCCCCATGCTTGCCAAATTTTGACAACTTCTGCTGGACCGTAGAATTTGGCACTTGGACAATTATTATTCACAGCAGCGGCAGTATTAATATCTAGATGATCTGAGTGAATGTGACTAACAAACAGAGCATCTACATTTTCAACTGCAAAGGGATCTAAAACAAAGGGCTGATTGCGTAAATTAGGTTGTAACTTTTGAACACCACTCATTCTTTGCATTTGATGTCCTTTTCGCATCATGCCATTTCCATGTGAACGCTTTCCTGTGCCATTCCATAAATCAATCAAAATATTGGTTTGTTCTGCTGTTTTTAACCAAATTCCTGTACATCCTAACCACCACATCGCAAATGTGTCCTTCTTGACCTCTGTATCAGCGATTTCTTCATTTAAATATGTACCCCATTCTGGAAATGTACTTAAAATCCATTTCTCTCTTGTAACCTCGTCAATTTTCATTTTAAAATCCTCCATTAATTTATTTAACAAAGTAATGGTATCAATTAGCGAAATCGCTTACAATTTAGTTATGTGATGATTAATCATATATATGATTATTTTATGAGGAGATTAAATATGCGTAGTTCCCAATTAGAAATTAAAGAACGTAGAGATCAAATATATAACTTAATTACTGAGAATAAATATATTTGTGTTAAAGAACTTTGTCTTGCCTTGAATGTCTCTCCTGCTACAATCCGACGTGATCTTCAGTATTTAAAAAACCAAGGTTTAGTAAGTTATAGCTACGGACATCTAGAAGCTACTAATTTCGATCCAACTGATATCTCAGTTACCACGAAGCTCTTAAATCATCGTGAAAAAATTGCGCAATTAGCCTCTCGTTTAATTGCTAATAATCAAACAATTGTGGCTAATTCTAGCTCTCTTGCGTGGCAAACTATTAATCATCTTGCCACTAAAAAACTTGATATCATTAGTAATAATGTTGATATCTTAACTTGTGCTTATCACCAAAAAACAAATATTATTCTAACTGGTGGAGAGGTTTCATTCTCTCGTAAAGCCCTTACTGGTACTAGTACAATTAATTTTCTCGCAGATTTATCGGCCGATTTATGTATTATTGGCAGTTATGGTGTCACTAATGAGGGCCTTACATCCCCATTTTTAAATGAAGCTATCATTAATCGTAAAATGATTGATATTACTACCGGACCAGTTATATGTGTTGCTGACTATCGAAAAATTGGTGTTGAATCTAATTTCAAAATTTGTGATATGACCAAAATCGATTACCTAGTAACCGATATTTTTGCTGATCCTATTTTATTGAAAAAAATTGAAAATATTGGTGTTAATGTGGTTATAAGTCAATAATTAATGCTTGTTAATATTTGCTTTTTTAATTAATAAACGTTTCTAATATTATTTTAAAAAAAGCTCGACTCAAGTGCCTTCGCTATTGGACCAAATATTCTAAAACCTTAAAAATAAAAGTGATACATTGTATAATGTTTCACTTTATACTTCTTTTGAAAACATAGTAAAACCCCGTAAGTTTTGTAATTTACTCCAACTTACGGGGTTCAGTTAACCAATTCAGATACGAATTAGCTTTTTTATTTATACTATTATCAAATTACCAGATGTCACAGTAGTTTGACACACTATCATTTTTTTAATTAGTCCGTGTTCTCTTCATCAATTACTTGATCTGCAAGTTCTTGCATCTTTTGGCTTATCGTTTCAGTGCTTTCACTAACATCATTGGCAATTACGCCATCCACCAGTGGCTCATCTGCTACAAGGTCTTCATCAGCTGGTTCCTTTTCAACTTTAGCTAATGTAGCTACTTTAGCGTCATCCTCCAAACGAATTAAGCGTACTCCTAATGTTGCTCGCCCAGTCTGCGATACGGTTTCTACTCCAAAACGAATCATCACACCCCGATCAGTTGTCAACATGATGTCTTCAGTTCCATCAACGATTACCATTCCGGCTAAAGGTCCATTTTTTTCAGTGACATTCGCAGTTTTAATTCCTTTACCACCACGTCCCTTAATCGGATATTCACTAGCTAACGTTTGTTTACCATAACCATGTTCGGTAATAACCAAAACATTTGCATCTGGTTGCAAAATATCAGCACCGACTACATAATCTTCCGCCCGTAAGCGAATTCCACGAACCCCAGCGGCTGAACGTCCCATTGAACGAATACTTGTTTCCGCAAATGAAACTGCATAGCCATCATGCGTAACAATAATCATGTTTTGTTGACCATTTGTTACTTTTACCGTCATTAACTGATCGTCATCATGTAAGCTAACAGCTCTAAGCCCTTTAGTTCGAATGTTTGCAAATTCAGCTACTGGTGTACGCTTAACTGTCCCTTTTAAGGTTGTAAAGAATAAGAAATCTTGACTTTCTTTAGCATCTCCACGCACATTAATAACTGCTTGTACCTTCTCACCAGCTGCTACTCCTAGTAAATTAATTACTGGAATACCTTTAGCATTTCGCCCATATTCTGGAATTTCATATCCCTTTAAGCGATAAACCTTACCTAAATTCGTAAAGAATAAAATTGTATCGTGCGTCGAGGTTGACACCAGGTGCTCAACAAAATCATCAGCATGCACGCCTGTTCCTTGAACTCCACGGCCTCCACGATGTTGTGCCTTAAACTCAGATGTTGCTAGTCGTTTAACATAGCCATTATGCGTCAATGTGATAATGACGTCCTCTTCATCAATTAAATCCTCATCCTCAATTGAAGTAACATCCCCCACTTGGAGTTCAGTCCGGCGATCATCCCCATATTTTTCTTGAATTTCCAATAATTCTTGATAAATAATCTCATCAATACGCTTAGGTTTCGCTAAAATATCTTCTAAATCAGCAATTGTCGCTAATAAATGTTGATATTCATCTTCAATTTTATCGCGTTCTAATCCAGTTAATCGGACTAAACGCATATCTAAAATTGCTTGTGATTGCTTATCTGATAGTTGATAATCACTTATTAACCGCTGCTTTGCAATATCAGCTGTCTTTGATGAACGAATAATACTAATAATGGCATCAATATGATCTAGTGCAATCCGTAACCCTTCCAAGATATGTGCGCGGGCTTGTGCTTTTTTAAGTTCAAAGACTGTCCGGCGACGAATCACTTCTTGTTGATGTAATAGGTACGCTTGTAATATTTCTTTTAGCCCTAATACTTTAGGTGCCATATCCTTGATAGCTAACATGTTGAAACTAAAAGTTGTTTGCATCAGTGTGTTTTTATATAGATTATTTAAAACCACGCTAGCTGACATATCACGACGAACATCAACTACTAAGCGATAACCTTCACGATCAGATTCATCACGGACCCCAGTTATCCCCTCAATTCGCTTGTCACGAGCTAGCTCAGCGATACGTTCAATCAAACGTGCCTTATTCACCATATATGGAAATTCAGTAACCACAATTTTTTCACGGCCACTTTTATCAATCTCAATATCAACTTTAGCGCGCATAGTTACCGTTCCACGACCAGTTTCATATGCCTTACGAATGCCAGACTTACCCATTACAATTGCACCAGTTGGAAAATCCGGTCCTGGAATGGCTTCCATCAAATCAGCCGTCGTTGCTGCGGGATTATTCATTAAAATGTGTAGCCCAGCAATTACTTCCCGTAAATTATGCGGTGGAATATTAGTTGCCATCCCCACCGCAATTCCAGATGCCCCATTAACTAATAAATTAGGGAAACGAGCAGGTAGTACTGCTGGCTCACGTTCTGTTCCATCATAGTTTGCCGTAAAATCAATTGTATCTTTATTAATATCACGCAACATTTCGGTCGCAATTTTAGACATTTTTGCTTCGGTATATCGCATTGCAGCTGCACTATCACCATCAATCGATCCAAAGTTACCATGACCATCAACTAATAAATAACGATAACTCCAATCTTGGGCCATGCGCACCATTGATTCGTAAATTGCCGAGTCACCATGTGGGTGATACTTCCCCATGACATCACCCACAATTCTGGCTGATTTTTTGTATGGTTTATCAGGTGTTATCCCCAATTCATTCATTCCGTATAAAATCCGTCGATGAACTGGTTTCAAACCATCACGAACATCGGGCAAGGCACGTGCCACAATTACTGACATCGCATAACTTAAAAAAGATTCGCGCATGGTCTTACCAAGGTTTACATCGCTAATTCTTCCGTTATTACTTGAAAAATTTTCTTCAGCCAACTTCAAATCCTTTCTGCACAATTTTTTCTGTGCTTGCCTTTAAATTACTTTTTTGACTTAAATGTTAAATATCTAAATCCTTAACAAAAGTGGCATTATTTTCAATAAATTCGCGGCGTGGTTCAACCCGATCACCCATTAACATTTCAAATATTTGATCAGCTTCAATCGCATCCACGGGATCAACCCGTAATAAACGGCGCCGTGTTGGATCCATCGTTGTTTCCCAAAGTTGCTCTGCATCCATTTCTCCCAACCCTTTATATCGTTGAATACTAGGTTTAGGTGAGGCCGGTAACTGATTTAAGACTGCTTGTAGTTCTTCATCAGAATCGATGTATTTAACAAATTTTCCTTGCCGGATTTGATACAAAGGTGGCTGCGCAATATAAATATAACCGGCTTCAACTAATGGCCGCATATAACGATAAAATAAAGTTAATAATAATGTCCGGATATGAGCCCCATCAACATCGGCATCAGTCATAATAATTAGTTTATGATAATGAGCCTTAGCAATATCAAAATCATTGCCAAAGCCAGTTCCCATGGCTGTGAATAATGATCGAATCTCCTCATTAGCTAAAACTTTGTCAATTGAGGCTTTTTCAACATTCAAAATTTTACCGCGAATCGGTAAAATAGCTTGAGTTAGGCGCGCACGCCCCTGCTTAGCAGATCCACCAGCGGAATCTCCTTCAACGATAAATAGTTCTGAAATAGCTGGATCTTTTGAGGTATTATCAGCTAATTTCCCAGGCAGATTGGTAATTTCCAAGCCTGATTTTTTCCGTGTTACTTCTCGCGCCCGTTTGGCGGCAATTCGCGCTTTTGAGGCTACTAACCCTTTTTCAATAATCTTGCGCGCAACTTCAGGATTTTCAAGCATGAAACGTGAAAATGTTTCCGAAAACATTCGATCAGTGGCTGCCCGGGCATCTGAATTGCCAAGCTTAGTTTTAGTTTGTCCTTCAAATTGTGGATCAGGATGTTTTACCGACACAACTGCCGTTAATCCTTCTCGGACATCTTCCCCAGACAAGGTCTCATCATTATTTTTAATAAGCTTATTTTGGCGAGCATAATCATTAATTACCCGGGTTAAAGCTGTTTTAAACCCTGTTTCGTGGGTTCCACCTTCATATGTATGAATATTATTGGTAAATGACAATAGATTTGAATGATAATCATCCGTATATTGTAAGGCGACCTCGACCATAATGCCATTTTCTAAACCTTCAACATAAACAGGTTCTGTAAACAATACCTCTTTACTTGCATCAAGATATTTTACATACTCTTTGATACCACCTTCATAGAAAAATGATTCGCTAACTGGTTTTTCTGGTCGCATATCAGTAATTGAAATTCTCAACCCTTTATTTAGGAAGGCTAATTCCCGAACTCGTGTAGTTAAAATTTTGGCATCAAAAACTACTGTTTCCCGGAAAATATCAGGGTCTGGCAAAAAGTGCACAATTGTCCCACGTTCAATTATTTGCTCCTCAGCAATTTCACGCATTTGACTTTTTACATGTCCACGCTGAAAATCAATCGCATACACTTTTCCGTCACGTACAACTTTGGCATCTAAATTAGTAGATAGTGCATTAACAACCGAAGCCCCTACTCCATGCAAACCACCCGAAACTTTATAACCACCACCGCCAAATTTACCACCGGCATGTAAGACCGTAAAGACCGTTTCTAACGCAGGTTTACCAGTTTTTACTTGAATATCAACTGGAATACCACGCCCATTATCAGTCACCGTAATGGAATTATCTTTTTCAATTGTTACCGTAATGTGATCAGCAAAGCCAGCTAAAGCTTCATCAATCCCGTTATCTACAATTTCCCAAACTAAGTGATGTAATCCTTGTGATGTTGTCGTACCAATGTACATTCCCGGACGTTTACGTACCGCTTCAAGTCCTTCTAATACTTGAATTTGACTGGCATCATAGTCATCAGCCTTGGTATGCATTTGCGTTTCATCTTCCAATGCTGCAAGTGCTTCAACTTCCGACAAAGCTTGTTTATTTTCTTCAGCCATTCTATTCCTCCGTTACCTTGCCCGCTTCTACTAGAAAGATCTTGGGCTTTTTTATTAAATGACGTGCAACATCACTAAGACTAGGTGTTGTAATAAAAGTTTGCACCTTATCTTGTATCGTTTTTAGTAAATGTGTTTGTCGTTTGGTATCTAATTCTGATAAAACATCATCTAACAATAAAACTGGGTATTCACCAGTTTCTATTTTCATTAAATCGATTTCTGCTAATTTTACGGCTAATGCCGTTGTCCGCTGTTGACCTTGTGAACCAAATGACTGCACATTTTGACCATTAACCAAGAATTGTAAATCGTCACGATGGGGACCAACTAATGTCGTCCCTTGTTGCAATTCTCTATTTTTTTGACTAGCAAATTTATTAGTTAGTGCTGTCTTTATTGCTGTTAGATCAGCTAATTCGGTCAACTTAATTGCTGAGACATATTTAAAAGTTAATGTTTCTTGTCCATCAGTTATTGCTTGTTGCGTTTGGTGCGCCACCTTTTCAAGTTTAGCCAATAGACTTTTACGGGCAAGTAAAATGTGGGCCCCATAATTAACTAATTGCTCAGTTAAAACATCTAGATATACTAAATCATGGGCTTGTTGTAGTTGTAGTTGGCGCAAATAATTATTACGTTGCCTTAAGATATTTCGATACTGGGTGGCATTAAATAAGTATTTGGGATTAATTTGACCAAATTCACGATCAATGAAATTACGTCGAATTGCTGGTGATCCCTTAACTAATTCCAAATCTTCTGGCGCAAATAAAACCACATTTAAATTACCAACATATTGTGATAATTTCGCCTGTTCTAAATGATTTACTAATGCTTTTTTACCCTTTTTACTAAAGGTAATTTCTAAAGGTAATTTATAGTTATCACGCCAAACACTGCCACTAACTGTGGCAGTCTGATTTTGCCAATTAATGAGTTCTTTATCATTACTTGTGCGGTGCGAACGGGTTAATGCCAACACATAAATTGCTTCTAACAAATTCGTTTTACCTTGTGCATTTGCCCCTAAAAATATATTAATTCCAGTGCTAAATTCTAGCTGTAAATTACTATAGTTTCGAAAATTTTGGACAGTTAATTTATTTAATTCCATACTCGTAGCTACTTAGCTTTTACAATAAATGTGCCAATTTCGGGAACATTGACAATATCATCTGGATATAATTTTCGGCCACGACGATCATCATGTTCCTCATTAACCATTACCGGCACTTCTTTTAAAAACCACTTTGCTTGGCCACCTGAACTAATTACATTCTCTTCTTTTAATAATTGACCCAAGGTAATAAATGGTGTATTTATAAATACTTCAGTTTTCATGTATTCCGTCCCATTTTTAATTTGTTATGTACATATTGGTTGCTTATTTCGTTTGTTTTTTCAACAATTACATACAATTAATTATAACCGTTTTTTGACAGTAAAACAATGTAATAGCCCTTTAATCAGTCCGCTATTCTCTTTTTTGTTAATTTTAGTATTTTCCCCTTATCCTACTTATTTTTGCTCTAATTTGTTGTTAACGCGTTTTTCTTATTTTTAAACCTAAAACTAACCATATCAGCAAAAAATAACCACTCTGAATTGACTTATCAGAAATGCACTACAGATTGTCTTTTTGCTAAATCGGTTATTCGCTATTTACACCTTACGTTTGAACTTGAGCCTCCCTTTTTACTTAAGCGTCGAATTTAATTTTTTTTTTTGAGAAGAATACATAAATAACCCCCGCAAATTGCGTTTATGCCAATTTGTGGAGGTTCTTTATGCATTCTATTTTTTAATCCCTGCTTTAATAATGGGCTTCAATTCCGCCCAATAAAGCTAACCTTAAAATGTCCTAACTGGTGTAATTAATTGAATAAAACTATCGCCATTATCAACCGGTTTTAAAGTAAAAGGTCGTAACGGAACAGTAAAACTCACTTCAATATCAATATTACCAAATGACCGTAAGGCATCTTTCATGTAATCTGGATTAAATGAAATCTCTAACTCGTTACCTTCTTGTTTTTTTACATGTAATTCTTCTTCAACGCGACCAACATCCGGAGAATTTCCCGTAATCTTAGCACCACTTTCACTAATAAGTAACTTAACTACATTGTTCCGTGACTCATGTGAAAGTAGCGAAGCCCGATTAATCGCTGCCAATAATTCGGTAGCATTAAACGTAATTAAAGTATCACTTTCCTTAGGTATTAATCTTGTTGTGTCAGGATAATTTCCTTCAAGTAAGCGTGAATAAAATAAGGTTTTGCCTAAAATAAATAAAACCTGATTGTCTGTAATTCTTAATTCAACTTCTTCCACATTTTCTAACATCTTAGCTAGTTCATTTAATGATTTTCCTGGAATGATTACATCAGCAACACTTGTATTATCCGTTGATAGCGTTTCAGTACGTTGCGCTAACCGATGTGAATCAGTAGCAACAGCTAAAAATGTTTTTTCATTCAAACTGAAATGAACCCCTGTCAAAATTGGACGACTTTCTTGATTAGAGACCGCAATTACTGTTTGTGAAATAATTTGGCGTAGCATATCAGCACCAATTGTCACTGAATTAGCAGCTGTGATTTCTGGTAAATGTGGATAACTATTCGCATCAAGGCCATTAATAGTAAATGAGGCTGATCCTGAAGTAATCATGGTTTGAAAACCAGCAACAATTTCTATCGTCATTTGTTGTTCAGGTAATTGTTTAACAATATCACTGAAAAAACGAGCTGGTAACACAATCGCACCAGTTTTTTCAATCGATAAAGCCGCTGCTTCATCTGCAATACTTAAAGTTGTTTGAATTGAGATATCAGCATCACTGCCTGTCAGGGTTAAACCATCTGCTTCAGCAACTAATTTTAAACCAGTTAACACTGGAATTGTTGTTTTTGATGTAATTGCCCGTGAAACATCATTTAATTCTTTGATAAATGCAGTTCTGTTCACTGTAAATTTCATTTCAGTAGGCTCCGTTCTTTAAAATATATATATAGTATACAAGATATATAGTAATAGTAGTAGGTCCTGTTTATTCTGTGGATAACAGTATAACTAGTAATTACAATACGAAAAAAAGCTGTGGATATAATTGTGGAAAACTATTTAACAACTATCTCTTTTCCACAAGTGGATAATTAATCACCATTAATTTGTTTTTTCAGTGTTGTAATCTGATTTTGAATTAATTTATTGCTCTCAAGGGCAGCTGAAATCTTATCAGTGGCATGCATGACGGTGGTATGATCTTTACCGCCAAATTCACGGCCAATGTTTGGTAGAGAATTATCAGTGAGCTCACGTGATAGATACATTGCGATTTGGCGAGGCATAACGATTTCTTTGTTACGCTTTTTGCCCTTTAAATCACTAATTGAAATAGCAAAAAATTTAGCTACTGTTTCTTGAATGAAACTAATCGTAATTTCTGATTTCTGTGCAATATCTAACTCTGCTAAAATCTTGGTAGCATCATCAATAGATACCGTGTCACCAGCGGATTGGTTAAATTTGGCCATGATAGCAACACGCTTAAAGACCCCTTCTAGTTCCCGGACATTACTATCAACTTGTTTTGCAATAAATTCAATAACATTACGATCAACACTAATGTTTTCTTTTTCAGCTTTTTCTAATAAAATAGCAATTCGTGTTTCAAAATCTGGTTTATTGATATCAACGGAAAGGCCCCATTGAAAGCGTGAAACTAAGCGATCTTGTAAATCGGGAATATCTTTTGGGAGGCGGTCTGAAGTCATAACAATGCGACCACTATGGCCTAAAATATCATTAAATGTATGAAAAAATTCTTCCTGTGTGGATTCTTTTCCAGATAAAAATTGAACATCATCGACTAATAATAGGTCAGCATTTCGATATTCTTCACGTAGTTTTTCAGTTGTTCCGTTTCGCACAGCACTAATAAAATCATTAGTGAATTGCTCTGAAGTAACGTATAAAACGCGTTGATTAGGATTATTAACTAAGGCATTATTACCAGTAGCTTGCATTAAGTGAGTTTTACCAAGGCCAACACCACCATAGAGTAACAATGGATTATATTCTAGGGAGCCCTCAGATACTGCAAGCGCAGCGCCATATGCTAATTGATTCGTGGCACCAACGACAAATGTATCAAAAATATATTTAGCATCGAGATTATTCCCATGCTTTAAAGTAGTTTTAGTTGAATCGCCTGGGCGCATTTGTTGGCTTGAAAGACGATTATTTTTTTCGATTTCTTCAATTAAATCGACAACTGGTTCAACTATGCGGACATCAATATTTGATAATAACATCTGATTAGTTTCAAATGCGAATGTAGTAAATTGGCTTGAATAAGTATTTAGCCAACGTTCACGCGATAGTTCATTTGGAACTTCAATCACAGCATTGTGCTGACTAGCATCAAAGCTAGCTAAGCGAGCAGGCTGGATGAAATTGTCATATGATGGACGCCCCAGTTCTTCTCTGAAGCGGTCAGTTATATCTGACCATAAGGTGTTCCGTTCAACCATAAGTAGCAAGTCCTTCTTTTAAATAAAATTAACCTTATCTAGAATAGCAGTATTTTTGAAATTTTTCCACAGTTTTCCACAGTTGTGGATTAATTTTTTAAAAAATCCACAAGCCAGTGTGTTACTTTTCCACAAACCTGTGGAAAAGATTGGGGAAAACTAAATTTTTCAGCTTTATCCACCACTTTTTGTGCGTTATAATGTCAATAGAATAAAGCGGTATCAGAGTTATCCACTTTATCCACAGGATAGTGTTAATAACTATTAACAAGCTGGGGATTATGGGATAAGTTGTTGAAAAACCAGGAAAAACTCGTATCAAAAAATGTTACAATTAACAACCATGTAGATAACAGAACGTTATCTTGTGTATAAAAAAGAGGTCAAAAAATTTATTTATTTATTTTTTAGGTTCACTTTTCTTTATCTATATGATATGATGGTACGGAAATGCAAAGAGATATGGTTATTTCTATGTAAATATATTTTCAACTAAGAACGGAGGTGTTTACACATGAAACGTACATATCAACCAAAAAAACGTCACCGTCAACGTGTCCATGGCTTCCGTAAGCGTATGAGCACATCAAACGGACGTAAAGTATTAGCACGTCGTCGCCAAAAGGGCCGCAAAGTGTTATCTGCATAAAAAGGTCACTGGTTACAGTGACCTTTTTATTTTTTTAAGATTCAGTTAGCTAGGCCCAATAGGCTGAAATTGATGAGGGAAAAGATGCGTAAATCATATCGAGTTAAAAAAGAAGCTGATTTCCAAAAAGTTTTTGATCAGCATAATTCGTTTGCAAACCGGATGTTTATTGTTTACAAAGCTGAAAAGAAAAGCCAACCCCATTTTAGAGTTGGTATTTCAGTTGGTAAAAAAGTTGGTAAGGCTCATGATCGAGTCTATGTCAAACGCCGAATTAGGCAAACAATACTAGAATATAAGCCACAAATAAAAAATGAATATGATTTCTTAGTTATTGCACGGCCAATTACCAAAGGTTGCTCAATGAATGAAATTCGTGAGAATCTAGTCCATGTTTTAAAATTGGCAGATTTGTTGACTAATTAATTAAATAATGAAAAAATTTTCAATAGGAGAAGTGCCATGCAACAAGGATTTAAAAAACCACATAAACGCAAATTAACGCTTTTGATGGCAATGCTAGCAGTATTAACAGTCTTTTTAGCTGCATGTAGTAATAAACCAATTACAGAACACTCAACGGGCATTTGGGATGGCTTGGTTATCTTGAATTTTTCACGAGCAATTATTTGGTTAGCAAATTTCTTTGGTAATAGTTATGGAATGGGAATTATTGCGTTTACGTTGATTATTAGAATCATTATCTTACCCTTAATGATTTATCAATCAAAGACAATGTTAAAGACCCAAGAGTTACAACCGGAACTAAAAAAGTTACAGCAAAAATATCCGGGTAAAGATAATGAATCACGGATGCAAATGCAAAAAGAACAACAAAAGTTATATGCACAAGCCGGTGTTAATCCATTTGCTGGGTGCTTACCGATAGCTGTTCAAATGCCTATTTTAATTGCTTTATATCAGGCAATCTGGCGGACTCAGGAACTTAGAACAGGTGATTTTTTATGGCTAAAACTTGGATCACAAGATCCTTACTTTATTTTACCGATTTTAGCTGCGGCGTTTACCTTAATTAGCTCGTGGTTGGCCATGGCTTCAAGTCCGGAACAAAATGGTATGACTAAAGCGATGACCTTCGGGATGCCCTTAATTATCTTTGGGACCGCTTTAACGGTTCCTTCAGCATTATCATTATACTGGGTGGTTTCAAATGCCTTCCAAGTAGTGCAAACATGGTTTATTCAAAATCCATTTAAAATTAATGCTGCGCGGGCTGCTAAAAAGTCAGCTGAAAAGACACGACAACGCAAAATTGATAAAGCGAAACGCGTTGCTACTAAAGGACGTAAAAAATAATTTACGTAGTAGTTAAACAGTGATTGATAAACTATCAAAAGTGAAAACACAAAACCGCAACTAGCCTGAGGGCTAATTAGCGGTTTTTTATTTTATAAACTAAAAACGGCTTAGTATTAAGACAGATGCATCATGTATAATATGCGTTAAAAATGGTGAGGATAGGGCAGTTAATCTAAATTTTCATGAATACGTGATTATATACAATGTAATAAAAGTGTAACGAAGGTAAGAACTACGATAAAATAATTAATAAAGACTAGCATTAAAAAAAAATAGTGATAAACTATGTTTAAATGATGTGAAGATACTAACAAACATTTGTTAATAATATGTCTTGAAACATCATTTTTAATTTTTTAAATATGCTAAAGATTTGGAAATGAGGTAATGTAATGTCAGAATTAGCTAATATCGGTGTTGTTGGGATGGCTGTAATGGGTAAAAATTTGGCCCTCAACATCGAAAGCCGCGGCTACACTGTAGGAATTTACAACCGTTCAGCCGCCAAGGTTGATCAAGTGATGAAGGATCATGCTGAAAAGAAATTGATTCCAAGCTACTCACCAGAAGAATTTGTTAAGTCACTTGAAACACCACGTCGGATCCTCTTGATGGTTAAAGCTGGAGCCGGAACTGATGCCACAATCAAAGCTTTATTACCATTCTTGGATAAAGGTGATGTCCTAATCGATGGTGGTAACACATTCTTTGAAGACACAATGCGTCGTAATGCTGAATTAGATAATTCAGGAATTAACTTTATTGGTATGGGTGTATCTGGTGGTGAATTAGGTGCGCTTCATGGTCCATCATTAATGCCTGGTGGTCAAAAAGAAGCTTATGAACTAGTTGCACCAATTTTAGAACAAATTTCAGCAAAAGCTGATGAAGATGGCGAACCATGTGTTGCTTATATTGGACCAAATGGTGCTGGCCACTATGTAAAGATGGTTCACAATGGGATTGAATACGGTGACATGCAATTGATCGCTGAATCATACTCAATTATGCGTGAAATGCTTGGGATGACAGTTGAAGAAATTGCAGATGTCTTTGCTGACTGGAGTAAGGGTGAACTTAAGAGTTACCTAATTGACATTACTGCTGAAATTTTGACACGTAAAGATGATGAAGGTACTGATAAACCAATCGTTGATGTCATTTTGGATGCAGCTGGTAACAAGGGAACTGGTAAATGGTCATCACAAAATGCGCTTGAACTCGGTGTACCACAATCATTGATTACTGAGTCTGTATATGCACGTTACATTTCAGCGCTAAAAGACGAACGGGTGGCTGCAAGTAAAGTATTACCTAAGCCAGCTGGTTTAACAGAAAAACTTGATCGTGAAGAAATTGTTGAAAAAATTCGTAAAACACTTTACTTCGCTAAAATCATGAGTTATGCCCAAGGTTTTGAACAAATGCGGGTTGCTTCAGAACATTACGATTGGGATCTTAACTTCGGTGACTTAGCTAAAATTTGGCGTAATGGCTGCATTATCCGCGCCGAATTCTTGCAAAATATTACAGAAGCTTATGACAAAAACCCAGAACTACAAAACCTATTGCTTGATGATTACTTCTTAAACATCACAAAGGAATATCAAGAAGCTGTGCGTGATGTTGTGGCATTAGCTGTTAAGGCCGGTGTTCCAGCACCTGGTTTATCAGCTGCAATTGCTTACTTCGATTCATATCGGTCAGCCGTATTGCCTGCTAACTTAACACAAGCACAACGTGATTACTTTGGTGCGCATACTTACAAACGGGTTGATAAAGAAGGTACATTCCACTATTCATGGTATGAAGAAGCCTAAGGGTAAGTAAATTTAAATAATAATCAAAATCAAGACAGAATTGACTAGCAAAGCGATAATTTTGTTAAGATGAAAAGTCGTGGCTAATTCAGTTTGAATTAACGACGGCTTTTTAGCATTAAATGGTTATGCGTTTTTAATATTTAGCTGCTAGTATTCTTTAATCATAAACTGCTTGATACGCTAAAATAGTAATTGGATTGTAGGTACTTAAATACTAGGAGGTAGGTACAATGACAGAAGAACGGACGCTTATTTTGGTAAAGCCAGATGGTGTCAACCAAGGGCATATTGGCGAAGTAATTACTCGCTTAGAAAGAAAGGGTTATCAGATTGAGGCGCTGAAAGTAACGCAGGCCACTGACGCTCAATTAAGACAACATTATATTGATAAAGTTGATAAACCATTTTTTCCAGAAATTGAAAGTTATATGCATGAAGGGCCGATTGTCGCACTAGTTGCAAGTGGCACCAATGTAATTAGTGTCTTTAGGAGAATGGCTGGCCAAACTAATCCCTCGCAAGCCGCTTTTGGCACGATTCGTGGTGATTTTGGGCGCGACTGGCCAGATGGTCTAATTCGGAATGTTGTCCATAGTTCAGACAGTGTCGAGAGTGCCGAACGCGAAATTAAGATTTGGTTTGCTGAATTGAAGTGATTTTTGATTTTTAAGTAACCTTAGTTGACAGAATATTGATAAGTAATTAGAATAAGAATGTTTTAGTAAAGTTGTGAACATATAAATAATTAACGAAGTAGTGAAAGTGCTTCGCCACCAATTGTTAAACAGACAAGGGGGTGGTGTAGGCACTTTTTTTGTACGTCAAGAAATAAGGAGAAAAAATGGCAAATGCAAGTAGCACTTTAATTGAATTTGATACAATTGCGGCAATTAGTACACCACCTGGTGAAGGCGCAATCTCAATTATTCGTTTAAGCGGTGAGCAGGCGGTAAAAATTGCCCAACGGGTTTTTAAAGGGAAAAACTTAGCCCAAGTAGCAAGTCATACTATTAATTATGGTCATATTATTGACCCTGATCATGACAATCAAGAGGTTGATGAGGTGATGGTGTCAGTTATGCTAGCGCCCAAAACCTTTACACGGGAAGATGTCATTGAAATTAACTCACATGGTGGGATTGTAGCAACTAATCGTATTTTACAATTACTACTCGCAAACGGCGCCCGGCTAGCGGAACCTGGTGAATTTACAAAACGGGCTTTTTTAAATGGTCGGATTGATTTATCCCAAGCAGAGGCAGTCATGGACTTAATCCGAGCCAAGACTGATCGATCAATGCAAGTTGCTCTCAATCAATTAGATGGTAATCTATCGACATTAATAAAGCAGATTCGAAAAGATATTGTCGACACGCTTGCACAAGTTGAAGTTAATATTGATTATCCAGAATATGATGCTGTTGAGCAGATGACTACTAAACTGTTAGTTGAGCAAGCTTACAATGTAAAAGCGCATGTTGAACAGTTATTAAAGACTGCTAAACAAGGTAAAGTATTGCGTGAAGGGTTAGCAACAGCAATCATTGGTCGTCCCAATGTAGGGAAAAGCTCAATTTTAAATCACTTATTACATGAAGATAAGGCGATTGTGACAGCTATTGCAGGAACTACACGTGATGTTATTGAGGAATATGTTAATGTCCGTGGTGTACCATTAAAATTAATTGATACAGCTGGTATTCGTGAAACAGATGATGTTGTTGAAAAAATTGGGGTCGAACGTTCCCGAAACGCAATCGTGCAAGCTGATTTAGTGATGTTGGTACTAAATAGTAGTGAAAACCTAACGGATGAGGATCGCGCTTTATTAAAATTAACCGCTGATAAAAAGCGCATTGTTATTTTAAATAAAACTGATTTAGCAATGCACCTCAAGCAAAGTGAGTTAGCTAAGTTAGTTGAACCACATGAAGTAATTGCCGTATCAGTTTTGAAAAATTTGAATATGGATCAACTGGAAGATAAAATTGCGCATTTATTTTTTGCCGAAGGTATTGAAAATAATCAAACAACGTTAATGGTAACAAATGCACGCCATATTGGTTTATTAGCTCAAGCAAGTAAAGCACTACAAGCAGTAATTGATGGTGTTGAAATGGGGATGCCAGTGGATATCGTTCAAATCGATATGACGACAGCTTGGGATAAGCTTGGTGAAATAACTGGTGATTCGGTTCAAGATGATTTATTAGATGAATTATTTAGCCAATTTTGTTTAGGAAAGTAAAAAGGAGATATAAATAGATGACAGTGTTACCTTATGAAGCAGGGGCATATGATGTAATTGTTGTTGGTGCTGGGCATGCTGGTTCAGAAGCCGCTTTAGCCGCCGCCCGCATGGGTAATCGGACTTTATTGATGACGATTTCTTTAGAAATGGTGGCATTTATGCCATGTAACCCGGCAGTGGGTGGTCCAGCTAAGGGAATTGTTGTACGTGAAATTGATGCCCTTGGTGGTGAAATGGGGCGTAATACCGATAAAACGTATGTGCAAATGCGGATGCTAAATACTGGTAAAGGACCAGCAGTTAGAGCTTTACGGGCGCAATCAGATAAGAACGAATACCATACGGTAATGAAAAAGACCATTGAAACGACACCAAATTTAACGTTACGACAAGGAATTGTTGAAGAAGTGATGGTTGAAGATGGGGTGGCTGTAGGTGTGCGGACCAATACAGGTGCAATTTACCGTGCAAAATCAGTTGTGTTGACTGCTGGAACATCTTCACGAGGGAAAATCATTATCGGGGAATTAATGTATTCATCTGGTCCCAATAATTCTCAGCCTTCGATTAAGTTATCAGAAAATCTTGAACAATTAGGTTTTGAATTAAAACGTTTCAAAACAGGGACACCACCAAGAATCAATGGCCAAACAATTGATTTTTCAGTTACTGAAGAACAACCAGGGGATGAAAAACCTAATCATTTTAGTTATACGTCCAAGGATGAAGACTATTTAGCGCTTAAACAACAATTGTCTTGTTGGTTAACTTATACAAATGAACATACACATGCAATTATTCGTGAAAACCTACAGCGTGCACCAATGTTTACCGGGGTAATTGAAGGGGTGGGACCACGTTATTGTCCATCAATTGAAGATAAAATTGTACGCTTTGCCGATAAGTTAAAACACCAACTATTCTTAGAACCGGAAGGGCGAACAACTAATGAATGGTATGTACAAGGTTTTTCAACATCAATGCCAGAAGAAGTACAGTTAAAGATGCTTCATTCAGTACCGGGCTTAGAAAAGGCAGAACTAATGCGACCAGGCTATGCGATTGAGTATGATGTAATAGCACCGCATCAATTACGGCATACCTTGGAAACCAAGTTGGTAAAAAATCTGTTTACTGCTGGACAAATGAACGGAACATCAGGTTATGAAGAAGCGGCTGGGCAAGGAATTATGGCTGGAATTAACGCTGGGTTGCGGGCGTTAGGGAAGCCTGAATACGTAATGCAACGTTCAGAAGGCTATATTGGTGTAATGATTGATGATTTAGTTACTAAGGGAACCAATGAACCTTATCGTTTATTAACATCACGGGCTGAATATCGCTTATTATTACGTCATGATAATGCAGATTTACGGCTAACCAAAGTTGGTCATACCTTAGGGCTAATTGATGATGCACGATATGCTACTTTTGTGGCCAAACAAGCAGCAATTGATTTAGAAAAGCAAAGACTAGAAACGATTCGGATTAATCCAAATGCGAAAATAGATGCATACTTAGTAAGTTGTGGTTCAAATCCATTAAAAGATTCGGTATTAGCCGCTGATTTATTACGACGACCAGAAGTGGATTATCAAAAATTATTAGAGTTTATTCCTGCAAGTACGCAAAAATTGGATCGTTATGAAATTGAAGAAGTTGAAATTCAAATAAAATATGAAGGCTACATTCAAAAAGCCCAGGAAAAGGTTGATAAATTACACCGCATGGAAGCTAAAAAAATTCCAAGTGATTTAGATTATAGTGTAATAGATGGTTTAGCAATTGAGGCGAAACAAAAATTAGCAAAAATTAGTCCAGAAACATTAGCACAAGCGTCACGAATTTCTGGGGTTAATCCGGCTGACATTGCCATTTTAAGTGTTTATTTACAAAATGGGAAGCTTGTGAAAATTACTGCACAAACAAGTGACGTGAATTAGTAGGTATCACAATGGATTTATGTAAATATTAAATAATCTTAAGAAAGTTACTTATCCATATGTATGGCAAAAAGTAATTAAATTAGCTATAATTGAATCTAGATAATTACTGATTAATTAATCAATTAGTAAATGATTAGACGAATAAGTAGGAGATATTGAACATGGCAAAGAAAACAATCGGTATTTTAGGCGCAGGTTATGCCGGCTTGTTAGCATTAAAGGTATTACAAAGTAAAGCAAAGGATGTCGCAATTACGTTAATTGATCGTAATGATTATCACTATGAAGCAACTGATTTACATGAAGTTGCAGCGGGTAGTGTAAAGGAAGATAAAATCTCATTTCCCATTAAAGATGTTGTTAACCCTAATATAACAACGTTTATTAAAGGGACCGTTACCAAAGTTGATAAGGCAACTAAGACAGTTGAAGTTGAAGGTCAAGCGCCTATGACTTTTGATTATTTGATTATTGCCCTTGGTTTTGCTTCAGAAACATTTGGTATTAAAGGTGCACAAGCAAATGCATTAGCAATGGATGATGTTGAAACGGCACAAGCAGTGCATACACATTTTGTTAAGCAATTAGAAGACTACCGAGTAACCAAGAATCCCGATAATTTGAAGGTTATTATTTGTGGTGCCGGGTTTACAGGGGTTGAACTACTTGGGGCAATGGCTGAACATAAAGCTGAATATGCTAAAATTGCCGGCGTTGATGCTAGTGAAATCAAACTAATGTGTGTTGATGCTTCACCACGATTATTACCAATGTTTCCAACTGATTTAGTTGATTATGCGATTAAAAAATTAGCACAAAAAGATGCTATGATTTTAAGTGGTAAGGGTATCAGTGAAGTTACAGAAAATGGAATTATTTTCAAAGATCGTGAAACTGAAGAAGAAGGCGAATTAAACGCCAATACAATTATTTGGACAACTGGGGTAAGTGGTAGCCATGTAATGCAAGATTCTGGTTTTGATGCTCGACGTAATCGCGTAATGGTTACACCTGAATTACAAGACCCTGAAGATGATCATGTCTACATCGTTGGTGATGTTTCAGCAGTGATGGACGAAGCTAGTGGTCGCCCATACCCAACAACGGCCCAAATTAGTTTAGTGATGGGGCATACGGCAGCACATAATATTATTGCGTCACTAACTGGTGGTTCATATGAGAAGTTTACTTACAGTAGTATCGGAACAATTTGCTCATTAGGTAATACGGATGCAATTGGGATTGTTGGTAAGAGTAGTAAGGTTAAAGGGTACGTTGCATCTGTTGTTAAGAAAATGAGTCTTAATAAGTCATTACTAGAAACTGGTGGCGTTAAAGAGTTACTTAGCAAAGGGCGTTTTGACTTATATCACTAAGCTACGTTTAATCAATAAATAATAAGTGACTAGTCGTTATTTTTAAGAAAATACTGCCATGTCAATATTAAGATAAGCAGGCTCTTTGTCAAATGGTACTGATAGACTAAATAATTAAATTGATTTATTAAGCAACTAATTCGTAATTTGAATTAGTTGTTTTTTTGTAATTTATCGCAAAATATGAATTTTTAAAGCTAATTAAAATACGTTGTCT
>NZ_JAFBDN010000020.1 GCF_016908275.1 Periweissella beninensis | reverse complement strand
TGTGTGAGAACTCCAATGATACCTGATTTTTAAGTCTTGGTGTTTTTATTTTGTCATTTTTCTAAAGTGGCTAACTTGATTATAAAATTCGCCGTCAAAAAAATACCCAACTAGCTTAAAAAGTTAGTTGGGTATTGCTACGCTCATTGTCCCCCGACACTAAACGTAGTAGTGCTTAAAGTTGTATGCTTATATAATATTAAACTTAGTCCATATGGCGAATTCTTTGGTTAGGTGATAGAATACTTGTAATCCGCACCCCAAAGTTTTCGTTAATGACTACCACTTCACCAGTGGCAATTAATTTACCATTTAATTGAATTTCTAATGGTTCATCTGTTAATTTATCGAGTTCTACTACTGAACCTGTGCTAAGTGATAAAATATCACGAATCTTCTTTTGACTTCTTCCTAAAACAACACTAAGGTTTAAGGGAACATCCAAAATTAATTCTAAATTATCACCATCACCACGCCCGTTATCTTCCAAGGTCGGAAACTGGGGTTTATTAACCTCTTGCGCCGGCTGTTTAGCTTGTGCTTGAACTTTTTGTGGCTCAACTGACGTGGTACTTGCACTAGCTTGAATACTTGGTGCTGGTGCATTTGATATTGGTTCTTCACGTGGTTCTTCACGTGTTTCAACAACTGTTGCTTTATCCGACAACATTGCGTCAGCAATTTCATCCACCATATCCAATGAAAAAATTTGCATAATTTCACTTTCGATTAATCCTTCAACCGTTAGTGAAAATGAAATTTTAAAAATCTGTTCTTCACTATCAATTTTGGTGTACTCGACACTAACTGGTTCTTTCCATAACCGTACAGTGGGTGGTAAAATATCAACTTTCCGATTAATCATTGTTGACATTGATGTTGAGGCTGAGCCAATCATTTGATTCATGGCTTCAGCAACCGCGCTTAATTCAATTTCTGTAAATTCTTCACTTTGGGGTACCCCTTCGCCACCCATCATTAAATTAGCAATAATGTTAGCATCTTTAACATCAAGGACCATTAAGTTAGAGCCCAAAAGACCTTCTTTAAACTCAACAGTAGTGGCAACCTTAGGCGTTTCCATGCCATCAAGTAAATCAGCAAATTTAACTTTTGAAACCTTTGGTGTGGTAATGGTTACACGCCGATTTAAAATTGATGATAAAGTTGTGGCTGCTTGGGACATTGAAATGTTCCCAACTTCACCAATTATATCAAATAGTACTTGTTCATCTAGTTCATTTATTGCTGAAGTTTTAGTTGATGTTGGTGCTACTGCTTGTGTAGGTGCTGCACTAGCCGGTGTTGGCGTGCTAGCATCACCATTCATCAACGCATCAATTTCTTCTTGCGATAAGCTATCACTCATTCACTTTGTCCCCTTCTGATTTTTCCAATAATTCAACCGCAAACTGGCCGTTTTGTATACCTGGTTTTACTTGATAGTACGCCCGACCTTCAATGTACGTATCTAGCGTTGCTGTCGTTTTTCGATCAAGTTTAATGACATCCCCAACTTCTAATTCTAAGAAATCAGCGACATCCATTTCTGCTTCACCTAAGATTGCTTCTAGGGTTAAGTCAACACCATTTAAATTTCGTTTTAATTCCTGGGTTGCATTTTCATCAACATCTTCACTTGAATCAAACCAACTCCTAAAACTTAATTTATCAGCGATACCTTCGAAGAAAACATATGGAATACAAATATTGATAAACGAAGTTAGATCAAATATTTTCACTGTGATGGTAATTAAAATCACTGGTTCATTTGGCGACATATTTTGTAGCAACTGTGGATTAGTATCTACCCCATCAAAAACAGTGTCTAATTCGACAATATCTTGCCAAATATTTTGAAAATTTTCTCTAAACCCTTGCATAACTTCTTCTAAAATTGATAATTCAATTTCAGTAAATGACTCTTTATCCGCCACTGTCGTAGTAATCCCTTTACTACGTACCTCTAATCCACCACACATTAAATCAATTAATAAATTACATAGTTGAGGATTCATTTCAATCATTTGAGTCCCCTTTAATGGATTTGAGTGCATCAACCCTAATAGGGTAACTCGTGGAATTGAGTGGGTAAATTCGTCATAACTAATCTGTTCAATTGAAGCAAGCTGCATATTGACATTTGTTCTTAATTGAGTTGATAAAATATTACCACTCACCTTGGCAAAATCCTCAAAAAGCATATGCAAGGTATTTGTATACTCTTTAGAAAGCTTAGTTGGCCGTCTAAAATCATAGTCACGTACTTTTGAAGTATCAGTTACTTCTTGAATATCTTCCTGATCAATTTCACCATTATTCATGGCATTTAATAACTTATCAATCTCCTGTTGTGATAATACTTGATCCACACTTTGCCCCCATTACTAAAAAATTAAATGGTTAACATTAACAATGTTCGCTACAATCGCAGAAAATGCCACAACACCATCGTAGTAATCAGCATCTTCAGCATTAGCTAACTGAATATCTTCTTTATTAATGTCAACTACTTCGATAACTTCCTCAATCAATAATCCCTTACGGTCCTCACCTTGTTTCATAATCAAGATGTTTTTATTATCTGCCGCACTCGGTACATTGATTAATTCAGCTAAACCAATTACTGTCATGACTGTCCCACGCAAATTAATTAAACCTTTAACCCACTTGGGTGCTAATGGTACTGGCGTTATCGCCATTGTATCAACTACTTCTTCTACTGAATCAGCCGAAATTAAATATTTTTGCTGATTCATCGTAAATAGAATCATTTGCATATTGGTAACATCTCCTGCTTTTTATGATAATGCCTTGTCTAAAGCTTTAATTACCCGATCAGTGTCAAAGGGTTTAACAATAAAGTCAACGGCTCCTGACCGAATCGCATCCATGACCATTCCTTGTTGTCCCATCGCACTACACATAACCACCTTAGCATTTGGGTCAAATTCACGAATCATCTTCAGTGCGTCGAGACCATCTACCTCTGGCATCGTAATATCCATTGTAACCAAATCAGGCTTGGTACTTTGATATAATTCAAACGCTTCTTGACCATTTTGTGCTTCACCGGCCACCTCATAATCATTAGTTTCCAAAATATTCTTTAACTTCATCCGCATAAACACGGCATCATCTACAATCAAAACTTTCTTAGGCATCATCTTCCTCCTTAAATTCCTAACGCATCCAACATCTGTTCTAATACTCCGACTTGCGGAATGAAAAATAACGACGCATCGAGTCGCGCCTCTTCATAAATAAATTCATTACGGATCACCATAATTTGGTCATCATACTGATCGAGCGCCATATAGGTACTACTAATCACGGCCCCAAAGAAATCATATTGAACTTGGGGTAATGAAGCAATCAGTTGTTTATTAACTAAGTTTGCAATCGCATTTAAAAATGAATTAGTAATAATGTTAGTTAATTCATTCAATGCCGACCTTTTTAACTCTGGCAATAATTCACTATCACCAAGCATTAAGGTACTTAATTGATTTGCCGCTTGATCACCAAGAACGAATAAAAATGCTCCTGGTAAATCACCAATCACTTGACTAAACGTGGCATAAACTTCAGTATCATCGCTAATTATTTGTTGGTACAACGCTTGATACGTCAGAATCTTTATTTCTGGCACATGCATATTAATTGGTTTATTCACTAATTGGGAAATACTTGTGGCGGCATGACCACCACCAATATTCATAATCTCTTTTAAACCATCAAGTTGTAGCGCTGAATAGGTCATTATCGGCTCCCTTTTGCTTCATTACAAATGGCATTGACGTCTAAAATCAAAGCAATTGATCCGTTACCTAGAATCGTTGCGCCTTGATATTTATTTAATTTTTGCAACATCGGATCAATTTTTTTAATCACAATTTCTTGTTGCCCAATTAATTGATCGGCGAGAATCCCGTAGTACTTTTGATCAATATTGACAATAATCGCAAACCGGGTTGCTTGATCACTTTCATCCATTGCCAATAGGCGATCCGTTTTAATTATGGGAATCAAACTATTTTGGAATGCGTAAACCTCTCTAGTCCCAGTCGTTAAAATTTCATCTTTTTTAATCATGACTACTCGTTCAACGATATCCAATGGCATGGCAAAACTTTCCGTTCCAATTTTAACCATTAAGGCTTGAATAATCGATAATGTCAATGGTAATTTGATAATGAAGGTGGTCCCGATATTTAGCTCACTCTTCATTTCAAATGAACCACCAAGTTCGTTGATTTTAGCGACTACCGCATCTAAACCAACCCCACGCCCGGAAATATTCGTCACTTCTTTGGCTGTTGAAAAGCCGGGATGGAAAACTAAATTCTTAATTTCATCATCAGTCATCCCGTCAGTGCTAATCCCTTTACGTTCAGCACTGGCTTTTATTACCTTGGCATCAATCCCCTTACCATCGTCTTTAACCGTAATCAGCACCTTATTTCCTTCTTGGGTAGCTGACAAAATGATTTTACCTACGCGTGATTTGCCTTTAGCTTCACGATCAGCAGGCATTTCAACCCCATGATCAATCGAATTTCTAAATAAATGAATTAATGGTTCACTCAATTCTGAAACAACGGTTTTGTCTAATTCCGTTTCTTCCCCAATCACTTCTAAATCGATTTCTTTACCCAATTCGCGTGATAAATCACGCACCATCCGAGGAAAACGGTTGAAAACGACACTAACTTGTTGCATCCGGATCTTTAAAACTAAATCTTGTAACTCAGATGTTAAGCGTGATACTTGTTCGAGTGAATCGCGAATATCATCATTATTATTGCGCGCACTAGCATCTTCTAATTGGTTACGATAAACAACTAGTTCCGAAACAATGTTTAAAAATAAGTCCAAGCGATTTAAATCGACACGAATTGATTGATTACGCGCATTTTGATGCGGAACATTATTATGATGTTCCTCTTTTGGCGGTTCAACTTTTGTAACCGGCTTGGCAGTTGCCTCACTAGGTGTTGCACTAGGTGTGGTATTTGGCGTATCTGTCGTAACTGACTTTGGCGTTGTTGCTTGGCTAGCGGTGACTTGGTCTTTTACGGCCTGGCTAACCGGTGGGTGATCTGGGTCAAATTCTTGAATGATAACTTGATCAATTTCACTATTGCTATCAATATTATTTTGAACTTCTGCTAAATCATCTTTGGTTAAATAAACTAACGCAAAGTCCGTCTCAAAATTTCCATCTTCAAGCTCTTGTGTATCCGGTTCAACGTGTAAGACATCCCCTTCTTGTTCAAGCTTTTCCATAATCAAAAATACACGTGGTCCTTTTAACACGGAGTCTTTATCAATTCTAATGGCAATACTAAAGGCATTATAGCCATCCCCCATTGCTTGTCGAGCGACTTCAATATCAGCGTTTTCTAGGTTAGCAAAGGTCGCTTGTAGCGCACTATCGGGGGTCGAAGTACTTGGGGCAACGACCTTAGTAGCTCCAGTCACACTAGTTTCTACTTGATCTAGCTCAGCTAACAAATCATCGATTTGATCCATCGTTAAGTCTTTTTCTTCTCGCAAATCTTCTACCAACTGTGATAAGCGATCTAGACAGCGAAAAATTAATGAAATATAATCACTGTTTACTTTTAGTTTACCTGACTTAAATAAATCAAATACATTTTCCATTTTATGCGTTAACTTAGTCATGACATCATAACCCATCGTGGCTGACATTCCTTTTAGGGTATGGGCTGCCCGAAAGATTTCATTAACTAAGTCCATATTATCAGGTTCATTTTCCAACTCTAAAATATTATCATTCAATAATTGGAGATTATCATCACTTTCTTCAAAAAACAAACTGAGGTACGCACTATTATCATCCATCCGTAATTACTCCTTTCATTGTCCTATTTCTTCTTTTGATATATAAAGGCATCAATTTTAGTTAGCCCAAACTGCTCGGGATTATTAATTGTCTCGGTCGCACCCGTAAACAAAATTCCCCCAACCTCTAATGCCGCACTTAATTTTTGATAAACTTCATCTCGGGTTATTGGTGTAAAGTAAATTGTGACATTACGACAAACAATCACCTGACATTTTTTTTCATACGGATCACTTAGTAAATCATGTTGTTTAAAAGTAATTTTGCTCTTCAAACTGGAATCCACCTGATACATATCACCAACTTTAGTGAAATACTGATTAAGTTCATTGGCTGATAAGTTTCGTAAATCTTGGTGGCGATATAGGCCTTGCCGCGCCGTTGCTAAGATTGCTTGATCAATATCAGTTGCAACAATTTGAGCGTTAGCAATCTTTTTTTTATCTAAAATCATAGCTAGGGTATACGGTTCAGACCCAATTGAACAGGCTGCACTCCAAATTTTAATACGTTTAAACTGAGGCATAATGGTTTTGACTAAGTGTTCCTCCAATGAATCAAATAACTCTTTATTCCGATAAAAATCAGTCACATTAATCGTTAAGTGTTCTATAAAGGCTGCCCGTTGTTCATCATCATGCACTAGTAAATCAGCATATTCTTCCAGTGTTTTAGCCTTAGTAGTTGCTACTAAGTTTTGAATCCGGCGTTGCATTTGGCGTTGCTTATATGCATCCAAACGAATTCCTAAATTTTTTGCTACCCATGGATTAAAAAAATCAAAATTTAAATTCATTTATTCATCCTACAATCTGACTTATTTTCGTACCAATCATTGCTAGTGGTAATATTTCATTGACAACATTTTTTTCCACAGCGCTACGCGGCATCCCATAGACTGTACATGTCTCCTTATTTTGGGCTATGTTATAACCACCATGGTGATGCACTGTCACCATACCATCAGCCCCATCTTTACCCATACCGGTTAATAACACCGCGGTTAGTTTGGCTTGATATAAACTGGCTGCTGACTTGAAAAGATAATCGACAGCTGGCCTGGTCCCGTGTAATTTAGGGGCTTGATTTAACATAATCCGACCACGGTCTAAAGTCATGTGATAATCACCCGGACACAGATATACTCGATTTTGAATTAACATCCCGTCAGTGGCTTCAACAACTGTTACGGCCGCTTCTTGGTTCATTCTTTCCGCAAAGTGTTTTGTAAAGCCTTTTGGCATATGTTGGACAATAAAAATTGGTTTGCTTAGGTGGTTTGGTAATTGCTGAATAACACTAAGTAAGGCTTTGGGCCCACCGGTTGATGCCCCAATCACTACCGCTTGGGTATTCATGCGTAACTGTACCGCACTCATTGGTTCTAATAACCGCGGTGTTGGCTGATTGTTTTTAGAAATGGGCGCTGTTATCTTTGTCGTCTCAGTTAGTCCACTTGGTTGCACGCTTTTTATCTTTTCATAAAAATCACTAACCCACTCGGTTTCGATTGCCCGTAAATTAGTTGGTTTCTCAATGAAATCTAAGGCACCCGCTGCTAAAGCTTCAATCGTAATTTCTTGATTACTCAAGGCACTCAGCATAATAACTGGAATATTAAAAGTTTGTTTGATAATTTTTAACGCACTCAAACCGTCCATAACTGGCATTTCAACATCCATGACCACTAAATCCACTAACGTTTTATTTAACATTTCAATTGCATTTTTACCATTCCGAGCCGTACCACTGACCGTCACATCAGGCACTTGAGCTAATAAATCACTCAAAACTTTACGCATAAATGCTGAATCATCAACAATTAGGATTTTTATCATTATTCCCCCTTATATATGCACAACATCGTGATGTACGATGCGGACCGTCGTATCAAAATCAGCCGCTAAATCAACAATCATTGTACGACCGCTATTACCCCCAACATGTTTGGCAATTACTGGTATCCGCAAGTTTTTTAACACTGCTTCAACGGCTGTAATGTTTCGTTGCCCGATATTTAAACTGTTCGCTTGGCTTTGAAAATTAAACATATTAGCTCCACCAACAATTTTGGCTTTAAAGTGCCCATTGGGGGCTTGCTTTTTTAACTCGGCAACCATTTTTGGTAAAGCCGAATCAGCAAATTTAGCAATGTTTAGTGTCGTTTGATTAGTAAAAGCGGTACTATCAGGGAGCATGATATGACTAAGACCAGCAATTTTTGTTCGTTCATCATATACTAGCGTGCCAATACATGAACCCAACCCAACGGTAATTAATTTATTAGGGGCCTGTGTTATTTTATAATCGGCAATTTTAACTCTCACTTCGTCATTGATCATCACTATGCTTGCCTGCTAGAGCTGAATCTAAACCGTCCATGTTCCCTAACAGTTCTTCCTCTTCTGCATTATTGAACAAATATTCTAATTCCAAAGAAATTACAACTTCTTGTTCATACTTCAGGAATGAACCAATATAACCCCGTTTTAGGTTAGCTTTTGCCAATTGTTGTTCGTAATTAGTTTCCTCTAATTCAGATATTCCTAAAATATTTTCAACAAAAACACCTAAAAGCTGATCCTTCCATGAACATAGAATCACTTTAGTTTCAGTTGTATCAACGGTCGCTTCGCCAAATAGTTTTTGCCGTAAGTCAATAATTGGCACCATATGGTCTTCAAACTCATAAACACCTAAAATATAATCAGCTACTTCAGGAATCGTAATAAAGCTATCAACTTCTAAGACGCGTTTAACTACATTAATTGGCATCGCAAATAATTGACTATGGCTTTTAAAAAGTACGTATTGTCCCATGATTAACCACTCCTTTCTAATGAACTTTAAAATTAGCTACCTGAAACTGCAAGCTATCAGTTACATTAGCGATTTCTTGGGTATTATGTTCTAAGTTTGCCACAAATTCATAAAATTCATTCAACGTTTTAACTACATTTTGCGTACTATTTGCCGTTTGACTAGTTGTTTGTGAAATGGCAATAATCGCACTATTTACTAAATCTTTTTCCGCTACCACTTGATCAATTTGTGCTTGAATATTAGTTATGCTTGCCACTAAGGCTTTAATATTATTGGAAATATTATCAGCCGATACAATCGCTTGACTAACCGTTTTCGTTTGTTCTTGACTAGCTTTGTAGGAAGAATTTATCATTGCTGACATATTTTGCGATTTTTGTTGAATTGCATCCATAATTTCAGTGATGTTTTTAGTTGACTTACCACTTTGTTCGGCTAAATCACGCACCTCTTCCGCCACAATGGCAAATCCTTTCCCCGCTTCACCAGCACGCGCCGCTTCAATTGATGCATTCAAAGCTAATAAATTAGTTTGCTCAGATATGTCATTAATAAGCTTGACAATATGGCCAATACTTTGAATATCTTGATTCATATCATTCATATCGTTCACAATTTGTTGTTGTTGTGCTTGATCTTTATGCCAAGTTTCATTAACAAGACTCATTAATTGTGTGTTTTCTGCATTGTGGGCTTGCGTTTTTTGCGCATATTCATGCATCGTCGTCGCTTCTTGGTGCATTGTTTCAATATTATTAGCTAAGTTATCCATATCAGTAACTGTTTGTTGTGATTGGAGATCCTGACTATTAGTGGCATCTGAAATACTTTCAACACTACTTTGAGCATCCGTAATCGCCTCATTTGAAGCCTTACTAATTTTTTGCAATGTTGTAACCACATTATGCATACTTGCTAACTCACTTTGGGTGCTCATAATAATCGCCTGAAATAAATTAACAATTGCAATTATATCGGCCTCTTCTGGTGCTACTTGATCTTGTTTATACGGATTAAGGGCCGTTAAATCACCTTGTTTAACCTTGGCTAGCGTGCCAACAAATGGACTAGCCTTGGTACTAGTTGGTCGTTGTTTATAAAATACCCCCACCAAGACGATTTGAATCAGTAAAACGATAATTGTGTATATCCAGAAACCATGTTGCCCATTTTGATTTACTACGAAGAAATAGCAACCAAGCATTGTGAGCAATGTAATAATAAGGAATGGAAAACTAACACGCAAATAGGCCATGAACTTT
The DNA here is from genome assembly GCF_016908275.1 of Periweissella beninensis. GTDB lineage: Bacteria > Bacillota > Bacilli > Lactobacillales > Lactobacillaceae > Periweissella > Periweissella beninensis. The sequence continues at coordinate 19,575 of NZ_JAFBDN010000020.1, read as the reverse complement.
TGCAAAAAACCTTTAATCATGATTATTTATCCTTTCTGCTTAATTAAGCAGGTTAATATATTTCGATTTGTTGCGGTAATTAAACAAAATCGTTATATAATAAATCGGTATTTTAGCGCTAAAATTAAGTTATTTACATCAAATGCTTGTATATATTACTAATCATTAAATTGATTCGTAATATTAAGCATCGTATCACTGGCCTGGGCCACACGCGTATTTAGCGCATATGCTCGTTGGGTAATCATCATATCGGTCATTTCATTAGCTAAACTAACCGTTGAGTTTTCTAACTTGTTTTGTAAAATAAGGCCATTGGCACCGCCAGCGGCAGTTTGCTGGATATTTGTGGCGTCCGTCGTATATAAATTTTGACCAACGGCAGATAACTGAGTTGGTTTAGTAACGTTATATAGATTAATTCGCCCAACTTGAATAACCTTATCTTGATTGTTAATAATGGAAACCTTACCGTCTTGGGCAATTTGTAACTTACCATTGGGCCACTTATTCGTAGGTAGGTTTTTGGTCATCGCAACGGTTGCCCCATTTTCCGTAACCAAATTCCCAGTCGCATCGCGTTTAAATGACCCGTCACGCGTCAACAATAATTGATTACCGACTCTAACACCAAAAAAACCACTTCCTTGAATTGCTAAGTCAGTATCTGCTGGTGCATCTGCTAAAGCACCTTGTTGTAAATTAATATTAGCTTGTTGGGTGCCCACACCCATGTTAATTCCGGTTTTACGGGCTTGTTTACTTAACCCAACTTCATTAGTTGTCGTTTGGTTATTTAGTAATTCTTCAAAATTTAAATCCCGTGCTTTAAACCCAGTTGTATTAACGTTGGCAATATTATTCCCAATTGTATCCATTTTCCGTTGAAAGCCATTTAACCCAGATCGACTAATATCTAACAAACTATTCATATTCATTTTTTATTTCTACTCCTACTGCACTGTCCCTAACTGATTAACTGCTTTATTGACGGTTTCATTAGTTGCACTTAGTACTTTTTGGTTAGCCTCATACTCACGGCCAGTCTGCATCAACGCCACCATTTCATCTGCTACTGAAACATTTGATTGCATAACAAAGCCACGTGTTATTTGGGCATTATTAATCGTTGTTGGTGCCGTGGTACTCGTATAATATGTATTTCCTTGACTGGTTAACGTCGTCGGATTAGCTAAATTAACTATTTTAAACTTTGGGACCTGTTTGGTTGCTTGGACCGGCTGGTTATTTTGATTTAAAACCTGATAACCATCTTGCGTTACATATTGATTATTATCATTAACCGTAAACTGTCCGTTTCGGGTATAGCCTAACTGACCATTTGCCATTCTCACTGTAAAAAAGCCTGTGCCATTGGTCGCAAAATCATTGGTTTGATCAGTTTCTTTTAATGGCCCTGCTGCCATATTAATATAGCTACCATCAATTTGATTACCAAAGATAAATTGGCCGATATTATGGCGTTGATTGGCATTAGCCCCTGCTTGATAATTATGAAGACCAACGCTTTTAAGTGTTGATTGAAATAATTCCTTATCTAAATAGCCATTCGTATTAACGTTTGCCATATTAGCACTAATATTTTCTTGGCGTTTTTGTAAAATATCAATGTTACGATTTAATGTATCAAAGCCCCTAATCATTGTCTTTCCTCACTAATCAACTGTTTTAATTTTGCAATTGAGCGACCATGCAGTTGCGACACCCGCGCAATAGAGATATCTAAAATGGTAGCAATCTCTTTTAACGTTACTTCTTCTTTATAATACAGACTTAAAATTAGTTGCTCGCGTTTTGATAATTTTTGAATTGCTTGCTCCAATAATGTCTTTTGCACATCAATCATCAATAGTTGTTCACCATTAAGGTTTTGCGTATCTTCAATGGTCTCACTCAACGGACTACCTTCGTCATACTGCGTTTTCCCAAACAAAGTTCCTTCAAGCGAAACATTTGCTAAAAACTGCATACAATCATAGATTTCAGCTAATTGTTTTAACGTAATACCCATTTTTTTACTGATTTCAAGGTCACTAGCATCCCGCTTTAAATGATTTTCCAACTCTTGTTTCGCACGATAGTACTCATTAACCATTGCCATACGTGTTCGTGAAATGCGTGAATGCTTCCGTACTTCATCAATAATGGCCCCTTTAATGCGAATCGTTGCATAACCTTCAAATGGTACCTTTTTGGTTTCATCAAATTTTTGTAAAGCATCCATTAAACCAATCACACCAATATTATATAAATCATCATATTCATATTCTGTACTCTTAACCGATATTCTTCGTGCCACCCGTTCAACTAGTGGTAAATATTTTATAATTTTATCCTCTAGGTTTAACTCATACATGCCCACACCTCCTAAATGCTACCTATCGTTGACTTAAATATTTAAATTACCAACTGCTTCGATGGCAATCTCGTTTGGCACTTCATTTAGCGAAATGACCGCAATGTCTGGAAAGTTAAATGAAATCAGCTTTCTAAAGGCTAAGCGCACCTTGGGTGATGTCAACACTACCATATTAGTGTCTTGCAGCATCATTTGTCGTTGTAAATTACCGAGTGCTTCTAAAATTCGATTCACTGATTCGGGTTTTAAGACTGGATACGAGCCCGTGGGTGTTTTTTGTATACTCTGTTGCACTAATTCTTCAAGTTTTGGATGTAAAGTTACTACATGTAATTTTTCTTGATCATCTGCGTATTTATTAGCAATTGTCCGTTTTAATGCTTGCCGGACATATTCAGTTAGTACTTCGGTATCCTTAGTAACTAAGCCATAATCAGCCAATGTTTCTAAGATCGTTGCTAAATCATTAATTGGAATTTTTTCATCAAGTAAATTTTGCAGAATTTTTTGTACTTCTCCAAGACGCATAATCTCGGGAATTAATTCGTCAATCACAACGTTATTTTGTTCTTTAATGCCTTCCAGTAATTTTTTGACTTCCTGCCGCCCAAGTAGTTCGGGAGCATGATCATAAATTATTTCTTTTAAATGAGTAGCAATAACTGTCAATGGTTCAATAATCGTAAAGCCTTGCAAATCAGCCGCTTCTTTATCCTTTTCGTCAATCCACATAGCTTCTAAATTAAAGGCCGGTTCTTTTGTAGGAATCCCTTGAAAGGGAAAGGGTTGTTCATCCGGACTGATAATCATATATTTATCAGCGTAAATATCCCCATGACCAACTTCATTACCCCGAATTTTAATTGAATAGTCATTCGCATTTAAATACAAATTATCTCGAATTCTAACGGGACTAATTAAAATACCTAATTCACGAGCTGTTTGCTTCCGAATCGCAATAATACGACTCATTAAACTATTATCAACTGAACTATCAACAACTGGGATTAGCCCGTAGCCAATTTCAATCGCAATGGGTTCCACTTGAAAGGATGCCACCGACTCATCTTCTGTTTGCGCCTCTTTTTTTCGTTGCAAAGCTAACGTTTGTGCTTCTTGTTCTTTGACGAGCTTCACTTTTGCTTCTTTTTGCGTAATAAAATTACTGGCAATAAATAAGGCAAGGCCTAAGCCAATAAAGACAATGGTTGGAAAACCAGGCATAATACCTAAGAAAATTAAAATTGCTCCCACAATTCTAAATAGATTAGGATTCCGTAAAGCATCTTCTTTGATATCCAAACCAAATGAACTATCATTATTTGATCGCGTTACAATAATTCCGGATGCTACCGATATTAAAAGGGAAGGGACCGCACTAACCAAGCCATCCCCAATCGATAATTTACCAAATTGGGTTAGGGCCTCGGTAATTGACATTGACCCTTGCATTGAAAAAATTAATGCCCCCCCAATTAGATTAATTAGTGTAACTAAAATTGAGGCAATGGCATCCCCTTTAACGAATTTACTAGCCCCATCCATTGAGCCATAAAAATCAGCTTCGCGTTGTAAATCTTTCCGTCGTTGGCGGGCAATATCTTCCGTAATTAAACCCGAATTTAAATCTGAGTCGATAGCCATCTGCTTACCGGGCATCGCATCTAATGTAAACCGCGCTGAAACCTCTGATACACGGCCTGATCCATTTGTTACCACGACCAGTTGCACAATCATTATAATAACGAATAGAATAATGCCGACAAGATAGTTATTACCGGCAACAACATTCGCAAAGGCATCAATCACTTTCCCGGCATTTCCATCAGTTAAGATTAACCGCGTTGATGCCATATTTAGTCCTAATTTAAACATCGTTGCCAATAAAATAACCGTCGGAAAGGTGGTAAATTCCAACACTGACTTAGTAAACAAGGTTATTAGTAAAATGTTCATTGCCACGGTTAAATTGACGACAATCAAAATATCTAAAATTGCCGTTGGCAACGGAATAATAATTAATCCTAAAATTCCTAGTACTAAAAACGCCATGACAATATCAGCGTTATTAAATCTTTTCTTTTTAGGCGTTGCTTTTTGCATATTTAACCTCTATTTTTACTTTCTTTTCACTAATTTTTTAAATTTTATCCGCTTTTTGGATGTCTAATTGATAAACTAACGCAATAATCTCCGCTACTGCTTCATACAAATCGGTTGGAATATACTCTCCCGGTTCGACCCGATCATATAAAGCATGGGCTAGTGGCCGGTTTTCAATCATCGGAATATCATATTTTTGCGCTTCTGCTTTCATTTTTTGAGCTAGATTGTCCATCCCCTTAGCCAACAATTTGGGTACTTCATCCTCATCACTATCGTATCGAATGGCTAATGCATAGTGAGTTGGATTAGTAATAACAACCGTTGATTTTTGTACATTAGCTACTGCATTGCGCACCATTGCTTGATACTTAGCGCGCCGTTGCGCCTTGATTTTTGGATCTCCTTCCATCTGCTTAAACTCTTCTTTAACCTCTTCTTTACTCATCCGGAGATTCTTACGAAAGGTGTAACGCTGATAAAGATAATCAATTAAACCAATTATTAGTAAAACAACGGCAATTTCAATGGTCACACTCCTCGCAAACTGTAAAACAAACAATAAAATTTTTGCTGTACCAACGGTACTCAAGTTAATAATCGTTGGTAGCACAGTAATTATCTTGCGATAACACAGGTAAGCGACAATTATTAACTTCAATAAAGTTTTAAACAAGTTCATTAATGAACGCCCACCAAACATTTGTTTAAATCCTGCTAGTGGATTTAACTTACTAAACTTAGGTTTAATTGGTTGAAAGGTAAACAACAGCCCTACTTGAATTAAGTTACTAACGAATCCCATCGCAATGGCGATTACCATAAAAGGCGCCCCTACTAAAAAAAACATACCAATTGCTTGCAGTAAAATTTTAGCTAAATCACTCTGTAGTTGCGTTCCTTTCCCTAAATGCTCCAGCATGGCAACCATATAAGGGGCCATTTTAGCAATAACAAACTCCCAACTTGGTAAAAATAAAAAGCCAAATGCTAACAATGAGATGGCAATATTTAGTTCTTGACTTTTGGTTACTTCACCCCGTTTGCGGGCATCACGTAAACGTTTGGGCGTAGGTGCTTCCGTTTTTCCTGATTTATCTGCCATAAACTATGTATTTCCTACTGATCTAATAAATTCCATCAACTGTGTAATTGATGTTGGCAAATAATTAGCCAAAAAACTCAATACGTTTGATAGTAAAATGAAGAATATGATAAAACTAACACCGGTTTTAAACGGTAAACTCATCATTAGTACATTAATTTGCGGAATTGAGCGTGATATAACTCCTAAAATAATATCAATGGCGATTAGCGCAACAACCAACGGAGCCGCTAAGTCTAGCCCCATTTCAATCGTTTTTACGATCATTTTTGTGATGCCATCAATTGTACTACCCGTAAAGTGTGCCGTACCTAGGGGAATAATTTGGAATGATACTAACACGCCTCGAATAAGTTGTTGATGTAAATTAAGCATAAAAAACATACTAATTGCTAGCCAATAATAAACTTTGCCATATTGTGAGGTTTGAACCTGCATAGTTGTGTCATAAGCTTGGGCAATCGTAAAGCCAACTTGAAAATCAACAATTTGACCAGCAATCATCACTGCATTAAACACTAACTGACTCAAATATCCCATCGTAAAACCAAATAAAACTTCTTTAATTACCAATAATGCAAAGATAATCGGTGTCGTTGTACTTACATATGTGGCCTGGGCCGTTGGAAAGGCAATCATCGCCAGGCTCACACCAAGAATTAACTTAGCACTATTGGGAAAATCGCGTTGAGAAAATAACGGACCTAACGAAATGAAAGCTAGCACCCGACATAATACTAATGCGATAACCTCTATTTGCACCATCGCCTACTCCTATTGTTGCCCAATTAATTTAAAAATATTTTTCGTGAATTCCAAAAGAATTGTCAACATAAAATTACCCGCTAAAATTAAAGCCACAAAAATTGCAATTAACTTAGGCACAAAGCTTAATGTCTGCTCTTGGATTTGGGTAACCGCTTGAAAAATACTAATCAATAACCCTACAACCATTGCAATTCCTAATGCTGGTGCCGAAATTAATAAAATGCGCATAAAAGCATCTTGCATCAAATGTAGTACCGACTCAATTGTCATTCATCTCTACCTTCTAACTAAAACTTTTGACTAATGATTCCACCAGTAGATACCAGCCATCTACCAAAACAAATAATAACAACTTAAACGGAAGTGAAATCATTACCGGTGATAACATAACCATCCCCATCGACATTAAGATACTGGAAACTACCATATCAATAATTAGAAACGGAATAAAAATCAAGAAGCCAATACTAAAGGCCGTCCGCATTTCACTGATAATAAAGGCCGGAATCATGATACTCATCGGTATTTTATGTGTATTTTGCGGAACTTTAATCGTAGCTTTTGCTTGCTTAGACTGGTCAGCTGTCTCCATAAATAATTTAATATCCGTTTTACGTGTTTGCTTCCCCATAAACTCTTTTAAGCGGTTTTCACTGCGATTAACTAGTTGTTGTTGTGATATTTCTTGCCTATTATACGGCACAACCGCTTGTTGATAAATATCCGTATAAACTGGTTTCATGGTAAAAAACGTTAAAAATAGTGCTAAGCCAATTAACACTTGGTTAGGTGGATTTTGCTGTGTACCTAGTGCGCTACGCACAAACGATAACACCATAATGATTCGGGTAAATGAAGTTGTCATGATGAGTAACATTGGGATTACTGACAAAATTGTCAACAATAGGAATGTATTAATAATATTACTTGAACTACCTGTCCCTTTTAATAAATTTTGGCTAGTTTCAGTAATCCCCTTAAGATCAAGCGCATAAATTGGGACTGCTGTTAGCCATAAGGTAGCTAGCCCGCTTAGTAAACCAATAAGACTAGCCTTGCGTAATTGCTTCTTCATTCCTTTTTCCCTTTACTTAATTTTTTAGTAGTAACTTCTAAAATATGCTTAAATTGCTGGGGTGTTGCTGGCGTCTTAGGCGTTGGATTGAGCATAAAGTCATTAGCCTCACTAGCAGTTAATTCTCTAATAATTTGATTTTGCTGTTCCGCTAAGCTCATTACATAATATTTTTCACCAATTTGAACTATTCCAAGTGCTGATGTTTTCGTTACATTTAATTTTTGAATGATCCGTAATTTTTGACTAGCCTGATTAGTATATTTAGCTAAATATTTTAGTGAAATATTAATTAAATATATAATTATGATTAAAAAAATAATCAACTTAACGATTGAAAAAAACATATGTTAATCCTATCTTTCTATTGCACCACTAAATCGGTGATATATACATCTTCAACAATTTGGGCTCCATAGGCATTATTAATCGCTGTTTTAATTTGATTTTTCAAGGCGTTCAATTTATGCCCACCATCTAAAATATCACGCGCTTTTTTCTGACTCAGTACGGTAATAACACTATCCCGCACTAACGGCATCTGTTTATTTAGCGCACTTTTTTCTTCAGGACTCGCAACAATAAGCGACATACTTACGCGAATATATTGATCTTGATTACCACTACTAGCTAAATTTACAATAAAGCGTGATAGTGGAATCACCCGCCTTTTACTAGCAGCTTCACTTGCCGCAGCTTCACTTTGTGCCGTTGGTGACGTATTTTTTGCATTATATTGTGATATTACAAATGCCCCACCAATCCCCGCTGCTACCATCACTGTTAATAATAGTGGAATAATAATAGCCCACCGGGGACCGCGTTTTTCTTTTGGTGCTGCCTTATTTGCCATCGTATTTAACTATTTCCTTACCTATTGTTTGATGAATTTTTTGCTCATATGCAATTACTTTTGCCACAATTTCTGACGGTGTTTCTTTGACTGTTAAAGTCTTACCATCGGTTAGTGTAATAACTGTATCTGGTGTTGCTTCAAATTTATAAACCAACGCAAAATTTAAATAAAATGTTTGTTGGTTAAATGCTGTTAATTCAATCATGAAATCACCTACTACTTAATTAATGTTTTAAATTAACTAATTCTTGTAGCATCTCATCTGAAGTTGTAATGGTCCGAGCATTAGCTTGATAAGCCCGATTAGCAATGATCATATCTGTAAACTCAGTAGACAAATCAACATTTGACATTTCTAATGCCCCAGATTGCAAACTACTTTTCCCTGTCGAATCTGTCGCTTGTCCAGAGTTATTAGAAACACTAAATAAATTACCGCCGGCTTTAGTTAGACCGGCTGGATTACTAAAATTATAGGTTTCAATTTGACCGGCTTGTGTAATGGTCCCTCCATCGTTTACATACGAGATTTTACCGGCTGCATCAATGGCAATTTCTGCTCCAGCTGGAATTTTGGTAGCATTAGTTACGGCTACCTTTAACCCACTCTTTGTAACTAAAGTCCCATCCTTATCTAACTGAAAGTCACCATCACGGGTATAATAAGCTTTATCACCATCAGTTACTTTAAAATAGCCTTGCTTAGCAATATACACATCTAGCGCTCGTCCGGTTTGTTGTGGTGCTCCAATCCCGGTGCTTAGATCAGTTGACCCAACTTGGACCCCTAGGCCAACTTGTTTAGCATTAATCCCCCCTAAATTCGCACTTGGTGCACTTGGCGATGCCGTTGTCTGACTAATTAAGTCTTCAAACATAGTTCGACTCGACTTAAATCCCATCGTATTGGCGTTTGCAATATTATTGGCAACCGTATCCATCTTAACCTGTAAACTTTTTAACCCACTAACTCCTGAATAAAGTGATCTTAACATGGTAATTTCCTCCGTTTATTTATTATTAGTTGTTCCATTAGTTGTATCTATCGCACTAGCACTCGTACCGGCATCAACTTCATTTAATTGACTCAGGTTATATTCTTGCCCACCTACCACAATCGTGGCATAACCATTTGCAAACCTTACTTTATCAACAGTGCCACTAATATTTTTATCGCCATCGGTTACTTCCACTTGCTTACCGATCAAACTAAAGGCTTGCTGTTGTTGTTGTAGCATAACGCTAGCATTCACGTTTTTTCCCACTTCATTCAACTTATCCATCGTGGCAAATTGGGCTAGTTGAGAAACATAATCAGTATTACTACCACCACTAGATGAATCTCCTGAAATTGATGGGTTACTCATGGTAGCTGATAAAATTTTTAAAAAATCATCCATTGAAACAATTGATTTACTATTCGTATCAGCAGTGGCATTTGCACTTGCCAAACCAACAATTGAATTTGTTAAATTAGTTACCTCTGAAACCATTGCTTAACTCCTTTCCTATGCCAAAATACTGATTGTACTCTTAGTAGCTTGTTCGATTTGTTCATCACTTCGCTCTTTTGTGATGTCGCCTAATTGATGCTTTTGATATATTTGCTTACTTTGTGGTCTTTGTTGCTTGTTTTGACTAAATTGATTACCACCCTGCGCCATGGCTTGTTGCTCCAAATTTAAACTCGCTAAATTACTACTGGGGTGTACACTATGTTGCGTCTCAAGTACTGGTCCACTAGTCAGTGTTGGTAGCTGTAATTCTGCGTGCTTATTCAAAATTTGCTCTAATTTAGGTGTAATATCTGCTAACAATTGCCGGGTTTGACTATTCTCAAATTTAAATTCTAATTGCACCTGATTAGCGGTCAATTTAAGTGAAACCTGAATTTTACCCATATTGGCTGGTACCAAGTCAACAACAATTGTTTTGGTATTACCATTAGTCAAGTTTTTAGTTGCTGCCACAATTGGCGTGGCTAATACTTGTCCATTTGTCTTAATGACTTGTTGCGTGGTTACCTTAATTGTTGTTGCCTGACTCGTCGTAGTATTATTAGCCTGAGTTGCCACTGAACTTAAAACCTGATTAAAGGTGGTTTTAGCTAATGGCTCCTTAACCGGTATGGACTCTGCCGCTAACATGCTCACCTTGTTGCTACCTTTACTCGCAACATCACTACTACTTATTTGTCCTACCTTTACAGCATCAAGCGGGGTCTTTTCGCTACTATTAGCGTGCTGATTATCACTTGTTAATACTTGTTGTGTGGGGGCTAATGACTTTAAGTTAGGTGTCGCTGTCATCGTTTGCGTTAGTAGTGCGGTTTGATTAGCTAACGCTTGTTGGCTGTTAGGATCTTGCCCAACCACCTGATTTTCCTTAACAGTTTGGGGCTTACCATCGCTTGCCTGATTATTCTTACTTATTGGCTCTGTCAGTTGCCTATCTTGCTTATTGTCAATGCTTTGCATACTAGCTACTTGTTTGGACTTCGTGGCTTTAGCACCGTCAGCATACTGTTGGGCCATTAGCGAATTTATCGTTTGGGTACTAGTGTCCGGTTGGCTGCCCAGTACCGGATTAACAATAGGCTCTTTAATGCCAGCTACTACTAGTGTCTGTTCTAGTGGTGTTTGTTGCTCCGATTGCTTTTTTTTATCTGTACTTAATTGTTCCGTGTCATCATCAGGTTGTTGACTTGGCTTAGTATGTGAATTTAATAACTGTTTAAACTTGTTTTTTTGTGCACTTTTAACATGCGTAGCTTGCTCACTTGCTTGCATATTTTCAGAGTCACTAACCGGCGCTACCGTTGCGTGCAGATTCATCCTTAAACTCCTTTCATAACTTTCTTTAGATTACGAATTTTGGCCGATTAGCCATTTCGTCAAGTTGCTTTTGTTCTTCTCGATTTAAATTTAATTGATATTGTGCGAACTGTTTTTCTTGTAATTTATCCATAACTTGCCGTTCTTGTTGCGCCATAATTAGTTCGTCAAAAGCTACCTTAACTTGTGCCTGTTGGGCTTGTAAGGTGGTGTAGGCATCATCAATTTGACTATCTAAAGCCATCAAGTAACGTTGTTGCACTTTCATTTGCGTAATCGTTAATGGTTGGTACCCCCGGCGCTGTTCTTTTTCAGCCATTAATGTCTCAATTCGCGTTGTTTGTTCAGTAATTTCACGTTGAGCTTGTCCATATGCGCGTTGCTTTTCAGCTTCGACTTTGATGCGGTAACTATGCACTTTGGCTAATGAAAACTTAAATTGTTGCATCTCCTTGTGTCCTCCAAATGACTTATCGCTTATAGATTACTGAGGCCATTAAATAGTTGATGTAATTGGTCTGTTGTCTGTTCAAAATTGGCAAATTCATCAACCTGTTGTTGTAAAAAATCGTCAATTGGGTGGTTTAATGAAATCGCATAATCAATGACTGCATTTGAGCCAGCTTTATAAGCTCCAATATCAATTAAATCCTTTGCATCAGCATATACCGCTAAATTTTCTCGTAATTCACTAGCATCTTGAATTTGTGTTTTTGAAACTAATGATTTCATTAAACGACTCAAACTATTTTGTACATCGACTGCCGGATAATGGTTTTGACCAGCAATTTTACGTGATAAAACAATATGACCATCTAAAATTCCGCGCACTGCATCAGCGATGGGTTCATTCATATCATCACCTTCAACCAATACTGTATAAAAGGCTGTGATAGAGCCTTTATCAGACATACCGCTGCGTTCTAATAATTTAGGTAATGCTGCAAATACTGATGGCGTATACCCCTTAGTAGTGGGTGGCTCACCCGTTGATAGTCCAATTTCACGTTGGGCCATTGCAAACCGGGTAACTGAGTCCATCATTAAAACCACTTTTTTACCAGCATCACGATAATATTCGGCAATCGCTGTCGCTACGTGTGCACCTTTAAGCCGAACTAATGGTGGCATGTCAGACGTTGCACACACGACAACAGCTTTTTTATAGCCTTCTGGGCCGAGATCTTTTTCAATAAATTCTTTAACTTCGCGCCCTCGTTCCCCAATCAGACCAATCACTATCACATCAGCTGCACAATAGCGGGCAATCATCCCCAATAATGTACTTTTACCAACCCCACTACCCGCAAAGATCCCCATTCGTTGGCCCTCACCGACGGTCATTAAGCCATCAATAACCCGAACGCCCGTTGGCATAATGGCCTTAATTTTTTGCCGTTTAAACGGATCAGGGGCCTCTTGCGTCACAGGATAATTTTTAAAATCGGGTGTTATCGTTACATCATCCAACGGCCGCCCTAAGCCATCTAGGGTATGCCCTAATAATGCATCAGCAACTCGAACTTTAAGGGTATGGCCGGTTGGTTTCACTAAACAACCTGGTCCAATCCTCGTTAATTCATCTAAGGGCATTAGTAAGACCGTTTGTTTAACAAAACCAACAACCTCAGTCAATGCTTTGCGTTGGGTCCCCTTAATATAGACCTCACAAATTTCACCAACAAACACATCTAATCCTTCAACTTTAATAATTAGGCCCACAACTTCACTGACTTTGCCATAAGTGAAGAAAAATTTGCGTTGCTGCGCTAAAGTTAAATATTTATCCGTTGAAATTTCAAACTTCATTAATTGGCTACTCCTGGCTTTTTATTTCTTGCATAAATTTATTTAATTCTGCTTCAATATCAACAACGGTCACTGCTGCATTTGATTCAACGACGACATGATCAGTTGCCAAGCTTTCATCGTCTAACAAAATATAACGAAGATTCCCCAGATTTATTTTTTGCTGTGCTAGCTTTTCGGCTAAAAGCACATGATAGCGCGGATGGGCTTTAATTTTAATAAATTCATCTGGTTCTTCTAACTTTAATAAAATCGGTTCTAAAATCTTTAAAATAGTTTCTGGCGCAATTTTTAACTGTTCTTTAATTAAAATTTGGGCCATCCGTATCGCAAACTCAACTAACTCTTCTTGCTTATTATGGGTATATTGATTAACACTATCGAGGGTATTAGCCAAATTTGCATTTGCTTGGGCTATCATCTGTTGGGCTTGCACCTTCCCTTGGGCTAGCCCTTCTTCATATCCTTGGTGAAAACCAGTCTCATGGCCCACTTGTATTGCTTGTTGCTTTAATTGCTCTGCCTCAACTTGAGCCTGGCTTAAAATATTACTTTTTAGGTTATTGAGCTGGGTAACTTGCTCGATCATATCTTCACTAAACAGCTGAGGATCGTATTCTATATCTTCATGCGGTTTCGGTAATTTTGTAACAATTTCTGAAGTTTTATTAACATTAATTATTTTATGTTGCTTAATAACGTTATTATTATTTAATAATGGCATCAGAATCGCCTCTTTCAATATAAATCTCACCAGCATCATCTAATTTTCGGATCACAGCGACAATCTTTTGTTGTGCCTCTTCCACATTAGCTAGACGCGTAGGCCCCATAAATTCAATTTCTTCACGAATATTATCAGCTGCACGACTTGAAAGGTTTTCAAAAATGAAGTTTTTAATATCATCTGTAGTCCCCTTCAATGCAAGGACAATATCGTCGTTTTCAATATCCCGTAATACTTTTTGGACATCCAAGTTAGATAAGCTCACAATATCTTCAAATGTAAAGAGACTATTTTTAATTTCACTTGATAATTCCGGCTGCCGTTTTTCTAAGTCACTAATAATATTTTTTTCCGTACTGCGACTAGCCGCATTTAAAATATTTACTAACGTAGTGACACCACCAATATTTTCCGTATTATTCGATACACTGTTTGAAAATTTAGTTTCAATTACTTTTTCAACTTGCTTAATCACGGTTGGTGAGGTACTCGAAATCGTCCCAATGCGTTCTGCAACATCCGTTTGTAATTCAGTTGGAAACTGTGACAAAATCACCGCAGCTTTGTCTGGTTGTAAATAACACATTACCAAAGCGATCACCTGTGGTTGTTCTTCAGCTAATACATTGGCCAATTGTTGCGTATCAGCTTGCCGCGCAATATTAAACGGGCGTTCCTTTAATTGAATTTGGTTTAAAACATCAATAACTTCTTTTGCTTTCTGTGGTCCTAGCGCTTGATTAAGTAAATTTTTGGCATAATCAATCCCACCATCTAAAACATATTCACGGGCAGTTGCTGTATTAACAAACTCATCAAGGACTTCATTGCGCTCTTCTGGTTGTACAACTTCAGTATTCGCAATTTCATAACTAACTTTTTGAATATAGGATTCTGGTAGTAGTTTCATGATTTTCGATGAAGTTTCTGATCCTAAAGAAATCATTAAAATTGCTGCTTTTTTAATACCATCAATCATTGTCACAGGCTTCCCTCCTTTCTATTTTTCCTTAACCCAGGCTTTTAATAGTTCTGCGACAACTTGGGGATTATCATCAGCGTATTGCTTAGCCTTTTCTGTTTTACTTGTCTCTTGTGTAGCTACTGCTGGCGCTTGGCTCTCATTACTGGCTGAGGTAGGATCTGTAGTGGGCCTTGGCGTTTCATTAGTTTGTGCATAATCATCTTCGTAATCGTCTTCATAATCTGCATAGGCAGCAGCACGGCGGCGCCGAATAATAATAAAGATAATGATTGCTATGATTAGTAAAATAATTGCACCAATAATGGCGTATAGTAACCAGTTAGTTGTTTTCTTTTTAGTTGTATTAGCCGTATTTATTCCCTGATTAGCAAAGTTTAAGCCGGAGACTTGAATTACATCACCACGTTGGCGATTATAACCAACTGCTGATGAAATAATAGCTTGAATTTTTGTTTGATCTGTATTTGAAAGTGCACCGTTATTTAAAATGACCGATGTGGTCATCCGATTAATTGACCCTGGGGCACTAATTGTTTTGATCGTATCTGTATTCAATTCATTATTAATAGTGTGACTGTATGAAGCATTACTGTCATCGCTATTGTTACCGGTAACATTACTAGCATTATTATTTGCTTGACCCGTCTGCGTATTTTTAGTTGTGCCATTCGCATTAGTACCCGAACGTTGCAGATTTTCGCTTCTGATTTGTGGGTTACTATATTTTGTTTGCTTACGTTCAATAGCATTGAAGTTTAAATCTAAATTAACCGCAACTTCAAATTTACCAGCCCCATAAACTGGGGTTAATAAGTTTTGAATTTTTTGCTCCATCATACTTTCGTACTGTTTTTTAATACTTAAATATTTACTACTTGCACCAGATATTTGACTACTATCATCCGCATTTGAATTACCATCGTACAAAACTTGTCCGTTACTATCTACAACTTTGATATTATCAGTACTTAAGTTTTCAACGGCTCCTGCAGTTAAGTCAACAATTGCTTGTACTGCCGAGTCATCAATCGTATTTCCATTCAGGGTTAGGACAATTGATGCCGATGCTTTTTTAGTATCATCATTGTTATCAGCAAAAACACTTTCAGTTGGCATTACCAACATTACCTTAGCTGATTGAACCGCATCAAGAGTTTCAATTGAGCGTTCTAGCTCACCTGCTGTGGCTCGTTGATACATCACTTTACGATCAGCATCAGTCGTCATCATGCTAGTATCATCAAATAATTCATAACCGGTTGACGTATTTGGCAATTTATTATCCATCGCTAGGTCAATTCGCTCTTGTGGTATTTTGGTCTTATCCGCTAGGACAGTTGTCCCATTATCCGCTAATTTATACGCCACTTTATCGGTTTGTAATTGTTCAGTTACTTTTCCGGCATCTGCCGCACTTAAATTTGAAAATAAAACCCCATATTGAACCCGAGTGGTCAAGTAAAAGGCCATAATTATAATAAAAATAATACTTACTATTCCACCCAGCCACGCCGCTTTTTTATTTTTTGATTGTGCTTGCCATTTATCCCTTAAATTAGCAAAACCATCCTTGATATTCTCCACCTAACCGTCTCCTCAAACCCTTTTTAATTAAAATTGCATATTTTTAATATCGTTATATGCATCTAATACTTTATTACGTACCTGAACAGCCGTTTGGAGAGTTAGTTGTGCTTCAGTCATATTAATCATAACTTTTCCCAAATCATTATTAGTTCCTGTAACTAGGCCGGTTGTTCCATTATCCATTACTGTCATATTTTGATTTAAATTAGCGACAGCATTATTTAAATATGTACTAAAACTTTTTTGTGTGGTATTTGTTTTATTTAATGCTAAATCACCTATTTTTTGTGTATTTTGTAAATTACTGACATAGCTTTTTAAACCTGAAAAATTATTAATTGCATCCATGTTGATTTCCTAATTTTTAATTTTTTGAAATTGATAGCGCGTTTTTTAATAAGGCTTTATTCGCTTCAGTTGCTGATACATTAGCTTCATATGTACGCATTGTTTGGACCATTTGCACCATTTGATCGGCCATGTTTACATTTGATTCTCGTACATACCCGTTTGCATTAGCATCTGGATTTGTTGGATCATAGGTTCTTTTAATTGTGTTATCCTCTTTAATCCCGGTCACCCGTACTCCGTAACTCATACGATTACCAAAACCTGCATCATTATTGTTTAGTTGGTTTTGGACATTTTTCATGTTTTCAGCAAAGGTAACTGTTTTACTCTTATATGGTCCACCCTCAGCCGTCCGGGTTGTATTGACGTTTGCAATATTAGTTGAAATGGTATCTAGTTTCAGCCGTTCTAATGCTAAACCACTCGTATTAATTGCCAAACCATTAAATATACTCACTTACATTTCTCCTTGCATGTACTTCTACTCTAGTGATCTAACACATAATTAAGCATTTGAAAACGACCATTAATCTGGGAAGTCAACGCATTATAATAGAGACTATTCGTTGCCTGATTAACCATTTCAACATCTAAATCAACGTTATTTCCATTCGCTTTAACTGCCGTATTAGCGTCCGTGGTAACTTGTGGTTGCACACCACTACCATCCCCCAGATGGCGTGTGTTTGTTTTTTTCAATGCTAAGCTATCTCCGTTAAGCGCATTTGTTAAGTAATTCTCAAATTCAACCCGCTTAGCTTTATAATTGGCAGTATTGACATTTGCTATATTACTAGATATTAACTGTGCTCGCGTATTAGCTACCCCCAGAGCATCTTTAATTAAATCGTATGATTCCATAAATCTATCTCCGGTTTTTTAAAATTGATTAAAAATAAATAATATTTAATATTGACTTAATTTTAAGGTATTATTGAGTAGTATTCAACCAATTATGAGTATTATTCAACCAATTATGAGTATTATTTATATAATAAATATTAAGTGCTAATAATTTAAGATATCATCAATTAAATAATTATAAGTTTAAAGCGAATAACTTTAAACTATTCGGCAAATTTATACAAATAATTTGCGTATTTGTATATTTTTTTATTACGTATATTTTTTGTAATCCTTTAAAATTTTATGTAAATTACCGATATAGTAATTAAATGAACAAGCAAACTTAATGGTTTATGGAGGAAAGTTAATATGGATTTATTCCTACTTATAGGAATGTTTTTAGGATTTGGGGCGATTGTAACTGGAATGATCTTAAAAGGTGCCAGTTTAGCGGTACTAATGAATGGTGAAGCAGCAACGATCATCTTTGTGGGTATTATTGCCGCAACCATCAATTCATATCCTAAAAGTGAAATCAAACGGTTACCAAAGATTTTTAAAGTTTTGTTTCATAATGCTACTTATCAATATGCACCTATAATTGATGAAATTATCAACATTTCAAATTTAGCACGCCGAAACGGACTGCTTTCCTTGGAAGAACATCTCCAACAACTTGAAAATCCTTTTTTAAAACAAGGCTTGGAATTAGTAGTTGACGGGATTGAATCTGCACAAATTCAAGAAATTTTAGAAAATCAGGTTATGGCGATGGAGGAACGGCACCGCATTGGTGCTAATATGTTTAAAACTGGTGGGACAACTTCACCAACACTAGGTGTTTTAGGTGCCGTAATTGGACTAATTGGTGCGTTGGGTAACTTAAACAATATTGATGCTTTAGGTGAATCTATTTCATCCGCTTTTGTCGCCACACTGTATGGTATTTTTGTCGGTTATGTTCTTTTGATTCCGTTTTCACAACGTTTAATTAATAAATCCGAAGCAGAAGTCTTACAATATAACATTATCATTGAAGGCGTTTTAGCCATCCAAGCTGGGCAACCAGCCAATACAATTGCGCAAAAACTGTATAGTTTAGTCGATGAAGAGCCGCAAACAAACAATGATCCTGATGCTTAAATAATAAATTACAGGAGTCCTCCTTTTGAAAAGAAAAAAAAGACATGAAGAAGAAGCTGGTGAAGGCTGGTTACTACCATACTCAGATATGTTAACGCTGCTTTTAGCATTATTTATTGTCCTTTTTGCGATGTCAAAAGTTGATAGTAAAAAATTCGCTGAAGTTCAACAAGAATTTGGTACGATTCTTTCTGCTAAAGCTGGTTCAAATTCAATTGAAAACTCAGCTCTTGATAGTAACGCAACAACCAATAGCTTTATTAAAGACAATGTTGTGAAAGCAAAACGATTGGCTGCTCAGCGTAATGCTGAAACCCAGCAACTAAGTAGCATCACTCGTAATTTACAATCACAAATTCGCCAATCAGCTTTAAAAAATAAAGTAACAATAAAATTAAAACAAGACGGTATTCATATCACCATGGCCAGTAGTATTCTGTTTCAAACTCAAAGTGCAAAATTAACGACACCAGTTAAAAAAGCACTTAACCAATTAGGGCCTTATTTAAAACCTTTACGTAATAATACAATTACTATTGCTGGTTATACTGATAATTTACCAGTTGCCAATAGTCAGCGTTATGCCTCAAATTGGGACTTAAGTGCTCAGCGGGCCATTGCCGTAATGCACTTCTTTGTTGCAAACAAGATAATTAAAGAAAAGAATGTCACGATTGAAGCATTTGCTGCTAATCATCCGCGCGCTAATAATCAAACCCAACAAGGACGAGCTAAAAATCGGCGAGTTGAAATGGTAATCCAACGCCACTTTTGACAAATAGGCTAATCACTAAAAGGGGTCTACACTTTTTGGTACTGATAGACATGACGTTGTCATGTTAATCGGTATCTTTTTTTCTTGCATTTTTTAAAAAAAAGTGTAAAAAAAGAGATAACCCACCACCACCAAACAGAAAGGAAATCTCCATGGATAATTATCTCAAAATATCACTCGCATTAAAAGACCCAAATTTAAAAATCGATAATACTTTCAAAAACCCTAATG
>NZ_JAFBDN010000019.1 GCF_016908275.1 Periweissella beninensis | reverse complement strand
GTAAATATTGTTCCCCAATAATGCGATCACAAATTAAATCATAAACTTGTAAATAAATTGGTATATTTGCTTTAAATTCCAAGTGGCACCTCCTTCGTGGCACTGCTGTACCTATATACTACACTACATTATTAATAAATACTAGTCTTAAATAAAAAAAATTCACCCTAACTAAGCAAAAAAATCTCTCGTTTGGTTTTCACCAACACAAGAGATTTCGTTCAATATTTTAGCTAGATATTATTAAAACTTATTTATCGTCTTTTTTATCACGTACTGAATCAACGGTGTCGTTAAATTTTTTAGCAATTTCATCACCAGCTTCTGCTACTTTATCCTTAGTATCCCCAAAAGCTTCTTTAGCTTTACCTAAAAAACCCTCAGTTTTACCTTTAGCTTCTAGCTTTTCATTACCAGTCACACTTCCAGTAACTTCCTTAGTTTTACCCTTAGCTTGATCTGCAAAACCTTTTGCTTTATCTTCAAATGACATAATCTTACCCCCTTTAATTGTTGGGACTATTATAACAAAAAAATTTTAGCGTTTGCAAACATTAGCACTCCGTAATTACAATATTAGTTCAGTTAATTTAAAATTAACGGGGATACCAAATTCGACTGGCACCAACTTGTGTATGCAAAACAACTCCTAAACAATAAGCAATTAAAACTAATAATAAGAGGCCAGCCACGGCTAATGCTAAATAGTCTACTTTTGTTAATGGTTTCTCTATATAGTAACTACGCTTTTTGGTACTACCATATAATCGTAAATCCATCGCACTAGCAATTGTATCAACCTGCTCAAATGTTGTTAAAATTAGTGGAATAACAATCATCATTGCATGCTTTAAGCGTTTAAAAACAGAGGCTCTCCGCTTATCTAATTCTAAACCACGCATCTGTAGTGCCTGGTTAATTGCTTGATAATCGCGCAAAATATCTGGAATTGCTCGTAATCCTAATGCAACTACCGTACAAATACGGTATGGAACGTGTAATTTATATAAACCTTGTGCGAGTTGACTAGGTGTAATACTTAAAATAAACCATAAACTAGCGACAAACATACACATAATTTTTAAAAAGCGCACGCCTAGATAAAAAAGTGTTTCAACTGAAAGATTATAACGACCAATAATTTCAAAGATAACATGTTTGCTACCGATACTTTGCGGTCCAATATCGGGTGAGACAAGATACATTAACAACACATTGATAGTATTAGTAATTAAAATAAAGTACAACAAACCCTTAATTTTTTGCCAACTTGGTTTTGTGGCTATGACTAAACCGGTATTAAAAATGAACATTGGTACTAAAACGCGGATGTCAAATGATATCATAATAAAAATTAACATGACACCTAATAAGGCTAATTTACTAATTCCTTGTAATTGTTGTAATTTTGTCTTGCCAGGCACATAATCAATCACGAACGTATTATTCATTTAACTACTCCTTACTTTCTATTATTACTTAATGCCACTAATTTTTTAGCATCTAGACCCATTTTTAAACCTAATCGATATATAGATGTTAATGCTAAGCCATTCTCACTGACAAGTTTAGGATCTGTTAGAATTTCAAATGGTCGTTTATCAGCGACAATTTTACCTTGATTAATAACAAGCGCTCTATCTGTATATTCAAGTGCTAATTGCATATTATGTGTTATTAAAATAATTGTTACTTGCATTTTTTGGTTTAATTTTTTAACAAATGTCATAATTTCTTGATAGTGTGCATAGTCTTGGCCTGCTGTCGGTTCATCTAAAATAATACACTTAGGTTCTAAAACTAACACGGCTGCAATCGTTAACCTTTTTTTCTGACCGTAACTAAGTGCTGTCACCGGCCAAGTGCGCATTTTATATAAATCAGTTAATTTCAAAATGGTGGTTACTCGTTCATTAATTTCGGTTGATGATAAATTTTGTAGTTCTAATGAAAAGGCCACTTCAGCAAACACAGTATCCTTAATCAACATTTTATCGGGGTCTTGCATAATATACGCAATATTATGACCGATTTCTTGCAACGTTAAGTTATGATAGTCTTTATTAAAAGCAGTAATCGTTCCTTGTTGTAGCTTTAACATCCCCGTTAAAATTTTTGCTAGTGTTGATTTTCCAGCACCGTTTTTCCCAATCAAACTAATTGTTTCACCTTGATATATATCGAGGTTCGGTAAAATTAAGGCCGTCCGTTGATCATACTTAAATTGCCCATTTCTAATTTTAATGATTGGCGCACCAATATTATCCTGTTTGTTCCTATAATAGTTGCTCTCTTGATTTAAATACCGCTTAAATTGTTTAATATATGGCTCAACCGCTAAAACATCCACATTCCATATGTTTTGCTTGGTGGCTAGTGAACCATATACTTGTTTTATCAGGTTTAAATACAGTGGTTCTTGAATACCTAACGCCGGTAATTTATTACTTGCTAAAATTTCATCTGGTGTACCACTTAATACAATTTGACCATCATTCATAACTAGCACACGATCAACAGCTTGCTGCAAAACCTCCTCAAGTCGGTGCTCAACGATTAGTATCGTTTTATTTTTTTCTTTGTTTAAACGATCAATGATGTGCATAACCTGATCACACATTTGGGGATTTAAAGCAGCTAACGGTTCATCAAAAACCATGATTGGCGCTTCACCATGCATACTACCTGCAATGGTTGTTCGCTGCTTTTCCCCACCTGAAAGATTAAAAGGAATTTGATTTAATTGTTTTTCTAATCCAACAAACTTAGCAACATTTTCGACTGCTACGTGCATTTTTTTAACCGGTGTATTTCTATTTTCTAAGTAAAATGCAATATCTTCACCAACACTTAAACCAACAAATTGCGCATTGCTATCTTGTAAAATTGTCGCAACATCTTGTGCTCTTTCAAAGATATTAACCGCTGTAATTGCTCGGTTATTTATTAGCGCTGTGCCAGTTATCTCACCTGCATTTTTATTAGGAATAATTCCATTAATACATTTCGCCAAGGTTGATTTACCACTACCACTCGGTCCTAAAATTAAAACCTTTTCACCGGAATAAATATCAAACGATATGTTTTTTAAAGTCGGTTGTTGCTGTGCCTTATAACGAAATGAAAAGTCCTTAAAACTAATAATTGGCTGGTGATCTTGTGCTGTCATTTTGGTTTCCTCTTTTTAATCTTTCAAATTTTAAAGTAATTAGCCCTAGCGGCTTAAAAAATTAGTTAAGCATTATTGCTTAATCAATCCACTGTCAAATTACTATGTTTTTGAAACCGTTTGGCCAAATAAAATAATAACGGTACCCCTACTACAATGGTTACAATGCCATCACTTACTACTGCAATATAGCCTTGGGCAAAATTAATCGCTTGTTCACCACCATAAAAAAGTGTATTTAAAATTGGTGCGATAAAGGCAAATGATATTAACAAGCCAAGCACTGAAACGATACTGAAAATAATCGCATGTGTTTTAGTAAACAGGCCTTCTTTAATATTAGCCCCATACAATGGTAATAATCCAATAACAAAAGTTGCAACAAAATTTCCTATCCACCAATCAGGCCAAAAACCTGCACCACCAATCAAATCAGCAAAAAAATTACCAAATAGACCAACTAATCCCGCTGGAATCGGTCCAAATAAGGCTCCAACATATATTGGAATTAAATACGCCACAGATAATTTAGTATTTGTATAAACCGGAATTCCAGCAAAATCCAGTAAAACTCCAAATAATGCTGAGCCAATTGCAATCACCACAACCGTCTTTGTATTCCATTCACCAAATAATAACTTTAAAAATATATTTTTCTCTTTCACCATATTAAAAGCTCCTCATCTTTTTTTATTATTTTAATACAAAAAAACGCGCCCTATACGAGGACGCGTTACCGTGGTACCACCTTGTTTTAGTCAAATTGACCCTGTTAAGCAAGTTAACGATTGCCATTCGTCTAGAGCTAATCAGCGACTCACTCTAAAATACTCATGAACCATCTTCAGCTTAATTTGCTATCGACTTACACCTAATAACATCGACTCTCTTGAAACAAAGTTTAACCTACTCATTCAATCATTGTATTTGTATTAAATTAATATATCTCTAAATTATAAATATCTAATTATTTTTGTCAATGATTTTTTGTTAATTAATTATTCAAAAAGACTTTGCGATCAAGCGTTGGTGCGACAACACTATTATCACCAGTACTCATATCTTTAATGTAGTTAACAAAAGTATCTGTATCAGTACCAACCGAACCAATTATATTAGTGTTTTTAAATGCATAAAAATTATCACCACCGCCATGTAAGAAATCATTAATTACTACGCGATATGTTGTCTCATCTTTAACTGGCTTCCCTTGACTATCTGTAATATCTTTAACAATATATGGTTGCGTGCTATCATCGTTTTTAGCATAAGTGTACTTCAAGCCCGCGATTTGTAAATAATATTGCTGATTTTCATCATATTGTTCATTTAAAGCAGTTCTAATTTGAGCACCGGTCATTTCTACAACCTGTAAAATATTACCAAATGGTTGAACGGCTGTGGCTGCTCCCCAAGTAATACTTTTATCTTGATTTACAACTAGGTCAGCTCGAACACCACCAGTATTAGTCATCGCAAAATCTGGCTTTAAGCCTGCTTTTTTTGCTTCATATAATTGACCATCAACAACTAACTCACCCGCAGCATTTTCCATTGTAGCGGTATTATTTAAGCGACCAGTAATATTTGTCGCAATTTTTGCTTTCCCAATGACTTGATTAACTTTAGGCGCGACTAACTTATCAGCCTGTGCGACAATTTTGCTAACTTTTGAATTGGCCTTCGTTTTAGGATCTTCCTTACTTGATAGTACTGGATAAACATGAGCCTTAACATTGATAAATTTACCAGTTTTAGGGCTAATATATGCCCAACTATTATCATACGCTTTTCCAGTATAAACAGCTTGTACCACACGGGTTTTACCAACTTTAGCATTGGCATATTGATGCGAATGCCCAGCTACATAAAGACCAACATTATTATTAGGATCAATTTTATTAAGTTTTTGTAGAATATCAACTGTTGGTCCTGTGGTTTGTTTGCTTACAGTGCTCACACCAGTATGGGCAACAACCACAACTGCTTTGACACCCTTGTTTTTCAAAATCTTATCATATTTAGCAATTGTAGTTGCTTCATCTAATACATCATAGTTTTTATAATTATTATATAAGGTTAAACTAGGCAATGTTGAAGTTTCAATACCAATAATTCCAATTTTTGCTTTTTTACCATTTTGTTTAACAGTTTTAATGGTATATGGCTTGTAGCCGTATGGTATTTTTTTAGTTTTTTTATCAATAACATTCGCGACAACTATATTTAAACCTGAGTTATAGTGTGGGTATTTTTTAACTAAACTATCAGCAGTTTTGCTTGGCTTTGCACCAGTTAAAATCCGGTTAAATTCACCTAGTCCACGATCAAATTCATGATTACCCAAAGTTCCGGTTTTAAAATTCATTGCTTTTAAAACATGCATCGTTGATTCATGTGCAAGTAATGATGAATTAGCTGGTGCTGCTCCCACCATGTCACCAGCTTCTAACCGCAACGTATTATTTGATTTAGTAACCTTTTTAAATTGCTTTTGTGCTTGATTTAAATAGGTTGCTAACCGAGCTGCTGTACCAGCATCATTATAGGTCTTATTGCCAATCGTTACTGAACCCGTTGTTTCAAGACCGCCATGTAAGTCATTAATTCCTAAAATTTGGACAGCGATGGCCTTTTGATCCTTTTTAGTAACTTTTTGAAAATCAGGTTCTAGACTTGGTTTACTATACTGATCGGTATAGCTCGTCACCTTTAGTGTCTTAGCAGCACTAACTGTTTGCGTATTACTCCATAAAACTGAGCCTGCAACAATTGTTGATAATCCCATTAAAAACAAATAATTTGATCCAATTTTTTTCATGATATTCCTTATTCTCCTCAAAAATTAGTTATAGTATAACAATAATTTTAGTTAATAGCTACCTAAAAATTAATCAAAAACGAACTTATTAGCAACAAAATTGTATATAGTTCGTATAAATTTAGTAAAAATGAGCATAAACACCGATAAAAATAATTTTTATCAATCCAGTTTAAAATAAAGTTCGGTTTTTTCGTTATTAAGCGATAATCTAAGAATAAAATTAGTTAATCCTGAATGGTGTCTATTTTTAATTTTCTAGAATATTTGATCAATACAAAAAACCCCCCAATATTGGATTTTAGTCCAATATTGGGGGAACACTTCAATTCAGTCTCTTTTTATTAGCTTAAATGCTTGTAAACTATTAGTCAATTCGATATAACCGTTTTGTGTAATGCCCTTGACAGTAAACATTACCATTTTTCACAATAAAACTTTGAAAATTAGTTTTTGATGACCTATCGTATAAATTCACGTAAACAACACCACTCTTAGTTTTTTTAACAATCTTAAAACCTAAGCCGGCTGCTCGATCAACCGCCCGAACCGTATAGAGTTTTTCAACACGTGATAATGCACGTGCTTGCACCGTTTTACCATGCCCCTTAACCTTTTTGGCTAAGTTATGATACTTAGTTTGGTCAAAGAAATAAACTTTTTTGGTTTTAGCATTAACCATAAACATCATTTCATGATTTAAAATAACCATACTTTTGCCATCTTTAATGTATTCAATATTATACGTAGCACCTTTCATACTGTACGTTTGCGATTTAATAAATAACTTTTTTGCACTGCTTTTATATTTTTTGATTTGTGCTTTGGTTTCATGATTTTTTTGTGCAAATGAAGGTTCAGCCCCGGTACTAGCCTCAATACTAGTCCCAACTACACTTAAACCAAATACTGTAATAATCGTTAAAATAATGGCTTTTGCTTTCATAATAGTCCCCCTAGATGTCGCATGTTATGTTTATTGTAATATTTTAGCAACATACTTGCAATATATATTATTTATACCATAAATAGGCCCAATAGTCTCTAGCAATCTAACATTTTTTCAATAATTATCATCATCATACCAATCGTCAATTCCATACCACAATAATCCACATGGTAATAACCCAATAATGGCGTATTTCCATGAAGATTTCCATGAAGCAACGAAAAAGAATAACCACCCCAAAGCAGTTTTTAGATTAAACATAATCAACACACCTAAGATTATTAAAAACACCCATAATAACTGGTGTCTCAACTTTTTATACCTAGCTTTCCGCTCCTTTTGCGCAACTTTTAGTGCTTCTTTAGCCTGCACCCGTGCAAAAATATGTTGTAAATCATCAATATCTTGGTAGCGCGTTTCGACAGCTGGTTGCTCAGCGAGTGGCGATTTTAAAAAATTTTGTGCAGTCTCAAATAAATTAACATACAAATTATGGTTTCGTTCTGATGAAGGGATCTGTTCAGTTATTTTTAAAGGCATAATGTACATACTCCCCGTTGGTGTAATTAAAATTGCATCTTCAACTAATTTGAGAATAACCAATGTTAAACCATCTGTCACTATATCTTTGATTGCTGGATTTTTGAGCCACACTTGCGTATCAAAATTGGAAAAACTATAATAGCCAGTTAACGTGCGCCAATTACTTGGATAATGGAGAATATAGACAAATGCCGCTGATTTTTCAAAATCATCTTGATTACAGCCTTGATCATTCAATAAGTACTGTATCGCTGAAACTCTTTTGAATTCATTTTTATACAAATCCGACATTTTCTTAACCTACACGATCATTATTTAGCATAATTTAACTATAACAAAATAATTAAATAGTGACCACTGATGCATCTTATTTCTTTGAATCATTGCTATTTACATACTTCACCCTATTAATAACCACTTAAATTAGCAACTGCCTCAATGATATCTAAATCATCTGGTTGTAGTTTTATATACTCTGTACCAATCGCCAGTGCTTGCTCATTTTGACCATTATTCTGGTAGAATAAGAATAACTCACGCATAAAATCGCTATTATCATTAAAAAAGACTTGGGCACTTTCCCAATATTGCTGTGCTAATTTAACTTGATTAGTTTGCGTTAATGATTTAGCAACATTCCAATAAATTTGCGGATCGATTTCATCATTTTGCACGTAAGTACTTAATAACGCAATGTTAGCTTCATCATTATGCACTTGGACATATAAATTTGATAAGTTTAAAACTAATTCCATATCACTTGGTTCAATTTGTAGTCCTTGTTGAAAATAATGTTCCGCTAATGGCATTTGACCTAACTTAATTGCGACTTGCCCAGCTAAACGATAAAGGGTTTCATTAAATTCATCAACAGCTAAACCACTTTGGAATGTCCGTAACGCATCCGCTAATTGATTCGTTTCAACATACGCTTGTCCTAAATAAGGATAGGCACTCGCAAATTGATCATCAGTACTAATTAATTTTTGCAATACCGTGATTGCTTTATCATATTCTTTTAATTGGAAATAAGTAAATCCCAATTGGAAATTAACTTCCGGCGTTAAATTGCTTTCATGAATTTGCTCTAAATAGCCAATTGCATTATCAAAATTACCGGCTTGCGCATAAGCAACTCCAATCCGTGAAACTAGATCAACTCTTGAAAAAGTTTTATTTCCCATCAAGATTAACTCTTTATAGTACTTAATGGCCTCTTTAAAGCGGCGCATATTAAAGTAAAACTCTGCCAAACCAAATAAAATAACTTCTTCATTAGGTGCAATTTGATATGCATTTAATAATTTTTGCTCACTTGCCTCATACAATTCTTCTGTTTGATAAAGATCAGCCATTACTAATAAACTTTCTAGGTAAGCTGGTGAGGTTGCCTCAATTGTGCTTAAGTATCCTAATGCAGCATCAATTTCGCCTTCATCAATCAATACATCCGCTAAGCCTGTTTTTAATTCATCCGCATCAGGGTAACGCTCAATTAATTTTAGATAGGTTCTTTGCGCTTGTTTTAAAAAACCGAGGCCATATAATTCCTCAGCTAAACTAAATAACATATCATCACTATCATTTCTTAATGCTAACCCAAACATTTTTTTAGCATCTTCAAGTTGCCCCTTATCTAAAGCAGCTAACATTTTTTCAGAATAAGTCATTACTAATTTTTCTCCTTTGTATGCTTTAACCATATTACGCAAAAAGAGCGTGGCCCAAAAGTACTAGTTGTCTTTTGTTACGCGCTCTTTTATGAATTTTTACTATCCCTAATTTAAAAGTATGGCGTAATTGGATTAAGCTTTATGCTTGCTATTACTTACGTTCCCGAATAATTAAATGGACAGGTGTTCCAGTAAAATCAAAGGCATTTCTAATTTGATTTTCTAAGAACCGTTGATATGAGAAGTGCATCATCTCTGGATCATTTACAAAAATTACAAATGTTGGTGGTTGAATTGAAACTTGCGTACCATAATAGATGCGCAAGCGTTTCCCATGCACAGTTGGTGTTGGATTTGTAGCAATTGCGTCTAATAGAACCTCGTTCAATACCGAGCTAGCGATTCGCCGTTTATGATTTTGGTCAACCATCTTAATTAATGCTGGTAACTTATCAAGGCGTTGTCGTGTTTTAGCTGAAACAAAGACGATTGGCGCATAATCTAAGTACTTAAATTCATTCCGAATATGTTGCTCAAACTCTTGCATTGTCCGGTTATCTTTTTTCAAGGTATCCCATTTATTAACAACTAAAATAATCGCCCGACCCGCTTCATGCGCATAACCAGCAACATGCTTATCTTGTTCTCGGATGCCTTCTTCCGCATTGATAACCATTAAAATAACATTTGAGTCATCAATGGCCCGCATGGCTCGCATTACGGAATATTTTTCCGTATTTTCATAAATTTTACCACGTTTACGAATACCGGCCGTATCAATCATCACAAATTCATCGCCTTGTTCATCAGTAAAATGGGTATCGATTGCATCACGGGTCGTGCCTTCAATTGGTGAAACAATTACCCGTTCTTCACCTAACAACGCATTCACTAGTGAAGATTTACCCACATTTGGGCGCCCAATTAATGAAAACTTAATTAAATCATCTTCATCTATTTTTTCCATCGCCGGAAATTCTTTAATAACCTGGTCTAATAAATCTCCTAACCCTATTCCATGCGAACCAGAAATTGGATAGGGATCACCAAAGCCTAGTGCATAAAAATCAAAAATATCATTTCGCATTTCGACATTATCAACCTTATTGACTGCCAAAATAACGGGTTTATCGGCGCGATATAAAATCTTAGCCACATGTTCATCAGCATCTGTTAAGCCTTCTTGCGCGCTGACCATAAAAATAATTACATCTGCTTCATCAATTGCGATTTGGGCTTGTTCTGTTATTTGTTTCATGAAAGGTTGATCATCAATGTCAATCCCTCCTGTATCAATCAGGCGAAATTCTCTTGCTAGCCATTCACCCCGTGCATAAATGCGATCACGGGTAACACCGGGAGTATCTTCAACAATTGAAATCCGATCACCCACGACTCGGTTGAAAATCGTTGATTTACCAACGTTTGGGCGTCCAACAATTGCCACTAATGGATATGCCATGTTATCGTTCCTCCTTATAAGGATAAAAGTTTTTAATAAAAAGTAAAAAAGAGACCGGGTCGCCGATCTCTTTTTTCAGAGGCAATTTTACTTGCTAAAATCATCGCCAAGAATGTCTCCAATAGTGAAACCTTCTTCTTCGTCAGCGGTGTAATTTTTAATTTCTGAAGATGAAGCTTGCTTATTATCAGTTTGCTTATCTTCTTTCTTTTCTGAAGCTGGACGTTCTTCCAATGCTTTGATTGAAAGGCTTAAGCGTTGTGCTGCTGGATCAACAGACAAGACCTTAACCTTAACAGTTTCACCTGACTTCAATACTTCAGCTGGTGATTCAACATGCTTGTGTGAAATTTGTGAAATGTGAACCAAACCTTCAACACCAGCAGCAACTTGAACAAACGCACCAAAATCAGTTAAACGCTTAACAGTTCCTTCAAGAACAGTTCCTTCAGGTGCTTCAGTTGCAATTTTTTCCCATGGACCAGGTTGAGTTTGCTTGATTGATAATGAAATACGTTGCTTTTCTTTATCAAGTCCAAGTACTTTAACTTTAACAGTTTCACCAGCTTTTAAGACATCAGCTGGTTTTGAAACGCGGTCATATGAAATTTCAGAAACGTGAACAAGCCCATCAACACCACCAAGGTCAACGAAAGCACCAAAGTCAGTCATACGAGCGACTTTACCTTCTACTACGTCACCTTCATTAAGGGTACCAAATACCTTTTCAATTGCTTCTGAACGTTCTGCATCGATTACAGCCCGACGTGAAAGGATCAAGCGGTTGTCAGCTGGATCAATTTCAACGATTTGGGCCCGCACAGTTTGACCTTTGTATTGATTAAGATCTGAAACAAACCGGTTTTCGATCATTGAAGCAGGAATGAAGCCACGAACACCAGCATCAACTACCAAACCACCGCGAACTGCTTGGATAACAGGAACTTCAAGAACGTCACCAGGTTTGTGATCCTTTTCAATTTTATCCCATGCTAAACGTGCTTCAAGACGCTTCTTAGAAAGAAGGTATGAACCACCTTCTTTATCGCTACCAATTTTACGGATAACGACAAGGTCTAAGACATCGCCAACTTTTAATTCGGCAGTCATATCTGCATCAGGTTTACTTGAGTATTCACGAGCTGGAATAACACCTTCTACACCAGTTCCTTCAATACCAACAATGGCTTGACGTTGATCGTCAAAAACCAAGATTTCACCCTTCACAACATCACCAACTTTAATGTCAGTGGCAGCATCAAGGGCAGCTAATAATTCGTTGTTTTCTTCATTCATGAAAAACAATCCTCCAATAAAACGACTCTAAAGTACATGATACATTACTTTGTCATTTTTTACTATCATTTTATGTTAATTATTTTATTTTATTATTAATGATGGTTGTAATTTCGTTAACAACATCATTGATTGTCACACCAGTTGTATCTACCAAAATGGCATCACTTGCCTGTGTTAGCGGTGATACTTCACGATGTGAGTCAAGGTAATCGCGACGTTCAATCGACGCTTCAATTTCTGCCAACGTTATTTTGGTATCAATTCCCTTTAGTTGGTTCTCACGATAGCGTCGTTGGGCCCGCTCAGCCACACTAGCAACAAGAAAAATTTTAACCGCTGCATGCGGTAAAACCGTTGTCCCAATATCTCGGCCATCCATAATCACGTTGTTTTCATTAGCAATGATGCGTTGGCGTTCAACTAAGTCACGCCGAACAGTTGGTATCGCTGCAATTAACGAAACTAGATTATTAACATGTGATTGACGAATTTCTTCACTAACATCCTGTTCATTTAAAAAAACTAATTGACCATCATCACTTGGCTTAAACGTAATTTGTGTAGCTTGTAAAAGTTGCTGAATAGCGACATCACTAATTTCTGAAGCATCGCCATCAAGATTAATTAGGCCAGCGTTAATTGCCGCTAAAGTAATTGTCCGATACATTGCCCCAGTATCAACATATATATAACTTAAATTTTTAGCGATTATTTTAGCAATTGTTGATTTACCGGCTGACGCAGGGCCATCAATTGCTACTTGAATATTTGTTTTCATTCTATAATCCATACTTTCACATTTATTTATTAATTTTATTTAACTCTTAAAGATTCTCCAACGCCAACACTATTCAAATCAACCCCTGGATTAAGGGTTTGTAATTCAGATAATGACAAATTATGTGCTAAAGCGAGCCGATAGGCATTGATGGTAACTTTAGCATAAGTTTTACCTGATTTTGAACTAGTACTAGCTGACGATTTACTAGCAGCCTTGCTACTTGCTTTTGCAGCTTTACTGCTGGCACTAGCGGCAGCCTTACTGCTAGCCTTAGCTGCAATACTACTACTAATAGCACTTGCTTTACTGCTGGCAGTTGCCAAACTGGCCGCTACACTACTACTGGCACTGTTGCTACTAGCAGCCGCTAGACTAGCCGCTTTACGACTACTTGCTTTTGCAGCTGCCTTTTTAACGGAAGCGCGTGCCGCACGACTAGCAGCCGCTTTACTACTTGATTTATCAGTCGTAATGCTAGTCGTTGGTTTTGATGATGAAACCGTGGTTGTCTGAGTTGCCTGTTGCGTGGGTTCATTTTGTGAATTGATCGCCTTAACAAACCGGTACAATGGCACCATTGAAAGAAAAACCACTGCCAAAATCAAGAGACTCAGAATTAACATTGTGCGTTTACTGCGCTTTCTTGTCGCCATTCGTGAATATGTTGGTTCACTAGTTTCCTCAGTGTTAAATGAAGAATCCCATGGTTGTTTTTTTTGGTCGTCGTTATTCTGACTCATAATGCTCCTCCTAAAAATTTTCAATAATTATTGTACCATATCTTGATTAGAATTAGCGGACGTACTATTAAACATTGTCTTAAGAACTTGCGACCATTTTTGTGGTGTTGCTCTTTTTGTAACCGGCGTACCTTTAACCTTAAGTAAGGCACTCACATCTAATGTCGTAGCTTCTGTTGACCAGTTTTCACTAGCAGCGCCACTTAATCTCGCTTCACCAAATGCCGTTAAAATAAAATTACGCTTATCCACCTGTAAATCAATATACGTTAACATCGTCTTTAAAGCCTTTAAGCGTTGTTTTAACCGTTGTGCTAAAAAGTCAATGACTTCAGGTGCTTGTTGCCCTGTCCTTTGATAATAGCTAAGAACTTTTTGTGTTTGGTGATCAATTTCAGCCGCATTGCCTTGATAATATTGTGTTATCACTGCTTCTGTCGGAATTGTATTATTAATTAGGCTTTGGACTAAAACTTCATCATGTGGTTGATACAATAAAATTGCAATAGCCGCTTGTTGATCACGGCCGGCCCGCCCAATTTCTTGTAAATAACTTGCTAAATCACTGGGTAAATGATAATGAATAATCCAGCGAATATCACTTTTATCAATTCCCATCCCAAAAGCTGAAGTCGCTATAATTATATCAATTTGATTCCGCATAAATTGTTGCTGAATCGCATATCGTTGATCATTTGCTAAATCACCATGGTAGACAGCTACTTTTTTATCAGTTTGCTTTTGCAAAAATGCAACTAACTCATTTGCTTGTCGTTTACTTGACAAATAAACAATCCCGGCCCCAGGTAAAGTTTTAATCAGCGTTAATAACCGGTTTTGTTTTGCCTCTTCATTAATTAGCCGTTCAGTTCGCAAATGAATTTTGGGCCGGTTAACTGAAGCTTGAATTCGGGCGAATGGTTGCTTAAACTGGGCCATAATTTGGGGTTGCATCTGCTGACTAGCTGTAGCTGTGAGCGCTAAGAGTCGTGGCTGGTTTAATTTTTCAAACACGGTCCCAAGTAGCAAATAACTTGGGCGAAAATCAGGCCCCCATTGCACGATACTATGCGCTTCATCAATTACTAATAGTTTAACTTGGCATTGTTGCCTAATAGCTTCCAAAATATATGGTTGGTTTAAGGACTCCGGCGCGATAAAAATATACTGGTATTGCCTTAAATTTTGTAATACCCATTGCCGACTTTCGGGTGTCATCATTGAATTAATGGCCACCGCTTGCTTAAGACCATGATAATTCAACCGTGCAACTTGATCTTGCATTAATGATAATAATGGCGAAACAATTACGGTCGTACCATTTAAATAGCGCCCCGCTATCTCATATAGTAAGCTTTTACCTGTCCCGGTTGGCAAAATTGCTAAGACATTTTGCCCATTAGTAGCCAATAATGTCTTTAATACCGCTAACTGACCCTTACGAAAAGTCGCATACCCATAGTTAGTTTGCAGTAGATGTATTAAAGTTTGCTCTAAATCATTGTCTGTCATCGGCACGCTCCTCATAAAATGCGCATAATTGCCATAATCTAAAATAAGTGAATAAAGCTGGTTGGTTAGCACTACCATATGCTTCAAACGACCAATGCTTAAAATCAGATTGCTTATTAAAACAAGCTGCTAACTTAACTTGTTCAAGTGGTGGGATTAATTTTTTAATGGCTGGTGGTGCCCAATTTTCAAGCATAACGCCCTGTAACAAATGTTCGCGAATTGTTGTTATTTTGAGACGTCGTGCCCGACTAATTGCTTCAATCGAAACCCCCGCTTGCCATAATTCGAGCGTTTTCGCTGCACTTTGTGCTAACAATGAGCGCTTTGCTAGCTGTGCTAATTGGCCAATAATAGTTTGTTCGTTGACACTATAAACTAATAAATCAGCGAACATTGCTAGCTGCCATTGTTGTTTATCAAATAATGTCCATGTTGGTTTTTGCTTTAAATCAGTTAATAACTTACCAGGAATTTGATGTCCAAATAGTGTGGCTACAAAATCATCTGCATCCTTAACTGGTAACGTGGCGAGCCACAAATGCAGCGCTTCTTGCCATTGCTTAATTAAGCGTTCGCGTGGATAGCGTTTTAGCCACTGCTTTATTTGCCACTGCTGCTTAGCTTCAATTTGATATGGATAAAAGTGCCGATTATGATATGCCAATTCTGAAATTGCTTGATTAGCTAATAAAAATATATTTTTAAATGCCAATAAATCATATTTTAAATTAATTGATTGGTTTGGCGGTAAGTAATGCTGGCTTGCGTAATTTGCTTTGCTTATTTGGCCTGCTTTTGTTAATACCAACAAACCAGGCTGTTGCTCTGTAATTAAATTACGCCGTTTTAATGTTTGCTGTATTTGGGCTAAATTAACCTGCGGATATAAACCATACTCTGGCAAAATATTTACCATTAATCCCCAAAAAGTTGTTGAAACAGTTAATGACTTCCCATGCCATATATTAGTAAGCACCTTTAAACGCAGCTCATTATCAAATTTTGTTAACAAATATTCTGCATCCATTCCTAATACCTCACCAGCAATTAATTTTTAAGCCAAGCGTTTTAAACTAGCGATAAAGAAACCATCTGAATTAAAATCATCTGGATAAATGGTTAAAGCCTTGGCTGTTTGGTTAGTTATCACATCATAATCTGTTTTGGTTGGAACCAATTGATAATCAGGATGCTTTGCTAAAAATTCAGCAATAACATCATCGTTTTCGGTTTTTAAAATCGTACAAGTTGAATAGGTTAATAAGCCGCCAATCTTAACTAAATCAGCAATTTCTTCTAGAATTGCTAATTGAATTTTTTGTAAATTCAAACTATCACACATTTGTTTTTCATACCGAATTTCTGGTTTACGACGTAAAAGGCCAAAACCAGAACATGGTGCATCTACTAACACCCGATCAAAAGTCTGTGGTGCATACGTAGTTGTTAATTGCCGGGCATCCCCTACTAATGCATCAACACACTCCGCCACACCCAACCGTGCTGCATTTTGTGCGACTAAATTAACTTTATGCGCATGAATGTCATATGCAAAAACTTTACCACCAGCTTGTGGTGTCAAATAACTCGCAATTTGAGTTGTTTTACCACCCGGTGCAGCACAGGTATCTAACACTTGATAACTGGGTTGATCTATATGCATTGCTTCGGCTACTAACATTGCCGATTCATCTTGAAGTGTAATTGCACCCCTTTGAAAAGCTAAAGTTCCGGCTACAAAACCACCTTTCACCAATAAACCGTCCTTAGCAATTGGGGATGGTGCTACCTCAAAACCGGCACTTTCTAGTTCAGTCGTAATCGTTGTTTTATCAGCTAAAACAGGATTAACTCGCACCGATTGACTAGGAGCTTGATTAATGGTTGCCGCGATTTTTTGAGTTTTTTCCAACCCAATCTGCGCTACTAATTCATCAACTAACCACTTTGGTAAACTAGCTTCAATCGCTAAACGGTCTAAATCATTGGTAATCGCACTGGTTGCTGGGACACCTTGGCGCTTAATTTGGTGTAATACCCCCGTCACAAACCGCCGTTGACCTTCATGGCCACGTAATTTAGCGACTTCAATTGTTTCATCAAAAATGGCATGTATCGGCACTTTATCCAAAAATTTCATTTGGAATAATGCGGTATAGAGCAATTCTCTGATCCATGGTTGCATTTTTTGGGGTTGTTTAACAAATGGCTGTAGCCAATATTCTAGCGTTAGTCGATGTTGAATTACCCCATAAACGAGAGTTGTAAATAATTTCACATCTGTTTGATTAAGGTCATTTTTCTTAATAACAGCATTTAATTGGAGGTTTGAATAAGCTCCGTTTTTAATATTTTCAAGCGTCGTCATCGCTAAATAGCGTGCTGATTGGCGTTTAGTTTTTGGCATTAAAAATCACTTGATCTCCTTCTTCAAAATTAGCATGATTACCATTTAAATAGGCCGTAATATCCATTTTAGGTTTACCCGCGGGTTGTAATGTTTTGACACTAATAATTGAACCTGCACCAGCAGCAAGCCACAATTCATGCTTACTTTTCTTAACCACCATTCCTGGTGCCAACGCTGTTGTGGCTGTAACTACTTCAATGGCTTGGATTTTAGTTCGCACGCCAGCAATAAATGTATGGGCCGTAGGAAATGGATATAGCCCCCGTACGTGCCAATCAATTTTATGGGCGGGTTGTGTAAAATCTAACGCTTCTTGCGCCGGTTGAATATTTGGTGAAAATGTAGCGGCACTTTCAACTTGTGGGACTGGTGTCACTGTCCCATTAATTAATGCTGGTAACGTCGCCATTAAGAGATCGCGCCCCAAATGGCTTAATTTATCAAACATTGTGCCCACATTATCTGTTGGTAAGATTGGTGTTTTAGCAACTGCAAGTACATCACCAGCGTCCATTTGTTTTACCATGTACATAATTGAGACCCCAGTCTCTTGATCACCATTCATAATAGCATAATGCACTGGTGCACCACCTCGATATTTTGGCAATAATGAAGCGTGTACATTAATTGCTGCCATTTTTGCTGCTGCCAGTAATTTAGTGGGTAAAAATTGGCCATAGGCAGCTGTAATAATTAAATCAGGGGCTAAGTCAATAAGTTGTCCCATTTCAGGTGACCCACTAATTTTTTCCGGTTGTAAGATTAACAAATCATGCGCTAACGCCACTTCTTTAACTGGTGATGGCGTTAAAATGTGCTTGCGTCCAACCTTGCGGTCTGGTTGGGTCACAACGGCGATGACTTCATACTGTTCATCAGCCAGTAAAGCTTCTAGAATTGGTGCGGAAAATGTTGGTGTTCCCATAAAAACAATTTTGGTCATTAGTTATTCCTCAATTTTTCTGTTTACATAAAGTTCAGTGGTTCGCGATCAATAATTAATTGCATACCATTGCGACTATTAGCCTGAGCAATTAATTGTAACTCTTGCATTACTTGCTCAACTATTGGTACATTTTGATACTTCAAGATTATTTGGTAATAAAAACGATTCTTAATGCGCGCAATTGAACGTGGCGTTGGTCCTAAGATGGTCACTTCGGCAGTAAGTCGTTGCCGTAACCACTGGCCAATTTTGGTCATCATTAATGCCGCCGTTCGTTCATCAGCATGGCTAGCTTGAATTTTTATTGTAAAATAATACGGTGCATATTTAGCAAGGTGTCTGATTTGCATTTCATAACGATAGAATTTTTCATAATCATGTGCTTGCGCCATTTTAATTGCATAGTGCGTTGGGTTATATGTTTGGATAAAAACTGTCCCTGGTTTATCAGCTCGCCCCGCTCGCCCAGCAACTTGCGTTAAAAGTTGAAATGTCCGCTCAGACGCGCGAAAATCGGGAATACCTAATCCAGTATCAGCATTCAAAACCCCAACTAACGTTACATCTGGAAAGTCTAGTCCTTTAGCAATCATTTGCGTCCCTAACAGAATATCGGCTTCATGGTTACCAAAAGCCTTTAGTAACTTTTCATGGGCCCCCTTTTTACTAGTTGTGTCTAAATCCATACGAATTACGCGCGCCGTTGGTAGTAATTTTTGTAACTCAATTTCCACTTTTTGTGTCCCTGTTCCATAGTATTTAATCGCTTTACTCCGACAATTAGGACATTGCGTGGGAATTGCTTCTTCATGCCCACAATAATGACATTTTAACGTCTTAGTATCCATATGCAAGGTTAGCCCAATATCACAGTTTGGACACTGAACAACCAAACCACAGTCACGACACATCACGAAACTAGAAAAACCCCGCCGATTTAATAACAATACACTTTGCTCATGTTGGGCCATTCGTTCCTTAATTGCTACCAATAATTCATCAGCCACGCTTTGTTCTTTGGCATGCATAATTTTTTGCCGTAGATCGATTAATTTAACTTCAGGCAAGGCTTGTTGATTAATGCGTTCTGTTAACATTAATAATTGATAGACGCCCTTTTGTGCCCGTGCACGACTTTCAAGTGAGGGCGTCGCCGATCCTAAAATTAATGGTGCATTATAATAAGCACTCCGCCACTTGGCAACATCGCGTGCATGGTAGCGTGGATTCTCATCTTGCTTATAACTGGCTTCATGCTCCTCATCCATAATGATAATACCAATATTTTCTAATGGGGCAAAAATAGCTGAACGCGCACCAATGACAACCGTTGCTTCCCGTCTTTCAATGCGCCGCCATTCATCAAACCGTTCGCCTGCTGATAAACCTGAGTGTAAAACAGCTACCTTTGTCCCAAAACGCTTCTTAACCCGGTGCATCATCTGTGGGGTTAATGAAATTTCTGGTACTAACATTAATGCTGTTTTGCCATGTTGCAATTCATAATCAATCGCTTGCAAATAGACTTCGGTTTTTCCAGAACCAGTCACCCCTTCTAGCAAAAAAGTTGTGGGTGTTCCACTAGCGGCTTTAATTTTTTGCAAAGCCTTTGCTTGTTGAGAATGTAATACTTTAGGTTGATCAGGCTGCACTATGGTTTTTGATGGTTGGCGATAAATTTCAATGGGTTGTTTGCTAGCCCACCCTTGTCTAACGGCTGTATTAATCACGGCATTACTAAGTGCTAACCGGTCTCTTAATTGGTGTTGGCTGACCACTTCACCTGGTTCGAGTGTTTGTAAATAGCTTAGTAACTTATTTTGTTGCTTAGCATTTGCTCGTAGGCCCAATTTAATATCTTCTAATTGTTCAAAACTAAGTGAGGTTTGGATACCACTTTCTGTTTTAACTTTTGCTTTACTAGTAACTTCATATGTAACTACCACTTGTTTGTTGCGTCTTAATTTAGCTAATTGAGCTAGGCTCGTGGCTGTAAGAGTATTTTCATCAAAGATAATTCGCTCTTGTCCGTGAAAAATACCGTATAAAATTTCATCATCAACTTCATCAACTAATTGAAGATATCGTGTGTATTTAGCGCGCATCACATTCGGCAACATTGCTTGTAAAATACTAATTCGAAAGCTAAACGTCCAATTTGCTAACCAATCGGAGAGTTTTAATAATTCTGCATTAACAATTGGATACAAATCTAAAATTTGACTAATTGCTTTCAACTCACCATCAAACCCATTTAAATCAGTTGTCAAAAGGCCAACAACAAACCCTTGGACCTTTCGCGCACCTTGTCCAAATGGCACAACCACACGCATTCCCACCACAACATACTGACGTAATTCTTCCGGAATAGCATAGGTGTATGGCTGATTGGTTTGCCTCGTTGGGACATCGACCACTACTTGCGCTAACATTCCTCCACCCCCTTTGTTAAAAAATAAAAACTCCCGACATAGCGAGAGCTTAGTTTAACATGTTTTACTCATTATTTGTGCGAAAGCCACCGTCAACTAATTCAGGGATAGTATCACCTGAATCATCATCGTTTGCTAAACCACTAAAGCGCCCTAAAATTGTTAAAATTAAATAACATAGTGCAAAATAGTAAGCATACTGATGATTATTTGTCTGCCAAATTAAGTTACCAAGTGTAAAAAAGACTGGAAAAACCCATACTAACCACCATGATAAATAATTACGTTTTAAATAACGACCACTTAGAAATGCAAAAATAAAATTAATCACAGTTAATAACCATATTTCTTTTTGCGCTGTTGCGATATTCAAACCATTTGCCAAATTTGGTAATACTATCGCAAATAAAAAAGTAATTGCTAAGAATTTTATATTATAGCGCTTAAATAATTTTGGCATCTTTTTTCTCACTTTCATAAATCACCTAACTATTGATTATAGCAAATTTTAAGCAAGTTCCATAGCAAAACTTATTGCACTTAACCAATAAAGCGGTGCAGTTTCCGTACGTAAAATGCGTGGCCCCAAGCCCGCAACTTGATAACCAATCGTTGTTAATTGTGCTACTTCCTTAGGACTAAGCCCACCTTCGGGACCAAAGACACACGCGATTGTTTCACCATATTGGGTATCTGCTAATACTTGAGCGAGAGTCGCTTTTTCACCATCTTTAGCGGCCTCTTCCCAAGCAATTAATTTATGATCAAAAGTTAAGGCTAAAATCGTGGTTAAACTAGGCGCATACTTAATCGTGGGGATAATGGTCCGATGAGCTTGTTCCGCGGCGCCATTAGCAATTTTTTGTAAGCGTTCGATTTTTTTGGCTGCTTTACCATCCCATTTGGCAACACTCCAGTCGGTAGCCACAAAAATAATTTCCGTTACCCCTAACTCTGTTGCTTTTTGCACAACTAATTCTGCTTTTTTGTCCCCTTTTGGAACACCAGCGATAATAGTGGCCGCAACAGGAAGTTCGACGTGACTATCAATATTTGCTAATTTTTCAAGCACTAATGCACCACTTTCCTTAGCAATTACTTGCCCAATAAAAACTGTTTGATCAGGTAATACAAATTCAGCTTTCGTACCAATTACTGCCCGTAGCACAGTTGCCAAATGATGGTTAATATCCGCTGGTAATGTAAACTGGTTTTCGACGACTGTCGGTAAAAAATAACGTTGCATATTTGCCTATCCTCTAACTTTAATCACTAGCCCTGGGCCGTAAATTGATTGCTTTCATTGACAGCTGGTTTATGGGCAATTAGGCCACACCAGTCACCAATTTTTAATTGTTGATCTACAATGAAGCCTTGCTTTGTTTGTTGTTCAATAATCAAATCCAACTTATCAGCAATAATACCACTAGTTAAAAAGTGGCCACCAGGTCTTAACTTAGCCCATGCTTGGGGAATAAGCGGTACAATCACTTCGGCCAAAATATTAGCTACAATCAAATCAACATTGGTCTGTTCAACATCGGCTAATAAATCAGAGACTTTCACCGTAACATCTTGGGCAATTGGATTTAAGGCTAAATTTTCTTTGGCTTTATCGACGGCAACTTGATCAATATCTGTTGCCGTAATCTGTTTAACACCAAGGTGTTTAGCAGCGATGCTTAAAACACCAGAACCAGTTCCCACATCAAGCATCGTTTCAGATCCTCTAACGATGATGGTTAAAGCTTCAATCATTAGGCGGGTTGTCGGATGAGTCCCCGTTCCAAAAGCCATCCCCGGATCAAGCACAATCAATTGTTCTTGTGTTTGAACTTTTTGATAGTCATCCCAAGCCGGGACAATCGTTAAATGCCGCGTTAAACGCACTGGCCGATAGTACTTTTTCCATGCTGTGGCCCAATGATCATCGGCAAGAGCTTTAACCTTAACCGTACCGGGGGCATATGCTAAACCAAATTCAGCTAATTGCTTGATTTTATTTTCAATAACAGGTAAGGCTTCAGTCACAAAAACATCTTGTGGAAAATAGCCGATTACTTTTGCACCAGTTTGTTGGTATTTTATCTCATCCCAGTCAATCACAACAGTTTCATCTGCTTTTTGATAATTTTGGATATCTTGTGAATCATCGATTTGAATGCCACTGGCACCTTGTTCCGTTAAAATATTAGCGATTGCTTCCACCGCTTCACTTGTCGTTAACACATCGACTTGTGTCCATTCCATAATCGTATTTCTCCTAAGTCTTTAGCTTAATTTTCCCTTGATTATTATCAATTTTCAGTATGGGTTGGCCGCTTTCAATCGAATGATATAGATTATAGTAAATTTTCTGATTAACATTAATAATGCCATTATCATTATTAATGCTATATCCACCCACACGATTATTATTTAAGCTAATATTACTGGCTTGACTAATTACTTGGCTATTATTATGCCAAATGATTGTGTCTAAAGCTACATTACTATTATTGCTTGCTAAAGTCATTTGTGCAACTGATGATTTACTTATTTTTAAGTGCGTTTTAACCGTTTGGCCAGCTAATTGCTTAATACTACTATTTTTAATCACTAGGTGCCCCTTGTTAATTTGTAAAGTAACTTTTTTTACATTAACTTGCTTAATGTTAGTATTACTAGTCTTGTTTTTTAAGACTAGTTGCTGTAACTGCTTATTTTTGGGGATTTTTAACGTTATTTTAGAGACTTGCTGTCGACCAAATTGTAGCTGATATCCTGTTAGTTTAGCAGCATTACTGATTTTTAACACACCTTTACTAAGCCTTATTTTCGGATAATTACGAGTTTGGGCAGTTCTTTTAATATGGCCTGTTTTAGCATTGGTAGGGATAATCGTAAGATCATACCCTTTAACGTCCACGATAATTTGCTTTAAATTAGTTGGTATCTCTTGTTGTTTAGTTTGCAATCGATTAATTTTAAAACCACGTTGCCAATACACGCCAGTATCAGTTGCTGGCTGAAATTGCTTAATTAAAACTAACCCTATCCCTCCTAAAATAATTAGCCCACTTCCACTCAAAAAAAGTTTGCTGATTTTCACAGCCGTGCCTCCTTGCGTTTGTGTCGTTTAATAATGACTTTCCGGCCTAAATATTTACTAGTTTTTAATCCTAAATGCACTAAATTAATGACTAACCACCAACAGCTTGGTAGAAGTACAAGTAGTAATCCCAGTCCAACTGCACTGACACAGATAAAATATAAACCGGACCACATTGATTGTGAAAATACTTCAATTCCACCAACAAAGGCCATTATAACTGTCACACTACCACTGATTAGTCCTATGGCAATCACCAAAACAAACGTTAAAACAACTAATACTATTAAGGTTAAAAGTACCAGTAATACGATAATAACCGGTAAAGTAATTGGTGAAGCAATAATCCCTAACACGATTAGCCAAAACAATCGTAAAGGATGCTTAGATTGTTGGTTAGTTCCCAAATCGAGGTTATTATCAAGCAAACATATTGAGTAATCTGCTAAAATTTGGCGCGCTAGGCGTTTAGGATAGCCTAATTCCTGACATAATTGCTCATAAGTTATTAATTGATTACTTTTAGCATATTGTAAATAATACTGCAACACATCTGCTTGTTCAGCTGACGTTAATGACAATAAAGATTGTTGTAATTCTGTAAAATAATGGTCAGCAGTCTTAGCTTGCACATTATCCCCCCCTATGTAATTTAAACGCTATATCATTTTAATTATACGGCAGACTGCTTTTAAAAAGCATATATTATGTTCAGTTTCATAAAAAGCAACTAATTAATTAGCATTTAGCAAAAAAAGCCATATCCTAAACCAAATTGGGTTAGGATATGCTCCTTAGTTTTGATGATATAAAATTTCTATCTAAAAAATAAATAAGCCAGTTTTAAATAACAAATTTTTTAGTTAGTACTTGTTGCTTTAGTCGTTGCTTTAGTCGTTGCTTTAGTTGTTGTTTCTGTTGTCTTTGTTGCTTTAGCTTTTTTCAAAGTGATACTTTTTGTAACTTGCTTTTTATTGTAAGTTACTTTAATAGTAACCTTTTTACCGAGCATTGATGAATAAAGTTCTTCGCTAAAGCTACCATCTGCCTTAGCTATTTTTTTAGTTATTAAATCCTTACCAGCATAAAAACGAACCGTTGCTTTAGGTGTTGCTGTTCCAGTAATCGTCGTTGAACCTGCTTTAATCGTATTAAGCTTCAACAATGGTTTAGTGCTCGTCGTAGTGGTTGTTTTCTTAGTCGTAGCTGGGCCAGCTAAAACAACTAATTGTCGGGTCCGCACACCGTTTTTGGCAGCACTCACTAAAATAGTTTTACCGGCATTTTGACTGAAAAATTTTTGACTAAATTTATTTGTTTTAATGTTTAAAATGCGCCCCACCAAAGTCGCATTTGATTTTGTTACTTTGTTACTATTATCATTTACCAC
Organism: Periweissella beninensis; assembly: GCF_016908275.1. Classification (GTDB taxonomy): domain Bacteria; phylum Bacillota; class Bacilli; order Lactobacillales; family Lactobacillaceae; genus Periweissella; species Periweissella beninensis. The sequence continues at coordinate 4,622 of NZ_JAFBDN010000019.1, read as the reverse complement.
GTAAAATCTTAAATTAGCGCCTTTAGTAACCTTACCCGTCAAAGTATATGAACCTTTGATTTGTTTGTTAATTACCAACTTTGGTGCTTTAACAGTTGTCTTTTTGGTAGTATTGATTGTTCTTACGGTAGTTGTTGTTGCGGCATTAATTTGTTGATCGCCGACAAAAATTGTTGTTGCTAGGGCTGCACCCAAAAGGGCTGAAGCGAAAAATTTATTACGCATGTTTTTACTCCTAAATAATATCGTTAAGATTGTGTACACCTAAGTATTACATCATTTCATTTATCCTGACAATACTTTTTAGCCATTTATTTCTTAAGTTTTAATTAAAAACTTATTACTTAATTAAAATGTATGGCTTCGTCTTATATTAAGTAGCCATATTCCAACGTAAAATACATGTATAATTAGCAAAAAGGACCAAATCTTTACCAATTTAGCCCCTTTTCCTATTTTTATCTTCGTAATTATCTTTAGATTCCTATTTTGCTAGCAAGGAGGACAGCCAAAGCAAGATCAACTAAACTAGCTAATTACTACCTACATAGGTTTTATCAATCTTCTTTTGTTTTATTTTTTTGCCGATGATGTTGCACCCCGACAATTACTAACATAATTATCCCTACGCAAGCTGCTCCACCAATAAAGGTTAATAGTAAACTTAAAAACACACGTATTACTCCTAGTTCCTGTTATTCAAAACCCACCGTTGTCATTGATGCTTGGTATAACGCCACGACATCATCACTTGTCATCGGTACATAAGCTACTTTGTCTAAATGTTTTAATGTTACGGCACTTTGAGCCATAACAGCGAAGTTTTCATTCGATTCAATTCCTAACGCTGTTAGCGTTGTTGGGGCTTGCAATGCCTTAATCCAATCATACGTTGCTTGAATCGCTGCTTGCGCTACCGCAACATCGCTCCCAACTAGGTGCCATACATTGCGCCCATACCGAGCAAATTTAGCTTCGGTTTGTGCATTAAGGGCAAATCGCATCCACCGTGGGGTTAAAACACCTAGCCCCATTCCATGCGTTACATCATAATAAGCTGATAACTCATGTTCAATCCCATGAACCGTCCATCCATTTTCTTTTCCAGTACGAACTAAGCCATTTAAAGCCATCGTGGATGACCACATTAAATTAGCTCGAGCATCATAATTGTCAGGTTCATTCAAAGCAACGGGGGCCCACTTAATAACCGTGCGCATTAGGCCTTCCATCATACCATCTTGGACATCTGTATTTTCTGCTTGATCAAAATACTGTTCCGTTAAATGACTTAAAATATCGATTGATCCGGCAGCAGTTTGCCACTTAGAAACACTATATGTCAGTGTTGGATCTAAAAATGAAACAACTGGTGAATTTGGACCACTAGTTCCTAATTTTTGGTGTGTTTCAGGATTAGAAATAACTGAATTTTTATTCATTTCACTACCCGTCGCTGCCAAGGTTAAAATATCAACAACTGGTAATTGTTTAAGCGTCTGGCGTATTTTAGTATTCAAGACTAAATCCCATGGTTTACCGTCATAATAGTGAGCTGAAGCAATTAGTTTACTTGCATCAATTACTGAGCCACCACCAATTGATAATATCACATCGATATTATGGGCTTTAGTCATTTTTTGGCCCGCTTCAATTGAAGTCACTTTTGGATTTGGTGCAATCCCTCCTAATTCAAAAACATTTAAATCAGGTAATTGGTGCATTACACGTTCATACAAACCATTCTTTTTGATTGAACCACCACCATAAACTAATAAAACATTCTGACCATAGCTTGCTAAAACATCATGTAAATGGGCCTCGATTTGATCTGTACCAAAGCGAATATCTGTGAAATTATTAAAATTAAAATTCCGCATTAGCTACTCCTTAAAATCATTATTTAGTGCGTATTTTTATACATATAAGCACGACTCATTGGTAACCCTGTACCAGATGCGCCCTTCGTTAATAAAAATTGAATTACATCAATATTACCACTTTCAAAAGAAGCTGCACACCCTTGTAAATATAAATCCCATGCTCGCGCAAATGGACGGCCATATTCTTGCTCTGTTTCCGCAAACACTTTTAAATAGTTTGCTGACCAATGCTCTAGTGTTTTTTGATAATGCCGGCGCAATGGTTCTAAATCATCAAGTTGCAAATGGGCGTCCATAATATGTTGCACATTTTCCGCAATATTGGGAATATAGCCTCCGGGAAAAATATACTTTTGAATAAATGGATCAACCCCAGCACCAGCGTGTTGCCCAGTAATACCATGAATCAATGCTCGACCAGTAGGTTTTAAATATTGAGCAACTTTTTCAAAATATAAGCCCAAATTTTCCTTACCAACATGTTCAAACATCCCGATTGATGTGACATAATCAAACGTTTGCCCGGTTAATTCGCGATAATCAATCAATTTTACTTTGACTTTATCGCTTAATCCCAATTCATCTATCCGCTTAGTTGCGAAAGCATATTGTTCCTCAGACAAAGTCACACCCAATGCATTCAACCCATATTCTTGCGCTGCCTTAATAATTAAGGTCCCCCAACCACAACCAATATCCAATAGTGTTTGGCCTGGCTGACTATGTAATTTATCTAAAATATGATGAACCTTGGCAATCTGGGCCGCTTTTAATGTCATATTTTCATCAGGCCAATAAGCGGCTGAATATGTCATTGTTTCATCTAACCATTTATTATAAAAATCATTCCCAATATCATAATGTTGGTGAATATCTGCTTTTGAGGTTATCTCATTGTGACTATGGACCATTTTACCAAGCATTTTTGTAAAGATACTTTGATCAGTCAAAAAACTATCTTTTCGTCGATACGCAGCTGTAATTAATGCTTGAATGCTCCCGTCAATTTCAATTTCTTCATGCATATAAGCCTCGGCTAACACGAGAGTTGGCATTTTGCGAACCGCGTTTAAGTCGAGTTTTTTATTAAACTTAATTTTAACTTGTGGTAACCCATCACCGTATACCGTTGATGAATTATCCCAATATGTCACCATTACGGGGATATCAAATGCGTTGGCTAATAATTTGCTAAGAACTTGTTTTTCAAGCATGATTACAATTCTACTCCTTCTTTACCGTTATCTTCTTATGCTCAATGGCTTTAAGGTTGCCATTCAAGTGGATGGTAATTTTAAAGCCATTGATTACTTTTACATAATACTCCTATTTGAAATTATTATAAAAGTAAAATTTTAAATTACTTCCTTTTTGTCTATATAATTTTTCGCTTTTATCTAAAAAATCAACTATAATTATTATTAACAAGAGAACATTAGTTATTAAATAATTATAATTACACCGGAGGTTTTTGTTTTAATATGGTCAAATTATTTGCCTATGGCATTCGTGATGATGAGAAAAATGCGTTAACAACGTGGCGCAACCAACATCCTGAAGTTGAATTAGCCTATACTGATGAACTTGTTATGCCATCAACGGCTGCTTTAGCGAATGGTGCAAGTGCAGCCGTTGTCTATCAACAGCTTCCTTATACCCGCGAAACATTAGCTGCGCTAGCCCAAAATGGGGTCAAAAGTATTTCATTAAGAAACGTTGGTACTGACAACATTGATTTTGATGCTGCCAGAGAATTTGGTTTGCAAGTTTCTAACGTCCCCGTATACTCACCTAATGCAATTGCTGAGCATTCAATAATTCAAATGAGTCGCTTACTACGCCAAACTAAAGCCATGGATGCCAAAGTGGCTAAACATGATTTGCGTTGGGCACCCACAATTGGTCGGGAAGTTCGCATGCAAACAGTCGGGGTAATTGGAACTGGTCATATTGGCCGCGTGGCCATTAAAATTTTGCAAGGCTTTGGAGCCAATGTTATCGCCTTTGATCCCTACCCTAATCCTGAATTAGCACAATCAGGAATTTATGTCGATCGACTTGAAGAGTTATATGCTCAGGCCGATGTGATTAGTCTCTATGTTCCTGGGGTTCCCGCTAACTATCATTTAATTGATGCTGCCGCCATTGCCCAAATGAAACCTGGCGTTGTTTTAGTCAATGTTTCCCGGGGAAATTTGATGGATTTAGATGCCATCATTGCCGGCTTAAATAGTGGCCAAATTGGTGACTTTGCGATGGATGTTTATGAAGATGAAGTTGGCTTATTCAATGAAGATTGGTCAGATAAACCATTCCCCGATCCGAAAATTGCTGCCTTAATTAAGCAAGAAAATGTCTTAGTAACACCCCATACTGCTTTTTACACGACTAAAGCGGTCTATGAAATGGTTACCCAATCACTAGATGCAGCTTTAATGTTTGCAACTGGTCAAACGCCAGCCATTGCCGTTGAATACTAAAATTGACTGTTAATTTAAATGATGCCACTACACAAAAAAATTAATAAAAGGCATTGTTATTAACAAGTATTAGTAAAAATAAGGGTTGTAACATAATGACCGCTTAAATAAAAAACATCTCCATTTTTTGGTACTGATATGCATGACTATGTCGTGTCTAGCAGTTGAACTGAACCCCTCGAATTGGAGTAAATCCAATCGAGGGGTTTTCTTATGTATTTTTCTCAACAAACAAAACTTAATGCAATTCTTGAGTATC
>NZ_JAFBDN010000018.1 GCF_016908275.1 Periweissella beninensis | reverse complement strand
AAATTACAAAAAAACAACTAATCCAAATTATGAATTAGTTGCTTAATAAATTAATTTAATTATTTAGTCTATCAGTACCATTTGACAAAGAGCCGAATTAGTTGCCTTTAAACTTATTTATTTACTTTTTTAGGCTATACTGCCCTTTACCAAGGTGGCAAAAGGCGAGTAAACCACAAGCAATTACTTGTTTTCGATAGCTTCGCGCGCATCCTTTGAGATGTTGTAGAAAGCATTAATGCCTTTATATTCAGCAACTTTTTCTGACAACAAGTCTTCAATCCGCATTAATTGGTTATACTTAGCAATTCGGTCAGTCCGTGACATTGAACCAGTCTTAATTTGACCTGCATTAGTTGCCACAACTAAGTCAGCAATTGTTGTGTCTTCAGTTTCACCTGAACGGTGAGAAACGATAGCAGTGTAACCTGCTTCTTTAGCCATTTCAATTGCTTCCATAGTTTCAGTCAAAGTACCAATTTGGTTAACCTTGATTAGGATTGAGTTAGCAGCACCCATTTCAATACCCTTCTTCAAGTATTGAGTATTAGTAACGAAGAAATCATCACCAACTAATTGAACTTTCTTACCAAGTTCGCTAGTAATAGTCTTCCAATCATCCCAGTTATTTTCATCAATAGGATCTTCGATTGAAATAATTGGGTATTTGTCTGTCAAACCTTCAAGATATGAGATGAATTCAGCAGTTGTGTATTCATCCCCAGTTGACCAACGTAACTTGTATTTCTTAGTTTCGTTATCCCATAATTCTGATGAAGCCACGTCAATCGCGATTGCAATATCTTGACCAGGTTTGTAACCTGCGGCTTCAATTGCCTTAATCAAGTATTGTAATGGTTCTTCATTGTTAGCAAAATCAGGGGCAAAACCACCTTCATCACCAACTGATGTTGCCTTACCATCAGCAGCCAATAACTTTTTCAAGTTATGGAATGTTTCTGAACCCATCCGGATTGCTTCTTTAACTGATGATGCACCAACAGGCATAATCATAAATTCTTGGAAATCAACCTTGTTATCTGAGTGAGCACCACCATTGATAACATTCATCATTGGTGTAGGTAAAACGTGCGCATTGAAACCACCGAGGTAGTTAAACAATGGTACGCCAAGTTCATCAGCAGCTGCTCGAGCAACGGCAATTGAAACACCAAGAATAGCATTGGCACCCAATTTACCTTTGTTTTCAGTACCATCAAGCTTAATCATTGCCTTATCAATAGCAACTTGATCAGTTACATCGTAACCAACAATTTCTTTTGAAATAACGTTGTTAACATTATCAACAGCTTTAGTTGTACCTTTACCCATGTAACGGTTCTTATCACCATCACGTAATTCAACTGCTTCGTGTTCACCAGTTGAAGCTCCTGATGGAACAATTCCACGACCAAAGCCGCCTTCTTCAGTATATACTTCAACTTCAACAGTTGGGTTACCACGTGAGTCAAGAACTTCGCGTGCATAAATATCAGTAATTGCAGACATTTTAACATCTCCTTGAATTCGGTTATTTTTATCTTTTACCGTCTTTAATTGTATAAGTTTTACGCTAAAAATACAATGATTATCATTTAGATAATCCACAATTTCACATGTTTCTCTTTTTAAACTTCTTTTTGATAGTTAACGAGCTTTAAAAAAATGGCCGGATCTAAAGAAGCATCACCTACTAAAACACCATCAATATTTGGCATGGCCATTAATTCAGCTTGATTATTCGGCTTAACTGAACCACCATATAAAATCCGAACCTGTTCTGCACATTCATCAGAAAACATATCAGCGATGGTTTGTCGGATTAAATAACACCCGTCTTCCGCTTGCTTTGCCGTTGCAGCCGCGGTACCAATTGCCCAAGAAGGTTCATAGGCAATCGTGATTTTTTGTGCTTCTTCTGGTGACACCCCTTTTAAAGCCTCGATAACTTGCGAAACTACCCAATGGACTTTTTCATTTGCTTCACGTTGACCCATTGTTTCATCAACACAAATAATCGGTAACATATTATTTTTTAAGACTGCTTGCACTTTATTATTAATCATTTCATCAGTTTCACGAAAATACTTACGGCGCTCACTATGACCAATAATTACATAATCAACGCCTAAACTAGCAAGGGCTTTAGGGCTAGTTTCCCCTGTATAGGCACCACTATCTTTCCAATAAACATTTTCCGCACCAATTTTTAATGGTTGATCACTAGTTGCAAAAAGCATTTGACTTAAAAATAAACTTTGGGCACAAATTAAAGATTCTACTTCACTTTCCGGAGGGAGTTGCCCCCTAATTGCATTTAAAAATTCTAAGGCTTCTGGTAATGTCTTATTCATTTTCCAGTTAGCTGCTACGAACGGTATTCGCATAAGATTCCACCTCCATAATAGTTATATTTTAGCATATTAGCTAACTATCTGGGGTAAGTTTGTCTAGTGTTAAACCTTGTCATGTGTTTGATCAACTGGTTTGCGGTATTTACGCATCGCTTCTGCTAAATGCACAAAATTTGTTACAAGCTCATGATTAGTAGCTTTAAGGCCATTTTTCTTAGCCAGTTCAACTATCCAACCGTTAATATAGTCAACTTCAGTTGGGCGACCCTTCACAAAGTCTTGATACATTGATGGAAAATGTAGCGGATTAGCAACATTTGAGACATAATCCACTTGTTGTACCATTTCCTCACGTGTTTCAAGTAGTTGATACCCCGCTGCTTCAGCGGCATCATAGGCTTCATTAATTAATGGGCGCGCAATCCCTTCAAGAAAATTATCATAAGCCATTAGCTCACCCATGCGTGATTGAAACATTGTCGCAATTGAGTTTTCAACAGCATTAAAAAAGACTTTAGTTAAGAGCGTCCCCATAAAGTTATTTGATTTTGTGGGATTTAAATGTGCTGCCTTAAAATCAACCAAAACATCATCTAACACGGCTGAATCTTGCTCTGTTAAATTAGCATACGCACTCGACCCAGCTCCTTCAGCACCCATAAAGTCAACGTCCCCATAGTCATTTAAAATAGTTGCAATCATCGCAGTACCACCAATAATTCGCTCATCTGCAAAATATTTTTGTAGTTTCTCAATATGCCCCATCCCATTCATTGCCCCTAAAGCCGTTTGATGCTCCTTAAATTTAGGTGCTAAGCGTGTAAGAGCATCTTCTAATTGCATTTGTTTCATAAAGAAAATCCAAACATCTGGATCGCCATTATATTCTTCTGGTGAATAAATTTTTACCGGTAGGAGATGTCGATTTTGATGATCACGGCTTTTCCATACTTGATTCCCTTGTTCCCGAATTCGTTTAAGACTAGCTGCGGTAGGTTCCACATAATCTACTTCAACGTGCGCATTTTCTTGTAACAAAATTCCATATCTAAGGCCCATTGCTCCGGCACCAACTACTGTATATTTCATTATTATCACCTCATTTTTTTATTCATATTGCTAAAAGATTAGGTCTGTCAAACATTCAAAACAAATTAAGATCAATCTACATAAAAACGTCAGGTTATTTTAACTAACCTGACGTTTTTGCTACTGTGATAGGGCAATTTGCCTTATATCGATTCCTAATTAAATAGCATGCAAGTCAGATTTGGGATACCGTGGCTGACCATGTTAAAGGTAAGCCGTTAATCAATAATGACTAACGCCTTAATCAGTACTTGTTTTTCTAAATTAACAATTTGCATAAACTATTCACTCTCCGTAATATGTTATCAACATTATGAGATGCTTTCTAATAAAAATCAACCCATTTTTAATAAATGAGTTGATTTTTTTAATATAAAATTTTAATCCGCAATTACTTTTCAGAAATAGCAGCAATTCCTGGTAATATTTTACCTTCAAGATATTCTAATGAAGCACCACCACCAGTTGAAATGTGCGTTAATTGATCAGCAATTCCAAGTTGTTGTGCAGCGGCAGTTGAGTCGCCACCACCAACAATCGTAGTAGCACCTTCTAAGGTAGCAAGATATGAGCCGACTTCAAGCGTACCCTTAGCAAAATTTGGCATTTCAAAGACACCCATTGGGCCATTCCAAACAACAGTCTTAGCACCCTTTAATGTTTCTTTGAATAATTCGATTGATTTAGGCCCAATATCAAGACCCATATAACCATCTGGAATATCACCATCAGTCACCACAGTTTTTGCATCATTACTGAACGCATCCGCTGCTACTGCATCAACTGGTAATACTAACTTATCGCCTGCTTCAGCAATCAATTCTTTAGCTAAGTCTAACTTATCTTCTTCAAATAGTGAGTTACCAATTTTTTTACCATTAGCAACATCAAAAGTATATGCCATACCACCACCAACAATTACTTTGTCAGCTTTAGTAAGAAGGTTTTTAATAATACCAATCTTATCTGATACCTTAGCACCACCTAAGATAGCCACGAATGGTTGCGCTGGATTTTCAACCGCACCACCCAAGAACTTGATTTCTTTTTCCATTAAGAAACCAGCAGCTGTTTGTGCAATGTTTGCCGCAATACCAGCATTTGAAGCATGTGAACGATGCGCAGTTCCAAAGGCGTCATTGACAAATACATCACCAAGAGATGCCCAGTACTTACCAAGTTCTGGATCATTCTTAGATTCACGCTTAACCTCAACACCATCTTTAACATCTTCAAAACGAGTATTTTCAAATACCAAAACTTCACCGTCTTTAAGATTATTAATCGCTTCTTCTAACTCTGGACCTTCAGTCGCTGGAACAAATGTTACTGGTTTTCCGAGTAAATCAGCTAATTTTTGTGCAACTGGTTTCATTGTCAATACTTTTTTATCATCTTCTGACTTAATACGACCTAAGTGAGAGAAAAGAATGGCCCGACCACCATTTTCCATTACATACTTAATTGTAGGTAAGGCTGCAACAATTCGGTTATCGTTAGTAACAACACCATCTTTTAATGGAACATTAAAATCAACACGCATTAGGACTTTTTTGCCCTGTAAATCTAAATCAGAAACCGTTAATTTAGCCAATTTAGAATTCCTCCTAGAAAAAATTATCTCTTGTTTTTATTAGCTAGCGTCAAATATACGCTACGCCCTTATTTTAACATATTTGTTTAGCTAATCACAAAAAGAAAAGATGACCAAAAGACCATCTTTTCAAAACTATTTAGTTTTAGTCAAGTGTAGCAAAGTGAAGAAGGGTACGGATCATGTTTGATGTGAAACCGTATTCGTTATCATACCAAGCAACAGTCTTAACTAATTGGTGATCACCAGCAGTTGTAACTTCTGTTTGAGTTGGGTCAAATACAGAACCGTGAGTATCACCAATAATATCTGATGATACAATACCGTCTTCATTCCAACCAAAGGCTTCGTTACCTTCAGTGTGCTTCTTAATTGCTTCGTTAACTTCTTCAGCAGTAACCTTCTTAGAAAGTACTGAAACCAATTCAGTCAATGAACCATCAACAACAGCAACACGTTGTGCATGTCCTTGTAACTTACCCTTCAATTCTGGAATAACAAGACCAATAGCCTTAGCAGCACCAGTTGAGTGTGGAATTGTGTTTACAGAAGCAGTACGGTTGTTACGTGCTTTTGAACCACGAGGGCCATCAAGAATCATTTGCGTTGAAGTAAATGCGTGAACAGTAGTCATTGTACCAACTTCAACACCAAATTCTTCATTTAAGAAGTAAGCCATTGGTGCAAGACAGTTTGTAGTACATGAACCAGCTGAAACAATTACGTCTTCATTATCCAAGATGTCTAAGTTAACACCAGGAACAACAGTCTTGATGTCACCTGCTGGAGCAGAAATCAAGACACGCTTAGCACCAGCATCGATGTGCGCTTGTGATTTTTCTTTTGAAGTGTAGAAACCAGTACATTCAAGTACGTATTCAACACCATCGTTTTCAACCCACTTTAAATCAGCGGCATTACGTTCAGCGTAAACCTTGTATTCCTTACCATCAACGATAATTGAATCGTCAGTAGCTGAGACTTCAGCCTTTAAAGTACCATGTGTTGAGTCATACTTGAGCAAGTATGCCAACATTGATGGGCTAGTCAAATCATTAATAGCCACAACTTCAATATCTGAAGCAGTATCCTTTAGTTCAAGAATACGACGGAAAGCAAGACGACCAATACGTCCAAAACCGTTGATACCAACCTTAACAGTCATAATTAAGATTCCTCCAAAAGAATTTAGTTTTTTAAACACTCATTATTTTACGCTACAAACTAGAAATAAGCAATATTACCGCATTAACTATATGTAATTCTGCACAATCTTCTTACCTTAACTTAATTTTGCCCAAAATTAATAATAAAAGTCCAATTAAACCTAAAATAATTATTAGGATACTAATCACTTTTTCTTTAGTTTGCATTTGATATGCTGGATTTTTTTGCTTTTGCGCTTGCACATAAAAATATAATCCTGGAATATAAGCAATCATTGCCAGTAATAAAAACTGCGCACCCGCTAAAATTATCCCGACAATTTCAAAGACTAAGGCAATAACTCCAACTGCCACCTGAAACCATGCATTTTTAGTAGTTCGCCGATTAATCCACGAGAACTTAATTTGATAGGCGGCAACAAAACTGTATGTAATCACAATCGCTGCTGTACATAATGAATACGCAAATTCATATGCCTTATTTGTGAATAATAATGTAAATAAAAATAGTTGAATTAAAATTTGGGTCGTCAATAAGGCAATATGTGGGGCATTAAAGCGATTCACCTTAGCCAATTGTTTGGGTAATAGCTGATCTTTACTCATCAACATCACCGTTTCTGCTGGTAACATCGTCCAAGATAACCAAGCCCCTAGTATTGAGATAACCAAACCAATACTAATGATCGCCCCACCGATAGGGCCTATCATGTGTTGAAATAAATATACTAATGCTGGTCGTGGTAATCCAGCTAATTCAGTGCGCGACAAATAGCCGTACGGCAAAAGTGATACTACACTATAAATTACTAGTAAGCCGACTACTCCAATAATGGTGGCTGTACTAGCATCCTTTTTATTTTTAGCCCGTGATGACATCATCGTTGCCCCCTCAATACCGACAAAAACCCACATCATTATCATGATGCAACCTTTGACTTGAGTAAGCACGTCAATAGCTGAAAAATTAGTACCCACATTACCCCAAAAGGTCTTCGTAAACATATTAACCTTAAACAAGATAATTGCTAAAATAATAAATACAAATAACGGAATTAATTTACAAATCGCTACAATCGCGTTTAAAACAGCAGCTGATTCCACTCCACGTGTTACAAAGTATGTTAATGACCAAGCAATCACAGATGCTAAAATAATTGAAGGAATATTATGACCCGTTTTAAAAATCGGATAAAAATATCCTAGTGAGCTTACTAAGACCGTTGCAAAGGCTACATTGCCTAACCAAGCAGACAACCAATACCCCCAGCCACTTAAAAAACCAGCAAAGTCCCCAAAACCTGCCTGTGCATAAGCAAATATTCCTTCTAAATCAGGCCGTTTTATCACTAAATTACTAAATGATAGTGCCAATGCTAAAATACCAATTCCTACGATTAACCAAGCAATCATCACTGCCCCAGGTGCAGCAACGATCGCAACATCACTGCTAAGTGCAAATATTCCCGCACCAATTGACGAGCTTACCACTAAGGCAATTAATGTCATTAGTCCTATGCCTTTTTTTTGCATTTCTGTTAAAACCTTTCATGATATTGCTTAGGACAATATCTACTTAAATTTACCAAAACAAGTAACTATCATAGCATATTAACTGATGATTGGGTGTATTATAAGAACTTTTCTATTAAATTTAATACTAACCATGCTTTTGATAAATAAAAAAACAACTAATTAAATAAACTCAAAATTAGTTGCTAGAAAAAAGAAATTTTTTAAATTTTTAAACTAAACGTCTCGAACTATTTAACCTGACATATATCTAAAGCCGCACCAGCGGGGGTAATCCTCAAGTTTTGGGTCTCGAACTATTTAATCTGACATACATCTAAAGCGCTCAGTGCGTTCTAGTATGCGTAAAGCTTGGTCTCGAACTATTTAATCTGACATACATCTAAAGCCTAGAGAGTGCAAAATATGGCTAATGATGGGGTCTCGAACTATTTAATCTGACATACATCTAAAGCCACCGAGGATGGCGAAAAAATTGTTAATGGGGTCTCGAACTATTTAATCTGACATACATCTAAAGCTGGAAAGGCAAGATAGACGCTTTAAACCTAGGTCTCGAACTATTTAATCTGACATACATCTAAAGCTGATAAGTCCTCATCATAGACACCCCCTAAGGTCTCGAACTATTTAATCTGACATACATCTAAAGCTATGCTGTTTCAATTACTAAATAATCCTCTGGTCTCGAACTATTTAATCTGACATACATCTAAAGCGTTTGTTCCACTTTGTAAAAGTAAGTAAAAGGTCTCGAACTATTTAATCTGACATACATCTAAAGCCAGTTAGTCGATAAATTTAATTTAGTCAATGGTCTCGAACTATTTAATCTGACATACATCTAAAGCTATACCTTCATTTGCCATAAGTCTATAAGCGGTCTCGAACTATTTAATCTGACATACATCTAAAGCCCATATTTTGAGCGATAAGCACTGGGAGAAGGTCTCGAACTATTTAATCTGACATACATCTAAAGCTTGATATGTTACAAGCTTTGTATGCTACCAGGTCTCGAACTATTTAATCTGACATACATCTAAAGCCGCTTCCCACTTGAATGTACCGTCTTTAGTGGTCTCGAACTATTTAATCTGACATACATCTAAAGCACACAAGGTATTTTTCATCGTATAACTTAGGGTCTCGAACTATTTAATCTGACATACATCTAAAGCTGACCAAATGTTCGGTCAAAATGTTACAAAGTCTTTATCAATCAGATGAAAATCCTGAGGATTAACATTCTGAGGACATATCCCATTTTGTTTTAGTTCGAGTACATTTACATGTAACTCATTAATCATGTTAACTATATCAATGTGATCAGCATTGTGTAGATAACGTTCCATATCATTAATAACAAAGAGACGATCATCCCCCAACTGGGCTGCCGTTTCAATTACATACCTAATTATACCACTTGCGCTCTGATTTTCGGGTGGTAATAACGATAATTTAAAATATTTAAATAATTCTGGCATAACCCATTCGTTACTAATTGAAAACGGCAAATTATTATTTAAAATTTGCTGATTAATGATTGTTTTTAGTTCATTTTGTAATTGATATAGTTTCATTTGACTATCATCAGTGCAATAAAACTGTAACTTTGCCAAAATTTTTTTACCAAAAATATTATTATAATCACGTGAACTAGCTAAATCACCAATAAATACAACTTCTTTTTTAACTTTAAGAACTTTATAGTTTTCGGTATAAGCTCCCTCAATTCCTTCATTACCAATTAAAAATTGTTGAACTTGCCAAAACAGCTCTGGAATTTCTATAACTAGTTGCGAATACCCATTATTTAAATTAATTGGTTCACAACCATGAATTGTTAAAGTTTTCATATCACAATTACCCGCTCTGGATTATTTCGAATATCGTCAGAAGATTGGCCAACTAAAAAATGCATGCTACTAAATTGGGCCTCAGTAACAATCAAAGTTTGAACTAAACCTTCTTTTGGTAATTGCTTCATAAGCCGCTGTTCTAATAACTCTGCAGCTTTTCGATTAACTGTAATCCGAGTATATATTGATTCCTGCATCATAATAAACCCTTCATTGATTAATGCTTTATGAAAAATTCGATACTCTCTCCGGCTTTGACTAGTTTCTACTGGTAAATCAAACATCACAAATAAACGCATTATCCGATACCTCCTAGCTTAAACTCCCATTTTGGTAGTAAGTCCATCCTACTTTCTTCAATGTCTTGGTTCAAAAATGCTAGACTATCTCTTAACAGCTCACTAATCACGGACGTAATTAACATTTCTTGGCTTTTAAAATTAACGGTCATATTTAAAACATCAACTAATTTCAATTTAGCGTCAATCGAAAAATCCATTTCTCCCATATTTCTTAATTTCCACGTGCGTATATCAATTAATGGACGTAACGGTTCCATCATATCTGACGCTAAATTTAGAAAATTTTCATAACTTTGATGATGAATTCCCAATTCAGTTAAATATCCGGCTGCTTGAATTTCTCTTGCTACAGCTGCTAATAAAATTTGATAACCATAATTAAGATGTACATTAATTTTATTGTTGTCATCTTTACGAACAAAATCTTTCCCATATAATCGAGTAAAGTACATCCGAGCAACTATGGCTTCGCGATTACTACTATCACCGATAAGTATTTTTTCAATATGAGGTGCCAAAGCTAGACTATCCAATTCTAATCTTTGTAATACTTGTTGTTGATTTTTCATTTTCACTGTTACTATTTGTTGCCATAATATATCCTTTAAATTTTTTGACCATTTAAACTGTTGCTCAATATGCTTTATCCGCTGATTGTTACTATAGTAGCCAATCATTTCACCAACTGGTAAATAATTTTGATCACAAATTATAACTCGTACATCATTTTTAATTAGTTTTTGAATTACATAACTTGTAATTGTCGCTTGTGCTGTTTCAATAATCACAAGATTTAAATCACTTAATGGCACTTGAAATATCTGATCAACTGTTTTTATAACAACCTGTCCCATTTGAAAAGCCACTTTTGTATGTTGCGTAATAATTAATGTTCGCCACCCCATTGCAAATCCTCCTAAAACGTGTATTATATAGTGTATAGAGATTGATCCTCTCTATTGATTAAATTTTCGAACTATTTAATCTGACATACAGCATTAAAGTAACGCAAGGCTTTGGCCAAGCTTCACAGAATGTGTTCATTCGGTCTTAAGACCATTACATAAAAAAGCATCTCACTAAGTAACTTGGTGGGGTGCTTTTTATTTGTTCTATAGTAAATCTGCCAGTTTAACCTTTTTCTCAAAAATACCGGTTGGTGATTGATAGATAAACATCGCATTATCTGCCAAGACTTGGCCCCCATTACCATTGTCCTGTGTTTGAAGCTTTGGCCATTCAGGTTCTTGTTTAAAACTATTTTTAATAAACTTTCTAAAGCCATTATTTGGATGTAGATTATAAATTAAGTTTGTCAAAAATAATTGTTGCTCCTTTAACTCTAAGTTGCCAAAAGCATCTCCTAATTCACTAATTCTTTGCAATGGTTTCGCAAATATTGGCATATGTGCTTGCAATTTCTGACTAGTCAATGCACTAAATAATTCCATTATTTCTGATGAGTCAACGTCTTCACTACTAAGTAAATATTTCACACGATTAGTCAGCTCAATTGGTAACCATAGACTTTCTGCATTATGACGGAATTCTGAAGATGTTAGATAAATTCTTTCACCGTTGTTTTCTACAAGTTGATCTAATTTAACTATCGGTAAAATAATGCGCTGATAATCCTTAATTTGCTTAATTTGTATTAGATAGTATTCGAGAGTCATTTGACCAGTTTTAATTAGATTATGAATATTTAACGGTATTTTTACTAAAACATTTTTATTACCTTTCCTACTTTCTACTCTAACTAAGGTCATATATGCCGATGTTGAATGTGAGAAACCACCATATAATTCAGTTGGTTTATTTTTATTAGCTGCAATCAGCGTCATTTTTTTGGGATTATTACGCATATTCTTATATTGTGTTTCTTTATATAATTTCCCAGTTCCAATTTTTGTTGGTCTAGTCAATAATATTTTTTTAAATGCCATAACATGCTTTAAATAATTAACATCTACTTGATTATCAAACACAACTTTGCTACTATCCCGATTGCTTCTCTTAGTATCATCCGGGCTAAACATTCCATCAATTACGAACCCTAATGGCTTAATTCTTTGACCATTGTTTTGGGCTTGATCCCTTAGATTTTTAAGGTATTGTTTCGTATAAATATTAAATTCATGTCCTGCATTATCATTAACTTTTCCGGCCTGCATAATTCCTCGCCGATCCATATACACACCAACTGTTGCCATTAGTAATGCATCAAATGCATGATGATAATCATTAATATCCCGATTTTTACTAATATTTAGCTTCTTACGCATATCACTTGTCATTTCCGCACGAATAGCAACCACATTAGTTTTCTCAGGAAAAAGTTGTTTAGCTAAATTAGCAACATTTTTAATAATTTGCCGCGTTTCTACTAATTGTCTTGCAATAAAATGATCTGTTTGTTGGTCTAACTTGATTTCGCCTAATAACCGCTTTAATTTTAGTTCACTAATCAGACCTAATTTTTGCATTTTATACCACATACCTTGGCATTTATTAATAATATCTTGATCTAAATTACCATCACTTTTACGATTATTTGCCGAACGATTAACTAAAACCCGATTATCTAATGAATTATCCTTAGTAAATGCTTGCGGAATAATATGATCAATATCATAGTTACTAAGATTATCAATGTTAATTTTTTTATTATTATAAAAATCCATTCCTAACTGAATGTAATAAAAATATAATTTATCATTTTGTAACGTTTGATCGTTTTCTTTTTTAAACTCTTTACTAATATCTTTAAATGTTTTTTTTATTTCTTCTTGATCAAAGAGTAGTTTCAATCTATTAAAGCGGCTTCTAGTCCGTTTAGAAGGCTGAGTATCACGTGCAAATTCAATATAAATATTTTTAGGTGCTATTCCATCCATTGCCTTTTGAATATCTGTTAAAATGTTAAATGATTTTTTTATGGCTTTTTTTATATTTCGTGGTCCTGATAATTCATCAATCATATCTGTAAGGTCTTGATTAGCACTTTGTTGTGTGTTAGCTCTATCAATCCATTCTTGCACTCTATAATGCTTATCATTTAAAATTTCAATTAGATTACTTTTAGTGAGATACATCACATTTAAAATTGACATTTTTTCAAGACTACTATTATTAAGTTTAATAAATGGTGTTTTTAATAATTTAGCCGATAACCGTCCCCACCCGGTAAAATGTTTATTTGCTAGTTGCTCCACTTTGTCGTTTGGTATATCTTTCAATAATCTTAATTGTCGCGCCAAAATTTCTTTATCTTCAAATATCGTTTGCAAAGTAATTATTTCATCTAATAAATCTTGATTTTTAGAATTATTTACAAATTCTTCACCAAGGATCTTTTTTAAGTAATGATATGAGGACAAGTTTGAATTAAATTTATTACCACTTGCTAACCCATTAATTGGTTTTTCAATACCATATTTAAACATTAAAAAGCTTTTTAAATCATTTACGTCTACATGACTTTTAGTAGTAAAAAGTTCATCTAAAATTTCCTGTTTTAAATTTACATCTAACCGTTTTCCCTCTAATCGAATATTATTTAACTCTTGTAATACATTGTACTTTTGGTATGTTAACGTATTTTTAGCTAGTGCAGGTTCACCTAATAAATAGGTATCAGTACTAATCATCGCATTAATAAATTTTTTTGCTGATTGATCTGTATCAATAACTTTTTTTAAGTTCCAAGGGGTTATTGCTTGTCTGGTCTTTCGCACCATCCAATGATTATCATTATCTCGACCTGTATTATTTTTACCTTCTACCATCGGGCCAACATAATAAGGAACTCTAAATTTAAGTAGCATTATTAATTTATTTTGTGGTTTATCATGTTCATCTTTAACAACATCTTTTAAAAATGGATAATATACTCCTTGCTTTTCAATAATTGCTTGTAGTTCGGCAGCATGTAATTGAACAGGAATTGTCCCATTTTCTTTAGTCCGTTGTCGAGGTAGAAAATTATTAGTACTATCAGCATTTTCAAATTTATCTAACTGTTCTTTAGATATACAACCAGCTAATTGTCCAAGCATTTGCTTCAAGCCTTTTTGATGATCATCTGGCTTGTCACTTAGTAATAGTTTATACGCTTGATTTATAGCTCTTTTATTTGATTGATTTCGGTATTTCTTTATTTTATGCCAATTATCATAATGCACTTTATAACTTGCAACCATAGCAGCTGATAAAGATGGTTGTTCATTAAGTAATATTTTAAGTGTTAATCCATCAAATGCTGCTTTTAAACCATATATAAATGTTGTAAGCTGATCATCATTTACTAGATTACTCAAGTCACTTAATTTCTCTTCAATGTCAGAATCATTAAAATTAAATTTCCAAGCTTTTTGTTCATCTTTTTCAACATTTTTATTAAAGATTGTTATGAAGTTTACATTTAATCCTACTAAGGCATTTAATATTTCTTTGGCTATTTTTTTATCTACATGCAAATATTCTCTCGCTCTTTCTACTCGTGTTGAACGATTACTAGTTGCATCAGCTAATTCTGCTATAAATTTTTGTGAATCATTAATTGTGTAGTCATCATTAAGTAGCCTTAAATTATTTGTAAATTTTTCAATATCAAAAATAGCATTTAGATTAAAATCATTATTTGTTAGTAAAAAATTACCGCGATACTTCATAATGTGATGTATCGCCATATATACTTCACGTAAATCATGTTTCTGTGTATCATGCATTAATCGTAAACGTAAATGATAGATAGTTGGATACAGTTGATGAAATTCTCTATCTTTAGCATTTTCAGGAAAAACTGCTCCAACTTGCCATTTATCATGCATATTTTCATCTTCTGGGTGCACCCAAGAATATTTTAAACGTCTAAAAAAGTTAATATCCTTTGTTTCTTGCTCTATTTTCGCTGCAAATATTTCATTTAATAGGTTTAGCCGCCAACGTCTACGTGATAGTCTACGCCGTGTAGATCGATAACGTCTCCGTTCTTGAGCAGTTTCTGCACTATCAAACAAATGAACTCCCAATAAATTTTTACCTTTTTTATGTAATAATCGATAATTATCATCTATTACTGCCCATCCAACTGAACCAACACCAATATCTAAACCAACATTATAATCCATGACAAAAGCTCCTTATAATTACATATTTTGAATACCATTATAATATGTTTTTAATGATATATAAAGAAATCAACAAAAAAAAGCCCAAAATTCTGCATTAACAGTAATTTTGAACTTCTCTTATTCTCTTGACATGCCTAAATGCGTCCGGAGGGAGTCGAACCCCCATTGCTAGAACCGGAATCTAGAGTGATATCCATTACACTACGGACGCAATCTTCATAACAAAATATAATTATACACTTTAAATTATCAAAAAGCAAGCTTGAACTATTTTTATAATGGCTATCTCGTATTTCATACTTAATTAGCTAATATGTAGTCTTTGTTGGGCGGCTTAAAACAACTTTTTAACATACATTATTCAACTACAACATGGTGAAAATACATCCCACTCAGTTAAAGTTACTGCTACTTTAGCTTAACATTCCCAATTTTGAGCTAATTGTTTGACTTTTTCAGTGTATTCTTGCAAAATATTGAATTAATATACGTCATTAACTATTTTAAGGAGTGCTCCATGTTTAATACTACTACACACCCGCAATGGAATTATACTAATTTGGGTCCTAATAAATGGGCTACTATTTGTCCTAGGTTTTCTGTGGCCGATAATTATCAATATCAGTCTCCCATCAATATCCCCCTTGACTCTTTAGCTAACCAGCATCAATCTATGCCAGCTATTACTGGTTCTAGTATTGAAACGAATTATTTTCAAGATATTTTTAAGCCAGTCATTTTTAATCATAGCCTTCATTTATTACCAACTAGTCATAAGCAAACAATTACCTTCAATCAAATAACCTATCGATTAGATGACATTCATATCCATCGCCCCAGTGAACACACCTTAGATAAGCAAACATTCCCCTTGGAGATCCATTTAGTTCATCGTAATGATTTCGGGCAAGCAACCGTTATTGCGATTTTTGTACAACCTAATCAAGATGGTTTTTTGCCTTTTTCTAATTTAAGTCAAGCGTTTAAACTAGATGCCACGCTATTACTTCCACCGTTAGCACATTACGTTAACTATATTGGTTCACTAACTACTCCACCAACAAAAGGACCGATTAATTGGATCATCCTAACTACCCATAAATCGTTAAGTACTCCTTGGCTAAGTGCTTTCAAGGCGATTGTCCCAATTCCTAATACCCGTCCCTTGCAACCTACTTTAGGTCGCCCATTAAACTATTATTAAGACTAGTTTTTAGTATCATTTTAGTGTAAAATTAGTTTAATTGTTATGGAGGATTACCCAAGTCCGGCTGAAGGGAATGGTCTAGAAAACCATCAGGTCAGGCAACTGACGCAAGGGTTCGAATCCCTTATCCTCCTTAATTTTAAAGCTAAATACCAAATAAAAATACAACCTAGATTGCTAAACTACTTTTAGCCATTCGGGTTGTATTTTTATTATATTTAAGTTAGTGTGTTAGTAATTTTTTGGTTTAGCTCATTCAGCTCCTTAACTAATTTAGTAACTTCAGTTGGATCCGCTGCAATTGGGCGTCCCGGTATTGTTCGCAACACTTTTTTTAGAAGCTGCCGATTTTGTTTGCTAACATTTTTATTCTTTAATAATTGCTTAGCTTTAAATACTGTATCGTACAATCTATTCAAATTATCATCAAACTGGGCATCTAATTTTTTAATTCGTTTATTTAACTTGGCCAATGTTTGTGTCTCATAGGTAATTGCTTCCTTGTTACGCGTAGCTTTAACATTATTTAATTCTTGAATTTCAACTTTTAAGCTATTTGCTTGCTCATATTGAATTAAACCATCATTTAATAAATTTTTTGCCTTACTAATTTCTGCATTAGCTTTTTTAATGGTTGTGTTTAAAGCTGTTTCGTAAACCCCTAAGGCAGTAACACCAACTACCCCCATTACGATAAGCAAGATACTAGTGATTGTTATATACTTATGTCTCAAAATAATTCTTCTCCTAATTAACGAAAATAGTTACTTTCTCCTTAGTTTGCTCTTAAAATGATACATTAGTTTTAAGTTAATCACAATTAATTATCCTTAAACTTACGTTAAAAAAATGATACTTTACTATTAATCAAAATTGAAGATCTCTATATCCTTGATAATTTGTTAGGTTCTTCATTACTTAATATTCTTCAAATTCCAAAGACGGATCGGCATTTAAATCATACGTACCACGGCGGCCTTTGCGATAAAAAATCTCACCAGCAGCACCAATCATCGCTGCATTATCCCCGGCTAACTTAAGTGGCACAGGAATAAACTCGGTGTCATAATTAGCTAATAAGTTAGCTAGTGCTGTTCTCAGGCCTTGATTAGCAGCAACTCCTCCACCTAATAGTAACTGCTTTACTGGATAATGATCCAATGCTTGTGCTGTTTTATTAACTAACACATCCACAACTGCTGCTTGAAAACTAGCCGCCAAATTTTCTTTATTTAGGACTTCATCCCGTTGCTGGGCATTATGATAAGTATTGATAAATGCTGATTTTAAACCAGAAAAGCTAAATTCATACGTGCCATCATTTTCCATTGCTCGTGGAAAGTTAAACGTATCCTTACCTTGATGTGCTAATTCATCAATTGTTTTCCCAGCTGGATAAGCAATTCCCATCACACGACCCACTTTATCATATGATTCGCCAGCCGCATCATCCCGTGTTTCTCCTAATACCTCAAAAGCACCTTCACGTGGTAAATAGACTAATTCAGTATGACCACCGCTAACCAATAATGCCAATGCAGGATACTCAATTGGTTTCACAAAACGGGCGGCCATAATGTGCCCTGCCAAATGACTTGTAGGTACTAATGGAATATTATGCGCCCATGCAATTGTTTTAGCGGCTGTAACACCAATTAATAATGATCCTACTAATCCTGGCCCATAAGTTACAGCAATTGCATCAATATCAGCATAGGTTATATTCGCATCTGCTAATGCTTCATCGACCAAAATAGTCACTCGTTCAATATGGTGCCGACTAGCAACCTCAGGTACAATACCGCCAAAGCGTTGATGTGATTTTATTTGTGTTGCAATTTCATTACTTAAAATCTTGTTGCCATCTTTGACAACTGCCACGCTCGTTTCATCAGCACTAGATTCAAAAGATAATATTATACTCACAATAATTTCTCCATAATTACAGCATCTTCGAGTGGATTATGATAATACTGCTTCCTAATAGCCACTGCTTTAAATGCTAATTTTTTATAAACTCGTTGCGCACTAATGTTACTAACACGTACTTCTAAAAATACTTTTTGTGCTGTCTTAAATCGTGCTAACCATGTTGTTAATAATTTAACTGCTAATCCTTGTCCTCGATAGGCTGGTAGCACACCAATATTTGAAATTGATAACTCATCAATTATTAACGTACCACTAACAAAACCCACTGCTTTATTATCAACTAGGCACACTAAATAATCAGCATATTGATTTCTTAAATCATGCTCAATCGTTGCTAAACTCCACGGTGCTTTGCCATAGGCCTGTTCTGCTAGATCATAAATCTCAGCCGCGTTTAATGGCTGCCGATAAGTTATTTCATTCATCTACCTGCCTCTATTTGTAACGTCATATCTAATGCGTCTTCATGGTCACCGAAATAGTATCCGGCTTTTATCCCTTGCGATGTAAACCCTAAATTTTTATAAACTTGTTGCGCTTTAACATTTGATATTCGTACTTCAAGTGAAAGCTGGCTCGCTTTAATCATTTTTGCTTTTGCAATAATCGTATTTAATAAAAATGTCCCAATACCTTGCCCTTGCCATACTGGTAAAACCGCAATATTTGTAATGTGCATATCACCTGTTGAGCGCGAAAAACTTGCGCCAATAAAGGCAATCATTTGATCAGCTTTACGAATAACTAAGTATAATCTATCAGCCTTACGATGTAATTCTCGCGCAAAAGCTTTATCATTCCAAGGTGTCTTACCATTATAAACAGCCCGTTCAATATCTAAAATCTCTTGAATATCTGATACTTGAGCGCGTCCCATATAATATAGCACATTATTTATCGTTACCCGATCGGCTTTAATCGCCATTGCATTAACCTGTTGTTCATCAAAACCGGTTAATTGCTGGGTTATTCTTCTAAGCTTTCTTCTAATGTCTTCTGTTTTAAACTTCTTCAACATAATCTTTCTCTATCTCATTGGGGTGTTTTGCTTGCCAGTCGGCTTCTGCTTGGGATACACGTAGATAATTAGGTACAAATCGATGAGGCCATTTTTCTGGTGCTTTGGCCGTACCCAATTGCGCAACACTACTTCCTTTAGGTAAATTAGCCAGCCCTTTTGCAAATGTAATCCGCTCCGCAAAACTAGCAGTTAATTGTTCCACAAAATTTTGATACTCACCAACTACAATTATTTTGCTGTTAAATTCCGTTAGGTTAGCAATTAACTTAGTAATATTAGTATGCTGATCTGGCCAAATTACTGCATTATTTTTATATATGCCTGCATACATATTATCATTACGGGCATCAAATATTGGTACCACTAGCGTATCTACTTGGTCAATATTATTAGCCAAAACGGCTAAACTAGATACACCCACCAATTCAATATTTAACGTTGTCGCTAAGGTTTTAGCCGTCGTTACTCCTATTCGTACTCCCGTATATGAACCCGGTCCTTGCGCAACCACTACCCGATTCAACATTGTGGGCGTCCAGTTTACTTCCTGCATCATTTCGGCAATCATCGGCAATAGTTGCACACTATGGTTACGTTTTTCATTAGTTAATTTTTCACTCAGGACTCGATTATCTTCAACCAATGCCAACGCCATTGGTTGATTTGATGTATCCATCGCTAGTATTTTCACTGCTTGCTTCTCCTTGAAGTTAATTTATAAATTTAAGTTATCTCTTGTCAATTACTCAGTGTATATAATATCACGTTAAGTTATTTAATTTAACCACTAATCCCGATAAAGCTCGCAAAAAAACAATCTTACCTTTATTTTTTGTTCTTAAATCTCGCTTAGTAGTTGGCAAATATGTTTGCTAAAAAGAGCCCGAGACATCTGTCCTGGACTCTATGCTTGATTTTCTTGCCAATACATTTCTGCTTCAGTCATGACTTGACCATCAACTTTAATTTGGTGTAACGTTATGACTTCACCACCAACGCTTGGTAATATTTTGTAATAGCTTACCACTTCCGAGCCATACCTAATTTCATTTTCATACTTGATATTTACTCGTTTGGTTTCATATTTTTTTAAAAAATCTGCTCCCAATGGATCTTGCATCCAAGCAAAATAATGTGCATTATTCACATGATGATTGTGATCAATATCAAAGAAACGTACGTGGTAATTGGTTCCTTGCGGTTCTGTTGTTGTAGTAGTAATATCTTGTGGATCCGGAATTCTTGTAATATGTTTAACTCGTTTTGCTTGATATGTATCCATCATAACTTGTGGTATTCTAATCATTTTTCGAGCTTGCATGTCAATCATCGCAAAAATTGAATTGATAGTTACTAACGGCTCACCATCTAACCCTTCTAACCAAAACTTACGAACGGCAAAAAAAGGATTATATTCAACCGCTTGAGTTTTAATATTAATAACCTCGTCAACTTTTGGTCGTCGATCAATTTGCATATCATATTGTAGAACAACCCAGCCCACATTATTAGCATGAATTCGTTCATTACCCATCCCCAATGCAGCACTTTGATTGGTTGATCCTAAGATAGCAAGGTTTAAAATCATGGGTATTGATAGTTTTCCACTCACATCCACTTCATAGTACACTACTTGATGTTTTTCCGTATAAACATCATCCATTATTTATCCGTCCCCCGATCATTTAATTTGTGAAAAATATTATAGACATCTTGCTTCCTTAATTGTCGTTCATTAGCTACTGTCTTAATCGCTAAATTAGGTTTCATGCCTTCATCAATTAATAATTGGACTTTTTCATCAATTGGCAGTTTCACTTCATCTGTGTTAGTCCCGGTCGTCGCTTCATCTGTACTACCACCTAATAGCAATACAAATTCGCCCCGTGGTTCATGTTCAGCAAACCACTCAATTACCTCACCCAATGTTCCATTAACAAATTCCTCATAGCGTTTCGTAACCTCACGTGCTAATACCACTTGGCGGCTTGTTCCTAATACCTCTGCCATTAATTTAAGCGTTTTTCTAATCCGATAGGGTGACTCATATAAAATAACTGTTTCGTGGTGCTGACCTAGGTCACTAATTATCTTTTTTTGATCATTCTTTTTACGGCCTAAGAATCCATAAAAATAAAATGGTTGTGGTACTAATCCTGAAGCAATCAATGCTGTTAAGCCCGCATTTGCGCCTGGTAATGGTACTACCTTGATGGCATGTGCAATCGCCGCTTGTACTAGTTCACTACCTGGATCTGAAATTGACGGCATCCCCGCATCACTAACTTGGGCAATGTTTAACCCACTCGCTAATTTAGCTAGTAACTCTGGAATTCGTTCTTGCGTATTATGTTCATGAAACGAAATTTGATGTGTTTTAATTTCAAAATAGTTTAATAACTGTTGTGTGTGCCGGGTATCTTCTGCCGCAATCAAATCGACCGCCTTTAGTGTCTTAATCGCTCTAAACGTCATATCTTCTAAATTACCGATAGGTGTGGGTACTAAATATAAAGTTCCTTGGTTGTCAGTTTGATTAAAACTTTTTTGTACGTACATCAAATTGCTCCTATCTTTTAACTACCATAAATAATATCTAAACATTCTAAACACGACTCACCATCTTCTAAACGGCGCCCATATGAAGCATTACAAATATGAAACCCTGATTCATATAATTTTCTTAAATTTTCTCGTGAACGTGATAATCGTGGTTGAATCTTAGCCGTCTTTTTATTCATTATTTGACTACGTAAATGTTCATTTTCAATTGTTAACTCGGCGTTTTCTTCAATTAATGTATTTAAAGTAGCTTGCATTAAGGTTGTCTCATCAATTATGTGTTGCATGTCAGCCAAAATTTCAGAAAAACGATCATAAACTTCTTTCTTTTCCATTATATTTCTCCACGCTCATTTTCAACCTAACCTTTTAAAATTAACCATATTTCTAATGTTATTTTTTCCATAATAGTTTGAAAATTTATATTTTGTTTTAGTAATTGGGGCGCCTTCAAAATTACATCCATTATCTTTAATATTTGCTCAAGGCTAGTGATTTTAAGAATACTTTCATTTTGCTCAATATTTTGCAAAAAAATAACTTCGCGTTGCTCATACATTCTCAAAACATCTCGAAATGCAAGTAAACACAAATCTAAGATTGCTTGCTCTTTTAGCCGATCATTTTCACCTAATGGCCCTAAACCCATTTGGACCATTGCAAACGCTGCAATATCTTGCTTCATCAATACTGTATACCAACGTAGCATTGCATGCGTACTTTCTAATACCCAATCATCAGCCATTATGTACTCAGCCGTTTTTAAATCGGTTGCTAAATGGCTGACTATTTTAATGATATCAACATTTTGCTTTGGAAACAGATTGGTCAATTCCTTAGCTAAAATCTTCGGTGTCACACCTTTGAATTCAATCAATTGTGTTCGTGAAATAATTGTTGGTAAAAGGGCATACCGATTTTGTGTTAACAGGACAATGGTGGTTGGCCCTTGCGGTTCCTCAATAAACTTCAATAAACTATTTTCAGCACCAACTGTTAATTTGTCTGCATCTTTAATAATTAAAAATTTCTGAAACCCTTCAACTGCTCGTTTATTGAATTCATTTTTTATATAGCGAATTTCATCAATTTTAATCGTTTTATTATCACTTACAATTGAAATCACATCAGGATGCTCGCCATTAACAATTCTTTGACAATTATTACATTCGCCACATGGTTTATTCGTATCATTTAGGCAAAATAGGCGCATTGCTAACCAAGTAGCAACTAATTCTTGCTGTTGCATATCGGGGCCATCAAAGATAAAGGCATGAGCTAAACGTTTATGCTCAATGGCCCGTTCAAAATGTTTAGTAATATCTATTTGATGCTTATCTAAGTGCTTAAATATTTCTTGTGGTGTCAATGCAATCTACTTCCTCATTTAACATTAAAAGTGGCGAAAACTATCAATTGGTAAGACAAACACAGTTCCTCCACCAACTTCAACTTCAATTGGGAACGATGAACCAGAATCCATAATCGAGTCCATGTTGAGGGGTGGTGTCATGAATTGTTTACGTGATCGTGATGCTTGATGAATAATTTCAATAACTTCCTCCACCCGTTCATCCTCAATCCCAATCATGAAAGTCGTATTTCCTGAACGTAAAAAGCTACCTGCTGAATTAAATCGTGTCGCTTGGACTTGTGCTTTGGCTAACTGACTACTTACTTTATTACTATCTTTATCTTGCACAATTGCCATAATCATTTTCATTATCAATACCTACTTTCCTATTTTAGTTGCTATTATACCTTGCTACTCAGCGTCAATAAATTAATTGAGCTCAAGATAATTCGCAATCACCTGATAAGCTACTTGTAAGACATCTGCAAAAGGTTGATTAGCATTTATTATAACTATTCGCTTACTATGGTCTTTTATTAATTTTTGATACCCTGCTTTAACGCGCTTATGAAATTCAAGGGTATCTGTATCTAATCGATTAATTTCGTCGGTTCGATAATTTTTTATTCGTTCTAAGCCAACCTCTGAAGGCACATCAAAATATAAAGTTAAGTCAGGTGTTAAACCATTAGTTGCAAAAAGGTTCATATTGTAAACCTCATCCATTCCAATTGCTCGACCAGCACCTTGATATGCTACTGAACTATCAACAAAGCGATCACAAAAGATTACTTTATTTTGTGCTAAAGCTGGTTCAATGATTTCAACAATATGTTGTCGTCGCGCCGCTGCAAATAACAACGCCTCTGTTCTCGCATCCATATTAGTATTACTATTATCCAATAAAACATTTCTGACAGCTTCTGCAATCGCCGTTCCCCCAGGTTCACGGGTAACTACTAAATTTTGTGCTAATTTTTGTTGTACTTTTTCTACTAATTTGTTTAAAATACTTGTTTTACCAGCTCCATCTGGTCCTTCAAATGTGATAAATTTACCAGTCAAAGACTTCACTTCCTGTTCATTTCATTAATAGTATTAATTCTACTTGAAATCATAACGCTTGTCTATTGACTCTCAACACATCGCTTGATTGGCTTTTAATTTAAGGCGGCGTAACCCTTAAATAACCTCATTTTGCTTAATAATTTTTTATAAAAAATGGTCTAACAAAAATCATTAATGATTTTTGTTAGACCATCACATTAAGCTATCATAAGTGTAATGTTAATCACACTAAACTCATTGCTTACATCATACCGCCCATGGCCGCTGCTTGTGCAGCTGCTGCTTGTGTATCATTACCAGCTGGTTTTGGTTGCTCTGCTACGACTGCTTCTGTAGTTAACAACAATGCTGAAACAGAGGCCGCATTTTGTAATGCTGATCGAGTAACCTTAGTTGGATCAACAATTCCGGCCTTAACCATATCAACCCATGTATCATCAGCCGCATTATAGCCAACACCAATTTCTTGTTCCTTTAGCTTATTAACAATTACTGAACCTTCAAGGCCAGCATTAATAGCAATTTGACGTACTGGTGCTTCAAGCGCGCGTTGTACAATATTAATCCCTGTTTGCACATCCCCTTTTTCAGATAAGGCTGCTACTGCTGGAATTACATTCACTAATGCTGTTCCACCACCTGATACAAAGCCTTCTTCAACAGCCGCACGAGTAGCATTGAGGGCATCCTCAATACGGTATTTACGTTCTTTTAATTCAGTTTCTGTCGCCGCACCAACTTTAATGACAGCTACACCACCGCTTAACTTAGCTAGTCGTTCTTGTAGTTTTTCACGATCAAAGTCAGAAGTTGTTTCAGCAACTTGCTTTTTAATGTTGTCTACCCGATCCAGAATCGTCGCTTTGTCTCCGTGACCTTCAACAATTGTAGTGTTATCCTTAGAAACTGTCACTTTAGCAGCTTGACCAAGTTGTTCTAACGTAGTGTCTTTAAGATTTAATCCTAAGTCATCAGTAATCACTGTTCCACCCGTTAAGATAGCAATATCTTCAAGCATTGCTTTACGACGATCACCAAAACCAGGTGCCTTAACAGCTACCACATTAAAGGTTCCACGCATCTTGTTTAGAACAAGTGTTGGTAATGCTTCCCCTGTAATATCATCAGCAATGATTAATAATGAGCGACCTTGTTCAACAATTCCTTGTAGCATTGGTAAAATATCTTGAATATTACCAATTTTTTTATCTGTAATTAAGATAAATGGATTATCTAAAGATGCTTCCATTTTGTCGTTATCAGTAACCATGTATTGTGACATGTAGCCACGATCAAATTGCATTCCTTCAACAACTTCAAGACTGGTTTCGATACCTTTTGATTCCTCAATTGTGATAACACCGTCGTTACCGACTTTTTCCATAGCATCAGCAATCAATTCACCAACTTCACTATTTGCAGCGGAAATTGATGCAACTTGAGCAATATCGTCTTTAGTTGCTACTTCATGTGACATCTTGTGTAATGCTTCCACTGCTGCTTTTGTTGCTAATTCAATTCCGCGTCGAATTCCAACGGGATTTGCGCCAGCTGTTACGTTTTTCAACCCTTCATTAACAATTGATTGTGTAAGAACGGTCGCAGTTGTTGTCCCATCCCCTGCAATATCATTTGTTTTGGAAGCAACTTCGGCAACTAATTTTGCACCCATATTTTCAAAATGATCCTCAAGTTCGATTGCCTTAGCAATTGTAACCCCATCATTAGTAATTGTTGGTGCGCCATATGTTTCTTCTAACACAACATTTCGACCCTTTGGACCAATTGTTGTTTTTACTGTGTTTGCTAATTTATCAACCCCACGAAGCATTGCGCTCCGTGCGTCTTCTGAAAATTTTATATCTTTAGCCATCTTATTAATTTACCTCACCTTATTATGTAAATTATTCTACAATTGCAATAATATCTTTTTCATGTACGACAATGAAATCTTCACCATTATGTTTAACTTCATTACCGGCAAATTTATCAAAAATCACTTCATCATCAACCTTCACTGATAATGGTGTGATTGTCCCATCTTGTAAAAGATACCCATTACCGACTGCAACAACCTTAGCTGTTGATGGTTTTTCTTCAGCGTTACCAGCAATAACGATACCGCCAATTGTTTTTTCTTGTTCTTTTTCGACTTGTAAAATAACGCGATCTCCTAGTGGCTTAAGCACGTTACGCACCTCCATTAAAACTGATTTTTATTTTAGCACTCACTTAGTTGAAGTGCTAATTACATTATCTATATTAGCACGCTTTTTAAATAATGCAAGTGTAAGGTCAAAAAAAGTCAAACATTAATTTATAATAAAAATAAACAGATAAAAAAAGTCCTCGACAAAAGTCTTGGACTCTTAAGAATTTAATTTTATTGCGGTACTGGTAACAATCGCGCATTTATTTTTAGCTAGTACTCGTATCACCTAATCACTAAATCATACATACCTTTAATTAATACTTTGTTCAGAATAATTTTCAATAAAGTAAATCAATGTCTGTAATTCATTAGTTAAATCAACGTTTTGGACACGCACTTTTTCAGGTACTGTAACCCGTAAAGGTGTAAAGTTTAAAATCCCCTTAATCCCAGCCTTTACTAGTAAATCAGTCGTTGCTTGTGCTTCTGATTGCGGTACTGTCAAGATAGCTATCTCAATCCGTTGATCTTGAATTTGATTTACCATGTCTTTTATATCATACACTGGTACCCCTGATTGAATAGTATTAATTAACTCTTGATTAATATCAAAGACTGCTGACACCCGGACATTTGAATTCTTATGGAAATTAAAGTTTAATAACGCATGTCCTAGGTTACCTAAACCGATTAAGGCCACATTTGTCAATGTATCTTGGTTTAAAATTTTTGCAAAAAAATCAAGTAAACTCTCAACATCATATCCGTAACCTCGTTTTCCTAAGGCACCAAAATATGAAAAGTCACGTCTAATCGTCGCAGCATCAAACTTTACAGCATCTGATAATTCAGTTGATGATACGCGCGTTTTTCCTGCGTCTAGTAAAAATTTAAGATAACGATAATAAATAGGCAACCGTTTAGCAGTTGCTCTTGGAATTGATGGTTCTGCCACGAAAATTTCCTCCTTTTCACAAATATCTATTTAGCTTGTGAAATTAATTTCTCTTGTAATTGTAGCATAACTCATTTATTTGTGAAACAAAAAACAATTATCATTTCACAAACTTTTAGATTGTTTTATGTTAAACTTTAATTATTAACCATAAACAGAGGTACTTTTATAATGATTTTGTTACAAGCTCAACACGTTGCAAGACGCTTTGGAGCTAATGTGCTCTTTAGTAACGTACAATTAGAAATCAAGGATCACGCTCGTATTGGCCTTGTTGGCCGTAACGGTGCTGGTAAATCAACCCTTCTTAAGATTATTGCGGGCTTAAATGCACCTGATGAAGGAACCGTAACTATGAAAAAAGATGTCACCTTAAGCTATTTAGCGCAAAATTCAGGTCTAAATAGTAATAATACTATTTGGAATGAAATGTTAAATGTTTTTGCTGATGTCCGCGCTTTAGAAGGTCAAATGCATTCATTAGAACAGCAAATTGCCAACGATGATCCAACGACTGCCGAATATGTAAAATTATTAAATCGATATGATCAATTACAACATGATTTTGCTGCAAATAACGGCTATGGTTATGAAGCTGCCATTCGTGGTATTTTACATGGTTTTAATTTTCCTGAAGAACGTTATGCTGATAAGATAAATTCCTTGAGTGGTGGGCAACGAACACGCCTCGCACTTGCTAAAGCCCTCCTTGAAAAACCAGATCTATTAATTCTTGACGAACCAACCAATCATTTAGACACTGATACTCTAGCTTGGCTAGAATCATATCTGCAAAATTATGCTGGTGCTTTATTGGTTGTTTCCCATGATCGTTACTTTTTAGATCGTGTTATTACAGAAGTTTACGATATGAATTTTGGTCATTTGGACCACTATCAAGGAAATTATTCAAATTTCCTTGAAGTTAAAGCCCAAAATCTAAAAACAGCTTTAAAAGAGTACGAAAAACAACAAAAACAAATTGAAAAATTAGAAGATTTTGTCAATCGTAATATCGTTCGAGCTTCTACCACCAAAAGATCGCAATCTAGGCGTAAACAACTCGAACGCATGGAAAAAATTCAAAAGCCAAAAAATGATACATCACAAGCTCGGATTCAATTCGCAACTGATTTAGAAAGTGGCCATGAAGTATTAAGGGTTAAAAAGGCTACCATTGGTTATACTGCTACTCATCCGTTAAGCCAAAATATTAATTTAACAATTGATAAACATCATGCGGTTGCAATTGTGGGGCCAAACGGAATTGGTAAATCAACATTGCTTAAAAGTATTTTGCAAATTATTCCATTTATTGCTGGTGAATTTAAAATTGGTGCTAACGTTTCAATCGGCTATTATGATCAAGAACAACAGCTACTTCATGAAAACAATAGTGTCCTTCATGAGCTTTGGAACGAACACCCCCTAACCTCTGAAAAAGATATTCGTTCTATTCTAGGTAGTTTCTTATTTAGTGGTGATGATATTATCAAAAAAGTTAGTGGTCTTTCTGGTGGTGAGCGTGCCCGTTTAATGCTTACTAAATTAGCAATGAATCATGACAATTTTTTAATTTTAGATGAACCGACTAACCATTTGGATATTGATTCACGTGAAGTCCTTGAGACTGCTATCAATGAATTTAATGGTACTGTTTTATTTGTCTCGCATGATCGTTATTTTATCAATCAAGTGGCAACTGAAATTGTCGAAATATCTCAAAGTGGCTCGACTACCTATATGGGAGATTATGATTATTATCTCGAAAAAAGTGATCTTCAAGCTACTCAATCAGGCGATAATTCTTTAACTTCACCAATATCGAATAATTCTTCAATCGAAAGTTACCAAGCAAATAAAAATCGGCAAAAGGACATTCGTAAAGCTACTCGCGCCGTTGAAGAGATTGAACAAGCTATTGAAACCAATGAAAACGAACAGCTTATGATCACAAACCAAATGAATGACGCTGCTAATGCTACGAATATTGGTAAATTAAGTGATTTACAAAAAGATTTAGATAATTTACGCAAAAATTTAGAACAATTAAATACAACTTGGGAAGAACGCAGTTTAACTTTAGAAGAGTTGCAGGATTAAATAATTAAGCAATATTTATTAATTATTTAACTAAATCACGTAGCTTGTTATTTCACTTCTTACTTTGTTCATACTAACCTTAATTTTAAATATTTGAATAATAATAAAAGGAGGCAACCTCAAATGTGAAAGTTGTCTCCTTTTATTATTAGCGTGTTAAATCAATGCGCTTACTTATAAAATATATAATAATGCCACCTAAAACCATACTTGCTAACTCACCAACCATTAATGAACCATAAGTTGGCCAAAATGCAATTGGTGCTTTAGTCATATACATTATCTCTACCGCAATCACCCACATCATTAGTGTGCTAATTACCGTCGTTATTGTAAGTTTCGTAATCGTATTTTTTACTTTTCTTGTACAAAAATATGCTAATGATGTCATTACTAAGGTTTGTAATGACCCAACAACGACATCAATCATGCCATATGGCGACTGAAATGAATTAGCAATCACTACCCCTAAAGTAACAGCAACAATATAGCGCTTATTAAATGCAGCTAAGTGATTAAACATTTCTGACATTCTAAACTGTACAATACCAAAGCCAAAAGAAGAAGTTAATGCAACATACATTGCTGCAACTAAACCCATTAATACTAATTTGGCAGTTGGTTTCAAATCATTATTTTTTTCACTATTCATAATAGTCTCCTAGTTTTTTTATGAGGGATGGTTGATGAACCTCAAATAAATTGAAATAAAAAAAGTATGACATAGTGTCATACTAAAAACTCCGGCAGGCGGGCTCGAACCGTCGACAACCTGATTAACAGTCAGGTGCTCTACCAACTGAGCTATGCCGGAATAATATAAGCATGGCGACGTCCTATCCTCGCAGGGAGCGATCCCCCAACTACTTTTGGCGCTACAGAGCTTAACTTCTGTGTTCGGCATGGGTACAG
>NZ_JAFBDN010000017.1 GCF_016908275.1 Periweissella beninensis | reverse complement strand
CTTTTTTTACACCTTTTTTTACAAAATGCAAGAAAAAAAGATACCGATTAACATGACGACGTCATGTCTATCAGTACCAAAAAGTGTAGACCCATAAACGGACATTAGTTACGTATAAATATAATTTATACGTAACTAATTTTTTAATATTACTACGTTATTGATCGGTAATACCCTTCTAAATACAAAAAAGGTTGGCAAGAATGTCTTGGTTTACCAACCTTTTTTCGCTAAATTAATTTTTAATTATATCGATTTATTTAACTCGTCCTAAAAAGTACTTTTTCTTACCACGCCGAACAATTACAAATTTCCCATCATACATATCATTAGGATTGATTTCGGTAGTCAGATCTGTAATTTTTTTACCATTGATACGAATTGCACCATTTTCAATATCTTCGCGTGCCTGCCGTTTTGACTTATCAATCCCCGCATTAACAATAAAGTCAACCACATTGACCTTTTCGTTTAACACGTTAAATGATGGCATATTAGCAAAACCCTGTTCAATTTCCGTAGCGGTCAACTCTTGCACATCGCCAGAGAAAAGAGCGGCTGATATCCGTTCAGCCTCTTCTACCGCCACTTGACTGTGGACAAATTTCGTTATTTCTTGTGCCAAGCGTTTTTGTGCTAATCGTTTACCCGGATCATCAAGCACGGTTTGCTCTAACGCATCAATTTCCGTTTTTGATAGAAAAGTAAAGTACTTAAGATACTTAACTACATCGGCATCATCTTGGTTATACCAGAATTGGTAAAATTCATATGGTGTTGTCTTTTTGGCATCTAACCAAACAGCTCCTCCTGCAGTTTTACCAAATTTAGTTCCATCTGATTTTAACATTAATGGAATTGTTAAACCAAATGCTTTCGCTTCATTTCCTTCTATTCGGTGAATTAAATCAATTCCGGCAGTAATATTCCCCCATTGATCTGCACCACCAATTTGTAATTGAACATCCTCACGGCGATATAATTCAAGAAAATCAACTGATTGTAGAATTTGATAGGTAAATTCAGTAAATGAAATACCAACCTCTAGTCTTGAAGCAACAACATCTTTCGCTAACATTGTATTGACAGAAAAAAGTTTACCATAATCTCGTAAGAAATCCATTAGACTTAATTGGCCTAACCAATCACGATTATTTACGATTCTGAAATTTTCTTCACCAAACAAATGTTGCATTTGCTTGGTTAATGCTGCTTCATTATGCATAACCTGGTCCATCGTTTGCAAAACACGTTCTGAATTACGCCCTGATGGGTCACCAATCGCTCCAGTTCCCCCCCCAATAACGACAACTGGCTTGTGACCAGCTAATTGAAATCTTTTCAAAACCATAAATGGAATTAAATGGCCAATATGCATTGAATCAGCAGTTGGGTCAATCCCCGCATACATACCAACTTGTTTAGTAGCTAATGCTTCTTGGAGGCCTACTTCATCTGTTAATTGATTAACTGCACCGCGCCATTTTAAATCTGTAAATATATCCATAACATTAAATCTCCTTAAATAAAAAAATCCTTAGACAAAAACAATTGTCTAAGGACGATTAATATCGTGGTACCACCTTAATTTATCAATAAACATCTTTATTGATCTCTAAGCCGTCGATAATGAGACGAACCAATAGCTCCATAGTTGTAATTCAATTTAATATCTCGACTAGTTTGCAACAACCACTAGTTTTCTTAAACAGCAGATAATAAATTTACTTTACTATTTCAACACTATCGTTATTCTAACATGCTCAATAAATTATTAAAACCCTAATTATTAAAAATTAATTAATCGTTGAATTACCATTATTATAATTAATCGTAATTCCTTTTTGAACATTAAAAATATAAACATTATATTTGATAGTTGCATTTTTAATTGATTGTGCTTGCATATGAACACCACGGGGGACTAATTCATTTTTACGATAAATTGGAGTGACTTCATATCTCACATAATCATTCCTATGCGTTCTTAAGTAATTAGCTGTTCGATTTTCATAATAGGTCATCGCGGGGTCATTTAATGATCGTGTGCCCGTAACCAAATTATGTAAATTATTATTTTCTCCCGTAAATTGATATCCAATCAAATGTGCCCGGTTAAACAACCAATCGTAATGGCCATTCATTGGTACCCGTCGATTACGATATCCGGTTGGGGTAACCGTTAACCGCTGTCTTTTAACAGTCGGCATTAAACTGGCATTTAATAAACCAGTCGCTATCGTTGCACGGTTCAAGTTATCTAACTCACCATACACAACCCATGGACCATTAGTCGTTTTTAATTGATTTGCCTTAAACGTTGGCTTGCCTTGATTAATTTGCACAATTTGTTGACCATTATATTTTAAGTTAGCTAATTGAGCATTCGTTTTAGTAGCTGTTTTAACACTTGTTTGCTTGCGGTCAACCGTTGTTTCTCTTTCTTGGTTATTAGTTCCCTGATTTGATAATAAACTTTTCCCACCAGTTATTAATAGTCCCAATATTAGAATAATAATATATAACTGATTTTTTTCTTTCCCTCTTTTAGACATTTTTACTCCTAAGTGTCAATTAAATCCCCTTATTAATTAATAGTCATAACGCTTCTTTGAATTCGTCCATGTACCTTGCGTCGCCGTGCTTCTCGATAATAATAAAAAAACTTTTGTTTTGCTAGCGCCGTTTGAGCCTGAATAAGGCGGCCATCATAGTTACTTTCTGTCATTGCTCGTTCTGAATATTTGGCCTCATCCCAATCCATTTTAGCCAAGTCAATTTGATCCATTAATAGCGTATCATAATTAGTCTTAATATTATGATTATCTTTCATAGCTCTGTCCGTCCTTCTACTGCTTTAATCAATGTCATTTCATCAGCATAATCGATATCACTACCTACCGCTAAGCCATGTGCCAAACGCGTTACTTTAATTCCAGCTGGTTTGAGTAATCGGGCTAAATACATTGCTGTTGCTTCACCCTCTGAATTAGCATTCGTAGCCACAATAACTTCGCTAATATCACTATGGTCTTGCAGTCGGGTTACCAAGCTAGTGATATTAATATCATCTGGACCTTGACCATTAAGTGGTGATAAGACACCATGTAGTACATGATACAGGCCATGATACTCGTGGGTGTTCTCCATCGACATAACATCTTTTGATTGCTCAACTACTAAAACGGTTGTTTGATCACGACTGGTATCTTGACAGATGATACAAGGATCATTTTCCGTAATGTTACCGCAGATACTACAAAATTGTAAATCACGTTTGGCTGCAATTAATGCTTGTGCAAAACCAGTAACATCTTCCTCATCCATCCCCAAAGTGTAAAAAGCCAAACGGGTTGCTGATTTTTGCCCAATTCCTGGTAATTTCATATAACTTGCTATTAATTGTGTAATTGGCTCTGGATATTGCATTCTTACTCCCTTCTAGTAACTTTCATATTTAATTTTACCATGCTTAATAAAAAGAGACTAAATCAAAAACATATTTTGATTTGGTCTCTTTTTATTAAGTAATTTTTATCCCAAATTGTAAATTTTAGCAAAAAATTAGAATCTAAAAACCTAAACCCTGTGTATATTTGCCCATTGTCTTTGAAGTTTGATCATCAATTTTTTTCATAGCATCATTAATCGCCACGATTAACATATCTTGTAATGTATCCACATCATCGGGATCAACTATTTTTTCGTCAATCACTAAATCTTTAAGCTCACGATCACCAGTAAACGTCGCCTTTACCGCACCATTTAAAGCTTCTCCAATAAATTTAGTTGTTTCTAAATTAGCTTGTTCCTCTTTAATTTGCTTTTGCATTTTTTGCATTTGTTTCATCATGCCTTGCATATTTCCACCACCAAACATTATTAATCCTCTTTTCTAATCTTTTCTTATTTCAATGTTTTCAACCCCAAACATTGTTTGAGCTTCATTTACTATATCTGTCATTTTAGCATTTTTGGCTTCATTTAGACTAGCCACTTCTTGTTTATTATTTAAATTACTATTTATAGCATCTTGTTCGTTTTCAATTTCTGTTTCATCCGTTACCGTCAAAGCTTGCGGTTTAGTTTCTAGCTCAATTTGCGCTAAGATTGGTGCTTGCATTTCATCAGGTTGTATTTTAGCTTTTAACTGTGTAACATAGCTTTTTCGTACTTGTTGCCATTGATCTTCTGTAATAAAAATTAATTGATATTCATTTCCTAACAATTTTTCTAGACTATCTTTAATACTTGTTTGCAACTCAATATCTTGAATCGCTAAATGGTGAATATAGGGTTGCTTAAAGACCAAAACCACACTTTGATCACTAGCCGCAACAAACTTAGCTTGACTTAATTTTGCACTTTGCACAACCGTTAACATATTCAATAAGTCAATGTACGCGTCATTAAAAGCTGTTAAGGCCCCTTTCGTAGCCTTTTGTAAGGTTAGGAAAACTGCTTGGCCATCCATTTTTACTAAGTTACTTTTTTGTACCTTGGTGATTAATTTAGTTGGCTCATCATCTACTACCTTATTTATTTCACCTTTAGTCGCTATTTTAGTATCGGTGCCTTGTACTGGTATCTTTGCGTTAAAAGTCGTAATTGAGCTTGCATCTTTTCTAGACTTTTCTAATTGCTTTAAAATCGTTTTTTTCGGTAAATTTTCAGCACTAAATGCTAATTCTTGCTTTGTGTGTGTATCATCTACTTTTTGATCAGATAAGTTACATAATTTAACGGTTAACACTTCTAAATAAACATCTGCATGCGTGGTATATCTAAGTTGTTGTTGAACATTATTTGACTCTTCAATAATTGTATATGCTTGTTGTAATGAAATGGTTTGCGCTTGTGTCTTAAAATCATTATTACGAATTGCATTAACTAACTTTGGTGCCTCATTAGCCAAAAGAAGGTCCCTTACATAACCAATCAAATCTTCGATAAACCGATTGGCATCTTTCCCTTCATCTAGCAATTGCTGTAATAACTCTAAGCCCTTGACAGTATCACTCTCCAGCACAGCTTGGACATATAGGCTCAATAAATCTTGTGTAACAGCTCCCGTGACCATTAGTGCGTTATCTAATGTCAATTTATTATCAGCAAATGATAATGCTTGATCCAATATACTTAATGCATCCCGCATTCCACCTTCCGCAGCAGTTGCAATTATTTGTAAAGCCTGCTGATCATACGCTATTTGTTTTTCCGTTAAAATATATTCCATGCGTGCTAAACTTGCCGTTTGTTTAATTCTTTTAAAATCAAAACGTTGGGTTCTAGAAATAATCGTTGCCGGAATTTTTTGTGGTTCAGTTGTTGCAAGAATGAACACCACTTGCGTAGGTGGTTCTTCTAACGTTTTTAGCAAAGCATTAAAAGCACCAGTTGAAAGCATATGAACTTCATCAATGATATATACTTTGAATTTTCCTTGAGTTGGTGCGTACTTAACTTTATCGCGAATATCTCGAATTTCTTCAACACCATTGTTTGATGCAGCATCAATTTCTATTACATCATTTAAAGTTCCGGTATTAATTGCTTGGCAGTTAATGCACTCATTACATGGTTCAC
Source organism: Periweissella beninensis (assembly GCF_016908275.1). Classification (GTDB taxonomy): domain Bacteria; phylum Bacillota; class Bacilli; order Lactobacillales; family Lactobacillaceae; genus Periweissella; species Periweissella beninensis. Next base: position 25,685 of record NZ_JAFBDN010000017.1, on the reverse strand, counting down.
CATCTTTTAAATCCAAACAGTTTAAAGCTTTAGCAAAAATTTTAGCAACTGATGTTTTACCTGTTCCTCGTGGTCCTGAAAATAAATATGCATGACTTGTTTGCTTTGTAATGATTGCATTTTTTAAAGTTTGTGTAACAACCTCTTGGCCTACCATATCTTTAAAAAACTGTGGTCGCCATACCCGATATAACGCTTGATAAGCCATTTTTGATTTCCTCTCAATTATATACTTAATACTATACTAACAAATTACACAGTTGTACCAAACTATTTGTTGTCCTTTTGAGTAACTTTTGTATAAAAAAAAGTAACCATCACTGGTTACTGACAAATAATACTATGTAATACAAAGCACAAGATACAATAATCTTAGGGCTGCTTCCTTCCAGACCTGACCCGATTCGAATAAGTATTTTTGCTTTGTAGCCCTTCGGCAATTATTTATTATACGTTATCAGCTAGTCTTGGTCAAGTTTTCTTTGGTGCTTAGCAAGCTTCTTTCGGACACGAATCTCTTTGAAAAAACTCTGCAGTAACTCGCCAGCATCCTTTGCTAAAACTAAATCATGCACTTCAACTTGATGATTAAATCGTGTATCAGATAATAAATCATATAGGCTGCCAACAACTCCAGCTTTAGGATCTCTTGCTCCGTAATAAAGCTCTGGTACTCGCGCATTTATTATAGCTCCTGCACACATCGGACAAGGTTCTAGTGTAACAAACATTTGACAGTCCTCTAATCGCCAAGAATGCAAATTACGATTAGCTTCTTGAATTGCCATAATTTCAGCGTGTATTGTTGCATCTTGCGCATGTTCGCGTAGATTGAACCCACGACCAATAATCTCTCCTTCGTGGACAATAACCGCGCCAATTGGAACTTCGCCAATTACAGCCGCTTTTTTCGCTTGTAACAATGCTTGCCGCATATAATACTCTATTTGTTCCTTGGCTAATTTTACCATTTTTATTTCCTACACTTGTTTTTAATTTAGATATACTGATTGTAATATATAATAGCCTTTATCTTTTGCGATTACTGTACAGTTTTCAAAAACTTCTGTCATTAATTTTTTGGCTGATGGTGCGCCTTGTTTCTTTTGTAATACAACGGTTAATGTGCCATTAGGTAATAAATGTTGAATTGCATCTTTTAACATCGTACTAACCACGCTCTTACCTGCTCGCACAGGTGGATTGGTCAAAATGGCAGCATATTTTCCTTCAACATTTTCATAAATATCAGATGTAAAAATATTAACGCGATCTTGAACTTGATTATCTTTAGCATTTATCTTTGCTAAACTTAAAGCCAAGCTATTCACGTCAACCATATCTATTTGGCGCTCAGGATATCTTAATGCTAAGGCAACGCCCACAGGCCCATAACCTGTTCCTAAATCTAATATCTTACCAGTTGGTATAATTGTTTCATTAAATGCCTTTAACATTGCACGTGTTCCATAATCAACTGTTTGTTTGGAAAAAACACCGTTATCCGTTGTAAAACTAATATCATTGTTTAATAGTTCAAATGTCCATTTTTTTAAAGCGTGTTCTACATCAGGATTAGTTGTATAGTAATGATTATTCATAATTTACCTCTTTTTTTGCTTACTCTAATAATAACTGGTTAATAATTTTTTTTATACCTTTTTATTTCTTCAAAAGGCGATTTAATCTAAGATATCCCGTTTAATTATTTCCCTCAATAACTATATATAGTATATCATCCATTGAATAGCCTACTACATATTGCTATACTAGATGCAGCATTAAAATTAAGCGAGAGGCAATTATTATGAAAAAATTTACTGTATTCACAAAAAACAATTGTATTCAGTGCAAAATGACCAAACGGTTTTTAAATGAAAATGGCATTGTTTTTGAAGAAAAAAATATTAATGAAAACCCTGAATATATTGACTATCTTAAAAATCAAGGATTTGCTGCTGTTCCAGTCATTGAAGGCGAAGGAATCCAATCCTTCGCTGGTTTTCAACCAGATGCATTAAAGCAATTAGCTTGATTATTGCACTGCAACCTAACTATTTACAAAATATCTTTTATAAGCATTCGTAATTTACTTTCGGTAACCTTTTATTGTTAAATAAATTACTGTGTCAATAAAAAAAGTGGCTAATTTTTTAATAATAATTTACCACTTTTTTTATATTGTACCTGTTCCTTAGCCTTATACCTCACCTATTCACTTAAATATTAGTTAATTATCACAAGCAAAGAAAGGGTCCAATTATGAGCTTACATACGCTAAATGATGTTACTTATTTTGATTTAAATAATCAAGTTAACATTCCAAAAAACAATCAGATTCAATTAGAAAAAGATCAAGCCGCTTTAGCTGCTTTTTTTAAAGAAAATGTTGAACCAAATACTATTAAATTTAAAAACTTACAAGAACGCTTTTCTTATTTAATTAAAAATGATTTTCTTGATGCCACTTGTATTGATAAATATTCTTTTACATTTATTGAAAAATTATACACCTTTCTTAATGAGCAAAATTTTAAGTTTAAGTCATTTATGGCAGCTTACAAATTTTACGCCCAATATGCTTTAAAAACTGATGATAAAAGCGCTTATCTAGAATCATATACCGATCGTGTAGCAATCAATGCCCTCTACTTTGCTAATGGTGATGAAAAACTAGCTTTGCGTTTAGCTGATGAAATGATTCATCAACGTTATCAACCAGCTACCCCTTCTTTTTTAAATGCTGGTAAATCACGCCGTGGCGAACTCGTTTCTTGCTTTGTCATTCAAGCTACTGATGATATGAATTCAATTGGTCGTGTAATTAATTCTGCATTACAACTATCAAGAATTGGTGGTGGTGTGGGAATGAATCTTTCTAACCTTCGTGAAGCAGGCGCCCCTATTAAGGGAATCGTTAATGCTGCTTCAGGTGTTGTCCCAGTTATGAAGTTACTAGAAGACTCATTTACATACTCCAATCAATTAGGTCAACGACAAGGTGCGGGCGTAGTTTACTTAAATGTTTTCCATCCAGATATTATGAATTTTTTAGCCACAAAAAAAGAAAATGCTGACGAAAAAATTCGAGTTAAAACATTATCGTTAGGCTTAATTATTCCTGATAAATTTTATGAATTAGCCAAAGAAAATACTGATATGTATTTATTTTCTCCATACGATGTTGAACGTGAATACAACACACCTTTTAACTACATTGACATTACTGCTGAATATACCAATTTAGTAGCTAACCCAAAAATTCGTAAATATAAGATAAATGCCCGTAATTTAGAAACTGAAATTTCAAAATTGCAACAAGAATCAGGTTATCCATATATCATTAACATTGATATGGCTAATCGAGAAAACCCTGTCGCTGGTAAAATCGTTTCATCTAATCTTTGTTCTGAAATTTTGCAAATTCAGACGCCTTCAACTATTAATGATAAACAGATTTACGATACTTTGGGAAATGATGTATCATGTAACTTGGGATCTATTAATATTGCTAATATGATGGATTCAGCAACGGATTTTGGTAAATCAATTGAAACAATGATGCGAGCCCTTACCTTTGTATCTGATTCAACGAAACTAGATATTGTTCCATCTATCCGTAAGGGAAATGATGATGCCCACGCTGTTGGTTTAGGTGCAATGGGTCTACATGGCTTTTTAGCTAAAAATAAAATTATGTATGGTGATGCAGATTCACTAGATTTTACTAATATTTTCTTTATGATGGTTAATTACTATACGTTGGTTGCCTCAAATCGCATTGCCCAAGAGCGCAAGCAAAGCTTTGCTGACTTTAAGCACTCTAAATACGCTGACGGTTCATATTTTAAAAAATATATTGATCAAAATTGGCAACCCAAATCGAATAAGATTAAAGAATTATTTGCTAACCATCACATTCCAACTAGTGCAGATTGGCAAAAATTGGCAGCCGATGTGGCTCAGTATGGGCTCTACAATCGTAATCGCATGGCTATCGCCCCTACGGGATCAATCTCATATATCAACGATGCAACTTCATCACTCCACCCAATTGTTAATCGTATTGAAGAACGTCAGGAGAAAAAAATTGGGAAAATTTATTATCCCGCCCCATATCTTTCAAATGATACTATTCCTTATTATCAGTCAGCTTATGATACAGACATGCGTAAAGTAATCGATATTTATGCAACTGCTCAACAACACATCGACCAAGGAATGGCTTTGACCTTGTTCTTGCGTGCGACTTTACCAACTGGATTATATGAATGGAAAAATGGCCATACACCTAAAATGACTACTCGTGATTTAAATATTCTACGTAATTATGCTTATAAAAAGGGCTGTAAGTCAATTTACTATGTTCGTACTTTCACTGATGATAATACTGAAGCCGGTGTTAATGAATGTGTCAGCTGTTCAATTTAGTTAAGCCTAATCTAAACGTTCAATCACACATATTTGCAAAAAAATAAGAGGTTAATAAGTATATGACAGACGCATACAAAGCTATTAATTGGAATCAAATAGAAGATGCTATCGATAAAGCAACTTGGGAAAAATTAACTGAACAATTTTGGTTAGATACTCGTATTCCTTTATCAAATGATTTAGATGATTGGCGCCAAATGAATTCTCAAGAACATTACTTAGTAGGGCATATTTTTGGTGGCCTTACATTACTCGATACCGTACAGTCACAAGATGGAATGTCATCTTTAAAACAAAACATTCGCACTCAACAAGAAGAAGCGGTTTTAAATAATATTGAATTCATGGAATCTGTCCATGCTAAATCATATTCATCAATTTTTGAAACCTTAAATACCCCCAAAGAAATTGATGAAATTTTCGAATGGACTAATACTAATCCGCTTTTACAATTTAAAGCGCAACGTATTACTGACATTTATCGTAACGGTAATGAATTTCAACGAAAAATTGCGTCCGTCTTTCTCGAAACATTTCTTTTTTACTCTGGCTTCTATACTCCTTTATATTATTTAGGTCATAATAAATTAGTAAACGTTGCCGAAATAATTAAATTAATTTTACGTGATGAATCTGTTCATGGTACTTATATTGGTTATAAATTTCAACTAGCATTTAATGAGCTAGCCGAAGATGAACAAACGCAATTGCAAGCTTGGATGTATGATTTATTATATGAACTATACTCTAATGAAGAAAAATATACACATGAAATGTATGATGCAATTGGTTGGAGTGAATCAGTACTAACCTTTTTACGCTATAATGCAAATAAAGCATTAATGAATTTAGGCCAAGATCCAATGTTTCCTGACACCGCTGATGATGTTAATCCAGTCGTTATGAACGGAATCTCTACTTCAACATCTAATCATGACTTTTTTTCACAAGTTGGTAATGGTTATCGTCTCGGTCAAGTTGAAGCCATGAATGATAGTGACTATGATATTTAGATTTTTCTGCTGATTCGTATTAAAAAATATCATCTCAACTAATCTAGTTGATAACGTAATTAATTTTTTGTTAGGTTTCGTTTTTAAAGACATTGATTACAGTTAAAAAGACCATTAAATGAAATTTAAAATTTCATTTAATGGTCTTTTTGTTTTTACAAATTATGGCATAGTTTTTTCAACTGCTCTACTTGCTACTACTTTAAATTAGTACACGTACACTGGTGTCCCATTTGGCATATTAGTATAAAACCATTTTGCATCTGCCACACTCAACCGTATACAGCCATGTGATGTTCGATGACCTAATTGATTACCAAATATAGCTCCATAGGCCCCATTAGCTGATAACGTTGGAATACTATGAAAATAATAGCCACCTGCAGCAAAAGCACGCCAATACTTAGCACCCCCATTACCTGACCAAAAATATTTACCACCACTCATTAACTTAAAGTGCCCTCTTACCGTTGGTGTACTAATTTTACCAGTGGAAGCCATCATCGTATAAATAACCTTTTTACCTGATCTAAAATACACCCGTTGTTTTGCAACTGAAACCGCAATATTTAGTTTTTTAACTCTCTTAACATTAAAATACCGACCACCAGTTGTATTTCGCCAAAATTGTCCAGAACTACTGAGACTAGTACTTCCAACCCAACCGATAGCTTTACCCGTTCCTGGTAAGGCTACTAGATAATATGTTTTACCATTAATAATCGTAGCTTGCTTTTTTATTTTTACCATGTATTTTTGAATCTTATTTGCTTCTTTACTTTTACGATTCCGAACACCTTGATAATATGGTTTTACCCACACATTAGCATTTTTACTTACTATTCGATACCCGGTGACTTTTTTTACTGTTTTAATCTGATTAACAACCTTCATTCTAAAAATACGACTAATGCTTTTACCATTGGTCAAATTTACCGTAACCGTAATATTTGCTCGTCCTACTCCTATACCTCGTGTTAATAGACCATTTGAAACTTTTACTACGTTTACATTACTCGTAACTACACGATAGTTTTTTATTTTAACGGTATTTTCCGTATCAGCTACTACCACCTTAAAACGATTATACTGGTTAATATACAGTTGTTTTTTAACATTATATATTTTCATCGTTATTTCAGTTTTACTAGCATTTGTTTGTTTTGCTGTCTGCCTTTTAGCTACGGCGTCCGTTTGAGAACTATTCGCATTTTTTACTGTTACATTATTTTGAATATTTTCATGTTCATTAGTTGCAGCATTAATATGCATACTTGTAATGCTCAGTATTATAAGTATTGTCAAAACAAATTTATTTATAGTCTTAATCATCAAATTATTTTCCTTAATTTATTTGTTTACACTCAAATTATATAACTAAATATTAATATAGCCAAGGATTAAAACAATTAATTATAAAATTATAAATAAATTATTTTAATTAATTGTTAAGGCTACCTTACTAAAAGCCCACCAATTTAAACTAGTTACTTAGTATTCAAAGTTAGCTATTTACTTTTTAGGTGCTCAGTAAACTTTCACAAAAATAACCACGCTTAAAAACCAAATAAAAAGGTCCAGACACATTGTCCTGGACCTTTTTATAATAATTATTATTACTTAGTAGCAGCAGATGCGCCAGCTTCTTCAAGCTTAGCAACAAGTGCATTAGCATCGTCTTCTGACAAGCCTTCTTTAATGATTGATGGAGCACCATCAACTAATTCCTTAGCTTCTTTTAAGCCTAAGCCAGTTGCTTCACGAACTGCCTTGATAACCTTGATTTTAGCTGAACCAGCTGAAGTCAATTCAACATCAAATTCAGTCTTAGCAGCAGCTTCAGCACCAGCGGCACCAGCAGCAGCAACTGGAGCTGCTGCTGAAACACCAAATTCTTCTTCGATTGCTGAAACAAGATCAGCAAGTTCCAAGATAGTAGCATTCTTTAATTCTTCAATAATAACGTCTTTGTTTAAAGCCATTGTAATAATCCTCCAAATAATATAATATTAATCAATTAAAATTAAGCAGCAGGTTCTTCATCTTTTGCATCTGAAACTGCCTTAACAGCATATGCAAAGTTACGAACAGGTGCTTGCAATGTTGAAAGTAACATTGACAACAAGCCATCACGACTTGGTAATGCAGCGAATTTGTTGATTTCTTCAACATTAACAATGTTACCTTCGATAACACCACCCTTAATTTCAAGGGCTTCAACTGAATCAGCAAATTTTTTCAAAATACGAGCTGGTGCAATAGCATCTTCTTTAGAAAAAGCTACTGCAGAAGGTCCAACAAATAATTCTTGTAAGCCTTCAAGGTTTGCACTTTCAGCAGCACGTGTCAAGATTTTATTCTTGATAACCTTCAATTCAATGTTTTCTTCACGAAGTTGCTTACGCAAATCGTTTGATTGTTCAACAGTTAAACCACGGACATCAACAACAACCGCTGAAACAGCATCGTTGAATTTGCCAGCAACTTCTTCAACCATTGATGCCTTTACGGCAATAGTTGCTTCACTCATGTACTTTACCTCCTTATTTATTTTGATTTCTCAAAAGAAAATCCCTTGTTCAGTAAACCTGAGACAAGGGAAATAAAGTCATTGTAAACTTCCTCGGCAGGATATTAAGGCAAATGCCCCCTGAGTCTTAGGTAGAAATCTTATTTAATTAACTAACTAAGTATATCAGTTATCCTGGGATGAGTCAATAAATACTTATTATAATGAATCAACAGCTACGTTAACTGATGGGCCAAAAGTTGAAGCAATTGATACGTGCTTCACATAAGTACCCTTAACTGCAGCTGGACGAGCCCGAACAATTGTTTCAGAAATAGTCTTCAAGTTACCAACAAGTTTATCAGCATCAAATGATACTTTACCTACTGGTACTGAAACGTTTCCGTCACGATCTGTCCGGTAAGTAACCTTACCAGCTTTTGATTCTTGCACAGCTTTAGTAACGTCCATTGTTACTGTTCCAGTTTTAGGGTTTGGCATCAAACCTTTAGGTCCAAGAACACGTCCAATCCGGCCAACTTGAGCCATCATGTCTGGAGTTGCAATTGCAACATCAAAATCTAACCAACCATCTTGAACACGTTTGATTAATTCTGCATCACCAACGACATCAGCACCGGCAGCTTCAGCTTCCTTAGCTTTGTCACCCTTTGCAAAAACAACAACAGTTTGATCTTTACCAGTACCGTTTGGCAATACTACAGCACCACGTAATTGTTGATCAGCTTGACGAGTATCAACGTTCAAATTGAATGCAATTTCAACAGTTGCGTCAAAGCCAGCAAAATCGATTTCTTTAACTAATGCTGTAGCTTCTTCCAAAGTATAGTCCTTAGTACGGTCTACCTTTTCAAGAGCTGCAACATATTTTTTACCATGTTTCTTAGCCATCTTTAGCTATTCCTCCTTGCAAATGCGGTCAACCGGTGTAGCCACCTCCCGCTTGATCTTACATACTTTCGTACGTGATCCGACTGTTCGTTATAAATTAATCTTCAACAACGAAGCCCATTGAACGTGCAGTACCTTCAACCATGCGCATTGCTGCTTCAACTGAAGCGGCGTTTAGGTCTTGCATCTTAGTTTCAGCGATTTCTTTAACTTGCGCTTTTGTAACCGTTGCAACTTTTTTAGTGTTTGGTTCACCTGAACCTTTTTCAACACCAGCAGCCTTCTTTAAAAGAACTGCTGCAGGTGGTGTCTTAGTGATGAAATCAAATGAACGATCTTCATATACTGAGATAACAACAGGAATAATCATACCTGCTTGATCAGCAGTACGTGCATTAAATTCCTTTGCAAACCCCATGATATTGATACCAGCTTGACCAAGGGCAGGACCCACTGGAGGAGCTGGAGTAGCCTTAGCGGCTGGAATTTGTAACTTAACAACTGTTACGACTTTTTTAGCCACGATACATTACCTCCGTTTCGTGTTGTGGTATGAATGGAGATTAGATTTCTCCTCCCACATATGTTCTTATTCAACATACTTGAAAAGTATAGCATTTAATTTTATAAATAACAAGAAATATTATCACTCATTATTAATGTCATTTTGCATCCCTTCTAATTTTTTTAATTCATATACTAGTTTCGTAAATGGGATTAACATAACTAAAACTGAAGCTGTCCAAGCTAGTGGATTAGCCAACATCGCTCCAAAATAGCCAAACGCTCCTGTTAATACTAGACCTGCAAATGCTCGCGCAACTAATTCAGCACCTCCAGCCATTGTTGGTACCATACTGTTACCTGAACCTTGTAATACATTCCTAATTATAAATAAAATAGTAAGCATCATATAGGTTGACCCAACAACATTAAAATATGTTTGCGACATATTTAAAATTGTTCGACTACCATTTTGAATAAACAAAGCTGCTAAATTATCTGCAAAAACAATTTCTAAGCTACCCACGATAAGTGCAATAATAATTACAATCCCTAAAACTTTTTTGGTTCCTTGAATTATTCGATGATATTGTCTTGCACCATAATTCTGCGCAGTATACGTAGCCATTGTTGTTCCAAATGATAGAAAAATCAACACGGCAAACTGATCAATCTTTGAAGCAGCTGTTGAGGCAGCTATCGCATCTCTCCCTAATACATTAACTGACATTTGTAGGATTACTGAACCAATCGCAATAATTGAAGATTGAATTGCTACTGGATAAGCAACTCTTGCATGTTCAAAAAATCGCGTTTTGACCCAACTAAAATCCTCTTTTTCAAGTGCTAATACAGGTATATGACGAGGAATCCATAAAACTAACAAAATTGCTGATAACAGTTGTGAAATGCCAGTTGCCAAACCGGCTCCAGCTACTCCCATATGAAAGCCTAAAATAAACCACAATTCTAATATAATATTTACAACTTGACCAACAATCAAGAAAATTAATGGCGTCAATGAATCACCAACCGAACGATATACATTAGCTAACAGATTATACGCCATTTGCGCAAAAATTCCTGCAAATATTAAAAAAATAAAGCTATACGCATCTCGATAAATAACTTTTGGTGTTTGCATTAAATGTAAAATTGTCGGTAAAAATAGAAGGGCTAGTATCGTCACAATAATTGAAGTAACCACACTGATGACGATTCCCATCGCAAAACTTTTTTTTACACCATCATAATCTTTTGCTCCAAATTTTTGGGCTGTAATAATCGCTAACCCAACGGTTAATCCATTAGCAAAGCCTAAAACTAAAAACTGTAAGCTACTAGTTGAACCAACTGCAGCTAATGGATTAACCCCTAAAGTCTTACCAACAATCCACGTATCGGAAAAACTATACATTTGTTGAAAAAGGTTCCCAATTAATAATGGGATAGTAAATAACAATATTTTCTTTAAAGGTGCCCCATTTGTTAAATCCAATCATCAATTCTCCGTATTCGTCTAAATTTTATTAATCTGATGTTATCTATTATCTTCGATTAAAGAGTGATTCCATCAAGATTAGCAAAAACGGCTAAAGAAGCAGTTTCTTAGCCGTTTTATAACTTTTTCAAATATATTCATCCTAATTATTAGGAAATCTTTACCTTAATATTCTACTTTGTCGACATTATCATACGATATTTCAGCCGGTGTTTCACGTCCAAAGACTTCAACATTAACACTAAGTTGTTGCTTTTCATCATCTTTAGTTGTAACAACTCCTTGCATTCCAGCAAATGCACCTGAAATAATGCTGATTGTTTCACCAATCTCAATATCTAATTTTTCCTCACGGCGAGCCGACATCCCCATCCGATCTAATAAATTAGCTACTTCATCCGGTAATAATGGTGTTGGTTTTGATCCACCACCGTGTGAGCCAACAAATCCTGTTACACCAGGTGTATTACGGACAACAAACCAGGCTTCATCACTCATAACCATTTCAACTAAAACATAACCTGGAAAATCATTTTCAATGATTTCTTTTTCTTCACCATCTTTTACCGTCGTAACTTTATTTTCAGGAACTACTACTCTAAAAATAAAATCCTGCATTTGCATCGTTTCAGTTCTTGAAATTAAATTATTCTTAACTTTGTTTTCATATCCTGAATAGGTATGTAACACATACCACTGCTTTTCAATTGAATCAACCATTGTTTACTCCTCGAATATCTGTTTTTTAATTTTAAAATAAAAAAACCTCGTGGGTACGAAGTTTTTCTCAACTAACTCTATTATAACAGAAGCTAATGCATCCGCCAATTATCTACTTGGTCAATAAATTAATTCCATATTGTAAGAGCCAGTCTATGCATCCTAGAAAAACTGCAAAGAAAATTGAGGTTCCAATAACAGTCAATGAATCTTTACGATTTTCTTTAGCAGTTGGCCATGTAACAATCCGCATTTCTTCAAATACACTTTTTAAAAATTTCATTATTCACCTCAATCATTTTAACGTGTTTCACGATGCAATGTATGTTCACCACAAAACTTACAAAATTTTTTTATTTCTAATCTTTCTGTCCGATTAGGGTTCGCTGCTAATGTATAGTTCCGAGAACCACACACATTACAAGCTAACGCAATTTTTCTTTGAGCCATAATCTTATGACCTCCTTTATAGTACGCTTTATCTAAATGCAGCCATAAAGGCCCAAAATAGTCAATAATAGAATAACACTAATCTAAATATGCTTCAAGTTTTTTTAACACCCTTATCCGGGCTCGTGCTATTGCTTTATCATCGAATTCTTGATGCAAAGAGGTATCATTTTCACCCAATACATCTTTTAATGCAATTTTTTCTAATTTCCCGGTAATCGTACTTTTAAATTCTTCAATTCCATTTTCTAAAACAATTAATTCATCTACTTTTTGATTGTAATTATCAACAAGCACATCTGCTAATTTCAAATTTGTAAGATTAGTACTGGCTTCAAGTGATTGCATATCTTTTCTAAATCTTTGTCGTTTAGTTTGGCGTCTACGCCATTCATCAGTTACTCTAAACCGAATTGCACGTTTGTAAAAACTTCCAAAAGTAACATTAAACATATCACCTTGATATTTCATAATTGATTCAAACATAATAACGCGCATTTCTTGTTGCCACTCTTCTAAAGAAAATTGTAAATTACCAAATTGTTTCCATTGCTTCACAATTAATGGTCGAAATTTAATGCACAATTCGTTAAATGCTAAGTCTTCTTGTTCTCTTTGAAATATTACTACTAATTGGGCTACGGTTTTTTCTTCATAATTTATCATCTTTAAAATTTCCTTTCACCTAACTTTAAGTAGCTTTATTTTAAAACTAGTTTAATAATAATTAATTCGAACATAAGTTCGTTAAAAGGAATGATTTTATCAAAAAAAGATGAAATCCCTTATTTTTCAAGTGATTTCATCTTTTAATTTATTATTAATTTAAATAATAATAATATAAATATTATAATATTTATATTATTTAACCGAGTTCCGTGTTGAAAATGCTTGATACATCAACAATGAAGCTGCTACCGAAGCATTTAATGATTGTACATGTCCAATCATCGGAATCGTTAACATCTCGTCAACTGATTGCTTTAATAATTTAGCAATTCCTTTTCCTTCATTCCCAATAATCAACGCAGTTGGTCCCTTAGCATCCCAGTTTCGATAATCATTTCCATTCATATCTGTTCCAAAAATCCAAAGACCTTTTGCTTTTAATTCACTAACTGTTTTAACTAGGTTAGTAACACGGACAACTGGGACATGCTCAATCGCTCCTGTTGAAGTTTTAGCAACGGTTGCTGTTAACTGTACCGCTCGTCTCTTTGGAATAATAATGCCATGAACCCCAACTGCATCCGCTGTTCGCATAATTGAACCTAAATTATGTGGATCTTCAATTGAGTCCAAAATCAAGAAAAATGGTTCTTCATTTTTAGCCGCTGCTTTAGCAAACAAATCCGTCATTTCAGCATATTCAAAAGCGGCAACTGATAAAACCATTCCTTGGTGATTTTGCCCATCAGCTAATTCATCCAATTTTGATTTAGGTGCGTTTTGTATAACTAACTTCTGTTTTTTTGCTAGTTTAGTAACCTCTTGAAGCACTTCTCCCGTTAAGCCTTCTTGCAACCAAACCTTATTAATCGCTTGATTTGCCTTCAACGCCTCTAAAACTGGATGCCGGCCAATAATAAAATCCTGTTGCCCTAAGGGTTCGTTATTGGTATTATGCTTTGCCTTTTGACTCTTCATCGTCTTATTTTTACTATCTGTTTTACGTGTTTGCCGCTTATTTTGTATCACTATTATTTTCCATTGTCCTTCCTATTTCAACCTGTTCAATACACCAATTCATTAAATTTTCTATCCGCTGATTTTGTTTACTCAAGTACAAATAACCAAATAATGCTTCTATTCCAGTTGAAATACGATATGTCACGATATCAGTATTTTTAGCACTAGTATGTGATTTGGCATTTCGTCCCCGATGAAAATACTGTTGTTCCTCATCTGTTAAAATATTATCTTGTTGCATCAGCCTATATAATGCCGCATGTGCTTTTGCCGACACATAGCGAGTCGCAGTATGATGTAAATGGGTTGGTTTTACAACCCCTTTACTAATTAAATGTTCGCGTATAAATACTTCATAAATTGCATCACCCATATAAGCTAATGTAATTCCATTCATTTGTTGATAATTTACCATCTACTCTTTGTGCCACCGTGTTCCTTGTGGTGTATCCTCCAAAATAATTCCTTGAGCTTGTAATTCCATTCTTATTTTATCAGCTAACTGATAATCTTTACTGATTTTAGCGGAAGCACGTTCGTTAATTTTCGCTTCAACTTGTTCATCACTTGTTTGTTTAAAATTACTCTCTTTTTCAATATCAATTCCTAAGACCATTAACATTTTAGTATATTCGCTAAGTAATCCTTCAATATTTTCTTTAATTAATCGATCAGTTTGACTAGCTAAAACGTTTAAATAAGTCGCCATTTCGGCAATAACTGTCATCGCATTGGCAACATTAAAATCATCATCCATAGCGATCTTAAAATGCTTAATAAATGTTGCTATTTTTTCGACAATGACCGTATTCGCTGACTCAGTTTTAGCATCTATAAGTCTAAAATAGAGATTACGATATGCTGTAGTTAAATGCTTTAAAGTATTTTCAGCATCCTGCATTGCAGTTTCCGTATAAGAAATTGGTCGTCGATATTGTGTTGTTGCCATCATTAATCTTAGAACCTGCGGATTCACATCCTTTAGTAAATCATGAACCGTTACAAAATTACCTAATGATTTAGACATTTTTTCCTGTTGATCACCAACTGTCACAAAACCATTATGTAACCAATAATTTGCAAAAGTTTTTCCCGTATAAACTTCTGATTGTGCAATTTCATTGGTATGATGGGGAAATGCTAAATCTTGACCACCACCATGAATGTCAATTGTATCACCTAAATATTTAATGGCCATAACTGAACATTCAATATGCCAACCGGGACGGCCTGCCCCCCATGGTGATTGCCAACTGATGGAAGCATCATTGGCAACCCCCTTCCAAACAGCAAAATCAATTGGATCTTCTTTTTTACTTAATGCACCATCATCAAGCCGTTCTGATGCACCAATTTCTAAATCATCAACACTTTGATGTGCTAGATGACCATATTCTGGAAATTTACGAGCTCGAAAATAAACATCGCCCATACTTTCATATGCATATCCTTTATTTATCAATGTTTTAACAAAATCGATAATTTCCGTAACGTGTTCTGTTGCCAATGGCCGCACCGTTGCTTTTTTAATGTTTAGCGGGGCAGTATCTTCATCAAACGCTTGTTCAAACTTAGCTGTTAGAACTTGTTCACTAACCTTAGCGGCCTTAGCGGCTTTAATTATTTTATCGTCAATATCAGTAAAATTAGAAACATAGTTAACCTGATAACCGATATACTCTAAATATCGCCGAATAGTATCAAAAGCAATTGCTGAACGAGCATTACCTAAATGGATATAATTATAGACAGTTGGGCCACAAACATACATGCTAACTATACCCGGCTTTATTGTTTTAAATTCCTCTTTTTGATGAGTCATAGCATTAAATACACGTAACATTTGTAACCATCTCCTTTTTAAATGCCTTTTATTTAGCTTATTATTTTATCATACCATAGAAATAAATTTCTTAACTACCTAAAAGTAAATCAAACCATTTTAAAAACTAAAAAACTCTGAGTTAATAATCTGAATGCTAGTTAACAAAATAGTCAACCTTAGCATTTAAACTTCAGCTCAGAGTTTTAAATAATTTTACTTATGATAATTTTAGTCAATTACTTAAGTTCAGTAATCATTGCTTCAATATTTGTTAAAACCTTATCTTTACCAAGTAGTTCAAGAACCTCTGGCAAAGCCGGTCCATGCATTTCGTGTGAAGCAGCAATTCTAATTGGCATAAATAACTTACGTCCCTTGATGCCAGTTTCCTTTTGAACCGCTTTGATAGCAGGAAAAATTGTTGCTGCTACAAAAAATTCAAGCTTTAAAACCTCAGCTTTAAAAGCTTCTAATACTGTCAAGACACCTTCCTTATCAGCCATTTCTGCTTTACTATCTTCATCAAGGCTTACTGGCATGTCAAAGAATACATCTTTAGAAAACTCATTAATTTGATTAGTATATGACATTTGATCTTTGTAAAGCTCTGTCATTTTGTATAACCAAGTTAATTTCTCTGGGGTCAATTCATTTTTAGTAACTAACCCTCCATTAACTAGTTGGTGTAAAATAGATGGGAAAATTTCACTAGTTGAAACTTTCTTTAACCATTGATTATTAACCCATTCCAGCTTTTTAGCATCAAATTTAGCGGGACTCTTAGATAGACGATGTTCATCAAACATTTTCACAAATTCTGATAAACTAAAAATTTCTTCTTCACCAACTGGTGACCACCCTAATAAAACAATAAAGTTTAAAAGTGCTTCTGGCAAATAACCTAGTTCATGATACTGTTCAATAAATTGTAAAATTGACTCATCACGTTTAGATAATTTTTTCCCAGTTTCCGTATTAATAATCAATGTCATATGACCAAATCGAGGTACATCCCATCCAAAAGCATCATAAATCATCATTTGCTTAGGTGTGTTTGAAATATGATCATCACCACGTAACACATGTGATATTTCCATCATATGGTCATCGACCACAACTGCAAAGTTATAAGTTGGCATCCCATCTCGTTTTTGAATAACCCAATCACCACCAACTTGTTCTGCACCAATTTCAATATTTCCTTTTACAATATCATCCCACGCATAGACTTTACCAACCGGAACTTTAAATCTAATAACGGGCGTCAACCCAGCTGCCTTTGCCGCGGCAATTTTAGCTTCACGTTGTTCATCGGTTAAACCAGCAAATTCATATTCATACCGTGGGGTTTCCCCATTTTCAAGTTGGCGCTCACGATCTTGTGCCAATTCTTCTTCTGTCTTGTAGGATTCATAAGCAAGACCACGATCAAGTAAATCTTGAATTAATGGTTTATAAATATCTAATCTTTCAGATTGACGATATGGTCCGTACTTACCAGGCTTATCGGGGCCTTCATCCCAATCCATTCCAAGCCATTTAAGATTTTCTAACTGACTTCTTTCACCATCTGCAATATTACGTTTTTGATCAGTATCTTCAATTCGAATAATAAATGTTCCTTTATTGTGACGAGCATACATGTAATTAAACAATGCTGTTCGTGCATTTCCAATGTGAAGATGTCCTGTTGGACTGGGGGCATACCGAACCCGTAACTTCTTATTTGCCAAAATAGTTAGCCTCTTTCTGTATTTTTTTATTGTGCACAATTAATGCATACTAATGTGATAATACAACAAATAAAATAATATTAAAAGTATCGTTACAGTTTTTATATAACTTATCCACTTTTAAATTAGTTTCTAATTTTGTGGCTTATCAATTGGTCGACCAGAATGAACTGGTTTCGCAAATATCATTCGCCCAGCATCAGTTTGAATAGCAGATGTAACTGTTACCTCTAATTTTTTATTCATAAAGAATTGACCATCTTCAACAACCACCATGGTGCCATCATCTAAATAAGCGACCCCTTGTTGTCTTTCAGTTCCTTTTTTAACAACCATTACATGTAACTCTTCACCTGGTAAGACACGTGGTTTTAAGGCCCCTACTAATTCATTAATATTAAAAATTTCAACGTTTTGAAATGATGTTACTTTATTTAAATTATAATCATTAGTTACTAAGACAGCATTTAAATCTTTAGCGAGCTGAATTAATTTCTCATCAACTTCCTTAATGTCTTCATAATCACCTTCATACATTTCAATAGGAATAATTTGCTCTTCTCGCAATTTATTTAAAATATCAAGTCCTCGTCGACCACGCACCCGTTTAACTGAATCTGCTGAATCTGCAATATATTGAATTTCATATAATACAAAATTAGGAACCAGTAATGTTCCTTCCAAAAAACCGGTTTTAACTAAATCATAAATTCGGCCATCAATCAAAATATTAGTATCTAATATTTTATAGTGATGATAATTAGCTTCACTATTCCGTTCTCCTAATATTCGGCCATCATCAATTGATTCAATTTTTGCACGAGTTCGATTAAGAGCTGGAATTAATTTCTTCCATTCATCAATTCTAGTTGTTCCAAGGCGAAAACCTAAATACCCCAAGACGAGCATTAACAACACTGGAATTACGGTATTAATTAAGAAAACATCAGAATTAACCAATAAACTTGAAATTAAAACAGCAATTAACAAACCTAATATCGTCGTCACACTACCAATTAATAGTGTAATTGGATTCTTTTTAGCTAAATATTTTTCAGCTTCAGTTAGTTTTTGATCAATATAAGTAACAAAAATAAATGAAATTATAAAAAAAAGGATTGCACCAATAATAAAGTCCATTATATTGTTAGCTAAAATACGATTATCTTGCCAACCGATTAAATTCCATAAGCTTGGTAAGATTAATAATCCAATTGATCCACCAATCAAGGCAAATGCTGCTTGAATAATTCGTTTACGCATCATTATCATCAACTCCTTTTCGTATTGTTTTTTTCATTGTAAATGCATATTTTAATGCTTCTGTAATTGTTGCAACACCAATCACTTCAATAATGGTATCTGGTTGCCAACCTTGTAAATTATTCTTAGGAATAAATACTCGTTTAAATCCTAATTTTTGAGCCTCTAAAACGCGTTCCTCAATTCGGCTGACACTTCTAATTTCACCAGTTAATCCTAATTCACCAATAAAAGCGTCAGCAACAGCCGTCTCTTTATCACGATAAGATGACGCTACTGCGATTGCTATCGCTAAATCAATTGCTGGTTCATCTAATTTTACGCCCCCAGCCGCCTTTAAAAAAGCATCTTGATTTTGTAAAAGTAAATTTGCTCTTTTTTCTAAAACTGCCATGATTAATGCAACCCGATTTCGATCAAGCCCAGTAGCAGTTCTCTGTGCATTACCAAATACCGATGGCGTAATTAAGGCTTGTATCTCGACTAAAATTGGTCGAGTTCCCTCCATTGAAACAACAATGGCCGAACCAGTAGCACCACTTAACCGTTCTTCTAAAAAAATCTGGGATGGATTAGCAACTTCTTTTAAGCCATTTGTGGCCATTTCAAAAATCCCTAACTCATTAGTTGAGCCAAAACGATTTTTAACCGCTCTCAAAATGCGATACGCATGATGCTTATCACCTTCAAAATATAAAACAGTATCAACCATATGCTCTAGCATTTTCGGCCCAGCCAAGGCCCCCTCTTTAGTAACATGGCCTACAATAAATACCGTAATATTATTGGTTTTAGCAATTTGTAATAGTTCAGCGGTTACCTCACGAACTTGTGAAACGGAGCCAACAGCTGATTGTACATCTGGTTCTTGCATTGTTTGAATTGAATCAATAATTACATAATTAGGCTTTAACTCATCAATTTGCTTGCGAATGGCACTCATGTCTGTTTCAGGAAAAAGATAAAAAGATGTTGCACCCACGCCTAATCGATCTGCTCGCATTTTTATCTGTGAGGCACTCTCTTCACCAGAAACATATAGCACAGTCCCTTTTGTATCAGCTAATTGACCTGATAATTGCAATAATAAAGTTGATTTACCAATGCCCGGATCACCACCAATTAGGACCATTGAACCAGGCACAACACCACCACCTAAAACACGGTTAACTTCATTTAAAGATACTTTCACACGTGGTGTATCTGTCATTTTTACCGTATCAATTTTTTCGACCTTTGCTGTTTGACCAGCTAAACTAACTCGTGCTTGTCGATTAGGGACTTCGGGTTGAATTTTCTCTTCAGTTAAAGTGCCCCATTCACCACAATTGGGACACCGACCCAAATATTTAGGTGAAATATAACCACAATTAGCACAAATAAATTGGGTCTTAACTTTTGCCACTTTCAATCACCTCACAAACCTACATTATTATCTGATGATCCAAAACCACCTTGTCGAACCTGTTTACTTGTCATTGCATCATTATCAGTTAATAAAAATGGCATGAAAATACCTTGTGCAATCCGCTCACCTTTTCTTAACGTCACATCGCGTAAACCAAAATTTAGTAACTGTACAAAGATTTCACCTTCGTTTTTCTCATTATTATAATAATCAGCGTCAATTACCCCAACAGCATTTGGTAAAATTAAACTTTTCTTTAATGGTCCACTTGAGCGGTTAATTAACATCAGCACTTCATTTTTTTCCATGTAGGCTTTAATACCTGTCGGAACTAAAACTGGTTTTATTATCTGTTGCGCATTGTGGCCTTGGTCATCATTTATTATTTTTTCTTGTAAAATTGTTTTCAGGGCTTTTAAAAAACCATATTTCCAAATTGATGGCACCACATAGTCAATTGCTACTTCAAAATCATATCCGGCAGCCTGATTTGTTGCTCTTTTTGGTAAGTTAACATTTTGATCTAAATATTTACTTACAATTTCAAATCCACGTTTCATTTTCAATTCCTCGTTTTCCTACTATTAGTTCATTATAACAGTTAAAATTACAAAATAATTGACTAATACTATTAATATCTGTCAAAATTATATTAATTTATTACTACCCTGACAATTACCCTAGATTGGAGAAAGTTATGAAATTTAATTTCAAACAAAATAAAATCGTCTATCAAGATAATCTTGCTCACGAGTTAGCGGTCATTGAGTATCAACCAAAAAACGGTGATAATACCATTTGGGAAATTACACGCACATTTGTAGACCCTCAGCTTCGTGGCCAAGGAATTGCACAAAAATTGTTATCACAACTGGTCACACTAGCTATCGCAAACAATAAAAAACTAGATCCAATTTGTAGTTACGCCGTGGCTGCCTTTGCACGTGATCCTAAATTACAAGCGCTTCAAGCAAAATAGATTTCCATTACAAATATGTTAATATAAAAGGATTAAACTAAAATAACAAGGAGTATTGACACATTAATTATGAAACAAGAAGAATTAAAAAAGTTAGTGGGCTATAAAGCGGCTACATTTATTGAAAATGGTATGATTGTGGGCCTTGGTACTGGTTCAACTGTTAAGTACTTAGTAGAAGCATTGGGAGCCCGGGTAGCACATGAAAATCTTAAAATCATTGGTGTTGCTACCTCAAAAAGAACAGCCGATCAAGCTACTAGTTTAGGAATTGAAATCAAAGCATTGGATGATGTTGATCATTTAGATCTTACAATCGATGGTGCAGATGAAATTGATGAACATTTCCAAGGAATTAAAGGTGGTGGCGCTGCTCATCTATGGGAAAAAATTGTTGCCATCAATTCTACTAAAAATATTTGGATTGTTGATGAATCAAAAATGGTTAAAACATTAGGTTCATTTCCACTACCACTTGAAGTAATTCCTTTTGGCTCACATCACGTCATCCATAAACTTGAGAATTTAGGCTATGCTCCCAAATTAAGGATGCGTAATAATGAAATTGTTTTAACTGATTCTAAAAATTATGTTGTTGATTTATACTTAAAAAAGATTCCTAACCCCCATGAATTAGCTATGCAGCTAGATCAAATGGTTGGTATAGTTGAACATGGTTTATTTTTAGACATTGTTAACACTGTCATTATTGGTCAAAGTACCGGTGTTAAAGTTATCAATGATATCCGCTAATTTATATTGATTTACCAAGTAACTAATGCATAATTTGTGTTAGTTACTTTTTTTATAATAATGGTAAAAAAGATATTAGTTTAAAGATAGGTAGTAGGTAGAAAACTTGTCTTCGTTTTCTACCCAACCATGCACATCTAATTGGCTACATGATAAACCAAAAAATACTAATAACCTTAATATTAGCTAGGCTATTAGTATTTAAAAATCAACACTGTTTCTTAAAAAACAGTATTTGTCTTCTAGATGAATTGATTTTATATTAAACTTTACCACTAGTTCAATAATATTTTAGTTGCTTCTACTTGATCAATTAAATATTGTAACTCTGCCCCAGTCGCTACAAAATGGCCATGCACGGCATGCAATGAATAACCAGCATTATGATAAAAAGTAAAATGCCAATTATCTTTAATTAACCATTGTGTTTGTAATCGCGCATTATCCAAATTATCAAATGGCACTAAAATTGCGGGGGCTGAAGATGTTACTACGGAAACTGGAATGCCAGCAATCGCTCTGATATGTTGTTCATAAACTGACAAATTGGTAACCTGGCCAAAAATGGCACTTTCTTGACTCAATGTTGCTACTAATTTTTTGACCATTAAATTACCAGTTGTGGTTAAATAAAAATCAACCTGATAAACACCACGATAATTCAGTGCATCTCCTACGACATTAACGATTCGTTGCATTTCAAATTCAATTTCATCAGGAACCTTGATTGCCGTTAAACTTTCAACTAATTTTCCATTATCAAAAATGTTTTCAATCATCGGAAACATTTCAATGTGGCCATCAACACCTTTGGCTGCAACAATTGATAATTCACGCATATCACTTAGCCATGACTCAACAATAAATGTCCCATTGTCAATTAGTTCAGCAGCTCTACCAATTGAGGCCGGGCCATCAATCACTCGTGCTAATTGCGGATTAATATTTTTTTGAATTGGTTTTAAAACAATTGGATAACCTAACGTTGCGGCGGCTGTTACGATATCATTTAAATCAATTGCAGAAGCATATGGTAAAACATTGATATTGTTTTCTTCCAACAGTGCCCGTTCCATTAGACGATCCATACTAATTTCTAATGCCTCAGTTCCTTGTGGTAAAACACCATACTTTTGCAAAAAGTTTAAGGTCTCGATTTGAATATTTTGACTTTCATACGTAATAAAATCACAGCTTTCAGCAAAAGTTTTTAATTTTTCCCAATCATAATAAGTCCCCACGAAATAATTATCCGCAATATGAACTAATTCACTTTTTTCATCTGGTGAATATACCGTTACTTTAAAACCCATTTGTCGCGCCGCCTGTACCAACATAGGGCCATTAATACCTTCACCAATGATTCCTAACGTCTGACCTGGATAAAATTGTGTTGTCATTGTATTCCTCCTACTTACCTAATTCTAATAATCATATCGGTCTAAATGATACTGCTCAATAATCTTTATTAACTTAGTAGCATAGGTTGGATCGGTTGCATACCCTGCTTGGTATAATGCCTTGGCAGCAATTTTGTAGTTACGAGCATGTAACACACGATAATAACGATTAGGATTTTCTGTGGTGCCATTTACCAATAATAAAGTATGATCTAGCATAGATGCTTGCCATGATGTATATACTCTAAACCGCGCATTAACAGTGATCCACTTACCATCTATATACTCTGAGGTTGGTAATTTTATCGCGGCTTGACCACTACTAGCCTTAATGCCATAAAAATTATAATACTTACTAGATAGCTGACTATCATTCCAATTTGATTCATGAGCAGCTTGTGCCAAAGTAATACTTGCTAACACCCCATATTTTTTTTGCAATCGTTGCGCATATGGTGCTATTTTTTTTAGCCAAGCCGTTCTGCTTTGTACTTGCGTCATTTCATTTTTTTGTGTCAATTTATCAGTACTTTTAGTGGTATATATTTGAGAAACAAATAGTGCAAGCATAAATAGTAACGTAGCAAAACCAAGCGTGTTAAACCATCTCAATCGCCCTTGTTTAATAAATAAGTTTGCAATTTTATTTTTTTTTTTAGTTTTATATCGTTTGCTTTTTATTGCCATTTGTCCCTCGTTTTACTTAATTAAACCGCGATCTAAATCAAGTAACTGTTTAAATTTTTGATTAGTTCGATATAAATCATTAGGTTGCCCATGCATTTCAATTTTACCATCATTTAAAAAAACAACTTGATCAACATGATTAATTCCTATTAAATGATGTGTTACCCAAATAATCGTTTTATCCTTAAATAATTTAAAAACAGTTTCTAAAACTGAATTTTCAGTTATTGGGTCTAGACTTACCGTTGGTTCATCTAAAATGATAATTGGTGTATCTTGTAATAATATTCGTGCTAATGCAAATCGCTGTTGCTCACCACCTGAAAAGCGTTGACCACCTTCAGTCATTATTGTTAAGTAACCATTCGGTAGTGCTTCAACCATTTCTTTTAAACCAACTGCAGCAATTGCGGCTTTTACTTGCTCATCAGTTGCCCCTAAATTACCCAACCGAATATTATTTAAAATTGTTGTGTTAAATAAATATGGTCGTTGGTCTAAAACTGCAAAAATAGTACTACGCTTGGTTTGCCATTTACTTATATTTTCTCCACCCAATGTAATACTTCCCAGTTGTGGATTTAAATCACCTAATATCATATTTAAAAGTGTTGTTTTACCAGCGCCAGATGGTCCTAATACTGCTATTTTACTACCCATTGGAATCACTAAATTAAGATTTTTAAATGTTGCTTCAGTATTAACTGGATATGTATAGCTAACATTTTTAATATCTATCTTTAGATTTTGGGGAATGACTTCGTTAGGTATATCGTTAATGTTACTGTTACTATTTTGATAACTATTCATTCTAACTAATGAATTATGATGAATTGGTACTTCAGCTAATCCTTCTGAAATCGCTTTGAACGCATCGATTAGCGGAAAAATAGCCAACACAAAAGCAGCAATCCAATTTACGGTTTTAACATTAGACCCAAACTCTAAGCTCGTAAACCAAAGCATTCCAATAACAATCAACACAACTATTAACTGAATTATAAAGTCACGCCACCAATCAAAATGATGATTTATGCGCTTTAGGTGACTCTGTTGGTTAATTAATATGTCTTGTTTAGCAATTAAATCTTTTTGTCGATTAGCAATGACCCAATCACTTAATCCTAACACTGTATCTGTCAATTCAGTATAAAATTTTTGTTGGAGTTTACGTTCATTTTGCATTCTAACGCCATTAAATATTAACGAAATAATTGGCACAAGTATTGTAATACAACCGAATAAAACCAACATTAAAATGCCAACAAGCCAATTATAAGTACCAATAAAAATACCAACTGCCAAATATAATAACCATCCAATAATGATTGGAAAGATTGTTCTTAAATATAAATTTTCAATATGATCAATATCATCTGCCAAAACGGCTAAAACATCACCGGTTTGGTATTTTTGACGAATAGTCATCGTTGTACTTTCTAATGATTGATATAGCTTTCGCCGTAAATTTGAAACTAATTTCAAAACCCAATTATGCGACGTCAACCGTTCAACATATCTAAACGTAGGGCGTCCAATTCCAAAAGCTCGGGTCAAGACAATTGGGACATACACTAATAATACATTAGTAGGATGTTGAGCAGATCGTGAAATTAGATATCCTGAGGTAAACATCAATGCTGTTCCACAAAAGACGGTCATAAATCCTAAAAAGATTACTAGTACTAATAATTTCTTATTTTTACGTAAATAAGGTAATACCCAACTATCTTCACGTAATTGTTGCAAAAATTTTTTCATTTTTCTAACTCACCCACCTTATTAATTGCTTGGGTTAAGCTTAAAAACTTGAACTGAACCCCTCGAATTGGAGTAAATCCAATCGAGGGGTTTTCTTATGTATTTTTCTCAACAAACAAAACTTAATGCAATTCTTGAGTATCA
>NZ_JAFBDN010000016.1 GCF_016908275.1 Periweissella beninensis | reverse complement strand
TGATACTCAAGAATTGCATTAAGTTTTGTTTGTTGAGAAAAATACATAAGAAAACCCCTCGATTGGATTTACTCCAATTCGAGGGGTTCAGTTCATTGTCCAAAGGATGTAGCCATAAAGCTGCATGTTTAGACAATGCGGTAATTGAAAATTTATTAAAAACCTGTTCGGCGTACCGAGTAATTTACATAATATAATATGGATTAAAGCAAAATGGACGCCAGCAATCTAGTAGAATGGCAAAATCATGCTATTCAGTTAAACGTTTAAATTAGCACACCTGTTTATTCTTATAGGGCACGGTTGAATCCTGTTTTTTATAAAGTAAAAAACAGGTAATAGCCCTTAAATATTACCTGTTTAAGTGACCACTGCAACTTGATGAAAAGCAAAAAACTGCTCAGGTAGGAATCGAACCTACACACTTCCGATTAACAGTCGGACGCAGTACCATTGTGCCACTGAGCAAAAAAGAGAAACTGTTCAGGTAGGAATCGAACCTACACATTTCCGATTAACAGTCGGACGCAGTACCATTGTGCCACTGAACAAAAAAGAAAAACTGCTCAGGTAGGAATCGAACCTACACACTTCCGATTAACAGTCGGACGCAGTACCATTGTGCCACTGAGCAAAAATTAATTTAATGTGATAAAAAGATTATAACTTATTAATTTTATTAATGCAACAAAATATTTAATAAAAAATTTTGCCATACGAGTAAATTAAATAAACTAGCTTATTTACAATAAAGTTATTATATTATATGAAATATAATCTAGCAAGACTAAAATTAAAAAAAATTAATTATTCTGTAATTTTGGAACTTGTTTGAAAATTAAGTTAAATAAAGCTATACTTATTATTCATAATAGTAAATTGATTTTAAGTTTAAAAATTATTTTACCATATATTTTAGGAGGATATATGAAGAGTCAACAAGAACTCAAACATGAATCAAAAAAATTATTACAGGGACATATATGGTTTTATTTTGTTATGTATTTACCATACCTAGTATTGATAATAGGAGCTTATTTAATGTTAGGTTATGTTCATAATTGGAACTTTATTGATATTGCTAATGACGAAAATAATTTAGGAATGAATATTGCTATTATTATTGGTCAAGTATTCATGGTAGGAATTAGTTATGTAATGATGGATATTAGACGTAATAAAGTAAAATTTGATAAACCAATTGAAAAAGCATTTACGCTATTCAATAAACCTAAATATTTAATGAATGTGATTATTATTTCACTACTTATTAGTATTTTTACTATTTTATGGACGTTTTTATTCATTATTCCAGGAATTATAAAAGCTTTTTCATATAGTCAAGCGCTATATATCTATAAGGATTCAGTTGATCGTGGGCAACCAATGGATGCATTTGCTTGTATAACGGCTAGTCGTAAAATGATGGATGGCCGTAAAATGAAACTATTTTGGCTACAATTGAGTTTCATCGGTTGGTATATTTTGGGAATTGCGACAGCTGGTATTTTATTTGTGTATGTTATCCCTTATTACTATCAAACGATGGCTAACTTTTATCTTGATTTAGCAGAAAATACTAACATAAAGGTAGATGATTCATATCTATAAATAAGGATGTAAAATTACCAAGAGTTTGGTTGATGTAACCAAAAAGAAAGTTATAAAAAAATATTGCAAGCGCTTACAATTAGGTATATAATTACTTTGTTGATAAGGATTGTAACCATTTTATGTGATGGGCAAAACCTGATGATGTTTGGAAAATTTGATGATTGTTTCTACAATCTAAATTTAACCAATCTATTGTCAGGTTTTTTGATTTAAGTTGGAAGGTGGTTGAGCGGGATTAATAGATGAAAATAAAAAAGGTATTTAATAATAATGTCGTATTAGCATTACAAAATAATCAAGAGGTTGTTTTAATTGGAAAGGGATTAGGGTTTCAAAAAAAGGTTGGCCAACCAATAGATGAAAAGCTAGCTGATAAAGTTTATCGCCCATTTGATGAACGTTGGTCAAGACTCTTTAATGAATTATTAAATGATATAGCACCAGAATATGTTGAAATTGCCTCACAAATTATTAAAGTTGCAGAACAATCGTTAAAAACTAAGTTTAATAGTTATATGTTAATTGCCCTATCAGATCATATTCATTTTGTTGCACAAAGAATTGAAGAAAATATAGTGATTAAAAATGAATTATTATGGGAGATTCAGCGATTTTATCCAGAGGAATATGAAGTTGGTAAAAAAGCATTAGCTATTATAAACCGATATTTACAAATTATGTTACCAGATGATGAAGCAGGCTTTATTGCTTTAAAATTTGTTGAAAAACGCTTAGATAATCAGAATCAGCAAGCCATGCAAATGACTAAATTAATTAGTGACATTTTAACAATGGTTCAATATCAGTTACAAATTAAGCTTGATGAAAATGGAATTAGCTATCAACGTTTTATCATACATTTAAGATACTTTGTTGAACGAATTTTACAAGGAGATAATGTTGATAAACATGATGATTTTGATGAAGTTATGAATGAACATATTTTTAAAAAATATACACAGGCGTATCGTTGCACGCAAAAAATTATGCATTTTATTGAAAAAACATTGAAACAACCCGTTTCTAACAATGAACAAATGTATTTAACAATTCATATTCAACGTATTATTACAGAACTAACTTAATCTACATAATGGGATTGTAACTATTAAATTAGGCAAAACCCAAGAATTTTCTCTAACTGTTTAAAAATGATAGAGAAAATTCTTGGGTTTTTGTTTACAAAAATGAGAGGTAAAATTATGGATTATGAAAATTTAGCACGAACTATTTTAAAAAATGTGGGTGGTAAAGAAAATATTAATGCGGCCTGGCATTGTGCGACAAGACTAAGATTTAAATTGAAAAATGAGGATATTGCGCAAACCCAGGATATTGAAAATTTAGATGGAGTTGTAACGGTTGTAAAATCAGCCGGTCAATATCAAGTTGTAATTGGTAATGCAGTGGCAAAAGTTTTTGATCCATTAGCTAGACTCGCCAATTTAGATACAGAGGATAAACCGGCTACGGAGAACAAACAATCAAATGATACGATTATTAATCGCTTTATCGGTTTTATTTCCGGAGTTTTTACACCTTTCTTAGGAGCGATGGCTGGGGCCGGTGTATTAAAGGGGTTATTAGCATTGTTTGTAGCGACTGGCTGGCTACAAACAACTAGTGGAACATATCAAATATGGTATGCAGCTGGTGATGGATTCTTTTACTTTTTACCGATGATGTTGGCAGTTACAGCTGCTAAAAGACTAAATGTAAATCAATTTGTTGCTGTCGCCTTGGCAGCAGCACTGGTATATCCAACACTTGCAACTGCGATTAGTAGTAGTAAAGGAATTGACTTTTTTGGGATTCCAGTTGTACCAACAACATATAGTTCAAGCGTGATTCCGATCTTACTTGCGGTATGGGTTTTATCATATATTGAACCCGTGTTAGATAAGATATTTCCAGAAGCGGTTCGTAATATATTAACGCCACTGGCTGCGTTAATGATTATGACACCCTTGACGTTACTTGTAGTTGGTCCATTAGGAACAAGTGTAGGGACTATTTTGTCAAATGGCGTGTCTGCAATTTATAATTTCGCACCATTTGTTGCAGGGGCAATTATGGGTGCATTTTGGCAAGTCTTTGTTATTTTTGGAGTACACTGGACGTTTGTCCCTGTCATGATGAATAATATTGCAAAATTGGGGTATGATCCATTGTTACCAATTTTAAGTGTTGCGGTTATTTCACAAGCAGGGGCAGCATTAGGCGTTTTTTTGAAAACAAAGGATCCTAAAATGAAATCATTAGCCGGTTCATCAGTACTAACGGCTGTTCTTGGTATTACAGAACCAACAATATATGGTGTTACGTTAAAACTTAAAAAACCTTTTATTTGTGCTTCGATTGCAGGGGCAATTGGCGGGGCAATTGCCGGAGCAGGTGGTGCCCATGCGAGTTCATTTACTTTACCTAGTCTTTTGGCGTTACCAACATACTTAGGAAATGGTTTTGTCAGTGTTATTATTGGTTTAGTAGTTGCGTTTACGCTCGGAACAATTTTAACCTACTTATTTGGTGTTTCAAATGATCGTAATGCTAAATCAACTATTGTGAATAATGAAAATAGTTTAAAGACTGAAACGATTTTACCACCTGTTAGCGGAACCATTATCCCACTAACCAGTGTTAAGGATGAGGTATTTGCATCCGAGGCAATGGGACAAGGAATCGCGATTGTGCCAGACAGTGATGTTATTGTTGCACCAGTTAATGGAACAATTAGTGCAATTTATCCAACAAAACATGCAATTGGCATTATTTCGGAAAAAGGTGCTGAAATTTTAATTCATATTGGAATTGATACTGTGGCACTAAAAGGTAAGTATTTTGAACAATTAGTTGAGCAAAATCAAAAAATAAAACAAGGTGATCCAATACTAAAATTTGATCGAAATGCTATTAAAAACGCTGGTTACGATACAAGTATCATGCTTATTATAACTAACACAGCAGCGTATCAAATTGAAGAAACGCTAGAAACAAAAGCAGATCATAACTGGTTACTAACATTAACACCGGTTACTAAATAATCGTTCAACGAATGGAGATGACAAAAATGTATAAACAAAAAAATATTACTGATTTTCCTGCAGGCTTTCTATGGGGCGGGGCAACAGCGGCCAACCAAATTGAAGGTGCTTGGAACATCGATGGTAAGGGGCTAAGTACAGCTGAGGTAGTCCAAAAAGCACAGAATCGAAAAGCTGTATCAATGGGTGATGTTACGCAAGCAACATTAGCAGTAGCCCTTGCAGATAAAAGTGATGTTAATTATCCAAAAAGACGAGGGATTGATTTTTATCACCGATATAAAGAGGATATTGCATTATTTGCAGAGATGGGATTTAAAGTTTTTAGATTTTCAATTGCTTGGACCCGTATTTTTCCAACTGGCGAAGAAAAAACCCCAAATGAAGCAGGCTTGAAATTCTATGATGATGTTTTAGCTGAATTAGCAAAATATGATATTGAGCCCTTAATTACGTTGTCTCATTATGAAATGCCGATTGCATTAACACAAAAATACAATGGGTGGGCTGGCCGACAGACAATTGCCGCATTTAATCAATTTACAGAAGTCGTTTTAAAAAGATATCAGGGGAAGGTAAAATATTGGTTAACCTTTAATGAAATAAATACAGGAACTTGGGGTTTTCATGAGACTGGGGCCATTGATAAGGCCTTGAGTGAAGATGAACAATTACAAATTCGCTATCAAGCACTTCACCATCAATTTGTAGCGAGTGCAATTGCGACCAAACAGTTAAGGGAAATTGATCCAACTGCTAAAATGGGATGCATGTTAGCAAGGATGCAAACTTATCCAGGAACACCCAATCCGGTAGATGTACGAGCAGCACAATTTGAAAATGAAAAAAATTTCTTTTTTACTGATGTACAAGCACGGGGTGAATATCCAAATTATATGAACCGGTATTTCAATGAACATAATATTATTATCGACATGGCCCAAGATGATGAAACCGTTATCGCCACCTATCCGGTTGACTTTATTAGTTTTAGTTACTATATGACAAATATTACTAAAGAAAAAATGGATGCTGATGCTGTTGGTAATATGGTTGTAGGAGGTCGCAATCCGTATTTAAAAGAATCTGACTGGGGTTGGCAAATTGATCCGATTGGTTTAAGAATAACATTGAATACAATGTGGGATCGCTATCAAAAACCGTTGTTTATTGTTGAAAATGGAATAGGTGCATTGGATAAATTAGATAATGGAAAAATTCATGATGAGTATCGCATTGATTATTTAAGACAACATATTGAACAAATGCGTGAGGCCATCGTTGATGGTGTTGATTTAATGGGATACACGATGTGGGGACCCATTGATTTAATTAGTTTTAGCACATCGGAAATGTCAAAGCGGTACGGATTTATTTATGTTGATCAAGATGATGATGGTCAGGGCAGTTTAAAACGTATTAGAAAAGATTCATTTTATTGGTATAAAAAAGTGATCGCAACTAATGGAAAAGAATTAAAGTAAAAATGTTTTATATTAACCAGTAATAGTTCTACGTTAGAATAAAATAAAAGCGACAAAGTGCAAAATAATTAATTAGTCTCAAACTAATAATTACGATGTACTTTGTCGCTTTTTGTTCTCATTATGAATGATTAACGAAGAGTGAATTTAAAACAAAGTATGTTAAAATGAACTAAGTAAGCGCTTACAAATATTTTTACTATTGTTAGGAGTTATTAATGAAAAAAGGAAACGTTATAAATTCAAATATAGCAAGAGTGATTGCACAAATGGGACATTTTGATACTTTAGCAATTGGGGATGCTGGTATGCCTGTACCAGCTAACACTGAAAAGATTGATTTAGCAGTTACTAAAAACTTACCTAAATTTATTGATGTGTTACAAAATGTATTAATGGAATTAGAAGTTCAAAAGGTATATTTAGCAAATGAAATAAAAACAGCTAATCCAGCACAATTATTGGCAATTAAGAAAGTGATTGGTGAAATTCCAATCGAATTTATTAGTCATGATAATATGAAAAATAATTTAAATAAGGCACGTGCATTTATTAGAACAGGGGAAATGACACCGTATGCAAATATTATTTTAGAAAGCGGCGTTACATTTTAAAAATTTTAATTAGGTGAGGTTTGCTATGAAAATTGAGATGACAGGAATCACCAAAGCTTTTGGGCAAAATAAAGTATTAAAAGGGGTAAATTTTGACATTTTACCCGGGGAAATTCATGCATTAATGGGTGAAAATGGGGCTGGGAAATCAACCTTAATGAATATTTTAACAGGAATAATAGCCCAAGATGAAGGTCTTATTAAAGTTGATGATCAGATAGTTAATTATCCAAATGCTATGGTTGCTGAACAGGCAGGTATAAGTTTTATTCATCAGGAAATGAATAATTATGGTGAAATGACAGTTCTTGAAAATATGTTTATCAATCGTGAAATAACTAATAGATTTGGAATAAATGATACACAAACAATGCGTAAACAAGCTCAATTGTATTTAGAAAAATTAGGGGTTGCAATTAAGCTTGATCAACCAATTAATACGCTGAGTGTAGGAAATCAACAATTAATTGAAATCGCTAAGTCATTGATGACAGATGCTCAAATTATTATTATGGATGAACCAACCGCTGCGTTATCAGAAAAAGAAATACAGAACTTATTTAAAATTGTTAAAGAATTACAAAAAGGTAATGTTAGTTTTGTTTATATTTCGCATCGAATGGAAGAAATAATGATGCTATGTGATCGAGTAACGGTTATGCGTGATGGTATTTCAGTTTCAACTAATAATATTAAAGAGATTAACATAAATAAAATTGTTAAAGATATGGTAGGACGGGAGTTAACTGATTTTTATCCTAAGCGGACACCAAAATTTGGGGATGTTTTTTTAGAGGTAAGAAATTTTAGTAGTACTGGCTTATTTAATAATATTAATTTTAAAGTACACGCTGGTGAAATTATGGCTTTTTCAGGTCTGATGGGAGCTGGACGTACCGAAATTATGCGGTCAATCTTTGGCATTGATTCATTTGATAGTGGGCAAATTTATTTACATAATAAGCACATTATAAATAAAACACCAGCTGATGCGATTAGTAATGGAATAGGATTTATAACTGAAAATCGAAAAGATGAAGGATTAATTTTAGAGGATAGCATTTCTAATAATATTGATTTACCATCATTAGATGGATTTACTAAAAGAGGAATATTAGATACTAAAATAATTGATATTTTTGTGGATAAACTAATAAAAAGGCTACATATCAAGGCCATGAGTTCTCAGGATACTGTAAGTAGTCTTTCGGGTGGTAACCAGCAAAAGGTAGTTGTTGCCAAATGGATTGGTGCTGGTTCCAAGGTATTAATTTTAGATGAACCAACGCGAGGAGTTGATGTTGGGGCTAAACATGATATTTATGAACTAATGAACGAATTAACTGATCGCGGAGTTGCCATCATCATGATTTCAAGTGATTTACCCGAGGTAATTGGGATGAGTGATACGATTACAGTTATTTACGAAGGTCAAGTTAGTGGAACATTAACAACTAAAGAAACTACACAAGAAGAGATTATGACATTAGCCACAGGAGGAGCTTCTAATGAATCCATCAAAAAGTAAAAAATTTGAAGTTTTAACATTTATAGAAAAACTTGGTCCAGTGCTAGCATTAGTATTTCTGGTGTTATTAGTCACGGTTATGAATCCAAGTTTTTTGGAAATTAATAATATTTTAAATCTATTAAGACAAGTATCAATAAATGCGTTAATTGCTTTTGGAATGACATTTGTTATCTTAACAGCGGGGATTGATTTATCAGTAGGTTCAATTCTAGCCTTTACGGGAGCAGTTACTGCTAATTTGATTGTAGCCGGTGTCCAGCCAGTATTTGCATTAATAATTGGAATTGTCTTAGGGGGTATTCTAGGAGCAATTAATGGTTTAATTATTACGATTGGTGGTGCAGCCCCCTTTATTGTCACACTAGCAACAATGACTATTTATCGAGGCGCAACATATGTATTTACTAATGGAAATCCAATTACGGGCGCTAATATGACTAACAGCTTTTTCTTTCAAGTACTTGGGCGAGGATATTTTTTAGGGATTCCTTTTCCAATTGTAATTATGCTTATTGGTTTTATCATATTGTATGTTTTACTGCATAAAATGCCCTTTGGTCGAAAGACCTATGCAATTGGGGGAAATCCTAAAGCGGCTTTTGTTTCAGGAATTAAAATCAATAAGGTGACCATTTGGATTTATTCGATTTCTGGAATGATGGCGGCAATTGCAGGGGTTATCTTAACTTCACGTCTCAATTCAGCTCAACCGGATGCAGGGACTTCTTATGAGATGGATGCTATTGCGGCAGTTGTTTTAGGTGGAACATCATTGGCTGGTGGTAAAGGACGTTTATTAGGAACGCTGGTGGGGGCCTTAATAATTGGTACGCTTAATAATGGGATGAATTTATTAGGTATTTCAAGTTTTTATCAACAAATTGTTAAGGGAATTGTAATTATTATTGCTGTATTACTCGATCGTAGAAAATCAAATTAGAGGTTAATAATATGCAAATTAAAACAAAAACATGGTTTTTTATCGGGCTTAGTCTTATTAGCACGCTATTTTTAACAGGTTGTTCAATCATTACGTTAGAAAATCCATATCAAAAGAGTGAAAAAATTATTAAAAAGAGTCCAAGTAAGCTTAAGGTGGGGGTATCACTATCAACCTTAAATAATCCATTTTTTATTTCCATTAAAAATGGTGTAAATAATGCGGCACAAAAAAACAAGACTAATGTACAAATATCTGATGCCCAAAATGATACGGCTAAACAAAATAATGACGTTGAAGACATGATTCAAAAAAAGGTGGATGTATTAATTATTAATCCTGTTGACTCATCAGCAATAACACCTGAGGTTAAGGCCGCTAATGATACTGGTATTCCAGTGATTACGATTGATCGGTCCTCAGACGGTGGGAACGTACTAACACTGGTTGCTTCTGATTCACGTAAGGGTGGTAAAATGGCTGCACAATTTATGATTGAACAGCTTGGTAAAAATGCACAAATTGCTGAATTACAAGGGATTCCAGGAGCTTCAGCAACACGGGAACGTGGTGGCGGTTTTGATGACGCTGTTAAAGGTAAATTAAATATTGTTACTAAACAAACTGCCAGCTTTGATCGCGCGAAAGGTATGACAACTACTGAAAACATTGTGCAAGGGCATCCAAATATAAAAGGTATTTTTGCGCAAAATGATGAGATGGCGTTGGGAGCTGTGCAAGCATTAAAGGGCAATAAAAATATTATCTTAGTTGGGTTTGATGGTTCAGAAGATGGTCTTTCAGCTGTAAAAAAAGGCCAAATGACAGCGACTGTTGCTCAAAAACCATATAAAATGGGACAATTGGCAATGCAAGCAGCTTATGATCATTTTGCTGGTAAGAAAGTAAGTAAGAATATTGCTTCGCCACTTCAATTGGTTGTAAATAAAAATTATAAATAAAAGAGACAAATTATTGAAGAATCTAGGACACAAGCAGCTTAGATTCTTTTTTGTTACCAAACACTTTACTAATAACGTGTAATTATAGATTAATATGCGTTTGTTGCAATTGAATTAAGGGTATTTTAGGTAATTTAATTTTTGATAATATTACTGCTCAGTGAAAATAAAAAATAAGTTAAACACATTTTACACCCATTATATATCTAAAAGATATATAATGGGTGTATCTTTTAGATATAAAAAGGAGTAACGTATGCTTAATGAATTAGCAATTTTGGGAGAATTGATGGAAGGACCAAAAACTGGGTATCAATTAAGACAAGCGATGGAAAATACTTTAGGCCATTATCGTAAAGTTAGTTTCGGTGTTTTATATCCTCTATTAACTAAATTTGAAGAACAACATTATATTACATTGAAAATCGATGATAGCCCTAAACGAAAAAAAATAGCTACGATAAGTGAGAAGGGTAAAAGCAAATTTAGACAATTAATGTTGATAAAAGTTCCAGAAAACGCATATACCGATGATATATATCGCATTAAACTAGATGTCATGCAACATATGTCAATTAATCAACAATTAGTAGTGATTAAGGAATATCGTAATTTTCAAAACAAGCTATTAATGGATATTGACATGAAGCTGAATCATTTAAAATCTAAAAATACTAAAGATCACTTTTATGCGCAGCAAGTCGTTAAGTTACGACAAAAAGAAGGATACGTGGTGCTTGGATGGTTAGACGAAATGGTACATTTGATTACAGAAGAGGGACAACATGGAAAAACAAGTTAAAGTTGCATTAATCATGGCTGCAAGTCTATTTATGGAATTTATGGATGGCACAATTGTAACGACAGCATTACCTGATATTGGCAAAGAATTAAAGGTATCAGCAAGTTCAGGTTCATTATTAATTAGTACTTATTTAATAACTGTTGCTATTTTTATTCCTTTAAGTGGTTGGTTAGCTAAGAAATATGGTAAAAAAAGGATTTGGCTGATTGCGGTGCTTATTTTTACGATTAGCTCATTAGGTAGTGCATTGGCTTTTAATTTTGAATTTTTAGTAGCGATGCGCATTATTCAAGGTTTTGCAGGGTCATTAATGACACCAACAGCACGTTTAATTGTTTTAGAAAAAGCCCCAGCTGATCAATTATTAAAATTAATTAGTTATTTAGTGTGGCCAGCCCTTACCGCACCTGCAATTGCTCCACTTTTAGGGGGGATTATTGTGACTCATCTGTCATGGCATTGGATATTTTTAATCAATTTACCAATTGGTTGTATCATATTTATCCTTGGCTACCATTGGCTAGTAAATGATAAGCAAAATGCCAACATAAGTTTTGATTGGTTAGGATTTATAAATTTGGCAGTAGCATCCGCTATTTTATTGATCGGGACGGAACTAATAACCTATAACACTAGGCTATTAGGATGGTCAGTTATGTTAATAATAATTAGTTTGATTTTAGCAATTGGTTGTTTCTATTATTTAAAAACAACTGTCGCACCTTTGTTTAGCTTAAATGCGTTAAAAATACCATCATTTAGAATCTTTCAAACGGGAGGCTCCTTGTTTTGGATATCAGTGGGAGCACTACCATATACGTTAACAATTTTATTGCAAACGATCTTTGGGTGGAGTGCAGATCGAGCTGGTTTTTATGTAGTATTTATTTTTATTGGCAATATAAGTATTAAACCATTTACTAATCAAATCATTAAGAGGCTTAAATTTCGTGGTGCACTAGTTAGTGCTTTTATATTAGTGATGGTCAGTTCAGTTGGTTTAGCTTTTATTAATAAAAATGTCAGCATATGGTGGTTAATTAGTCTCGCCGTGATATCAGGGATCGGTCGTTCACTAGCGTTGACTACTTATAATGGGTTAAGCTTTTCTGAAGTACCAACACTAGAGCGTAATAGTGCTAATACCTTGAATGCAGTAACGCAAAGTTTAGCGCAAGGAATGGGAGTCTCCGTAATAACGATGGTTGTCTACCTTGTGCATTATTTTGGCTATTCTATGCAAGTAGCATATAGCGCAGGATTTATCTTCTTGGCAATACTAATTATTTTTCCGCTCTTAGAGGTCTTGCAACTTGATAAAAATATTGGAAGCAATGCTTTAAAATAATTAGTTATTTAATGTTAAAAGAATGGTAGCAACTAAACTTTTAATTGCAGGTGTATTAATCGTTTGTTGGGTCAACATATAAAAGCTGCGATTGAAGGTATCATCAAGTACTTGATAAGGAACGGTTTTCGGCAAGGCATGGATTGAAACGATTGATTTTCCGATACCATGTTTTAAAAAATTAATAATTAAGTCATTATTTGCAACAATCATTTTATTACTAGGACTAATTTTATTAGCCTTAAAGTATTGCATTGTGTAATGGTAGACCCCAGATCCATGCTCACGAATTAACCATAAATTGGACGCTAAATTACCTGCTAAAACTAATTCATCATCGATGAGGTGATGAATTACTAGATTTGTGGTTACGATTGGTTTTTCAATTAAACCAATATCAAATTGATGATTATGTAAAGCATCCCGAATATATTCAGAGTTATGCATTTCAATTTGAACATCAAAATGATCTTTACTATTTAGCACAAGTGGGATAATTATTGGTAAAATAATAGCTCCAGCGGTATGAGATACGGCAATTTTTAGAGAAATTTTAGGATCCTTGAAACTCGCAATATCATCATTAATAGCAGTCCAATCATTTAATAAATTTAGCGCTTTTTGATAAAGTTGGCCGGCAATTTCAGTGGGCATAATTAAGCTATTACCATCTCTAATAAATAATTTAGTGTTAAATTCAAGTTCTAGTTGGTGAATATGATTACTGACGGTTGGTTGTGAAACAAAAAGTTGTTTGGCAGCAGTTGAAAAACTACGTGTTTCATAGACCGTTACAAATGTTTTTAAAAGTTTAAGCATAAGATATCCTTCGTTATTAGTTTTTCTGATTGAAACTATTTAAGATATTAATTTCACAAATAAAAGATTATCTATTAAACTAGGGAATGTTAAATTAATGTCTAAGTGAGGATTTTGATTATGAAAATCAAAAAAAATATGGTTAATGGTATTATTGTAACGCTAGTTTTAGCATTATTTGCAAAATATTTAGCTGTTTTTTTACCTAAATTAGGACCGGAGTCGTTAGCGATGCTATTAGGTATTTTACTAGGGAATACAATATTTGCAAATCAAAAATTTGCAGCGGGTATTAAATGGGCTGAAAAGTATCCCATTGAAATTGGGATTGCTCTTATGGGACTAACAGTGACTTTTACAACAATTAAAACGTTGGGGGTAAATGGAATAGCATTTATTTTGATACAAATGATAGTAACAATTTGTTTAGTACTTTATTTAGGGAAATATGTTTTTAAAGTTAGTAAAAAAGAAAGTATGCTAATGGGTGCAGGTAATGCCGTTTGTGGCTCAAGTGCAATTGCAGCCGTGGCACCAACTATTGGGGCTGATGATAATCAAAGGCGCACAACTGTGGCAACGGTAAGTTTAACCGGTGTTTTACTTTTATTAATTTTACCAATTATGGGTCCCCATCTTTTTGGTAATCATAATTTATTGTTGGGTGCTTTAGTAGGGGGAACGGTCCAATCTGTTGGGCAAGTGGTTGGAACAGCATCTTTGATTAATGCAACAGTTGTAACGTATGCAACGTTGTTTAAAATGTTACGAATTATTATGCTGACATTTGTAGTATTAGTGTTTGCACGCATGGCACAAAAGGAAAATGAACAAACGCGCCAAAAGAACGGTGTAATTGGCCAATCCCAAAAGATTAAAGTGCCATGGTTCATTATCGTCTTTGCGTTATTTTTAATAATTAATAGTTTAACTCGTTTACCAAAAGGCTTGACGTTAGGCGCAAGCAACATTGCTAGTTTTTTTGGAATCGTCAACTTAGCTGGTATTGGGTTAAACTTAAAGTTTAAAACCATTAAAAATTCAGGACTTACATTTTTGAGTTATGGTTTCGTAATCGGCATCTTGCAAGTATTATTGGCCTTAATTTTGATAAAAATTTTGTTTTAATATATGACCGGTTTAAATTATATCGTCAGTAAGCGTAGCGATATTACTTTGGTTTACTAGGTAAAAAAGTACTGTTTTAATGAACTGTTTAAAAAATACAAACAAGATAATAATGAAGCTAGGTCCAAACAATTTAATCATAATTGTTTGGACCTAGCTTCATTAAGTTTTATGAGTTAGAATGCTACACATCATTTAGTATTAGCTTTTAAACGTTTAACTGAAAAAAATACAGCGTAAATATTACCACCAATTAAAAATGGGACCAATAACGTAAACACCAAAAAGCATTACAATGATTGAAAGTATGCTTACTAGCCACTTGTACCAACCATGCATTCGATATTTATCAGGAAGCACTTTATGTTCAAGTGCTAGTAAAAAACCTAAAACAATTGGTAACAGAAGAGCATTAATTACTTCAACACTTACTGCTAAACTTACTAAACCAACATTAATTAAAACTAAAGCGGCACCAATAATATGAGATAAAGCATAACAACCGTAAAAACCAATGTTTTCTTTACTTAGTGGTTCATTTAAGGTGTGAGGCCAATTTAAGACTTCAGAAATGCCCCATGTGCCAGCTAAGGCAACGACGATGGCCGCAACTAAGGATCCGCCTAAAATACTTGCCCCTAGTAGATAGTTAGTAACGTTAATGCCTAAATGATCGTATAAAACATTTGCTAAATCGGGAATCGAAGTTAACACTTTGTTTTGACCACCGCTGGCAGCTGCAAATACAACAATATATAAAATCATAACTCCTTGTGTTATAAAAGTACCAATGGCAGTGTCACGCCGTTCACGTTTAAGATGGTCAAGTGTCATATGCCGATCAATAACAGCACCTTGCTGATAAAAGATCATCCACGGCATAATTACAGCACCAATATTAGCGGCAGTAAGGTAGACAAAGCTATGATCGTTGAATGGTAAAGTTGTGATACCCTGTAAAAGACTGCCGGCTGTTGGATGAATAAAAAAAAGGGCACCTAAAAAAAGCAATTCTGCTAAACCAACTACTATTCCGATTTTTTCTACACGACGATAGCTACCACTAAAGGCTACACCTACTAGGAGTAAACACCCAATTGGTACAGTTAGCCATTTAGAAATACCAAATAATTCACCAACACCAGCGATACCAATAAACTCGGTTACCAAAGCGCCAATGACAGCAATTAGTAAAGTAATCGCAGATAAATAAGCCCAACCTTTACCAAAATAATCCCGAATTAGGGCTCCGTGACCGAGACCGGAAACAATACCTAAGCGCAAAGTTATTTCCTGAACCATATAAAGAATAGGAATTAATAATAGTTGGGGAAGGAGCATTGCGTAGCCAAAGCTGACACCAGATTGCGCAGCGGTAATTAAACAACCAGCATCGGTATCAGCCAACATAACCATCATACCTGGACCCCAAATTGTGAAGTATTTTTTTAAGGTAG
Organism: Periweissella beninensis; assembly: GCF_016908275.1. GTDB lineage: Bacteria > Bacillota > Bacilli > Lactobacillales > Lactobacillaceae > Periweissella > Periweissella beninensis. The sequence goes on along the minus strand of NZ_JAFBDN010000016.1, from coordinate 16,230 downwards.
TACGAGCATTATTACTAGAAATTGTGCGAAAGCGTGGGATGGTAGTAATTTTTTTATCAATCATATACTTCTCCTTTGTGAAATTAATATCTTTTAATAGTAATTAAGTATATAATGATAAAAAATAATTAAAAGTCTTTTAAACACAATATATATGTGTTATTGTATTGAACTAATACTATATGTTGTTTAATTAAGATTAAATTTATTTAATGTTATCTAAATGATGATTAACTATTGTTCTTATTTTAATAAACAAAAAATAATTGTGTTTGACAAGTTAAAAATTATAGTTTAGATTATATTCATTGCTTTAAATAACTGAATTAGTAGATTATATTGCCTAGTGGCCAGAAAGTTGACGGTTAATGCGAGTCAATCAAGTAATATTATTGAATTACACCAGTTATTAATAATTGAAGAGCTTTTAGAGGGAAAACAAAGAGTGTTTTCTAAATTAAGGTGGTACCACGAGTGAAATTCGTCCTTAACTTACAAATTTGTGAGTTAAGGATTTTTTTTGGAGGAAATAGATGAAATGTGGTGGAATTGTTGCCTATTTGTTAATTTTAAATACTTAAATAAAAATTAATAAATGGAGTAAGTTTATGAATAAAAAACAGAGTCAACCAAGTTTAATAGAAGCAAGTAGTATGTTAGCGCTAATCATTATTAGTATTGCAATTGGTGTGATTGGGATCAAAGTAACCCCTAATATTGCAATTTTATTTGCAATTGGTCTTACGTTTATTTATGCAGTGATAAAAAAAATACCATTTACACAAATGCATGAGGGAATCATCGAAGGATTAAAGCCCGGGATTATTCCGATTTTCATATTTATTTTAGTTGGCGCCTTAATTGCAACTTGGATTCAAGCTGGCATTATTCCGACTTTAATGGTTATTGGTTTTAAAGTAATTAATATTAAGTTTTTTGTACCTTCAATTTTTGTTGTTTGTGCGATTGTAGGAAGTGCGGTTGGCAGTGCTTTTACAGTGATGTCAACGGTTGGCGTTGCATTGTTTGGTATTGGCGTGACCTTGGGCCTCGATACGTCCTTATTAGTTGGTGCAATTGTTTCGGGATCAGTTTTTGGTGATAAAATGTCACCATTATCTGAATCGACAAATCTTACAGCTGCAGTTGTTGAAGCAGATTTGTTTAAGCATATTAAAAATTTGATGTGGTCAACAATTCCGGCCTTTATCATAGCAATTATTTTATTTACCTTGTTAGGGATTAATAATAAAACAACTGCCCTTAATGCCGTTACCAAAGTTATAAATACGCTAGAGCAACACTTTAGCATCTCGGTATTCGCACTCATCCCGATTGGGTTAATGTTTATCTGTGCCTGGCGTAAATTACCAGCGATTATGACTATTTTACTTAATATCGGCGTCGCAATTATAATGATTATCATACAGAACCCTAGTACTAAATTAAGGAGTATTGGTACAGTAATTGAGAATGGGTATATCGCCCATACTGGTGATAAACAAATTGATCAGTTATTATCACGGGGGGGAATTGAAAGTATGATGCCTACAGTGGCCCTAATTATTTTAACTTTATCATTAGGTGGGTTATTAATGGAAACCGGGCTGATTCAAACTGTTATGGATAGCGTTGCTAAAAAGCTAACTAAAATACCAGTGCTTATTTTAACAACATTATTAGCAAGTATTGGCGTAAACATCTTTATCGGTGAACAGTTTTTATCAGTCATTTTACCGGGGAATGCGTTTAAAAAGGTATATCAAGCTGCCCGGTTAGATCCTGTCGTTTTGGGGCGTGCACTTGAAGATGGTGGTACGGTAATTAATTATTTAGTGCCGTGGGGTATCGCAGGGAGCTTTGTAGCTGGAACATTTGGTGTGCCAACTTTGATGTACTTACCATTTGTATTCTTTAGTCTATTATCACCACTATTCTCGATGGTTAGTGCATTAACTGGATGGGGGATTAAAAAAATAGAAAGTTAGAAGTAAAAATTTTTAAATAAAAAACACCTAAGCGGAGCGACTATTATCGAATTAACATTCGTGTTTGCTTAGTATTTTTAAATATAAGTTATTGATATAATTTTATCTTTATGTAAAAAACAAAATATTGTAAATTTGAACATAATGAAGCTATCCTGTTTGTGATTTTATATACATTAGTTTGATGTTAGAATAAACGTGTACTAATAACATTTAGGAGATTTTTCAATGAAAGCAAACGATTATTGGCAAAATTTTGTCACAACCCATGATGTTGAAAATGCAACCTTTTCGGCATATGCTTTTGGTAGTAATGATAAGTATGCAGATGAATTATCTAATTTAGTTGAACAAGGCAAAAAAACTGCAACAAGTTCAGTTTATGATATATATCTTCTAGAAGAAGAGCCTTTACCTAAGATTGGCGCGTATAATGTTATTTTAGACAGTCAAAGTAATGCTGTGTGCGTTACTAAAACGACGGCGGTGACAGTTGTGCCATTTAAAGAGGTTTCTGCCCGACATGCTTATTTAGAGGGTGAAGGAGATCGATCATTAAAATATTGGATGATGGTGCATGCGCCGTTCTTTGCTGAAGAATATGCTAATTATTTAGAACCACTTAAACAATTTACCCCTGATAGTCTTTGTGTTTGTGAAGAATTTAAGGTTATCAAATAAAATCCTTTTTATCTTTGTTTAATCTTAGTGCTTTATATTAAGAACATCCCTTAAATAAACACTCTTTTCTTCATAGATAAATTCCTAAAGATAGTGTTAATAAAAGCTAGTTAGCCTCCCAACTAATTAGTGATACTAACTAAAAAGAGACTTGGACAAAATGTTCAAGTCTCTTTTTAGTAGCTAAAGTTAATTATGCACTATATCGATTCCAATCTAAGATCATTTTTATATTGGACCACCAAAAAAATAAGAGACAATAGCAGATTATAAAAATAATAATAGTAGTTTTATGCCAATCTAAAATAAGTGATGAGCAAAAAACAATCCAAAATACAAGGAAAAAATAAATGGCTTGGATAAAAGCATTTGCATAGACCTTTAGGGCAATTTCAATTTCACGTTCATCTTTGGTCCAATATAAAATACTTTGTTTCATACCGTCCTTATTTAGTTTAGTATATGGATTAATACCATATTTTTTAGGATAATAGTAAGCAAAAATGATTACAAGGACCGCCAACAGGGCGGCAATTATAGTAAAATGTTGCAAAAATTGCCAGGAATTAGCAATGATTTCAAGAATAGCAACAAGTGAAAATATGCTAAACCAAGTAATGTTAGTCCATGCTAAAAATTTTAAGTATTGCTTAGAAGTCATGTGGGAGATCATCCAATTCAGTATAAATAAATAAGTTGTCAACGTTAGTACCTAAAACATGGGCGATTTTAAATGCTAACTGCAGCGATGGATCATATTTATTATTTTCAATCGCTAAGATGGTTTGCCGGGTTGCCCCCGTTAATGTGGCTAATTGAGCTTGTGATAGTTTTTGGATCTTTCGCAAATCTTTAATTTTATTATGCATAATCACCTCTTGATGTAAAACATGTTTTACATTTATTTGCAAGCAGCAATAATATGTTTTGACAAATTGACACTAATATTACATATTAAACTTAATAAAATTGAGTGAGGTAGTAAAATGGTATTGTTTTATTTAAGTATTGCGCTGTTTTCGGGGTTAATGATTGCTAACCAAAGTCCCATTAATGCAGACTTAAGAACTAAGATTGGATCGCCATTTATTGCAGCAACCATATCATTTGGAATTGGGGCTATTTTTTTAGGAATAATTAGTTTACTAACTAAAGGACAGATATTTCCTAGTATTGCATTTATTGAGGAAAATCCCGCTTGGATATGGTTAGGAGGTATTTTAGGAGCAGTATTTTTAACTTCAAATGTATTGTTATTTCCAATTTTAGGGTCAATTCAAACAGTGATTTTACCGATTCTAGGGCAAATATTAGCAGGCTTAGTCATTGATAATTTTGGCTTATTTTCGTCACACCAGGTTTCATTGACTAGCTTTCGAATTATCGGCATTATCATCGTTATCACCGGAATAGCAATCGCGGTGGTGTTACCAAATTTTCTTAATCAAAATATTAAGGCCCTTGATCGAAATATTACTAAAAAGACCAACTTAGCTAGTAAAGTAAAATGGCAAAGTTGGGCAATCGTGAGTGGTGTTTTTGCAGCAATCCAACAGGCAATCAATAGTCACCTAGGTGTCTTATTACATTCACCAGCTCAAGGTGCTTTTACTTCATTTTTTATAGGATTTATTAGTATTATGTTGTTTACCATATTCCATGATCAAAAACTACCATTGAAAACCGAATTTAAAAAGATTAAATTGTGGAACTTATTGGGTGGTGTTTTAGGGAGCTTATTTGTTTTTTCATCAGTAGTTGTTGTACCGCACATTGGTACTGGCTTAACCATTATGCTCAGCTTGTTAGGTCAAATTATTGGGTCGATGTTAGTTCAACAGTTTGGTTTATGGCATTCAATTAAACTTAATTTAAAATTAGTACAAGTAATTGGTGTGATAGTGATGATATGTGGCCTAATGATTATTAAGTTGCTATAAACTTAAATAAAGCTAAAAATAATTTGCGACAAATCATAAGTATTTTAAATAAACTAAATTGCTAAGGGGTGGCGTTAACATGACACAAAAATTTGTTCAGTTGGTACAAACGACCGAGCCAACATTGATAAAAAGTTTATACCAACAAGGCTTTTTAGATATATATGAAAGATATCATGATGAAAAAACTGACCCGTATTTAACAACGATTGCTGATATTACTACACGGTTAAGCCTTAAAAATAACTATTTTTTATTAGTTCAAGCTAACCAAACAATTGTTGGCTTAGTTTATATCGAAAAAAGATGGCATACAGTTGAAATTGGTAATTTGTTAATTTTACCGGAGTTTCAAAATCAGGGTTATGGACAAGCAACGTTAACCGCTATTGAGGCTTTTTTTCCGACGATACAGAATTGGAAGCTTAATACGATTTTACAAGAACAAAAGCTAATTTATTTTTATGAAAAAATGGGGTATAAACGGGTTAGATACTTAAAAATTCCAATTAAAGAAAAAATGGATATTGTGTTCTACAAAAAGAAACGAAAAGCTATTAAAGTTTAACTTGACATTATGAGAAAATGATGTCTATAATGTGATAAAATTAATTTAAAAAAAGGAAGCTGAATTATGCAAATTAAACCAAATCAATTATTTTTTATCGCCTTTATGTAGCTTCTGTGACTTGCTAAGCCACGGACGAATTATGTCTTTGTGTCTTAGCATAATTGGCGGTTATATAGCCAACCATTAAGCTAAAATCATAGGTTAGCTTAATGGTGATAGTCTGAATTGGTTTTTCGAGTTGGATAATTCACTAGGCAACTAACCTACTGGTTGGTTGCTTTTTGTATTACCCATACAATAGGAGAACATTATGAAAATTCATACGTTAGGACCATATGCGACTGATAGCAATGCAGCGGCTATCCAGTACAACCAAAGTAAGATGAACTGTTACTTAATCGAATTACATGCTTCATTTGAGGAAATATTAGCTAATTTAGCGAAATATCAAAATGATTATTTACTATTACCAGCAGCCTTTAAATCGAGGCAAATGGCTGTTTCATGGGGTGAATTGCATTATCAATACCTTGATCAATTGGAATTAGTTGATAGTTTTCAAAATCCATTAGCTGAACTAGTAATTGTTGAAAATACTAAAAGAAAGACTGGAATCGGTTATACACATGCAGCGACCACCCATTTGTTAGGGACAAAAACCAATCTTAAGAATATTGAGTGTTGCAAAAGTAAATATGAGGCATATCAAAAATATTTAATAGATGGCCAATATGTATTAACTAATTTTAAAAATATAACCCTAAATAGTGATGAAAAAATTGGTTATCGAGTGACCCCAAAGATGATCTGGTGTCTTTACTTAATTAAAAATAAATAAGATTTTAAAGTTTTATTTAATGTTAACGGACGATTAAAGACTTGACAGCGTATTTAAATACGATTATAGTTATCTACTATTATTATTACTTGAGTCGTTAACGTGTTTTGCCACAGACTCGAAATATTATTTTTTAGTGGAGAGCCGCTAAAAAATAGTAGATAACGAGGGTGTTTGCTAGGGCTTTTAAGAGACTATTAAATACAATGTGGAAAAGGGTACTGTAAGCAAACTAAAATATAGTACAAATACAACAACGGTTACTTTTATTAGTAAAGTTAGCCGTTATTGTATTTTTTTATTAATTACAGCTTAGCTAATTTAGTTTGGTAAATCGTTACTAGTTCTTTTTCTTAATTGTGTTAGTCGGTCGTAGTAACCAACCTAGTTTTCGCTTTCTGTCTTAGTAATATACTACGAACTCTTGAATGAATTATTAAGGAGTTATTTTTACAATGTTAGAGCATTTTTTTAAGTTATCTGCCAATAAAACAACTGTGCGAACAGAAGTATTAGCTGGAATGACTACTTTTATTGCGATGGGTTATATTATCTTTTTAAATCCAGCTGTTTTATCTTTGACCGGCATGCCCACCCAAGGCGTTTTTTTGGCGACCATCTTAACCGCAGTAATCGGGACATTAATTACCGGTTTATTCGCTAATTTACCCTATGCTTTAGCCCCTTCGATTGGGATGCAAGCCATGTTTACATATACAATTGTTTTCGGATTAGGTTATACTTGGCAACAAGCATTGGGGATGGTCTTTTTAGTCGGTTTAGTTGATGTAATCATTACGTTAACTAAAATAAGATCAATGATCGTAAAAGCAATTCCAGAACAGTTAAAGCATGCAATTGCAGCTGGGATTGGTTTATTCATTGCATATATTGGTTTAAAAAATGCTGGCTTTTTAAACTTTTTAGTTGACGGGGCTAACATCATAAGTGTTAATGATCAAACATATCATGGGCAAGCTATTAAGAGTATTAATAGCATTTTAGCAAATAGTGCGGTAACACCAGAAATGGCAATTTTCAATCAACCGGCTGTTATCCTAGCACTAATTGGATTTATTATATTGATTGGATTGGTTGTGGCTAAGGTGCCGGGAGCCTTTTTAATATCAGTATTTGTGACAACTTTAATTGGTATTCCGTTGGGAGTTACGAACACACATATTGATGCTATCAACTCTTTTAAGGTAACTTTTGCTGATTTTGGTAATATTTTCGGGCAAGCATTAGGTAAGGATGGCTTGTGGTCAATGTTTACGACGCCCAAACACATATTAATCGTCATTCTAACGGTTTTTTCAATGGGATTATCCGGATTGTTTGATGCAATTGGCACCTTTATTGGGACGGGCTTAACGACCGGAATTTTTTCACAGGCTGATCAAAAAGAATTTTACGAAGGAACCGGCTTTAAGTCAAAAATGGATCGCGGCCTAGTTGCTGATACTTTTGCGACAATGTTTGCGGGTATTTTAGGTACTTCAAACACCACAACCTTTATTGAAGCATCAACCGGGATTAAAGCTGGTGGCCGGACAGGCTTAACATCAGTTGTTGTCGCGATTGGGTTTTTACTATCGATTGTGGCAGCACCACTTGTAAATGTAATTCCTACGGCAGCAACCGCTCCAATTTTAATTATGGTCGGGATTATGATGATGAATGAATTTAAAGCAATTGCTTGGGATGATCTTGAAATTGCCATTCCTGCTTTCTTCACGTCAGCCTTCATGGCTTTTTCATATTCAATATCTTATGGTATTGCCGCAGGTTTTGTCTTTTACATTTTAATTAAAACTGTTAAGCAAAAGTTTACTGAAATCAGTCCAATTTTATGGATTGTTTCAATTTTATTCTTATTGAACTTTATTTCATTAGCCATAAATTAAGTTAAAGTTATTTATAAATAAGGAGCGTGCGCTTTAATTACTATTAAGTAGTTAGGGCACATGCTTTTTTGCTATAATCCAAAAAAGTTACCCTAAAGGACGGTGTTACGGGTCAGTTGTTTCTATATACTTAAAAGATGTTATTTAATCTAGGTAAGAGAGTAGGAAAAAAGTAGTTATGAAAAAGTTTTTTAATTGGTATGCCCATAAATTAAACAAGCATCCTAAAACGGTATTCGGCATAGGAATTATGATTGCGATTGTAATTATAATCGCTGGATTTGGTTTTGGTGGAACATTATCTAATGAAGCCATGTCAATAAGTGGCACACCTGCCACTAAAGCAGCTAAAATTGCTAATAAACATTTCAAAAACCCTAATAATGGGGCCCAAGCACAGTTAGCCGCTGCGATAACTTTATCGCAAATGTTAACTGAAATTTTAAATAATGTTTATCGCCATGTGCAAAGTCAAAATGTAACAATTGTTGTTAAGGTGGCTGAGGATAAATTAAAAATGATTGTTACTGATTTTGGCATTGGTTTTGATCAAAATCAAGAAATAAAGAAGAATCATTATGGTTTATCTGGGTTAAAAAATAACATAAAAAATTTGTATGGAACATTAACCATAAATAGTGCGGTAGACGAAGGAACAAGTATAATTGTTGAAATTCCCTTGGAGGTAGCAAAAAAAGGTGAATGAATACAAGTTAGTGTTAGTTGATGATCATCCCTTAATTGTTGAAGGGTTAACCAACATGGTTGAGCAAACAGACAATATAAAAATTGTGGCGACGGCTGCTAATGGAGCTGATGCGTTAATGATTATTAAAAGAACAAATTTACCAATCGATTTAGTAATTTTTGATTATCGTATGCCCACAATGTTAGGTGATGAATTTTTAAAAAAATTAAATGCAATTAATTTTTTGGGGCGGACACTATTACTGACAACTTTTGAGGACCAAGTAATTTTTGAAAAAATGTGGGGTAGTGGCTTAGATGGCATTCTACTAAAAACCGCTAGTGTGACTGAGATAATAAATACAGCTAAATTTTTAATTGATAATCCAAGTAATAAAGTTTGGTATCAAGATACTGTAGGACATAACAAAGATAATCAAAATCCATTAACGATTAAGGAACAAACTGTTTTGTCAAAAATTGCTCAAGGTGAGCATGTGAAAGAAATATCAGAAGAGTTGCGTCTAAGTGAACGGACGATTAAATACCATTTAACAGATATCTACAATAAATTAGGTACAAGCAATCGTGCTCAAGCTGTTGCGATTAGTATTAGTGAGGGATGGATTAGTTTATAAAGAAGCTAAAGGTAATCACTATAATATCTTTAATAATTCGTTGTATACGACAGGAAGCTTAACATAACCTTCGCTTCCCATAAAATGATGACCAGTAGGTAGTAAGACAAAACTACCGTTCAAATTATGTGCTAATTTAGCGGTATATTCAAAATTAACGATGGCATCGTTTTTAGCGGCAAAAACGGTTAGGTGGCTAATTTGCTGTTTTAGCTGCTGAAAATTTAATTGATAATTAGTGAATGCATCTAATTCCGGTAAAGTAGTTAAATGTTCACTAAAACCAGCGACTAAAATGACATTCACCTGTTTTAAATCAGGATGCTGCTGCAAAAATCTAAGAATTTGCATACAACCTAGACTATGACCAATTAAGATTAAGTCGCTGTTGGCTGTAATGGTTGTATGGCAAGCATGATCCCACGCCCCGGGATTAGGATGATTTGGGGTGGGGAGATGTAAGACATTAAGTTGCTGTTGATTTTTAAATTTTAATTGTGTTTTAAGCCAATCAAACCAATTAGCATGTGGCGAAGATTGATAGCCATGAACCAAGTAAATGTGTTTTGTCATATCGGGATTACCTCCAATAGAGTAAGTAAAGTGGCTTATAGCCAAGCAATTAGTAAATACCTATGAAAATAAGGTGGGTTAAATTAGTAAGTAGTGTTATACTAAGATTGTAAAGTTACTTTTAAAAAGTTAGTAAAAAGGAGTGTTGTTATGAAAATATTTGTAATCGGGGCAACGGGGATGGCCGGTAGTGCAATTGTTAAAGAAGCGATTGCCAAGAATATTGATGTAGTTGCGAATGGTCGAAATGTTGACAAGTTACAAGCATTGCAAAATGAACATGCGGCTATTGAGATTGTAGTCAAAGATGCGCTAGCGTTAACCAAAGCTGATTTTAAGGGGGTCGATGTAATTGTTGATGCATTTGCGACGGTACCAGAAAAAGCATACTTACATGTTGATTTAGCTACGAAATTAATAGCAATGTTTAGAGCTGAAACAGCGCCACGTTTGGCATTTATTCTTGGTGCAGGTAGCTTAATCGTTGGTGAAGGTAAAAATCAACATTTAGCAGTTAAAGACATTGAAGCAGATGCAAGTACTTTAGCGTGGCGCGTAATTCCACAAAATCAATTAAAAGAATTAAATTTTTTACGGGATGTTGATAATGTTGATTGGTTTGGCATCTCGCCATCGCTTAACTTTGTACCGGGAGAAGTAGCCACGACTATTTTATATGGTACCGATCAGTTATTAGTTAATACAAAGGGGGATGCAACGACTACAGCTGGGACGATGGCCGTCGCTATGGTTTCCGAAATATTATCGCCACAACATCATCAAGCCCGGTTTACCGTTGCAAATGGTTAAAAGGTGATGCTTAGGTGTCAATAACAATTTAAAAATTGATATAATTAGTTTAGGCATAAGAATTGAGAAAACTATAAATGAAAGGTCGAATTTAATCATGACATATACAAACGTAGTTATTGCTGGTGGAGGGACTCTTGGGTCACAAATTGCTTATATGAGTGCCTATAGTGGTAAAAATGTCACAATTTGGGGCCGGGCAGAGCACTCACTTGAAAGTGCCAAAGCCCGAGTTGCACGTTGGGAGAAAGCCGTTCAAGCTTATTTTAAAAGTAGTGATGCCCAAATAGCAGATGCTCGTAAGAATTTGACATATACAACTAATTTGCAAGAAGCATTAAAAGATGCTGACTTGGTTATTGAAGCATTACCCGAATCAATTGATGTAAAAAAAGATTTTTATGAAAAATTCGGTCAAATTGCGGATAAAAAAGTTGTAATTGCTTCTAATTCTTCAACAATGCTAACGAGTGATTTAGCAAAGTTTGTTGACCGACCAGAACAATTTTTAAATTATCACTTCGCTAATAATATTTGGCAAGGAAACACAGCTGAAATTATGCCAAGTGCAAAAACAGATCCGCAGTTGCCAGCAACATTTGTTGAATTTTCACATGAAATCAAAATGGTACCAATTTTGATCAATAAGGAACAACCAGGTTATGTGTTAAATTCAATGTTAGTACCGTTTTTAGATAGTGCGACAGATTTATGGGTTAATGATATTGCACAACCACAAGATATTGATAAAACTTGGATGATTGCAACTGGCGCACCAATGGGACCATTTGCAATTATGGACGTTGTCGGAATGAATACGGTTTATCAAATTAATGCCGCTAAGAAAAACCCTGAGGCCCAAAAGGTCGCGCAAAAAATTAAAGCAATGATTGATAACAATCAAATTGGCGTTGAATCTGGTGCTGGTTTTTATACTTATCCTAATCCTGAATATAAGCAAGCAGATTTCCTAAAAGGTTAGTTTTGCACTATCTCACGGAAAATGCAGCGCTATTTACAAAATATCAAAAAGAGTGAGGGTCAATAGACGCTTGCTCTTTTTATTAGCAGTTTTTACGGATTGTTAGGGAAACGGTGTTGGAAAACTAGTTATAAAAATAGGCGTAAGAGTAGTTAACTCCTACGCTTATTTAATTGGTTACTTACTAATTTTGTTGCGCTTGAAAGCCTTCAAATTTTTCTTTGATATATTTAGCGGAAAGGGCTAGTTTTTCCTCTTCAGCGTCCGTTAATGTTAGCTTGGCTTGTTCAAGAATACCTTGGCGGCCAACAACGGCTGGATAGGAAAGATAGGTGTTCAGTGGTTCGTAATAGTTAGAGACTGGTAGTTCAACCTTGGCATCGCTCAAAACAACTTTGACAAGGGCAACGGCTGCGGAAGCAACTCCATAATTTGTATAAAGCTTACCCCTAAAGACCGTGTGGCCACCAATAATTGACTCATGACTTAATTCATCGAGGTCTAAACCTAGATCACTAGCTAATTGCTCAATCGATTGACCTTTGACACGTACTTGTGACCAAGCGGTAAATTGCGAATTACCATGTTCACCAAGATTATAGCCAAAGACTGACTTAGGATTTAAATTAAGCCGTTGGCCAACGGCACGCTTCATACGAGCAGAGTCTAAAAGAGTACCAGTACCAATTACTTGGGCTTTTGCAAGGCCGGAATATTTTTGATAAATACTTGTAATTACATCAACTGGGTTTGAAATGACAACAATAACACCATTGAAACCGCTAGCCTTAATTTGCTCAGCAACTGATTTAGCTGCTTTACTAGTAAATGGAAATTCAGCAAAGCGATCGTCACTAGTGTTATTTTGAAGATCAATATTACCTAAGGCGGACACAATAATATCAGCATCCCCGAGAGCAGCATAGTCATTAACTGTAATGTTAGCAAAATGATCAAGATTAGCCATCGCATCTTCAAAATCAAGTGCATCAGCCTTAACCTTAGCCGTATTTGTATCAATTAAAACGTAGTCTTGGGCTACCCCTTCAACAATCAGCGCATGGGCAACTGTGCTACCAACATGGCCCATACCGATTACTCCAATTTTTGTTGTCATAAAAACACCTCACTTTTGATAAAGATTTAGATTATTATAACTCTATAATCTATTTTTGTGAATATCTAATCTAAATTTAATGTAAAATGCTTTATCTTTATCGGTAAGGTGGCAAACTAAAAAGGAAGTGTGCTAATACGATGAAAATCGATAGCAAAGTAAAGTCGTGTTAGCACCTAGATGGACTTATTAAAGGGCAGTTCGAATTAAATTTTCAACTTGTTTAGCAACGTGTGGGGTCCAAGTTTTAATAGCAAAGGTAGTGGGCCAAAAATCACCATTATCTAAATTAGCGGTGTCATTGAAGCCAATACTTGCATAACGTGCAGAAAATTTAGCAGCTGGTTGAAAGAAAAAGATAATTTTTTTATCATCATTAGTATAGGCTGGCATACCATACCAAGTTTTGGCCTGTAAATTAGGGGCAATATTAGTAACCAAATGATGTAACTGCTTGGCTAAAATAGCATCGACTAAAGGCATTTCGTTAATCTTTTGTTCAAGGGCCGCTAAATTACGCATATCAGTTTGTTGCCTTTTTAGCATCTTAGCCTGTGTGATCAGTGATTTGTTCTCAGTAATAGATAAATTCGAATTTGTCATAAAATCCCCCCTCAAAAAATTAATAAGAAAAAGTTTATTTAATCTAGTATAGCTAAAAATAAGTAAAGTGTCTTAAATTTGGTTTAGCTATAAAAAGTGGTTAGTTATTGCCTAACAATTCTGATAAAGTGTATTATTTAAGTTAACTAATAAATAGAAAAAGGAGTAAAGCAAGATGAAAACATTTGCAGTATATTGTGGTGCTTCAAATGGAAATAAGCCGATTTTTGCAAGTAAAACACGTGAATTTGCCCAATGGCTAGTTAAAAATAAGCATCGTGTAGTCTATGGTGGTGGTAAAAATGGTTTAATGGGTATTTTGGCGAATACAATTTTGGATAATGGCGGTGACATTATTGGGATTGTGCCAGAAAACTTAGCCAAGCATCATACGCAATTAATGCGCTTAAATGACTTACGGGTAGTTGCTAATATGGCCGTGCGGAAAGAACAAATGCTCACGTTAGCCGATGTTTGTCTAGCTTTACCAGGTGGCCCCGGGACGTTGGAGGAGATTGCCGATGCTTTTTCTTGGACACGGGTAGGTGATAATGACAATCCATGTATTTTCTTAAATATTGATGGCTATTACGATCCCTTAAAGCAAATGTTTGATGATATGGTAACAAATAATTTTTTATCTGAATATGATCGCAATCACTTGTTATTTACTACTAGCTTCACGGAAATTAATGACTTTATTATGAGTTATACACCACCAATTTTTGATGCCCGGTAACTGTTAAATAAACGATAAAAAAGCCTGGCGTTTAAGCCAGACTTTCTTGTAATAAATTGAAAAAGATCAGTCAAGTTCCTAGTGTTAGAACAGTAGTAGCTAAGAGTTAAAGGGGGAGGTTAGGAATCGCGATTAATTAATAATCGCTTTAATATTTGCGAAAGCCAGGATACCCAGATCACTTAGTTCACGACCATAACCAGAATCCTTAATACCACCAAATGGGATTTCGCTTTGTGATGAAAGAACTTGATTTATCGCAACTTGACCAGTTTCAATATAATGGGCTAGGATTTTGGCGTGCTCAATATCTTGAGTATATATTGCACCACCTAGCCCATGGTTAGAAGTATTCGCTAACTTAAGAATATCAGCATCATTTTTAATGCGATAAACTTGAGCTACTGGACCAAATAACTCCGTATCATACATAGGATTGTCAAAAGCCATGCCAGTAATAATTAACGGATTAAAGAAAGCACCCGGACCATCAATTGGCTTAGCATCACCCCAAATTATTTTAGCCCCCCCTGCGAGAACATCAGTAACTTGTTGTTGTAATTTTGCTTGGGCATTTTTAGAGGAAAGCGGTGCCAAATTGGTCGTCACCAGGCTAGGATTACCAGGCTGATAAGTTGCAAAAACTGCGGTTAATTGTTGCATAAACTCATCATAAATTTCATCAGCAATTAGATAGCGTTTGGCTGATGCACAAACTTGACCAGCATTGCTAAGTCGTGCCTTAGCTGCTGCTTGGGCAGCCTGGAAAATATCAGCATCTTTTAAAACAATAAAAACATCAGTACCACCTAATTCCATTGTTGATTGCTTTAAAGCCTTCCCAGCACTAGCAGCAATGATCCGGCCTGCTTTTTCAGAACCTGTAAGGGCGACACCCTGAACCCGTCGATCAGCAATTAGTTTATCAATTTGCCCATAATCAGCGAACAAATTAGTAAAGGCACCCCTAGGTAAATTGACTTTTTGACAAGCGTGTTGAAAAGCCTGAGCACATTCAGGGACAATACTTGCATGTTTTAAGATAACAGCATTACCAAGTAAAAAATTAGGAGCAAACATTCGCATGACTTGGGTGTAAGGGAAATTCCATGGCTCGATTGCAACTACCACACCTGTTGGCCGGTATTCGACATAACTGTTTGGGGCACTGGCACTAGGATAATCCTTATTAATTAAAAATTGATCACCATGTTCACCATAGAAGCGCGCCATTGCTGCTGTTTTTTTAACTTCATCAATGGCCTCACGCTGTAGCTTACCCATATTAGTTGTCAAAAAATGAGCATAATACGCCAAATCGTTTTCAAATTCATCCGCTAAAGCAACTAGTGCAGTCATCCGCTCATGCGTCGCTTGCCGGCTTGCGTCTTGATAAAATTCATCTGCTAATTTAATCGTCGATTGTAACTGTTCATCAGTTGTAGTTGGGAAAGTGGCAACTATTTGGTCATTATAAGGATTAATCGCAGTGTAATTCATAACACGTCCTCCAAGTTAATTATTACCTTAAATGTACAGCATTTAAGGCAGAATTTAAAATAATTAGTTTGATACTAAACTTAGTAGGGCTAGATACGATAGCTTAAACAAGCATCGTTTCAATTCAGGTAGGGCAAATTATTTGACTAAAACCAGGTAATTTGACAATTTACGCTTGTAATTTTTAGAGATGGTTGTATGATAATATTATCGACGTAGGGAGGGTACCGATGCAAACGAAAGTTGATTTTACCAAGGAATTGTTGGCGAAACTATATACCGATTTTGAAAATAAAGGTGCTTGTGATGTTGTTTTGAAGGCATATAAAGCGGTTAATGAAAATCCAAAACGTATAAAGCAAGAAGTTGCGCGAATGATTGTTCGCTTGGACTTTTTAGTTTTAATAAACAAACTAATTTTAACGCCAAGTAATCGTGAATTATTGAATGATTTACGTAAAATAGCGATGCCGAATTTATTCAATCGTCCTACCAATTAAGATATAAATATTTTATTGTGAAATGTAAGTTAGCAACTCTTTATTCAGACTGAATAGAGAGTGAACTGAACCCCTCGAATTGGAGTAAATCCAATCGAGGGGTTTTCTTATGTATTTTTCTCAACAAACAAAACTTAATGCAATTCTTGAGTATCA
>NZ_JAFBDN010000015.1 GCF_016908275.1 Periweissella beninensis | reverse complement strand
TAAATTACAAAAAAACAACTAATCCAAATTATGAATTAGTTGCTTAATAAATTAATTTAATTATTTAGTCTATCAGTACCATTTGACAAAGAGCCGGTTTTATTTTCGTTAGGGGAGCATTAATACTCTAAACTTTCATATAGGATACCCAGTAACTTTTGTTGAACAGGTGTTAACACATGACCTGAACGGTAGGCAATACTGGTGATAAATGATGGTTGATCAGTATCAAGAAGGTCAATAGCAACTACATCACTGCGATGTTGATTAGTAATACCGGTTAAAAAGGTAACGCCCAAGCCATTTGCTACCATATTCATAATGAAATTAACATCGCTTGAACGAAAAATAACATTTGGATGAAAGTGATTACGACTTGCTAGTTTATTAATTGCTTGCGTATGGACAAAACTAGTTGTGAATAAAATAAACGGCTCATGCCGCAGTTCACTAAATTTAATTGCTTTTTTGGCGGCTAGGGGATGCTTTTTACTAACAAAAATTTGATAACTGTGTCTATCAAATTCTTCAGTTAATAATGATTTATAGGCCATAGGCTCAGCTGAACCAAGTAAGGCGATGTCAACTTCACCACGTTGTAAGCTTTTACGTAAATCATTTGAACCACCTTCAACAGTAGTGATACTTTTCAGCATCCCTCGTTCACGGAGAGTTTGTGCAATATTAGTAAAATAATAATTTTGAATGATTGGTGGTAAGCCCAAGACAATTTGTTCGTTATTGAGGCGATCAATTTCAGCTTTGGTTACAGCCCATTCATTTAAAATCTGGGTAGCATGACGATATAGCTGTTCACCACTTAGGGTTAAGATTAATTCGTTATGCGAATGATCACGAATAATTAACTGAGTGTTAAGTTCTTCTTCTAGTCTTTTGATAGCAGTACTAATAGTAGGTTGACTAACGTGGAAAAAATTAGCAACTTTTGAAAAGTTTTTTTGTAAAATAATTTGTTGGTAATATTCTAAATCTCGAATGTACATATGAAACCTCGCGCTATAACAGAGTTTTTGATAATGATATAAAAATAATTTATAAGAAATGTCACCTTTGACTATAGCACTTTTAGGGGCATATAGTAACCCTTGTAAAAAAGTTCAAAACTATTTGGAGGCCCAACATGGCATTAACTGGAAAAGCAATTTTAAATAACTCATTTTTAAATAAAGGAACCGCCTTTACGAAGGAAGAACGGGAAGCACTTGGTTTAACTGGTGCACTACCAAGTAAGGTTCAAACAATTGAAGAACAATCAGAACAAGTATATGCACAATTTCAAAGTAAAAGCTCACCATTAGAAAAACGCATCTTCTTGATGAATTTGTTCAATGAAAACGTTACTTTATTTTATCATTTAATGGATCAACACGTAGTTGAATTCATGCCTGTTGTTTATGATCCAGTTGTGGCTGATGCAATTGAACAATATAACGAAATTTACATGAATCCACAAAATGCAGCCTTTTTATCAGTTGATGCGCCAGAAGACATTGAAGCTACTTTAAAGAATGCAGCTGATGGCCGCGATATTCGCTTAGTCGTTGTAACTGATGCTGAAGGAATTCTTGGTATGGGTGACTGGGGTGTTAACGGTGTTGATATTGCCGTTGGTAAATTAATGGTTTACACTGCGGCGGCTGGAATTAATCCGGCCCAAGTATTACCTATCAGTATTGACTCAGGTACTAACAACAAAGCATTGTTGGAAGATCCATTGTACTTAGGAAACCGTCACGAACGGATTGCTGGTGAAGAATACCTAGCTTTTATTGACAAATTTGTAGCCGCAGAACAAAAATTATTCCCTGAATCATTGTTACACTGGGAAGATTTTGGTCGTGCCAATGCTCAAGTTATCTTGGATAAGTATAAAGATTCAATTGCTACTTTTAATGATGATATCCAAGGTACTGGAATGATTGTTTTAGCTGGAGTTTTAGGTGCATTAAACATTTCAAAAGAATCATTGAAGGATCAAACTTTCGTTACATTTGGTGCTGGAACAGCTGGTATGGGTATTACCAATCAAATGTTTAATGAATTGTTACAAGAAGGTTTAACTGAAGAAGAAGCACGTAAACACTTCTATTTAGTTGATAAGCAAGGTTTATTGTTCAATGATACACCTGATTTAACACCAGCCCAAAAAGCATTTACGCGTGATCGCAGTGAATTTGCAAATGCTGCTGAATTAACTTCATTAGAAGCAGTTGTCAAAGCAGTACACCCAACTGTCTTAGTTGGTACTTCAACACAACCAGGCACATTTACTGAAGCAATCGTTAAGGAAATGGCTGCACACACTGAACGACCAATTATCTTCCCATTATCAAACCCAACTAAATTAGCAGAAGCAACTGCTGAAGATTTAATTAAGTGGACTGATGGTAAAGCTTTAGTTTCAACTGGTATTCCTGCTGCTGATGTAGAATACAATGGTGTAACTTACCACATTGGTCAAGGAAACAATGCTTTAATTTACCCTGGTCTTGGATTTGGATTAGTTGCTTCAACTGCTAAATTATTGACACAAGAAACCATTTCAGCTGCTATTCACGCTTTAGGTGGCTTGGTTGACTCAAATGCTAAGGGTGCTGCTGTACTACCACCAGTTTCAGACCTTACTAAGTTCTCACAAATTATTGCAGAAGCAACTGCTGAAAGTGTACTTGCGCAAAACTTAAACCGTGAACCAATTAGTGATGCTAAAAAAGCTGTTGCTGATATGAAGTGGGTTCCAGAATACAAATAATTATTATAGCCGCCAATTTGACGACCATAAAGAAATTGGATAATAAAGGAAATAGTTATGAATCAAGGTGACAAACCAGTAGCTGAAAATAAGCTATATAAAAATAAAATATTGGCAACAAAAATTAGTGGAATTAGCTTGCCAATGTATTTAATTATGCTTGCTGTATTGATTATTATTATGGCAATGCACAAACTACCAAATAATATTTTAGGAGCAGTGTTAGTTTTAACATTGCTTGGGCACTTATTTTATTTCATTGGTGAGAAATTACCAATTTTTAATTCATATCTTGGTGGTGGATCTGTATTTTGTATTTTTGCATCAGCTGCCTTAGCAACTTTTGGTGTAATACCAGCAGATACTGTCGATATTACTAAAAACTTCATTAACAATATGGGCTTTTTAGATTTCTATATTGCCGCTTTAATTACTGGGGCAATTTTAGGTATGAATCGTAATTTATTATTAAAAGCTTCAGTACGTTTCATCCCAGTAGCGTTACTATCAATGATTATCACTTTCTTTGCGGTTGGTTTAGTTGGTATGCTACTAGGAAATGGTTTTGGTCACTCAGTTATGTATGTTTCATTACCAATCATGGCTGGGGGAATTGGTGCCGGTGTCGTGCCTTTATCAAGTATTTACGGTCATGCTTTAGGTCAATCATCAGCAGCGATGATTTCACAATTAATTCCTGCTTCAGCTTTAGGGAATGTGATGGCAATCATTAGTGCTGCCATGGTTGCTAAAGTTGGTAAGGATACTAAGTATGATGGGCACGCAATATTAATGGAAATTGATCCTAAATATTCAAAAACACGCCAAGTAGAACCTGATATTATGCAAATGGGTGTTGGTATGTTAATGGCATTAACGTTCTTTATGATTGGAACTATTTTAAATAGTTTGGTTCCTAAGGTTCACACATATGCGTTCATTATTATTGTGGTTATTTTATGTAAAGCATTTAATTTATTGCCACAATATTATGAAGATGCCGCAATAATGTTTAACCAATTAATTGTTAAAAACTTGACACATGCAGTGCTTGCTGGAATTGGGATTGCCCTCTTAAACCTTAGTTTATTAGCTAGTGCTTTAACTTGGCAATTTGTTGTGCTGTGTTTGACAAGCATTATTACAATTTCACTTGCTAGTGCCTTTATTGGCAAGATGTTTGGTTTATTCCCGGTTGAATCAGTTATTACTGCAGGTCTCTGCAATAATAGTATGGGTGGAACAGGGAATGTTGCCGTGTTATCAGCCTCAAATCGAATGGGCTTAATTGCCTTTGCACAAATGGGCAATCGACTTGGTGGAGCAATTGTTTTAGTTATTGCTGGTATTTTAATTCAATTTTTACATTAGCCAAAATTAATTAATTTAGTTTAATCTGAAAAAGGGTTCGGAAATATTTCCGAACTCTTTTTGCGTATAATAGCACATGCTATTTAGCTAGAGGTTACTACTAGGATTAAGGTATTTAAATGATTGTTTGTTTAAATTTAGCGATGATTGAATTACTTTAATCAGTAAAATGGTATACTAAAATAGGGTAAAAAAGGAGGCAATGATGGAAGAACAAAAACAAATTGTGATTATAACTGGCATGAGTGGTGCTGGTAAAACAGTTGCCATGCAAGCCTTTGAGGATATGGGGTTCTTAACTACTGACAATTTACCAGCAACTTTATTACCGCAATTTTTTAATATGGTAAGAACTAATTCAACGGTAAATCGAGTAGCTTTAGTGGTAGATGTCCGGGCACTTGATTTAATTGGTAATTTAAATGAAATCACCTCAACCAAAGAAAATACAGCTGAAATTATATATTTAGACGCATCAGACCAAGAGTTAGTTGCACGATATAAAGAGTCAAGACGGCAACATCCATTGGCACATAATGGTCGAATAATGGAAGGTTTAAAAAAAGAGCGAAGCGTGTTGAAAGGTGTTAAGGAGCGAGCTAACATTGTTATTAATACTGATGAGTATTCACCTCGTCAATTTAGAAAAATGTTGTTCGAGAAATTTAGTAATGGAGAGCATAAAGCGCCGTTTAATGTACAAGTGATGTCATTTGGCTTTAAATATGGCTTACCATTGGATGCTGACCTAGTTTGGGACATTCGGTTTTTAAAAAATCCGTACTATGATGAGCAGCTTAGAACATTGACAGGACTTGATAAAAGAGTGTATGACTATGTAATGCAAAGTGATGGTGCCCAAGCCTTTTATGAAACATATATGAAATTATTACAGCTAACTTTGCCAAGATATATTTTAGAAGGCAAAACTTCATTAGTGATTGCAATTGGCTGTACTGGTGGACAACATCGGTCAGTTGCATTTGCTGAAAGAATCGGTCAAACAATTGAAAAAACGTACAAAACTCGAATTACCCACCGTGATATTGAGTTAAGAAAGGAATCAAGCGTTCGTTCGTGAGAAAGGTCGTCATAATTGGCGGGGGGTCAGGACTGCCTGTCGTACTAAAAGCATTAAAAAAAGAACACGTTGATATTACAGCAGTAGTGACCGTGGCAGATGATGGTGGGTCATCAGGGTTATTACGTAATTATATTAATGTAGTGCCACCAGGTGATATTAGAAATGTCATGGTGGTACTGTCAACCTTAGATCCAGTTTATTTAAAGGTGTTTCAATATCGATTTAAATCAGGTGATGATTTTTTTGCTGGCCACAGTATTGGTAATTTAATTATTGCAGCGATGCAAGAAATGGATTTAAATATCTTTGATGCAGTTCAAAAATTAAGTAAAATGATGGAAGTTAAAGGGCAAATATATCCAGTAGCTAATGAGCCATTGGTTTTACATGCTAAATTTGCAGATGGATCAACGTTAATTGGTGAGGCAAAAATAACTAAAGCACATAAAGTGATTGAGAAAGTTTGGGTAGAACCGCAAACTGACTCTACTAGTAAAAAAGCTAAGGCAGTGCCACAAGTTATCACAGCCATTGCACAAGCTGATCAGATTATTTTAGGGCCCGGATCACTATATACGAGCATTTTACCTAATTTAACGATTAGTGATGTTGCCTTAGCGTTGAAAACAACACGCGCAGATGTTGTGTATATTTCCAATATTATGACCCAAAAAGGAGAGACGGATAATTTTTCTGATGGTGATCATGTTGAAGTTATTAATCAACATGTTGGCGCAAACGTAATAACACATACGATTGTTAATACAACCGAAGTGCCAGAAGATTATATTGATTGGCAACGATGGAATGAAGTTTCAAAACAGGTTAGACATGATTCAAATCAATTAAAAAAAATAGGGGTCATTGAAATTAAAGCTGATTTATTAGAATTACGGGATAATGGTGCTTTTCACAATGGGCAAGGAGTTGTTGATCAACTTATGAAAATTTTAGCCAGGAAAAATTAAATTAATTGGAGGAATCACAGTGTGTCATATGCTAGTGATGTAAAGAAAGAGCTAACAAGTTTAGAGGTTCATGCTAATAATGGTAGAGCAGAGTTATCAGCACTATTAAGAATGAATGGCTCACTTAGTTTATATAATCGACAATTCACTTTAAACATTCAAACAGAAAATGCCTCTACAGCTAGACGAATATATTCATTATTGGGTCAATTTTTTGAGACTGAGTCAGAGGTCATTATTCGACGTCAAATGAAACTTAAAAAAAATAATGTTTATATTGTGCGTTTAGCTCATAATGTACAACAAATTTTGGATGATTTAAAAATTATGGAAGGATTTGAAATTAATCAAACGGTGCCAGTAAGTATTATTGCAACGGACTCAGAAAAACGATCATATTTGCGCGGAGCTTTTTTAGCAGCTGGCTCGGTTAATAATCCAGAAACTAGCCGCTATCATTTAGAAATCTATTCATTATACCAAGATCACAATGAACAATTAGCCGAGTTAATGAACTTATATCGGTTAAATGCTAGGACAACAGAACGGCGCTCGGGTTATATTGTCTATCTCAAAGAAGCAGAAAAAATAGCGGACTTTTTACAATTGATTGGAGCAACTAACAGTATGCTTCAATTTGAAGATGTTAGGATTATGCGAGATATTAAAAATTCTGTTAATCGGTTGACGAATGCTGAAGAAGCTAATGCTAATAAAGTGGCCGATGCTAGCGCTCGCCAAATTGCTGATATCGAACTGTTAGTAGATCAAGTGGGTTTAGTTAATTTGCCAGTTAAATTACGCGAAATGGCAGAAACTAGGCTAAATCACCCCGACGTTAGTTTAAGCGGATTAGGCGAGTTTGTACCAAATGGTCCAATTTCTAAATCAGGGGTTAATCATCGAATGCGTAAAATTAAAGAATATGCACAAATAGTTCGTGAAGGACGACCATTGCCAATTAAATAAAGAAAGATTATTTATTTGACCTAATTTGACCTTTGCGGTAATATTAAGTGTACCTATTAGCACTCAATGTTATGGAATGCTAATTTAATTAAAAGGAGGATTTGATATGTATCCAGTACCTACAGTTATTGAAACATCATCACGTGGTGAACGGGCATATGATATATATTCACGTTTATTAAAAGATCGTATTATTATGGTTAGTGGTCAAATTGAGGATGGTATGGCCAATGCTATTGTGGCTCAATTATTGTTCCTTGATGCCCAAGATTCAGAGAAAGATATCTACATGTATATCAATTCTCCTGGTGGAGTTGTTACTGCTGGAATGGCAATTGTTGACACGATGAATTTTGTTAAGTCAAACATTCAAACAGTGGTTATGGGTTTAGCTGCATCAATGGCAACAATTATTGCTTCTTCAGGAACAAAGGGTAAACGCTTTATGCTACCAAATGCAGAGTATTTAATTCACCAACCAATGGGTGGTGCTCAAGGTCAACAAACTGAAATTGAAATTGCCTATCAACAAATTACAAAAACAAGACATCGGCTTGCTAAGGTTTTGGCAGAAAATGCTAATCAACCATTAGAAAGAGTTGAAAAAGATATTGAACGTGATTATTGGATGGATGCAAAGGAAACTTTGGAATATGGATTGATTGATAAAATCATGGAATCTTCATCAGAATTATAAGAAGCTATTAAAAAAGTGGTTAATTTTAAGTGTTAACTACTTTTTTTGTGATTAAAAACAGTAATCTGGTGAAAAGAACGAAAGCATTATTAAATGCTAGATGTAATAATGGTTGAAAATTAATATCATGGTATAATAAAATTTAGTATGAAAAATCTACATAAAAAAGGTAGGGATCGGTACCGTGGATGTAGGAAGTCTATTAACATTAAGAAACTTAGTACATTTGATTGATATTGCTGTCGTTTGGTTTGTTATATATCAATTATTAATGTTATTAAAAGGGACCCGAGCAGTTCAGTTGATGCGTGGTGTTTTGATAGTGTTAATTATCAAAATTTTAAGCGTTTGGTTTGGATTGGATACTTTTTCATGGTTGATGGGTCAGATAATTAATTGGGGAGTTATTGCCTTAGTCGTTATTTTTCAACCTGAAATTAGACGGGGACTTGAACATTTGGGAAGAGGTTCAGTTTTCGTTAAAACGCGGAAGCAAAATGAAGAGCAAGAACATTTAATTGAGGCGTTGGATTTTGCCATGCAATATATGGCAAAACGGCGAATCGGGGCATTAATATCAATTGAGCAAAATACAGGATTAGAGGAGTATATTGAGACTGGTATTAAGCTCGATGCAAAAGTTAGTGGCCAATTATTAATTAATACGTTTATACCAAATACCCCATTACATGATGGAGCAGTTATCATCGAAAATAATCGAATAGCAGTCGCAGCGGCCTATTTACCATTATCAGAAAGTAGTACAATTCCTAAGGAACTTGGAACACGACACAGAGCAGCCGTAGGGATTAGTGAAGTTACAGATGCGTTAACAATTGTTATTTCAGAAGAAACGGGAGAAGTTTCTTTTACGCTAAATAATGAATTAATTCGAAATTTAGATCGGCAAGATTATTTAAATATGCTACATAAGCAATTAGGTCAAGTAGGAAACGTTAATGCTAAGAGTGGCTTTTTTAGGATCGTGGATGCTTTTTTTAAGGGAGGCAAGCCAAAGTGAAAATTGTTAAATTTTTGAAAGCACAAGGTATTTATTTAGTAATTTCATTAATATTTGCAATTGCATTATTTATTTATGTTGGCAATTCAAATCAAGCTACGCAACAAGCTAAAGATAATCAAAGTAGTGGAACTTTTACGACGCTTACATCACAACGCAAAGTAAAAGTTACAATGCCATTACAGGTAAATGTTGATACTAGTAAGTATTTTGTTACTGGCGCGCCTAGTACAGTTACCGTACAATTAACGGGCTCAAGTGCATTAGTGACGGCTGTAGCCAATACTAAAAATTTTGAGATTAGTGCTAATTTAAAAAATTTAAGTTTAGGTAAACATCGGGTGCAGCTAAAAGTAAGTGGGTTAGATAAAACGGTTGCTGCTAAAGTGATACCAAGTAAGATTAATGTGGAAATCGCGCAACGTGCAAGTAAAATCTTTAATGTGAATGTAAATTACAATAAAGAAAGTATTGCTAGTGGTTATGAAGTAACGCAAACTAATTCAAGTGTGCAGAATGTTCAAGTAACGGGTGCTAAGGATCAGGTTGACCAAGTTACACAAATTATTGCACCGCTTAACTTGAATGTTGATACACGGCGTAGTGTCCAACAACAAGTTAAATTAGAAGCAATTAATGCTAATGGTAAACTATTAGATGTTGTTTTGAGTCCACAAACGACTCAAGTTAATTTAAATATTAAAGCGGGGCAAGGCCAAAAAACAGTCCCAGTAGTATTAAAAGCACAAGGTAAAGATAACGGTGATTATGAATTAACGGCTAATGTTAATGAAGTTGTTTTATCCGGGCAACAAACGACCTTAAATAAAATCAAAAATATTCAAACAACTGTGGATGTTGATGGCATCACTAAGACGACGGTGAAAACAATTAAAATTGACAGTCTTGAAGGGATTAGTAAAATTTCACCACGTAAGTTAAAGGTAACGATTACACCAAGTGGTAAAAATGGAGACACAAGTCAAACTAGCAAGGCAACCAGTACAAAAGATACAGCTGTCGTTAATAGTAGGACTAGTTCAAGTTCAAGTACTGATAAATAGGGAGATATAAAATGACAGAAATTAAACTGAAATATTTTGGCACAGATGGTGTTCGAGGGGTAGCAAATGAAAGTTTATCACCTGAACTTGCGTTTAGATTAGGCCGTGCAGGTGGGTATGTACTAACGCAACATGCTAGTTCACAAGCGCGACAGCCTCGGGTTTTAGTAGCGCATGATACTCGTATTTCAGGACAAATGTTAGAATATGCGTTAATATCGGGTTTATTATCAGTTGGAATTGAAGTATTGAGTTTAGGCGTAATGTCTACACCCGGCGTTGCCTATTTAGTTCGTGCACAATCAGCTGATGCTGGTGTTATGATAACTGCATCACACAATCCTGCTGCCGATAATGGAATTAAATTTTTTGGTGCAGATGGTTTTAAACTATCTGATGCTTTAGAATTTGAGATTGAACAACTATTAGATGCGCCAGTTGACACCTTACCACGACCGGCAGCACAGGGCTTAGGAAGTGTTTCAGATTATCCTGAAGGTGCGTTGAAATACACTAAATTTTTACAAGATACGATCCCCGATGATTTAAGTGGCTTAAATGTTGCAATTGATGCTGCAAATGGAGCAACTTCTGGCTTGGTGTCACATTTATTTGCTGATTTGGGAACTGATTTTAGTACAATGGCAACTAGCCCCGATGGTATTAATATTAATGATGGGGTTGGATCTACGCATCCCGAAGAATTAGCTAAATTTGTCCTTGCTAAAAGTGCGGATGTTGGTTTAGCGTTTGACGGTGATGGAGACCGGTTAATTGCAGTTGATGAGTTAGGTAATCTTGTTAATGGTGATAAAATAATGTTTATTACTGGTAAATATTTGAATGAAAATGGACGCCTTAAAAAAAATACGGTTGTAACAACCGTTATGTCAAATATTGGTATGTATAAAGCGCTAGAAGCTAATGATATGCAATCAGTTAAAACCGCAGTTGGGGATCGTTATGTAGTTGAAGAAATGTTGAAAAATGGCTATAACGTTGGTGGTGAACAATCAGGACATGTTGTATTTTTGGATTGGAATACCACCGGTGATGGAATGCTAACAGCAATTCAATTATTATATATAATGAAAGTTACTGGAAAAAAATTATCTGTTTTGGCCAATGATGTGACCGAATATCCGCAAAAATTGGTTAATGTACAAGTTAATAATAAAAAAGAAGCTTTAGAAAATACGGCAATTAAAAATGTTATTGCCGAAGTTGAAGCAGAAATGAATGGTGATGGACGCGTTCTTGTGCGGCCAAGTGGAACAGAAAACCTTTTACGAGTAATGGCAGAGGCGCCAACCCAAGAAATGGTTACAAAATATGTTAATCGAATTGTGGCAGTTGTTAAAACTGAAGTTGGTGTTGTCTAGTTAGGCTATACCAATTTTTGAATTTGATATTTTTAAAATATTATTTAAATGATTAAACGAGACTGAGGTAACTTCGCTAGTCTCGTTTTTTTGAACACAGTACCTATAATGATAGGTATAATTTGTTAACAATGATAGTTAAATACAAATATGTAATTACAATTAAAATCATCAAAAGATGTCTATACCAATTTAAGGTTATTCTTGACAAATATCTTTTATTTAGGTTAATATGATTTAGACCATTAAATATAAAATTATAAAGTGAGGATTCACTATGTGTGGAATTGTTGGAATAACTGGGAATAAAGTTGCGTTACCAGTTCTATTACGAGGATTAGAAAAACTAGAATACCGTGGCTATGATTCAGCCGGGGTCTATGTTAATGATAAAGATGGAAAAGAATATTTATATAAAGAAAAAGGTCGGGTAGCTAAACTTGAAGAGATGGTTGCCGATAAAAAAATTCAAGGGACGACGGGAATTGCTCATACACGATGGGCGACACATGGTGTGCCAAGTGCTCGTAACTCACACCCTCATGTGTCAGCATCTGGTCGATTTTATTTAGTGCATAATGGGGTGATTGAAAATTTCCGTGAATTACGCCAAACGTATTTAGCAGATGTACCTTTTAAATCAGAAACAGATACCGAAGTTGCTGTTCAATTAATTGCATTTTTTGTTGAAAATAAAAAGTTGGATATAGTATCTGCTTTTAGAAAAGTTTTGAATTTAATTGGTGATGGATCTTACGGATTCGTATTAGTGGATAATCAGCAGCCAGATACATTGTATGTGGCAAGAAATAAAAGCCCACTTTTGCTTGGCCTAGGGGATGATTTTAATGTTGTGACTTCTGATGCAGCCGCAATGTTGGAATATACGCATGACTTTATGGCTCTTGATGATGGTGAAATGGCAATTGTAAAAGGTGATGAAATTACTATTTTAAATGAACAAGGAAACGTAGTAAACCACGAAGCTTTTCGCTTAGATATTGATGCGTCAGAAACTGACAAAGGACTTTATCCATTCTATATGCTAAAGGAAGTTGAAGAACAGCCTAATGTAATTCGGACAATTTTGGAACATTATATGGATGCACAACAACATGTTGCGCTTGATAATGAAATTAAAGATGCGTTGCAAAAAGCACAAAGAATTTATATTGTGGCAGCAGGAACTTCATATCATGCTTCATTAATCGGAAAGCGAATGTTTGAAGGATTAGTTAATAAGCCAACTCAAGTTGAAATTTCATCAGAGTTTGCATATGATAACTTTATTCCCGAAGATAATCCATTTTTTGTTTTCTTATCACAATCCGGTGAAACCGCTGATTCACGCGAAGTACTCCAAATGGTTAAAGAACGTGGATTTAAATCATTGACGCTAACTAATGTTCCTAATTCAACGTTAGCACGTGAGGCTACTTATGCATTACCATTGTTGGCAGGCCCTGAGATTGCAGTTGCATCAACTAAAGCTTATACGGCACAAATTTCAGTATTGGCAATTTTAGCCCAAGCGATGGCTAATGACAGTTTCAATGTAGCACATCCCTTAGCTTCAATTGCAATAGCGATGGAGGCAATTTTACAAAATAAAGAAAAGTATCAAGAGTTAGCTGAAGAATACTTGGTTAATGCTAAACATGCATTTTACATTGGTAGAATTAATGATGCCGAACTAGCACTTGAAGCAGCCTTGAAGTTGAAAGAAATTTCTTATGTCCATACGGAAGGGTTCGCAGCAGGGGAGCTAAAACATGGAACTTTAGCATTGATTGAAGAAAAGACTCCAGTAATTGCACTGTTAACACAAAGTGCTACAGCTGATTTGACACGATCTAATTTAGCAGAGACGGCCGCGCGTGGTGCTCATACGATGATTATTACGACTAAAGAAAATGCTAAAGAAGGAGATCAAGTTATTTTGCCTTCAGTTGATGCCCAAGATGATGATCCGCAAGTTGTCCAACAGTTAGCAATTCTTCTAGCGACAGTACCTGTTCAATTATTATCATATTATACATCGTTAGGTCGTGGCTTAGATGTTGATCGTCCAAGAAACTTAGCGAAGTCAGTTACAGTGCAATAAGAAGGATTTATTGGTGCTTTGTTAATTGATATGAGTTAAAAAAATAAAAAGCAACTGATTGATCCTTTCAATTAGTTGCTTTTTTGTGTAATGAATGAAGAAAAAGTGATTATTATTGGTAGATTTAAAAGCATTAGTGGGATTAAATCTTGTTAAACTATGGATAGTAGGTTATCATTGGTATATACCAATGAACAGAAAGGATTTAATATGCAAATTATAAAAGTTAATACCCCAGAAGATGGAGGGAACGAAGGGGTTCGTATTATTAGTAATGCATTAAAAAATAATAGATTAAATTGTCTTGGATTAGCAACAGGAAGTACACCGATTACTTTATATCAAGCTATAATTGCACAACATATTAATATGCAACATGTTGTATCAGTAAATTTAGATGAATACGTTGGTTTATCTGCAAAGCATCCTCAAAGTTATCATCAATTTATGCAAAAAAAATTATTTGATAAGGTAAACTTCAAAGCAAACTATTTACCAAATGGTGATGCAACAGTTATTGCTGATGAAATAAAGCGGTATAATGATATCATTGCAAAAAATCCCATTGATATTCAAATACTAGGAATTGGAGAGAATGGTCATATTGGTTTTAATGAACCGGGAACGTCCTTTGATAGTAAAACTCATTTAGTTGATTTAACAGCAAATACAATCAAGGCTAATGCACGTTTTTTTGAAAATATAGCGGATGTACCAACCCAAGCAATTACCATGGGTATTCAACAAATTATGGCTGCAAAACAGATTATTATGTTGGCATATGGCACCAAAAAGGCTCAAGCTATTGCTAATATGATAAAAGGTCCGATAGTTGAAAATATGCCTGCATCAATTCTACAAAATCATAAAAATGTGATAGTAATTGCAGACGGAGCAGCATTAAGTTTATTATGATTAAATATGTAAAGTCTATTGACAGCGCTTACATTATTATGTAATATAATAGCAAGTAAGAAAAAATTTCTTACCTTCTAATCAATTCTCTTTCTCTCTTATGCCGACCCTTCGTCTTTTTTGACGAAGGGTTTTTATGTTTTTGATGATATAATATAATTTAAAGATAGTTAGGGAGGCATAGTATGGAAGAAACCTTAGATTTGATTGAAGAAATTACCCGTAATGATAGTTCTAAATATTATGAAGTTGGTAATTTAACACATAATGGCCGTGCAGAAGCAGCGGTTGAAAAGGGGTTTATTAAAGAGGTTAGAATTCTTAAATTAAATATTCCACATTCAAAACATGTGCAAATATATGAAAAATACATTAATGAAACTCAGAAAATGCCAGTTTGGGAGATGTCAAGCTGGGATGAGTGGGAAAAAACACCAGAAATGTTAGCAGAAATTAAGATTATTTTAGCAGATAATAAAGTCGGCTGAAGTTAGTAACTGAGAGGATCTAAAGTAAATGAAATCGGAATTACTAGAAAAATATATTGATGTGTATTTAGCATATGTTAAATATCTGGATGATGTAATTGCCCAGCCAGCAGCTAAATATAAATTATCATTTGAACAGTATTTAATACTAAGAGATGTGGCTCAACGTGAAACACTTACATTAACAGATATTGTTGATGAACGTAATGTGACCCGTGCGGCAATTTCTAGACAAATCAAAATGTTATTGAAAAGAAATTATATTTACCAAGAACCAGATATTAAGGATCGACGTAGAATGTTATTGCACTTAACTCCTGATGGTAAAGAAGCAGAGCGTATAATTAGTAGGAAAGTACGTGATCGATTTAACGGATGGATTGATATTTTCGGATCGGAAAAAGCTGAGGATATTTTAAGGTTTATTCAGGATTTTGGTGAAGTAGTCCATCAAGAAAATCTTGATCAAGAAAGTAAAAAATAAACAATGGTAAAAAAACGTACATATTAATTTTATAATATTAATGCTTGTTAATGTCATATTAACTAACAAAATCACTTTGAAAGTAAATAAAAAATAAGTATCCTAATAGTTAATTGGTATAGAATTTTTTATTTGCGAGGAGAGATATGATGGATACAGGAGATATTGTTTGGGTATTGATATCAGCAGCATTAGTATGGATTATGACACCAGGTTTAGCCTTATTTTATGGTGGCCTAGCTAATAAAAAGTATGCTAGTAATACAGTTTTTTTATCAGTTATTATTTTAGGAATTGCTCCATTGGTATGGAGTGTTTTAGGTTATTCACTTGCTTTTTCTGGTAATGGTAAATTTATCGGTAATTTGCATAATGTGTTATTAAATGGCATATCTTTTTCTAAATCAACAATGAATTTAAATATTCCTGATGCTGCATTTATGTTATTTCAAGGCATGTTCCCCATCATTACAGTTGCAATTATTACTGGTTCTGTAGTTGGTAGAGTAAACCTAAAAGCAATGCTTATGTTTATTCCAATATGGTTGATTACCGTATATACACCATTGGCTCATATGGTCTGGGGTGGAGGACTACTTGCTAAACTAGGCGCATTAGATTTTGCTGGCGGAGATGTTGTTCATATTTCTTCGGGTGTTTCTGGTTTAGTGTTAGCCATACTAATTGGTAAAAGGCGCAAATTAAAGGATGAAAATGATGAACCTGATAACATTGTTAATGTTGTGATTGGTGGCGCATTATTATGGATTGGTTGGTTTGGTTTTAATAGTGGGTCCGCATTGGCGGCGAATAGTACTGCTATTTTAGCTTTTGTAAATACAAGTATTGCAGCTGCTAGTGCCATGGTTATGTGGTTTATAATTGATTTTATTAGAACTAATAAGGCCAAAATTACGGGGGCATTATCTGGTAGCTTAGTTGGCTTAGTTGTTATTACGCCCGCAGCAGGGTTAGTTTCACCTACAGCTGCTTTATCAATGGCCTTAGTAGCTACGCCGATTGTTTATTTTTTGATTAACTTTTTGAAAAATAAATTTCACTATGATGATACACTAGATGCATTTGGTTTCCATGGAATAGGTGGGATTATAGGTGGGATTTTAACTGGTGTATTTGCATTTAAGGAAAATGGTGGCTTAATTGCAACGGGATCACTAAAACAGTTAGGTATTCAAGGTGTTGCAGTTATTTTTACTATTATTTTTGCAGGTGTTATGACATTTATCATTGCTAAGTTAATAAGTTTAGTAGTTCCTTTGAGAGTTGAAGAAAGTGTTGAAATTAAAGGAATTGATTATGAACTACATGGTGAATATATCAGTATTTTGGGCTCAACACAGTTTAACAATCGTTTTCATACAGGAAATAAATAAATTAAACAAAATGCTTTACTAGAAAGCGCTTTCATGATAATATATAGCCATAAGGAAGAATCGTAGATATTGGAACCGGATAAGGTAACTTGCGGACAATATCGCTGGAGATTCGCTGATTCTAGTAGTGTTAAAGTTAAGTAAATGGATTAATGGTACTCTTGTTAAACTAGATAGGCGTGTAGTTTTGGTAAAACTTTCAACGATAATGTGGTCATATAGTTAAGTTTGGGAAAGTGCAAAGCATCAACAGTTAAAATTAAGACCATTTTATTGCGGTTGAATACAACGTAAAATGGCGTGATTCTTCCTAAAGGGGGGTGATAACATGAAGAATGTTATTGTCCCCTTTTTTATATTTAGTCATTGATCATAAATTTTTGTAATAAAATGATTGTAGAATGCTGAAAAGTCAGTTATAATAACGCTTATCGCAAAAATTTTATCGGATGATTAAGGAATTTAATACAATGGCAGAATTAATGTTACAAAAAGCTGAAATTGCTGATTTATTAGATGTTATGGAAATAACTAAGCAAGCCAAAGCGTTATTAAAGGCAGACGGTATTAATCAGTGGCAAGCTGGATATCCCAACGAAGATGATTTTGAAAATGATATTGTAAAAGGACATCTTTATGTTGCCAAACTTGAAAAAACTGTGGTGGGTTTTATATCACTAATTGATGGTATTGATCCGTGGTATAAAATTATCGAAAATGGTGCTTGGCTGAGATATGATCAACCTTATTACACTATTCATCGGGTAGCAGTTAGTTTGAGTGCCAGTGGTCAACAAGTGGGATATCGAATGTTGAGAGCAGCTATCTTAAAGTGTTTGGAATTAGATGCTACGATTGCGAGTATACGGGTAGATACACATCCATTAAATACTCGTATGCAACATTTACTTGAAAAAGTTGGCTTTGTCAAAACAGGTGAGATCTTTATTAATGAAGGTGAACTGAGATTTGCATACGAATATCTAAAAGCATAAAGCTTTGAGGTGAAAGTATAGTGAGGATCATAGATGTGGATTGACGGCGAGAAAATAAGAAATAAACGACTAGATTTAGGTTTAACACAAACTGAATTAGGAAGCGGAATTTGTACACAAGCAACGATAAGTCATATTGAGAATAGAAATCATGTGCCACGTGTAAAGACCGCGCAACTAGTGTGTAAACGCTTGAATCTAATTTTAGATGACAATTTATTATTAAAGACTAATGATGATTATCATGAAAACATTACAGCGTGTTTTTCTTTATATTTATTGCGAAAACCAGTTAAGTTAAGACAAAAATTGGAACAAATTAAATATAGTAAGTTAAAAGATCCATATCTGATTAGTCAATATTATCTTATGATTGCATATCTTGAATATTGTACTCGTAAATATGAAGCGTCATATAGAGCTACGTTGTTGGCGCAAGAACAACTATCAAAGCATCCACATGCTTATTTTGAATTGATAGTTTTAGTTAATTTAATGGTCATTAGCTCAAAAAAGAAGGATGATAAAAAGGTAGTAACTTATGGCCAGTTAGCCTACAATTTAGCCATAAAGCTAACACCAACCTCAGCCCATGAATCAACAGTTCTTACAAACAGTTTATATGATATTGCTGAAGTCTATCAATTATGGAACTACGATAACTTAGCACTTAAAATAATTAATTTGATTATTAAGAATCATCGTGCGTATTTACTAGAACTATCTGTTTATGGTAAAGCATGTATTATGAAGAGTTACTTAGCTAAGAGCAAGCAAACTGCAGTTAATCATTTAATGATGGGATGTTTAATTGGTGTAAGCTCAACAAATAATCAATTTAAGAAAAATAATAAAAAAATAATTGAACAATTGCTTAATAAGGAAATCACTTTATCCGAATTACATGATATGTTAAATGAACAAAAAATATTATTTAATTCTTTAAAATGACAATGAAAAAATGGTTAAAATAAAGATCCTAGTTTAGTTATAAACTAGGATTTTTATTTTAACCATTTTTAGCTGATAAAGTTAATCAGTCGTTGTTCTAACAACTAACACATCAATATCGGCAACACGGGTTACATATTCAGTTACAGATCCAATTAAGATTCGTTCGACAGCGTTTAAACCAGTTGCGCCAATCATAATCAAATCAGCGTTAAATTCTTTAGGGGCTTCTTTAGCAATAATGGCTTTAGGAGAACCATATTCAATACTATAATCGACATTTGTCACACCAGCTGTTTGTGCGCGTTGAACATATTCATCTAGTGTTTCTTTAGCAGTTTCCGAAACCTGTTCAACCATAGAAGTATCAAAGGAAGAAACATTTTGAAACGCACGTGTATCTATTACATGTAAAATATGTAAGTGTGCTTGACTACCGTTTCGCTTAGTAACTGCAATTGCTTTATTTAAAGCAAGTTCAGCTTCCTTTGAACCATCTACGGGGACAAGGATGTTTAAATAATGTTGATCTAACATAATACTCACCTCATCTTTCATTACTATACCTACAGTATAACATAGCTATTAGGAAAAAATTAATCAAGTTAACCTTTAAAAAGATTTGCTACATTAAATAATAAAATTGAGGACAAAATCATACCAATGATTAGCATGATGGCAATTAAGGTAATGTTTGCAAGATAAAGAGTAATCAAAGTAAAAATTCCAACAATAACAAAAAGTAAGGAAAATTTTTTTAGCTGTTGAGTATGTTTAGGCATTATTTTTAAGCCTAAAAAAGAATCCTTGGGATGATGTATTAGGTAGAAACCAATTAAAAATTCTATAAAAACAAAAACAATCATTAAAATATTAAGTAACATATACATATGTCCAATCTAAATTATTTAGGCTGTTAGCAAAAAAGCTGAATCAAAATTACTTTTGATCCAGCTTCAGTTAAAGAAGTCCAAATTGGCACCGTTAGAAAATTCTTCAGTTTGACCCCGATAAACGAGGTGGCTGACTAATAATTACTTTTTAATGTTACCAAGTGTAAGGCCTACATGCCAAAGTAATGTTCCTCAACCAATTTGTAATTACTTGTAAGGCAAAGCTGAAATCATGAATTTTCGCGTATACCTTAGATTCTTTTAATTAATTATACCAATAGATTACTTAAAATTAAAGCGAATCGAGTTTTTCAGCAGTTAATTTGAGTTGTTTTTCATAGTTACTGTTACCTTTAGGTTTAAAATAGATTTGTTTTTTTAATTTAGACGGCAAATATTGTTGTCTAATCCAATCATTTTGATAATTATGAGGGTATTTATAGTGGACGCCATGCCCTAACTTAGTAGCACCTTGATAATGGGCATCTTTTAAGTGCGCAGGAATGGCTAAATTACCGTATGAATGTAAATCGTTAAGGGCGGCATCAATAGCGATTAATGCAGAATTTGATTTAGGTGATAAAGCCAATTCAATTGCGATATTAGCTAAAGGAATACGCGCTTCAGGTAAGCCAATTTTTTCGGCGGTATTAGTAGCTTGAAGAGTCCTTGCTGCTAGCTGGGGATTAGCTAAACCAATATCTTCATAAGCAATAACTAGTAAGCGGCGAATGATAATTGGTAAGTCACCCATCTCAATTAGGCGCGCTAAGTAATGCAAAGTGGCATTAACATCACTACCGCGAATTGATTTTTGAAAAGCTGATATGACATCGTAGTGAGCATCGCCATTTTTATCACCACTAATATTTTTCCGTTGAACGGTGTCTTGAATAATTTCTAATGTAACATGAATCTGATTATTCGAATCAGGATTAGTAGATAAAACTGCTAATTCTAGACTATTGAGTGCACTTCTTAAATCACCGTTAGTAGCCATCACTAGTTCAGTCATAGCATCAGGTGTTAGATCAACATTTAGTTGACCTAAACCCCGGATTGGATCTTTAAGGGCATGGCGAATTGCTATTTCAATTTCATTTTGCTTTAAAGGTTTCACCTCGAAAATTTGGGTTCTAGATCGAATGGCAGGGCTAATAGAAATATAGGGGTTTTCAGTTGTTGCGCCAATTAAAACAATTGCACCACTTTCTAAATGCGGTAGTAAAAAATCTTGCTTAGCTTTATCTAAGCGATGAATTTCATCAAGTAGTAGGATAACAGTTCCGGATATTTTGGCTTCTTCGGCAACAATTTGTAGCTCCTTTTTGCTATCTACAGCAGCATTTAATATTCTGAAAGCATAGTTAGTAGTACCCGCAATAGCACTAGCGATACTGGTTTTACCAGTGCCAGGTGGCCCATACAAAATCATTGATGATAGGCGCTTAGCTTTAACCATCCGATTAATAATTTTATTGGTCCCGATAATATCGGTTTGGCCAACAATTTCAGCTAAGGTTTTAGGACGCATGCGAAAGGCTAGTGGTTGTTGCATATTAAATTCCTTTCAGTTTTTTTTAAGCTAAGTATAGCAGTTTAGGGATATTTCCGCATAGTGAATTGATAATTAAAGAATCACTTGGAATATAATTGTTTATTTTTATGGGATACTATGGTAAGATATACCTTGTGTTTAATAAGGCAGCAGTGAACGGTAAGCTCGTCACTAGCTAAATTACCCCGTCAAAGGAAGCCTAGTAACCGCGGCTGTGAAGGTGAAAAGCGTGAATTTAGCTACACGAATATTGAGTTCACATGAATTATTAGATAACATAATTCATATTAAGTAGGAGGACATTATTTATGTCTCGTTATACAGGTCCTAAGTACCGAATTTCACGTCGTTTAGGTGTATCATTATCAGGTACTGGTAAAGAATTAGCAAGAAAACCATATGCACCAGGTGATCATGGACAAGGACGTCGTGGTAAATTATCAGAATTT
Source organism: Periweissella beninensis (assembly GCF_016908275.1). Classification (GTDB taxonomy): domain Bacteria; phylum Bacillota; class Bacilli; order Lactobacillales; family Lactobacillaceae; genus Periweissella; species Periweissella beninensis. Next base: position 10,465 of record NZ_JAFBDN010000015.1, on the reverse strand, counting down.
GGTATCCAACTTCGCGAAAAGCAACGACTACGTTTTACCTATGGTATGACTGAACGTCAATTTGCTAACTTGTTTGAAAAAGCTGGTCGTGTTCGTAAGGGAACTCACGGTACGAACTTCCTTGTTTTACTTGAAACTCGTTTGGACAATATGGTTTACCGCTTAGGTTTAGCTACTACACGGGCCCAAGCTCGTCAATTGGTTAACCATGGTCACATTCTTGTTGATGGTAAGCGTGTAGATATTGCTTCATATGAAGTTAAACCAGGTCAAGAAATTTCAGTACGTGATAAGTCAAAGAACTTGGCTATCATTGCAGCAGCTGTTGAAGCAGTTATTGCACGTCCTCAATTTGTTGAATTTGATGCTGAAGCATTGAAGGGTTCATTAGTTCGTTTACCAGAACGTGAAGATCTTGATGCTGATATTGAAGAAAACCTTGTTGTTGAATACTACAACAAATTGGGATAATTTAATGTTTGTTAAAAAGTCTAGGATGTTTTTCCTAGGCTTTTTTGTTTTCGCGTGTTGATAAACCAAAATGAGATAATGATACCGACCATGAGTAGTTTGGTTAGATGCTAAGCTATCTTTTTGTTTTTTGCATACCTATAAAAGGCTCAGGCTAATTCTACAAATAATATAACACTAATTAATTGCAGATGGCAGATTATACCAAAAATTAAATTTGGTTAATTAATTTATGTGGCTGGAACCTTCATGTATTGACGATTAAGCTATCATAAGCAAAAAACACATAACTTAGATTAAATTAATAAACTTTCACTAAAAATAAGTTATGCCCTAAACATTACAGATTTTTTACTAATGCTTTGTTTGTTACAAGGTTGCAATAAAAGTCGCTCAATTGCTATATTTCAATAATATAACCGTTATGTTTTAGCAGTATCATATTGTTCATGGAAAATAATAATATGAAAAACTTAATAAAAAATGTTTTAGTATGTATACTTGTAATTATTGCATTTGTGGTAGTGGCTAAACCTACAACTTCAGTTGATGCATCTGTAAAAAGTAATAAACATGTGGTATATCGGATTGCTAAGCAAAATTATAATTGGGGCAAGACACAAACTAAATATTTAAACAAGATTATCAAAAGAGAATCTGGTTGGAATCGACATGCGCGTAATGGCCGATATTATGGCCTATTTCAAACCACTAACGTTGTAGATAGATCAGTTAGTGGTCAAGCACGACAAGGATTACGATATATCGCAAATCGTTATGGGACACCATACCGCGCTTGGCTACATACCCAACGTACTGGTTGGTATTAAAAATACATAATTGTAAAAGCTAGTAAAATTAGTAGATGAGATTTATCCTATTAATACTACTAGCTTTTTTGTTACATTACGATAACTAAGCTATATTATCAGTAAGCAAAGTGAAAGCATGTGATATACTTAAACTTAATAAGGGCTTGTGTTTTCTGTAAAATTTAGCAAACAATGATTGTTTTTAATGGGTAGATTAATCACTAAAAAACGTGATACGTACAAAGAGAATAATTATAAATAATAAAAATTAATATGTATTGAAGGAATAGTATATGACATCATCATTATTAAAAGTAGTAATAGGAATTTTTGTAATTGCGATCATTATTTATATTGTAATATTTGTTATACAAAGGATGACAGTAAAAAAGGTAAGTGAATTACAACTAAAAAAGCAAAAGTTGACAGAATTAGATACTAAAGATGAACTTAAAAAAAGTGAAAAATTAAGTTTAACTGGGAAATCACTAAAAAAATTTCAAGAAATTCAAAAAAAATATCAAGATATTGAAAAAAATGATTTTAAAGAATTTGATCGTTCAGTTGATCTATTATTATTTGATGTAAAGGGATGGAATATTGTAAAAACTCAGCAGCAATATCATCAACTTGAACTATTTTTAGATGAGATTGCGAATAAGATAGTTGAAGTTAGGCAAGAGTTAGAAGCGTTAAAAGCAATTGATGAAGCTCATCGGCAAGCGGTACGGGAACTTGAAGGTAAGTATCAGTTTTTGCGTAAAGAATTACTTACTAAAAACTTTGAATTTGGAGATTCAATTGATAAATTAGAGGAAATGTTAGCTTCTTTAGAAGATGATTTTGATGAATTTACGCAATTAACTAATCAAGGTGATCACACAGCAGCTACAGACATTTATGATCAATTAAATGACGAAACAAAGCAACTTGAAATGATGATTGAGCAAATTCCAGCAATTCGACAACAGCTATCGATTGATTTTCCAGCACAAATTAATGAATTAAAGAGTGCTCATCAACAACTATTGGAAGATGGTTATTTATTTGAGGATCAAAATATTGCTAAAAACATTGATAGTATAGATGCTAGCCGCGTAATTGCCAGTAATTTATTGGATGAATTAGAAATTGATGAAGCCAAGGCTGCAACTAGTAAAATCGCTAAGCAAATTGATGGTATTTATAGTAAAATGCAAGCAGAATTAGATGCGAAAAAAGAAGTAAAACGCGTTTTACCAGAAGTTAGTCGATTTATTGAACATGCAAAACGACAGAATCATTTATTATTAATGGAATTAGATCGTTTAGGGCAACGATATATATTAACTAATCAAGAAATAGGGACCACCCATAAATTTGGGGAAGAAATTGAGAAGGTAAGTGCCCAGTATCGACAAATTATGTTAGATGTTCAATTTAACAAAGCAATTTATACTAGCATAAATTATGTATTAAATGAGATTGAAAATAAATTGACAAAATTAGAAGAAGAACATCAAAAAATTTGGAATGGTGTTGCTAGTCTTAATGAACGTGAACAAAATATTAAAAAAATATTGGAACAGTCAGCATTTAAGTTACGAGATATTAAGCGAAGTGTTGAACAAATGAATTTGCCGGGTTTATCTCAGGAATATCGTAATCAATATGAACATGTTAACTATTTAATTGGCAAACTTGATCAAGATATTCAAGCAATTCGGATTGATATTGATGATGTTGAAAAGCAAAATCAAGTAATTCTCAAATATACGACAGAAATTGAACAACTAACTAATGATATGCAAAGTGATGCTCGTTTAGCAGAGCAATTATTACAATATGCAAATCGCTATCGGTTGAAAAACCAACAAATTGGTAAGACCTATCAAGCAGCATTAGTAGCTTATCAAGAACAATATGATTATAAGCAAGCGCAAAGTGTTCTTGGAAAAGCCATTGAAATGGTTGAACCAGGAGTTTATCAAAAACTTAAAGATAGTATTACTTTAGAAAACTAAGGACCTAACTTGAAAGGTAAATTACTTATATGGAATATAAAGGCCGTGTTCGTGAAATAGTTCCCTATGACCGAAGAAGACATGCTGGGGGATACGGATTTATTCAAAGTGATGATGATCAATCAATCTTTTTTTTATTAGCTTGGGCTAATTATCAACCCGTTAAAGTTGGTGATTATGTTGAGTATGAAACAGAAATGGACGAAGCAAATCGTCTTCATGCTAATCCAGTTCAACGTGATGAAAAAAGAATGGCCAAACAAATTAAATTGATGCTAAAACAGGGTAACTATACGACTTTTCGTAAAAGATTACCTGTACCAGGTGTACGTACTAGCACTACTAACATGGCTGCTGCATATGAATATTTAAATAATATCCAAAATGATTTTGGTGAAGATAATGATGTTTTGCCATCAACAATGTTATCAACTATTAATGAATGGATTTCAAAGCTTTTAGATTTAATGGATGACTTTGATAAGCATGAGCAATTAAAAAATTTATTAGTTAATCGTAATTTATTACCGAAAAAAAACCAAATTGAAGAACTAATAACATTACAAAAAAATCTTAGGAAAATGAACTATGAACAACGTGGCCGCTATTATGGAGTGCGTGGCGAGCAATTAGTACAAGCGAAACTTGATCAACATCAACTTGAATATGTACAAAATCCGACATTACCCGAATTTGATAGTGACGGTAACGTTATCGGTGCTACTGAAATTGATTTTATTACGGTCTCAATGTTTGGTATCCATGTTATTGAAGTTAAAAATTATGGGGCAAATAAAAATCAAGAACAAAAAATAACGATAACAAAAGATGGTCAATGGGGGCGAATCGGGGCTGCTCAAGAAAATGTTACTAATCAAAATGATTTACATATTGCCGCAGTTGAAGGAGTACTGTTTAGTGCTAAAGAACTAGAAAATATTGATAAAGTAAAGCTTTTAGCTACGCCAATATTTGTAATACCAAATGAGAATGTTGAGTTACAAAATTTATCGGCTGAAATTATTGTGAGAACTGGATTATTGTATGATGCGATTGCAAGACCAATTCGTAAGACAAGACAAGCAATATTGAAAAATGATGAAGTTCAACGAATCTTAGCAGTTTTAAATAATGCATTAGAAGCTAATCGCCAGTTTCAATATGTTTTACCGGATGAGCACTTCTTAAATGATGCATATTCAATGTTGTCTCGGTATGAGGCTGCGATGTATGTTTTTGAGCATTTAGAAGAAATTTATCAATAATAATGATAATATAAAATTAATAAATTATTTGGAAGTGATTGATATGTTATTTGGGAAAAAAGAAATTGAAAAAAAACCTAAAAATAATCAAAATGACGAGCTAAGGGATTTGTATTTAGTTGAGGTTCAACAAATTGTTACAGAAACCATTGAAGATCATTTTGGCTCATCGGTAGTTGTTTTTCCGACATTTTCTTGGGAAGAAGGTAATCTAAATGCAGACTTTGTTGCTTACCGTAGTTTTGCTCTAAGAGTACAAATTATATTTAAAACGGATCAACATACCGAAAAAGGTATGTTAAATATAATGGTTGGTGTTGGCCCATTATGGCAGGATTTAAGTGGATTATTAGAAACTGAATTACGTGCACAGGTTAGAAATGATTTCACTAAAGAAAATCTTGATAATAATTTAGCATTAGCAGATCATTATTTAAAATGGCGGTTAAGCTCTAATCAAAAAAACAAATTTAATATTGAATAACGTAAAAATTATGCTATACTTTTATGTATAGTGAATGGAAGATTAGCTCAGTTGGGAGAGCATCTGCCTTACAAGCAGAGGGTCACAGGTTCGAGCCCTGTATCTTCCATACAATAGATAGCATAAAGTTGTGATATAACCGAGTATCATGACTTTTTTATTTAGTTTATAATGTTAAATAGATGTTAGTTATAATTTTTGGTGGTAATTATTTAGAAAAAAGGTTGATAAAATGATAGTCGATTTAATTAATGAATTTCCAACAATGGAAATATTAAAAAATGAACTTTTAAATAAGTATACACATACAGCAATTGGCGGACCTGCAGATTGGTTAGTTTTTCCCCATTCTATTGAAGAGGTCCATAAGATTGTTGATTTTGCTCATGAAAATGAACTTTTATTGACAGTATTAGGCAATTCATCAAATTTATTAATTAAAGATGGGGGTATAAGAGGAATTGTTCTGATGATGACTAAGCTCGTCGGTATTAGGCATGACGCCGATAGTTTAACTGTATTAGCTGGAACATTAACTATTGATACTTCAGAATATGCATATCAGCAAGGCTTAACTGGCTTTGAATGGGCGGCTGGTATTCCAGGCTCAATTGGTGGTGCTGTTTATATGAATGCTGGGGCATATAATGGTGAAACAAATGATATTTTAGCTTCTGTTGATGTAATTACTAGAAATGGTAAGTATAAGACCTATACGAAAGAAGAGGCAAAGTTAAATTATCGTGATAGTGTTATGCAACATACACACGACGTAATTATTGCCGCTAGTTTCCAGTTGCAAAAAGGTGATAAAACGATAATTAGAGCAACAATGGATGATTTTAATCAAAGACGTCGGGATAAACAGCCTCTTGAATTACCTTCTGCTGGCTCAACTTTTAAGCGACCAACTGGCTATTATGCTGGTAAATTGATTATGGATGCTGGCCTCCAAGGTTATCGGGTAGGTGGTGCCGAGGTTTCAAAGAAGCATGCTGGTTTTGTTGTTAATATTGACCATGCGACGGCAAGTGATTTTTTACAAGTAATTAAACATGTTCAAGCTGTGGTATATGAAAAAGATAAAGTTAAGTTAGAACCAGAAGTTAGGATAATGGGCTCAGATTAAATTTAAGATAGTAATATAAAGTTCTTCTTTTAATGATAAATATTAAAAGAAGAACTTTTGCGTTTTCTTTAAACCTTAGCTATTATTAATAGTAATAGACTAGAATGGAGGAACTTTACGTGCCAATTTTGGAAGTAGTTATTTTATTAGTATTTTTAATTATTTGTGCTAATATAATTTCGCATTTCATCCCAAAAATTCCAGTTAGTATTGTGCAAATTATTTTAGGTGCTAGTGCAGCTTTAATGTTTCATACAGAAATTAAGTTAGAAACAGATTGGTTTTTGCTATTATTTATTGCACCATTATTGTTCAATGATGCTTGGACATTTCCAAAGAAAGAACTATGGGAATTAAGAGGGCCAATTTTTGGAAATGCAATTTTATTAGTTTTATTAACAACGATTCTAGGTGGGTGGCTAATTTACCTGATTGTACCAGCGATTCCTTTACCAGTAGCATTTGCGTTAGCAGCTATTTTATCACCAACTGACCCAGTAGCAGTCCAGTCAATTGGGAACTCAGTTAGTTTACCGGCTAGAATTATGCACCTGGTTGCTGGCGAAAGTCTAATTAACGATGCTAGTGGTTTGGTGGCCTTTAGATTTGCAATCACCGCGACAGTTACTGGGGCATTTAGCATCACCCAAATACCCTGGATTGGTTTAGAAATGGTGAGATTAATTATTGTGGGGATAGTTGTTGGCTTGGTCTTCATGCAGTTAATTAATTTAGTTATTGATAACTTACGCCGAAAAGGAATTGATGATGCCATATTTCATGTTGTTGTGCAGCTAATAACACCATTTTTAATATTTTTTATTGCTGAAGAAGTTTTCAATGCTTCTGGCGTGATTGCGGTGGTGGCTGCAGGTATTTTAGCAAATGTGCATTCAACTAAAAGTATTGAAGAAACACCAGAGTTAACTTTAATAGGAATTAATACTTGGAAGATTGTTTCATATTTATTGAATGGAATGTTATTTGTTATTTTAGGTATTGAATTACCAGTAGCTACGCATATTTCAACAGGAGCAGCACAGTTTAATATTTTTGAGGTTGTTGGTTATGCCGTTGTAATTTGGATGATTTTATTTATTATTCGTGTTTTGTGGACCTATGTTAGTCAGTGGACACATCATTTTAAGAAAAATACTCATGAAGCAGTATCATGGCGTGTTGCTATCTTATCAGGACTGACGGGAGTTAGAGGCTCAATAACGATGGCAGGGGTTTTATCAATTCCCAGTACGCTAAAAAATGGTGCTGGCTTTCCAGCACGGGAATTAACAATTGCATTAGCTGCGGTAACTATTTTATTGAGCTTATTAATGGCAGTTGTTGTTTTACCATGGGTAACACAGAAAAAAATTATAATTGATGAGGAAACACAGACAATAAAAGCCTTATATGATGAAGGGAAAGCTTTAGCACCATATTATATAAGTGAACCAACTGCAAGAATTATTACTTTACAGATGGCTGTAAAAACACTTGAAAACCTACGACGTGAAGGGAATCAAGGAATCATCTATGATCTTATTTTAGAATATCAATTTTTAATTCGGAAAATTCAACTTAAGTATCAAGCCGATAGTTTAGTAGCACCAGTAATTGAAGATGAAATTGAGCTACGTAAAAAAGGTCTTATGATTGAACGAGACTGTTTACAAAAGTTATTAATAAATGAAAAAATATCACAGTTAGTATACCATTCAGGAATTCGTAGAATTGAACGGCAAGAAAATGAACTCGAGAATTATATGCATCGACAAATAACATTTTCGAGTCGATGGATTGAATATGCAATTCGTAGATTTTTTAGATTCATTAGAATTTGGTTGAGTGGTGATGATACGGAAGAATTGCAGTCTCAATATGAATTAGCACGTAGGGAAACTGCTAAAGCAGCAATTAAAGGCTTATCCGATTATTTAAGTGTAAAAGAAGCGGCACATGTATATGATCATCAAGCTGTTTACAATTTGATTATTCAATATCGTAGTCGAATTGAAAAAATAAAACAAGATAATAATGCTGAAAATAGGGATGCAATGCAAGAGAAAGCGGAGATTTTAGCAGTCGCCTTGACTGCTCAAAGAGAAGGAGTAGCTCAGCTTTACGCACAACATCAAATATCACGAAAAACAGCCGTACAATTACGACAACATATCAATTACGCTGAAAATGCAGCATTTAATGATTCGAGTGAAGAATTGTAGGTAAATATTATAACCCCCCTTAAAAGTGATTACTTTAGCTTTTAAGGGGGGTTATAATTTAAAGATTAATGCTTCAATAGGAAACATTATTAGCTCTGATATAGTTTTATAGCTTGATTAATAGGTGTTTCACCAAATTGGGCATATTCCTTTAGAAGTATATTAGCAGCGGCGAGACTATCATCCAAAGCATTGTGATGATGAACCAGAGGAATATCAAGTGCATTCGCTACTGTATTTAATTTATGGTTTACTAAATGCGGTAGCAATTGTTTGCTTAGCCGAGCTGTGTCCAAACTTAAAAAAGTAGGGACTATTAGGTTATATGATAGGAGGGTGTTTTTTAAAACACTATTATCAAAGGGGGCATTATGTGCAATTACAAGTTGATCACTTGTAAAGAACATTTTAATTTGTTCCCAAATAAGAGGAAAAGTGGGCGCATTAACAACATCCTGCGAAGTAATGCCATGGATTTGGATATTACGTCGGTGAAAAGTAGTTTGTGGATTAATTAAAGTGTAAAATTCATCACTAATAGAATTATCCCGAACAATTGTTAATGCTAATGAAACAGCACTGTTACGGCTTGGATTAGCCGTTTCAAAATCAATGGCAATAAAATCCATAATCGTCTCCTTTTAGCCAATAAGTGGAGTTAAGTCAAATTGCATATCAAAAGTAGTAACCGTTTTATTATTTTTAAGAGTAATTGTTCTAGTGCTAGCTGGAATAACTTCAAAATTAAACTTTTGATAAATATGAATAGCGGGCGCATTTTGTACTTGAACACTTAAAAATAGATTATTTAAGGTACTATAACTTTCAGCCCAATAAATACTTTCATCAATTAAAGCTTGTGCAAGTTTATTACCTTGAAAAGCTTTTAAAACTGCTACACCAATTTCACCTTGTTTATTATCATGAAGGGTAGGTTGAATAGTTGCAAGGCCGATTAATTGATCTTTATAAGCAGCAACAAAAATAACGTTAGTAGTCGTTGCTTGAATTTCATTAATCGCGATAACTTGTTGTTCAACAGAATAATATTTTAAATTAGTATCGAGAGTAAACGTATCACTTTCCGTGATTAATACTTTAACTAATTTAAGTAAGGCACTTGCATCAGTTGAATTAATTGGCCGGATGCTAACAGTATCTGTGTTGTTTTTACTCATCTAGTTGCTCCAAAATATGCTGATAGTGGTTATTAGTAGCCTCCATTGTAATTGTTCGGGTAGTTGAATCAAGATGCTTATCATCACGTGAAAATGATATTTTAAGATAATTTTTTGGTAAAACATCGCTAATAAAATTTGACCATTCAACGACGCTAATACCACCAGACATGAAATATTCTTCCAATCCTAGTTCATTACCACCGCCATTTTCCAAACGATATACATCCATGTGGTATAAAGGAAATTTACCGCCTTGATATTCACGAATAATGGTAAAAGTTGGACTTTTGATAGTCCGAGTAACTCCTAGCCCGATAGCTAGTCCCTTCGTAAAGGTAGTTTTACCTGCACCTAGATCACCATCTAATAAAAGTAAGTCGCCAGCTGATAATAAATAAGCTAATTGGGTACCAATTTGTTTGGTTTCTTGGGCATTATTGACATTAAAGATTTTCATATTAAGCCGATAGTTACTATATAAATAAATATCATTAATATAATATTTATTAATTATACTAAATCCTTTCTAGTAAAGTGGTTTGTACTAATCGCTTTTTACATAGTTTAGCAATTAAACCTAATTATATAGCAAATCAATGTAAGTCGAAACAAATGTAACCATTTTGTAAGTTATTAACTAATATAATTATGATATTATTTATTTATAATAAAAAGAGGTTAAATTTGTGAAATATAAATTAATATTATTAACGTTAATAGGATCATTTTGGATGATGGTAGGGAATGTACATGCACAAAATAATATGTGGGAAACTATTGATATTAAGCAAACAACATTAAACGGCGAATTTTATAATCAAGTTAGCCACTTTAGAAAAATGACAAAATAAAAACACCAAGACTTAAAAATCAGGTATCATTGGAGTTCTCACACAAA
>NZ_JAFBDN010000014.1 GCF_016908275.1 Periweissella beninensis | reverse complement strand
TGGTGGTGGGTTATCTCTTTTTTTACACTTTTTTTAAAAAATGCAAGAAAAAAAGATACCGATTAACATGACGACGTCATGTCTATCAGTACCAAGAAGTGTAGACCCATAAGCTCTTTTTTGCGTTAGTTTTAGGTTCCTAGTAGTCTTTACTTAGTCTAAGCCGTTATCGATTGTTAATATTAATTAATGACAACCTGATAAACATCTGTATAAATGGCATCTTGTAGTTCTAGCCAATACTGAGGATTAAGCTCTTCACCAGTTGCTTGCTTTAAAATTTCTTGTGGTGTTTTAGATGCACCATATTGCCAAACATGTTCTTTACGCCAATCGAAAATTGCTTGATAATCACCACTAGCATACACTTGATCAAAATCAATAGTTTTTTGCATAGTATGGTAAAATTGAGCAGCATATAAATGCCCTAATGCATAACTAGGGAAATAACCAAAATCACCACCGGCCCAATGGATATCTTGTAAAATACCCACCAAATCATTTTCTGGTAATATGCCTAAATATTCTTGGTATTTTGCATTCCACAGTGCTGGTAAATCCTTGACATTGAAATCGTCATTAAAGATTGCTTTTTCAATTTCATATCGAATTATGATATGTAATGGATACGTTAGCGGATCTGCTTCAGTTCTAATTAAAGTTGGCTTCGTTGTCATCCAAGCCCGATACCACTCATTAAAACTAACATCTGCGAACGTATCGTTAGTAACTGTATTCAACGTTGTAAATTCATTTTGCCAATAGCTTTTAGAACGACCAATTATAATTTCATTAAATAATGATTGTGACTCATGAATACTCATCGCCATGTCTTTCGCAAACGGCGTGTAATCAAACTTAGCTGCGATATTTTGTTCAAATAAACCATGACCCGCTTCATGTAAAACACCAAGTACTGCCATTTGATAGTCATTCGTCGCCCATCGAGTTGTAATTCTAGCATCATTACGATTCATAGCTGTCATGAACGGATGAATTGTATCATCAAGGCGCCCTTTGCTGAGCTTGTAGCCTAATTTCTGTGCTAAAGTTAATGCTAATTCACGTTGTTGCGCAATTGGTACCTCACGATGCATGATGCGATCATCAGGTTTTTGCCCATAACTTAATTTATTTTGAATTTTTTGTAATCCAGTTTTTACTTCATTAAAAATCACATCTAATTTTGCAACTGTCAAGCCTGGTTCAAATTGATCTAATAAAACATCATAGGATGTTTTTGCTTGATTTTGAGGATCCCATAATTTTATAAATTTTTTCTTATATTCGATAATCTTTTTTAAGTACGGCGCATAAATTGCATAGTCATTATTTTGACGTGCCTTAGCCCAAGCATCCTGTGCTTTAGAAGTTAATCGTTGATATTCCATAAAGTCTTCATTTGGAATATTAGTGTTTAACTTAACCTTTTTACTTTCATGTGCAACTAATTGATTACCTAATTTTGATAATATGGTTGGATTTTGCCTAAAATAATTTAACATATCAGTCATTTTAGGTCCGGTCATTAGCTCAAAGCTTTTGCCTCCTAAATAACTTAGTAATTCAGCTCTAAAATCACTACTATCTGTTGGCATTCCCGTTAGAGCATCCCATCCCAGTAGTGCTTGATTTTCCTCTAACAATGAAATTTCTTTAAGTAACGCCAATAAATCTTCTTCTACATATTTAACCAATTGCTTACTCCTCTATAAAATTAGTTTTTTTTAATTTTAACGCTTTTTTCTAATATACCAAATTGTTATTCTTCTGCCAATCCTTGATTAGTTCATTACCATAATAAATCAGGCCTAGGCTTTAGCTAGCTTAATCATTGTCCAAACATGATAAAAAAACCAAAAGGTATTGTTAAAATTAATTTTTTAACAATACCTTTTGGCTATGTACTTTAATAATTATCAAATTGTTGTTAATAATACTACTTAATTAGTAAATTCATCGGCTATCACGGTGCTCCCTGCAATCCGACCGAATGTAAAAATATCAGTTAATGAGTTCCCACCTAAGCGATTACCAGCATGGATTCCTCCCGCTACTTCACCAGCTGCATACAATCCAGGAATTATCTGATTATTAGCATCTAGGACATGGGTTTTAGCATCAATTTTTAATCCGCCCATCGTATGGTGGACCGCCGGTTTTTGTGGTGTCGCATAAAATGGCGCTGTTAAGCCTTTTAAATCAAACGCATCTTTACCAAACTCTGGATCATATCTTTGATCCACATATTGATTATATTTAGTGATTGTTTCAGTCAGCACATTAGGATCCATCCCCAACTGCTGTGCTAAATCAATCAAAGTATCTGCTCGAAACAAGGTCCCGTCAGCAACCTGCTTATCGATTTTTGCTTGATTAGTATTATAGGCTGTTTTCCTAATCTCTTCATCAGCAATTAGATAAAACAACTCCCCATTAGCAATAGCTGCTTTTGTTAATTCATCCCGACTACCATACTCATTAACAAAACGACGCCCTTTTGTATTAACCATAATAAAGTTTTGCGGTAGTACTTGTAAGCCACTAAACAATGCCCCTGTAAAGGCAATCAATAATAAAATAAAAGTTATTAGTCGTATTGCATATGGTTTCAAAAATTTTGAAAACTTCAGAGAGCGTATTTTAATTATCTTTAAAAATTCATATTTTGCGCTAAATTACAAAAAAGCAACTAATTCAAATTATGAATTAGTTGCTTAATAAATTAATTTAATTATTTAGTCTATCAGTACCATTTGACAAAGAGCCTATTTCTTGATAGCAAGGTACCGTACCAAAACCACTAATTTAAAAACTATTTATTTTTTAAGGTTTCAACGTCACGCGCAATCATTAATTCTTCGTTAGTTGGAATCATCAAAGCTTTAACGGCTGAATCACTAGTTGAAATCTCAATTTCACTACCACGTTTTTCGTTTTGTTTCTCATCTAACTTAATGCCAAAATAGCCTAGCTTATCAATAATCATTTTTCTTAATGGCACTGAATTTTCACCAATACCAGCTGTAAATACAATTGCATCGATGCCACCCATTTCAGCAACATATTGACCAATATATTTAACAACACGATTCACAAAAATATCGATAGCTAACTTGGCATGATCATTTGTATCAATTACGTCTAATAAGTCCCGCATATCTGAAGAAATACTTGAGATACCTAATAAGCCTGATTTACCATTAAGAATTTTTAACATTTCGGCATTACTTAATTTTTCATGTTCTTGAATATAGTAAATCAACGATGGATCAACATCCCCTGAACGTGTTGCCATTGTAATCCCAGCTAATGGAGTAAAGCCCATTGATGTATCAAAGGATTTACCATCTTTGATAGCTGTAATTGAAGCTCCTGCCCCAAGGTGCAATGTGATTAATTTTAAATCAGTTAATGGCTTATCTAACATAACGGCAGCACGTTCAGCTACATACCGGTGTGAAGTTCCATGGGCCCCATATTTACGGGCGCCATAGCGAGTGTAGTATTGGTATGGCAAACTATACAAATAATTTTCTTTTGGCATCGTTTGATGGAACGCAGTATCAAATACAGCAACCGAAATAGCATTTGGCAATAACTTTTGGAAAACACGAATACCCATTGCATTAGCTGGATTGTGCAACGGTGCATACTCCGCTAACCGATCAATCTTTTCTAACACATTCTCAGTTACCACAACTGATTGATTAAACCATTCACCACCAGCAACAACCCGGTGGCCTACTCCTGTAATTTCGTTAAAATCAGTAATAATATGCAAATCAAGTAAGCTTTGCAATAATTTATTAATTCCAATTTCATGGTTGTCAATGTCTTCAATTGTTTCAAATTTTTGACCATCACCATATTTAATAGTCACAATTGAATCCTTCAATCCAATCCGTTCAATTTGTCCCTTTGCGATTACTTGTTCTGCTGGCATTTCAAGAAGTTGAAACTTCAATGATGATGATCCAGCATTAACTGCCATTGTTTTTGCCATTATGTGGCTCCTTTTCTTCTCTTAATTTAATTGTTTGGCCCATTCATCAAGGTCATTGAAAAAACTTTTTAACGCATGCGTATCTTTTAAGGCTGGTAACTGGCCAATTAATACTTCTTTTGCTTGCTGTGCGAGCCCACCTTGTTTTTGTAAAATCAATACTGCTTTTTGAGCATTACTGTTTTTAAATACTGAATCTGGTAATTTTAGGAATCCTTGCAGATATGTTTTTGCGGTTATTAATCTCAACATATCCTTTGCTTGGTTTCCTTCTAATAAATTACTTGGTACAACATATATTGCAAAGCCGCCTTCAACTACAGCATCAATACTAGCACTAATTAAATTTTGATCGACTTGATCACTCTTTTGATTATGCACTAACGGTAAATCACTAATAACGGCATCGGCTGTTGGTAAATTTCCCTGTGTTGCATCATCATTGAATAAATTAACTGGAATTTGTTGTAAGTCAAAACTGATACCAGCCATTGCTAATAATGTATCATCAATGTCCATACCATATAATTCTTGTGGCTGCTTATTTTGTTGTCTTAAAAAGGCATTAACAGCTCCCAACAAATTACCTGTTCCAACAGTTACATCAAAAAGCCGATTAATTGGCTTTTTATTTAATTTATTTAATAAATAACCAATAATTAGCCCAATCATATCAGGTGTTAACTGATGGTTAGCCTGTAATTTATCGATTTTTGCTGCTCTTAATAGTGCCAATCCAATTGCCTTACGAATGGTTTCACTTTCTAAAGAACTTATCATTACTCCTGCAAATAATTGTTGGAGTCGTTTAACTACAGCTTGACTAGGTTTACCATCTTCAACCTGAATTGTCCCACTCAATAAATCTTGCGTCACTTCAATTAACGCATCAAAATAAGCAGTGTCTAGTTCATCAATTAAAAGTTGGCTTGCTTGATCAAGCACCTTATAAAGTGTTTCAACTTTATCCTGTGTCAGAATTCACCCCTCCAATACTCATTATTTTTATAGTAATTCATATTATTACATATGCTAGTTTAACATATTCACAAACTACATTCTATGTTTCATCAAACTAGATTAGCTAAAATCTATCTTTTATTAACTTCTAACAAGCGATTTTTGAATCTCATTTTACTTGCTCACTTTTTGTCACAAGCAAAAGATAACGCTTACATTTTTTGGTAATCTAATTGCTTGATTTATCGCTTGTTGTCTTGTCAGTTTAGGAGTAATCTTATTTAATGCAATTGTTACATTTTCAATCATAAAAGGAGTTTTAAATAATTAAGATGAATAAAAAATTTTTTACTTCCGAAAATTTTACTTTAGTTATTTCAACGCTTATCTTAGGCTTATTAGTTGGCCTAAGTTCTGTAATGTTAAGTATGTTTTTGGAACTTATTGAACATCTTTTTTTAAATTTCAACGAAACTGTTCTTAATCCTAGCCCCATTAGCACCCAACCATTCCGTCGGTTAATTTCTGTTATCCTTGGTGGGACAATCTCTGGACTTATTTGGTATTTTCTTAGAAAACATAGTCAAGGCCCTATTGCCATTAATGCGGCTTTAAAAGGTAAACAGATGCCATTTTGGCCAATGTTAATTCATACTTTTACCCAAATTTTTTACGTCGGTACTGGTGGTTCAGTTGGTCGTGAACTCGCCCCCAGAGAAGCTGGTGCAATGCTTGCTAGTCAATGGGACAAGTTACTTGAAAAAACCAACCTAACCACGTTAAGTCCAACAAATAAGCAATTATTAATTGCTAGTGCAGCTGGCGCTGGCTTTGCCGGTGTATATATTGCCCCCATTACTGGCATGTTCTTTGCTGTTGAAATTCTGTTAAAAGATGTCTCCGTTAAAAATATTAGTGTTAGTCTGGGTATGTCCACAATTGCAATGCTAGTAGGGGCTACTTATAAAGGTTTTACCCCCTACTATGCCATACCTACCAATAAATTTTCTCTGACTATCTTACCGATCATTTTGATAATTGCTCCACTGTGTGGTTTTTTAGGTGGCTTATTTCGAAAGTCCTTTAAATGGGCTGAAAAAAAGCAAACCCATAATCTAAATATTGTCTGGCAATTACCTCTAATTAGCCTCATTACTGGTATTATTTCTATGCGCTTACCACAAATTATGGGTAATGGACGAGCCTTAGCGCAACTAGCAATTAGTGCTTCGTCACGTACCATGTTTACTCTTCTATTAATTGGTGCTATCCTAAAAGCACTAGTTACTGTATTTACAATTAAAGCTGGTGCAGCTGGTGGGACTTTGACACCTTCCATATCAATTGGTGCTGTTGTGGGCGGCTTGATTACAGCCGTTTCTGCTAACTCACTACCACAAGGGGCGCTTATTGGTGCCGTTAGCTTGTTAGCAGCTTCACAACAAGCTCCTTTAATGGCCTTATTTATGATTTTTGAAGTTGTTCATCTTAATTATTCCGCTCTTTTACCATTGGGACTGGCGGTTAGCTTAGCAATTGGTACTTCTCAAATTGTCCTTAATTATCATAAATGACGTTTGTACTAGCATATCTGACACTTAAAAAACATGTTTAATTAATAAAATGGATTACTAACTAAATTTATTTTTAGCCGGAAAGTGCCATTAACTAATTAAGCATGTTTTTTGGTATAGTTAACCCGTCCTCAAGCAACTTAATGCTACAAACAAATAACTTGTGCTTATTCTTGTTTATCGAGTATCTTTAATTTTTGCTTATTTTTAGCAATTTTTTTTTGGTAACTTTTAATAACTTTATTATAGATTACCATTTGTTGCTCATAGATTTTGAGCTGCCAAACTTGAACTGATCCTAATAACATTAGAAAACTTAAAGTTGCTAACAAAATGAAGGCTGGCTGCTTACTCTTTTTTATTTTTGATTGCCAATATTGCATTACGGTGCTCTCCCGAAATAAATACAACGTTAATTTGTATATTATTCTTTATTTTTTTGAATTTTACCGTTTCTACATTGTAAATAAATGGCATATACCCACCATCAACACCACTCATATACAATGTATGTGTTTTTTTGGTTAATTTTAAAATATATTCCTTAGCTTCACCATTTTCCTTGTTTTGCCGCCATAATCCTAATTGTGTCTTGTCGGCGGCTAACTTTTGCCAATAAAATGGATTTTGGTCAGTTTCAATATTATGGAGAAATTGAATCCAAGAATACATCGCTGGTTTATTAGTAATTAATGAATCTTTGACTAGAAGCACCCCCATCTGGAGTAATCCAGTTATTAAGCCTAAAATTAGCAGACCTGTCAGTGCTTCAACTAAACTAAACGCGTTTTGTCTTTTCATAAAAAGCTTCAATAGCTTGATCACTGGCTTCTTTTTCCAATCTAATTTTTTCCACAACTCTTTCCTTATCGCGTAATTGCCTTGTTAATTGTCCTTGATTAGTCGCAAACCACCCAAAGCTAACCATGCATATCGTCAAGGCAATCATTCCATCAGCGATGATAAACCCCGGCTGGTTCCGGTGTGATTTTATATGTTCCCCAATTAAAGCCCCAACTAATTTCATAATGAACTCCTTGTTGCGTTATTAAAATTACTTTCGTTGGCTGAATAACTCCTTGATTACTGACAATAACTGATTTAGTCTTCTTGACATTACATATTATTGAACGTGGATATGGTAATGATCTTACAATTTTGCCATTTTGCCAAACTAACAATTCATGCTGATAAAATCTAAAATCTAAGTAATCATCACTATCCCACGTTGCCATTTGTGCTTGTCGCCACGTTAAATCTAAAGCTTGCCAAAATCGACTTTCTGCTCGTTGTTGTGCGTAATCAACTTGATAATAGCCAAATAACATTAAGCCACTCACAATTGTCAATACTAATACTGCTTCTATTAACGTAAATCCTTTATACATCACGCTTGGCAATATTATTTTCAATAATTATTCCTACCTTTTCCGCTCTTTTTATTTGCTCTACCGTTAGATATTTAGCATTTTTTAACGTTTCAAAAGAAACTTTAGGTTCTTCTTTATTATCATTATCTGACTCTTCATTTAAATATAAGTCGACTTGCGTTTGGACTACCGAACGCATTGCTTTTGCCTGCCGATTATCAGCATCCTTTCTGATTGCTGCAATATTAGGTAAAATCACTAACATTAATAATCCTAATATCAATAGTACAATTGTCATTTCCAATAAGGTAAAACCTGCTTGTGTTTTATTCAAACTTTTTTTTAATGATTCTTTCATCCTAAATTCTCCATCATTTTATACATCGGTAATAACATCGCAGCATAAACTCCAACAATACTGCTTGCAATTATTACAAAAAAAATTGGTTGAATCATGGCCAAACTTCTTTCGTAACCTTGTAATAAGCGTTTCAAACAAATTTCACTATATGCTTGTAAGTCATCGGCAAGGGCTGCTTTCGTTTTACCTCGCACGAAAAATAAACTTAATTCATTTGGTAAAAAAGCCTTTTTTGTAATATACGTTGGAAAATCATATCCTTGTTCAAGGAAAACACGTAATTGCATCCCCAATTCAAAATACCACGTATTTTTTGGCATTTGAGCATAAAGCATGCTAATTTGTTGTAATGATTGTCCACTTTTTAGTAATAGACTTAAACTAAAACTAAGCTCATAACCAATCTGATGCCATAAAAATTTTTTAATACCCGGAATATGTGCGAGTATTGTTAATTTCTGTAAGGATGTTTTTTTCTTTAACACTAACAATGCTCCTAGCATAATTAATAAACAAAGTATTAAACCACCCCAGATTATTAATTTATTAACCATAATCATTTTTGTATCAGTGTTAGCAACGACACTGGTGTTCCAACTTGTTAACTGTGGTAAAAATAATTGCTTTAACGTAATACTAATTACAACTAACATACCTAGTAACAATAATGGATACTGTAATAATCGTTTTAACTGCTTAACGTTTTTTAATCGTTGTTGCAAAGTAGTTGCAATTGCCGTAATCGCTGGAATTAAGTCACCATGAGTTTCCGCAATTTGCAATTGACAACTAACATTTTGATTTACTAATGTGTGCGTTGCCGTTGCAAAATTTTGACCACGCTCAATATTTGTAATAATTACTTGAATGACTTTAGCCTGTTGTGGTTTAACTTGTTGAATAAACCTTAAAGCTGTTCCTAATTTAAACCCTACACTTAATAAATCTGCTAACAGTTCAAAAAATTCAACTTGTTGAACTTTACTAAACTTTGCGATATGTTTGGAAGGTCGTAGCGGATATTTTTTCTTGTTGATAAGCTTCATTTAACATCTCATCCCATCTATTCGTATTAGTGTCTAGCCAAATTTGTTTATTTAGTAATTGTTCTTGTAATGCCTGTAGTTCTCCTGATTTATGTGGAATTAATTCTTGATAGACAATACTATTAATGGTGGCCTTTAAATAGTATTTTTCAATGCCAAGATCAATTAAACGCGGAATCACACCCTGGGCTGATCGCGCATGAATCGTTGTTAGCACCGTATGCCCACTTAAGGCTGCCTGTATCACTGCTTTGGCAGTCTGATTATCGCGAATTTCACCTATAATAAATACATCTGGTCGATGCCGTAACCCAACTTTAATTAAATCCAAATACTCCATATTTGCGAGTGAATTAACCTGTAGTTGTAAAAATTTGGGAGCATAAATTTCAACTGGATCTTCGATTGTTAAAATCATTTGATTATAATTAGCCAATTCATCTGCTAACCGATACATCGTCGAAGTTTTACCCGCACCCATTGGCCCTGCAAAAATATGAATACCTGTTTTTTTAATATTACTTAAAAGTTGCTGATATTGGGTTGGAAATAAATAACCATTTTTTAAGTCAGTAAACGCATATATTAACCGGCAAACTAACGATTCTTGTTGTTGATAATTACCAACTGATGAGACACGCATAAAACAATTCTTCGTTATACAAAATTGTCCACTTTGCGGTCTACGCATATCAGCTATATCCATGTTTGCTTTATATTTAATATATATATGTAGCTGCTTTGCTTCTAATATTGATAAAGTTGCGTAGCGTTGATTTTGTATCTTTTGCTTAAATATCACATGATATGCATTGGCTTCACTAGGCAGTATATAAATATCACTAACCTTATCTTTGGTCGCTAATACAATCATTTCATTAAAAAAATCTTGGACATTAATCATTACTATCATTTTCCCAATCACTCGTCAGTGTTATTCCGGCCGTAGTAATACCATACGAGTTTATTAAACTAATTTACGCAACCCTTTTATATTTTTTATACTCGATTGTTTAGCTTACGACCAAAACCCACTTTTTTAAAACCCACTTTTTCGTACATATCCCCCAAATAAAAAAGATAGCGCACTAAAATTAATTACTTTTAACTTTAGTACGCTATCTTTTATTATGTTTTCTTTGAATTGAAACTATTACACCATAGCTTCTTAAAACGGTTCTACCTAGTTACATGTTTTATTCTTAATGACGTTCTTTTTTACCCCAAAATTGGAAATAATCCGTTCGTAACGCTCCATTGTATAATTTTCTTTTCTTAGTTGCACGTTCTCCATAAAACTGTTCAAATTCTAAGTCACTCGTTAAAATATATTTACTCCAGGTTTTTAATGGTCGATACACATGTCCCATTTCACGATATAACTGATGAACAGTATCTTCATCACCTAACCGTTCCCCATATGGCGGATTAGCAACAATTACTCCGTTCTTTTTAGTCGTTTGCCAATCTTTTGCTGCTAATTGTTTAAAGGTAATATCAGCAGCAAGCCCTGCTTCTAATGCATTGGCTTTAGCAATTTCAATCATATTTTCATCAATATCATAGCCAGTTATATCTAATTCAATATCATAATTTGCAGCTTCATCCGCTTTTGCCCGCATATCATCACTAATTTTCTTATCAAACCAATCCCAGCTTTCAATTGCAAAGTCACGGTTAAAGCCCGGTGCAATGTTTCTTGCAATTAACGCTGCTTCAATTGGAATTGTCCCCGAACCAGTTACTGGATCAACAAATGGCATATCAGGATACCAGTTTGCTAGCATAACCAATGCAGCTGCCATATTTTCTTTTAGTGGTGCCCCACCTTTTTCTGTCCGGTAACCCCGTTTAAATAGTGATGACCCCGTTGTGTCCATTGTTAACATGACGTGATCTTTATTAATCATGACCTCTAATTTATATAAATTACCACTTTCAGGTAGCATCGTTCTTAAATGATACGTATCAGCTAACTGAGTTGCAATCGCCTTTTTAACAATTGCTTGTGCAGTTGGTACACTATGTAATACAGAATTTCTTGAACGCCCTTCAACTGGAAATTCGGCATCATAAGGTAACAATTCATCCCATTGAATTGCTTTGGTTTTTTCAAAAAGCTCATCAAATGTGACTGCATCAAACTCGGCCACAATGATTTTAATGCGATCAGCTGTCCGCAACCATAAATTAGTTTGCATAATATCAGCGACTGTTCCTGTAAAGCGAACGCGCCCATTTTCAACATTAACTTCATATCCTAGGTCACGTAATTCACGACCCACTAGGGCCTCAATTCCAGCCGCAGCTGTTGCCATTAAATTAAATTTTTTTGTATTCATCTTTAAAATCATCCTTATATCATATCTATTAATCCAGTTATTATCCTAACATCTTATGGGCCATTCTGCTATTAATTACTTAGCTACATCAATAAAAAAAGCCCGCCTAAGCGAGCTACATGGGTATAAATTTCTATAAGCCACGTTATGTTCTTCCATATTTTTCATGCCTAAAACATGGAAGCAGTAATCATCTATCTTCTAGCAACCTACGTTACTAACACGACCATCGTTTCAGTTCACTAGGTCGAGCTCCCCTACCATATGTTTGGGTTTCCCGCTTGAGGGGTTTACCGCGTTCCACCTATTTAATTTCTTAAATAGAATCGTCTCTGTGGCACTTTCAGGAATACTTTAGCATAGTCGAAACCTTAGCTATTTTTTCCGCCGTCACTAATTATAAATTAGTGCCCCGGTTTATTTTTTCGCCGAGCACAAACACTACAGGCATCACAGCCTGTGCGAGCATGGACTTTCCTCACACAATCTAAATTGTGCGCGATTACCAGAAATTTACACAATATAATTACTATATCATAAATTAAAGAATATGAGAACCACTATTTTGTTGATAATCAACTTGACTACCAAATACACGCCGTTCAAGGTTACTTAACCGTTTCAAAATATCCATATTAGTTGCCCCCGTTGTTGGTTGACTAACCGATTTTTGTGAACTAGCTGCTGCTAATTGGCGATTTAGCTCTTCAATTTGTGCCCGTAACTTACGATTTTCATTTTGTAATTCAACTTGGTTTTTATTAAATGTATCATAATCCTTCATGATTTCATCTAAGAATGTATCAACATCATTGGGATCGAAACCAACACCCATTCGCTTTGGCTTAAATTCTTTTTTTAAAATATCTTGTGGAGTCAAACGTAAATTTTCCATTAGTTTTCCTTACCCCTCTAAAATTATATTTCTTTTCAATAGTAGCAAAGATTTCACTAAATAACCATCTAAGGTTCCCATTTTTATGCAAAATTTTGCTTTTCCGCAAAATCTTGGGCATATTCTTGTAGGTCATCGAAAGTTAGCATTGCTAGCGCGTAATCTGCATGCTGAACCTGATATGCACTAATTACTTGATAATCATATTGGCTTTTACCTTCACGTTCTAAATCATACAATAAAATACTGCCTTGCGTATGTTCTAGCATGAATTTTTGATAATTTTGTAATTGCTTAGGCCCTTGATAATTATTGTCACTAACATTTGCCCAATAGTCAACTTGTTCTTTTAAATTTAATAATTTTTGTTGTTTTTCTTGTTGCCATTGCTTACCAAAGTTAGCAAATGGTAATAGTAATCCGACTTTTAAGTCATTATATTCTTTTTTTAATTCTAGTGCACTTTCAATTGCCCATTGTTCGACCCCTAGTTGCGGACCACTCAAAATCCATTTGCCACCATCTTCAATGAAAGCAATCAAGCGCTGCTTTAAAGCATACTTAATAATATCAATTTTTACATCATCGTTTTTAAAAATACCTAATTCATAGTTACGGTAACCTGTTAACCAAATATTTTGCATGCAATTACTTTCTTCTTTACTAAAATTTTGTTATTATTTTACTCTGTTTATCAACATATTTAAATAACAACAGCTGAAATTTTAGTAATTTTTATTTAATTGGGATCTTAATTAAAGTTTTGAACATGTTTTATTTAAATTTGTTATAATATGGCGTATATAGATTTTAAAATAACAGAAGGTAGCCTAAAAAATATGATTCGTTATCCTAATGGCAATATTTTTAATTCATCCCTCACCCCCCAAAAAACTACCATCAAAAATGAAGTAAATTATGGTAGTCGGGGAATGACGTTGGAGTATGTAATAAACTTAGCAAATGAATATTATTTGAATACTAATACTGCAGTAATTCATAAAAAACCAACTCCTATAAATATTGTTAACGTTGCCTATCCCAACCGTGCAGCCGCTAAGATAACCGAAGCATATTTTTCTAAGGCTTCTACAACTGATTATAATGGAATCTATCAAGGTTATTATCTTGACTTTGATGCTAAAGAAACTAAAAATAAAACCGCTCTTCCGTTAAGTAACTTTCACCAACATCAAATTGATCACCTAAATGCAATTTTGCAACAAGGCGGTATCGGTTTTATTTTGGTTCGTTTTATTATCCAAGATGAAATTTATGTTTATCCAGCTAATCAATTAATCACCTTTTGGCAAGCTCAATTTAATGGCGGCCGCAAATCGATTCCCTACGATAATATAAAGCGCATCGGATATCGAGTATCATATGGGATTAACCCTACCGTCCCCTATTTAAGTGCTGTTAAAAACTTAATTACAGCTACTAATAAATAAAGGACTTATTTTAATTTGAGGAGTAAATTATGTCTAGTAACCAACCTAGTTCGCGGGTGGCAAAAAATAATCGTCAACATCGAAAAAATGGTCGTCCCAAAAGGAAACTATCTTTATGGGAAAAAATTTTTATTTGCATCTTAGCAATTTTTAATATCGCACTTATTAGTGGCGCCTTACTATTTTTTTCATACGTTAGAACCGCTCCGACCATTAGTGAGTCACAATTAGCATCCACTAATTCAACTGAAATTCTCGATTCCAAAGGAAATGTCATTTGGCAAATGGGGACGCAAAAACGCAGCTATGCAAGTACCAAAGAAATCCCAGATCAGTTAAAAGAATCAGTTGTGGCCATTGAAGATCGCCGCTTTTATCAACATGGTGGGATTGATATTCGTCGTATTTTTGGTGCCCTTTTTGCGAATATAACAGGATCATCATTAGGCCTACAAGGTGGCTCAACTTTAACTCAGCAATTGGTTAAATTATCTGTTTTTTCAACCTCAACTTCGGATAGAACCTTAAAGCGCAAAGCTCAGGAAGCATGGCTAGCAATTCAAGTTGCGCGCAAATATACTAAAAATGAAATTTTAACGTTTTACATTAATAAAGTATATATGGGCGAAGGAGTCTATGGAATGAAGACGGCTGCCAAATACTATTTTGGTAAATCCCTTAATAAACTCTCAATTGATCAATATGCTCTTTTAGCAGGTATGCCACAATCACCAGTAACTTATGATCCAATAGTAAATCCACGCTATGCTAAGGAACGCCGTGATACCGTTTTAGCAGCCATGGTTAAAAATCATAAATTAACCCAGGCGCAAGCCACACATTATCAAAATGTACCAATTTCACATGGTTTAATCAAAAAACATCATAGTTTGACTGGTTCATCTGATTCAAAAACCCAAAAAATCGTTGATGCATATGCAAGTTCTGTAATTACGCAATTAAGAAAACTTGGTTATAAACCTGAATCTGCTGGCTTAAAAATTTACACGTATCTTAACCTTAAACTTCAAAAGAAAGCTTACAATGTCGTTAATTCCAATAAATATGTAAGTTTTCCAAGTAATAAGTTTCAAGTGGGTTTAACTATGACAGATCCCAGTAATGGCCATGTTGTAGCTCAAATTGGAGGCCGTAAATCATCAACTGTTTTAGGTTTAAATCGGGCAACGCAAACTAATCGTTCCGCCGGTTCAACTGTCAAACCATTAGTTGATTATGGCCCTGCCATTGAATACTTAAATTGGCCCACATTCTATACTTTAGATGATTCAAAATATTATTACCCTGGAACAACTCAGCAAGTAACTGATTTCGAAGGTACCTATGCTGGTAACATGACTATGCGGCAAGCACTCATTAGTTCACGCAATGTGCCGGCAGTTAAAACGCTAGCAACAGTTGGTACCACTAAAGCAAGTACCTTTTTAAAACGCTTTGGCATTAATAATAAACTCTATGCTTCATCTGCCTTAGGAATTAATCTTTCGACCGCTCAAGAAGCGGCAGCTTATGGGGCCTTTAGTACTGGTGGTGTTTACCATACCTCACAAATGATTAAAAAAATTGTCCAACAAGATGGCACAACTCGGACATTTAAAACTAAAAGTAAGCGTGTTATGAAAAAATCAACTGCGTATATGCTTACTGATATGATGAAAGATGTTATGACTAGTTCCAGTGGGACTGGGAAAGATGGCCATGTTAGCGGTACTTTTGAAGCTGGTAAAACTGGGACCGTTGGTTATGACTCAACTGTTAATGTGCCTAGTGGTGCGGTATCTGATCGCTGGTTTACTGGCTATAATCGTAACTATGTCCTATCTATTTGGACCGGTTATGATCAACCTAATAAAGCAGGAAATTATATTACCTCAGGTTATAATTCACAGATTCCACTTTATATTTATAAATCAATCATGTCATATGCTATGTTGAATAAAACATCACGTGATTGGACAATGCCAAGTTCGGTATCGGCAATAACTCTTAACGGTCAGCGTCAACTATTCCTAACTAATAGTAGTTGGAATAGTAGTTCAAGTTCCACTAGCACATATACGCCTAGTTCATCGAGTGTCTTTAGTAATTCAAGCTCTGCAGTTGAAAGCTCTGCTAGTGCATCAACTACTAGTAGCTCAAGTAGCTCAAGTAGTTCAGCTAGTTCATCAAGCTCGTCTGAAACTAGCACAAGTTCTAGTTCTGCTAGTGCTACCTCGAATACTGACAATAATAATAGTTCAGCTAATAATAGTACTTCTGACAATTCCGCTAATGAATCAAGTTCATCAAAAGCAAGTGTTTCGTCAAGTTCCGATGATAATAAGCAAGAATAACTAAAATAAGCACAATCAAAAAGAGGTTAAGGGCAACAAGTAAAAAATTGTTGCCCTTAACCTCTTTTTTGACTATAGTTTATGCCTTGCTAATAACTGAATTACCATTAATAATTCATTAACGCAAAAACATCATAACCAGCCAATTTATCTCGACCATGTAAGGCATCAAGTTCAATTAAAAAGGCCGTTCCCACTACGATACCACCTAATTTTTCAACGAGCTTAATCGTTGCTTGGAGTGTTCCACCAGTTGCTAACAAATCATCAGTTATTAAGACGCGATCACCAGGTTTAATCGCATCAGCATGAATTTCTAACGTATTTATACCACCATATTCAAGCTCATAATCCTGCTTAACTGTTGGCCGTGGTAATTTACCAGCTTTACGAGCAGGAATTAATCCTACTCCCAATTTATAAGCCACTGGCCCACCAACAATGAACCCACGTGATTCGGGGCCAACAACAGCATCAATTCCGCCTTGTGCTTTGGCATATGCCACAATTGCGTCAGTTGCAGCGGCATATGCCGCCCCATCACCCATTAATGGTGTTAAATCACGAAATATTACTCCAGCCTCAGGAAAATCTGGAATTGATGCTACATACTTATGAAAATCAAATGTCATATTTTTACCTCAATTAATATCAGTCGTTGCATACGTAAAGATTTACTTAATCTACATTCGGATTAAGTATTTTGCTTAGCAAATCTTTCAATTCGGTTGTTTTACTATATATCAATACTTTTTCAACTGCTTGTTTTTTTAAACGTGCTTGATAACTTGGTGCTGTTCCTAGTTCAGCTTTTGGTGGCTTAACGACACCGTTAAGAACACCATTGTCTATTGTAACAAATCCAAGTTCAAAAAACACCTGAATCATGAAAGTAAGTTGACTTTTGTCAACTTGTAAATAACTTGCCAGTTGCTGTATTTCATCTTTAATTAGCAAATCATGGTGTTGCGCAATAAATTTATATAAATTTGCAAAATCATGTTTGGTTGGTAGTTTTGCTAGATAAACTTGTTGTGGCGTATAAAAAATCACGGTTAGTTGTCGATAAGTATGATTTTGTAACATATTTAAATCATTAATATCTGCTGGTAAATCAACAATTGTGGTTATTTGATCATCTAAGATATTATTGGCCTTTTCTAGATCAACAATATGGGCATCCTTAGAAATATATGGTTGCACTTGTTTTGCCAATTTATGCTTAAAAAAAACATACTGTTGATTTTTGGCAAATAAATTTTTCTTTAATTTATTAGTTCTGGCATCAATAATTGCCAACCCAGCTTGTTTTAAATCTTTAATCAAAATTTGATATGAGGATACGCCTTGCCAAACATTCTCATCAACTGTGCCAATGACCTTAATTGCCTGAGCATTCGCTTTAATTTCAGCAGCCAACAAGCCCTGATTAAACGCAATAGCTGGTACTTTTTGTTGCAGCTCAGCTACTAAACTAAATTTTAAGTGTTGTTGTGCTTGACCAATTTGTTTGACATCCCCGACCTGAGCTGTGATTTCAAATTCTGGTTTCGGATTATCCATCCCAAAAGGAGCCAGTTTTGCTAATTCAGCATACAAATTGGCATTTATAGCATTTAATTCTAATTTTCCGGCAACTTCTAATGGTATCTTTTGCTGCACATCAAAACCACTTGCGGTAACATTGGCTTCAAAAGTATCCTTAATAAACACCAGTTCTTCACTAGCAAGTGACATCCCCGCAGCGGCTGCATGACCACCAAATCCAACAAAATGATCGCTAATAGGCGCTAGAGCCGCATATAAATCAACACTGGCAACACTCCGACCAGAACCCTTTAATAGGTTTTGCTCAACATGTGTTAAGACAATCGTTGGTTTATGGGTTTGCTCAACAATTTTACTAGCCACAATTCCTAAAATACCTTCATGCCAATTATCACCAACAATAACTAAGGTATTGCGTTTTTGATTCTCCGCAGATAAGGCTTGTTTCAATGCAACTTCGCTAACTTCTTGTACAATTGTTTGCCGCTTTTGATTTAATTGATCAATTTTAGTGGCCAATTCCTCAGCAACGTCAATATCCTGCGTTACTAATAATTTGACCCCATCCATGGCATCACCTAAGCGTCCTAATGCATTTAATCTAGGAGCGATGGCAAAGCCCACGGCTGTACTAGTAATTGGTGCTTCTATCTTGGCAATATCCAAGAGTGCTTGTAAACCTGGTCGTTCTGTTTGCGCAATCATTTTTAAACCGTAATTAACTAAAACTCGATTCTCATCGGTCAATGATACCAAATCCGCAATTTCACCAATTGCTACTAAGTCAAGCATCTCTTGTGGAATTTCTTCAAGCAAAACACTTGCCACTTTAAACGCAACACCTACCCCCGATAACTCACCAAACGGATAGTGTCCCTCGGGATGACGAGGATGCACAATCGCAAATGCTTCTGGTAATTTTTTTGGTAAAGCATGATGATCTGTAACAATTACATCAACACCAAGTTCATTCGCTCGGTTAATAGCAAGGTGGCCAGCAACACCGTTATCAACAGTTACTATCAATTGTGTCCCCCGAGCAATAAGGTCCTCATAGACTGTCACATTTGGGCCATAACCATCTTTAAACCGGTTGGGAATGTAATAATCTACATCTGCACCAACCATCGCCAATGCTTCATACATTAGTGCTGTACTTGTTAACCCATCACTGTCATAATCACCATAAATGGTGATATGCTCACCAGCAATAATTGCTGCATTTATTCGATCAACCGCTTTATGAATATCATAAAGTAAATTGGCATCATGTAATTGATCGGGATGGGGATTTAAAAAAGCATGCGCTGTTTTTACATCTTGATAACCTCGCTGATATAAAATTTGTGCCAGTAAATTGCTAATTTTCAATGTTGTACTTATTTCATTAATCCGATTTTCATCTTGATTTTCTGGCAAATGCCAAGCGTACTGACTATCAATCATTTTTCTTCCTCTTATTTTTTGGTAAACGGAATATCGATCACATCAAAATCACGTACAACACGCACATCCCTAAAGATTTCTTGCGCTTGTTTTTCTAATTCTAGCGCTAGTTTACCCGCATATCGGGCTGAAATATGGGTTAATAGCAATTTTTTGACTTGCGCTTTTTTTGCAATATCAGCAGCTTGGATACTAGTTGAATGGTAATGATTACGGGCTAATTTACCTTCACCCTTACCATAGGTACTTTCATGGACTAGTACATCTGCATTTTTAGCTAAATACAAAGCATTCGGATGCTTACGGGTATCACCTAAAATCGTTACAATTCTTCCCTTTTGTTGCTTACCAACAAAATCCTGCCCATTTATTATTTGCCCATTTGGTAATGTAATTGTGGCCCCTTTCTTAATTTGGCCATATAAAGGACCTGATGGAATATTCATTGCCTTTAATTTTTCAACTAATAATTCCCCTGGATGATCCTTTTCCACAATTCGATAACCCCATGATGGGATATTATGTTCTAATTTACGAGTTTCAATGATAAATGTGGCATCTTCAAAAATGATGCCTTCTTGCGTTATTTCTACAAAATTCAACGGGTATGTTAATTTTGAACCGGTCACTTTTAATGCAACTTCAATAAATTCTTTAATTCCCTTTGGTCCATATATCGTTAGTGGTTCATTTGCATCACTACCTTGAAATGACCGTGAGCTCAAAAAACCAGGTAAGCCAAAAATATGGTCACCATGCATATGGGTTATAAAAATTTTTTCAACTTTTCTAGGTCGAATGGTCGATTTTAAAATTTGATGTTGCGTTCCTTCACCAACATCAAATAGCCATACAGCATTCCGTTCATCTAGTAACCGTAAGGCAATCGATGTTACATTTCTAAATTTGGCTGGTTGACCAGCGCCTGTTCCTAAAAATTCTAACTGCATATACGTTATAATATCCTTAGTCTATTTATTTTATTTAAATTTAATTAAAAGTATTCTTTATAACTTAACTATAAAATTGTATCATATATTTCTTGGTAATAGTTAATTTCTAATTAGGAGGCAGCATGCGTAATTATGATTTGCAAGTGGCAACTAAGCATCTCGACCCAAACCTAAAACTTATTATTCCCTTTAACTCCAAACAATTTGTATTAGTAACTGATATCACATTTAATTACGAAAACGCAGCTATTTATTTAGAGCACAAAACTGGTTTACCAGCTTATCAACTTGCTCGTTTACAAATCAAACTACAAAGTTTACCAATTCAAGCACCCATCTATTATCGTAACAAGCATATGGTTTATCGCGTTTGGGGGTATCGGCTTATTATCCAAAATAACTTGCTAGTTTTAAATTAAAAAGGATAACACTATGGCAAAATGTGATGAGTACTATCAAAAAAGCAAACAGGGCTGAATTATCAAAATTCGGCCCTGTTTAGTTTATGGATTATAGACTAGTGACTGAGTTTACTACGATAAAAGGTATTGTATCATAGCCTCATATTTTTAGTTACTTGCACTACTTTGTTTGGCACTGGTTACTTTTTTAGTACTTTTTTTAGTACTTTTCTTAGTTGCCTTTTTACTATTTTTAGCCGTTTTTTCAGCAGCAATTTGGGCTTTTTGCTGGGTATATGAATATGAAAACGCCCCAACTTGTAAATCAACGATTCCCGTTTGTTTCATTTGAGCAGCAATTGATGGATAGTACGCCATTTTGTCACCAAAGGTTGAAATTTTGGCATAAACCTGATTACCATCATTCATATATAAAACCAATTTTTGGACATCATCTGTGTCACGGACAATTTTAATTTCGGAAATTGCTGATCTGATAGGTTTACTTAGTTGTGCAACGCCTTTAACAACTTTCTTGAGTTGACTAGCGGTAAGATTATCATAAATAGGGTATCCCGGTTTAGGCTCAGGATAACTTTTAGGCAAAACTTTGCCATCTCCTAAGACTAGATGATAGCTATTATTCTTCAAAATAAAACCAGCTTTAATTGACTCTTTAACTGTCAGTTTAATTTTGGTTGGTCCTAAGACCTTAACTGACAATTTATCAATTTGATCATTATTCGCGTGTGCCGTTTTAGCAATTTGCTTTTCATGCCATATAATCCGAAAAATCGAGCGATTAAGCTTAATATTAGCAGCTTTAATCACGGTCGTTGGCTTTAAATCACTATTACCACTAACAATCACGGTCTGGAGCATTGTTGCCGGGCTAATAAACCAATACATCGTACCTGTTAGTAACACTAAAACTAAAATTAATAATGTGCTTTCTTGCGTTTGTTTTTGCCAATTTTTTAAGTTAATTTTAAATTGTCGACTTTTTAAATGTGGTAATTTAAACCATTCTTTTTGCTTAATAGGTTCAAGCTTATCTGCAGTTGTTGGCGTTTGCTTAAGTTTTTCCTCAAAACTATGCTTTTCATTAGGCTTAGTAAAGATTATTTCGGGCTCATTTGAATCAGCTGTGGCATCATGTACCTCATTCACTGAAGTAGGCTTACTTTGTTGTTGCGTAAAAAATAAATCATGTGCTTTACTTTTTACTGATTTTTTAGGTATCTTTCTTTTTGCTTGATTAATTTGAAGAACATCCCATGGTGATGAATTGTCTTTTTTTGCATTTTTATCAGCATTTCCCTTCGCCATTGATGTTCCCCCTTTCTTATAAAGCTTAGATAAAGTTTAGTGCTTTTCACTAATGGCTGTCCGCATTAAAGCGACTAATTGATCAGCAGCATCTACAACACCAATTTGTTTAGCAGCATGCTCCATTTCTAATCGGTGTGCATCCTCGTTCATTAGATTATCAACAACTTTTAACAAACTTTCACTATTTAAATTATCTTCAGTAATCATTTCCGCAGCCCCCGCTTTAACTAAACTTTGGGCATTCTTTGTTTGATGATCAGCTGTAACGTATGGACTTGGTACTAGAATTGATGGCACTCCTAAAGCTGTAATTTCTGCAATACTAGTTGCTCCTGCACGTCCCAAGATAATTGAAACCTTTGGCATAATTTCTGGCATATTACTAATATATGGCTTAATAACAACATTTTCACCAACTAATGTATGACGCTGATTAAGTTGGGCTATGACCCCTTCATATCTTTTTTGTCCAGTAACAAAAACAACTTGATAATTGCGTTGATTAAATGCAGGCATTGCTTCAATTGTTGCTTGGTTGATTTTTAAGGCCCCTTGTGAACCGCCAAAAATTAGTAAAGTTGGTTTATTATTTTTTAATCCATATTCATTCCAATTAAAATGTGAACGTACCCTTACTACTTCTTGGGCGCGCGGATTACCGACAAATTTGACTTTTGCTTGTGGAAATTGTGATCGCGCTGCTTCAAAGGCAATCCCAATTTTATCTACATAGCGGCTCAAAAACTTATTCGTTAATCCAACAACGGAGTTTTGCTCATGAATCACCGTGGGTATTCCCATTGCTTGTGCTGCATAAACCACGGCACCACTAACATAACCACCCATTCCAACTACAACGTCGGGTTTAAATTCCTTAATTATTTTTTTGGCATCTTTAACTGCTTTCAAAAATAAGTACATTGTTTTTAAATTATCCCACGATAATTTACGCTTAAAACCTTGAATTTCAAGTGCCTTAAAAGGAATTCCTTTTTGTGGCACAATATTTTTTTCTAAACCACGTTGGCCACCGACATACAAAATGGCAGAATCTGGTTCTTGTTTTTTTAAAGCATCAATGGTTGCTAAAGCTGGATAGATATGACCACCAGTTCCACCAGCACTAACTATTAACCGCATTTTACACCTCCTTTTTTCCTGTTAATTTTTCAATAGCTTCAATATATAAATCACCCCGTACTTCAAAGCTTGGATACTGATCCCAACTAGCGGCAGCAGGGCTTAATAAGACAATATCACCGGGTGTTGTTAACGCATACGCTTTAGTAACCGCAGCTTGAATATCATCGGCAAATTCAATTTTTTCGATCCCAGCTTTTTTCGCACTTCGAGCAAAAATCGCTTTAGTTTCGCCACATAAAACAACTGCCTTAACATGCTGTTTTAAATCGGCTTCTAGCCGTTCATAAGTATCCCCACGATCCAAACCACCTGCAATTAGTACCACTGGCCGATTAAAGCCCTTTAAGGCCATTTGGGTTGCCTCAATATCAGTGGCCTTTGAGTCATTATAAAATTGCCGTTTATTTGCTTCCAAAACAAATTGTGTTCGATGCCTGACCCCACTAAAAGATCGTAACACTTGTGCTATCATTTCATTTGAACGACCATGTAATTTAGCAACCGCAATCGCTGCTAAAGCATTTTCGACATTATGGTCTCCTGGGATCCCCATTTCACTTGTTGTCATAATCTTTTCGTTTTGCCAATACATCACATCATCTTTCACATAGGCCCCAGTAGTAGCATTACCACATCGTGAAAATGGGATAACCTGTGCTTTTGATTGTTTGGCTAACGCTCTAAGTTCTGAACTATCCCAGTTAACAATGAAAAAATCATTTTGATCTTGGTTAATTGTAATCCGCATCTTTGCAGCCACATAATTTGCACGCGTTTTATGATAGTCTAAATGTGAAGCAAAAATATTATTTAAAACTGCATAATGTGGATGAAAATCGTGCGTTCCCATTAATTGAAAAGATGAAACCTCCGTAACTAAAGTATCATTGTGCGTCAGTGTTGGTGCCACTTCAGAAACCGGGATACCGATATTACCGGCGTATTTTGCTTCACCGATTTTACGTTCTTGCGCCAATAATTTAGTAATTAAAGTTGTTGTTGTCGTTTTTCCATTTGATCCAGTAATGGCAATTAACTCACCTTCAAACACTTTAGCCCCTAATTCAACTTCTGTGATCACAGAAATTGGCTTAGCTAAGGCTGCTTTCACGACTGGATTTTCATACGTAATTCCGGGGTTCTTCACCAACAAATCAATGTCTTTAATTAACTCAGCTGTTTGTACTTGTGTAAAAATAACACCTTGCTTCATTAACTCCTTTGCAGCTTCATCTGCTTGTAAATTTTTATTATCGCTAATAATTACTTGTGCCCCTAATTTTAATAACAACTTAGCTGCTCCTAAACCAGATCGTGCAAAACCAAGTATTAAAACCTTTTTATTTTGATAATCATTTACCCTACGCATTATCTTACCTTCTCATCTTTAATATCAGCATCTTACTTTAAACCAATTAATAAACTCAACCCACAACCAATTAATGTCACTAACCAAAAGACACCATCAACCTTCCACTCTGACCAACCAATCATTTCAAAATGATGATGTACAGGTGACATTTTAAAAATCCGTCGCTTAAAAAAGTGAAAACTAAATACTTGTAAAATAACCGATAATGTTTCAAACATTGGAATTATCGCAATTAGTAATAACAATAATTCATGATGCAAAATAATTGAGTTTAAAGCTAATCCTGCACCCAATGCTAGTGAACCAGTATCACCCATGAATATTTTGGCTGGCTTTTTGTTATACCAAAAAAATGCCAAAACTGCTCCAACTACCGCAAAATCAAAAAGCGCAATATCAAACATTTGTCGATTAAGTGCTAAAATTGCAAAAGTTAGGTAGCTAATAATTGAAACTCCAGCTACTAAGCCATCTAACCCATCGGTTAAATTAACGGCATTTGACCAACCAACCATCCAAAAAATTAAAAATGGTAAGTATAGTAGGCCCAAGCTAAGCGTTGCAAATCCTAAATTGAGAGTAAAGTGAAATTGACTAAGCAATAGTAATAGATAAAAAATTACCCCACCAATAATTTGACACGTGGCTTTTTGCCAAGCTTTAAATCCCTCATTTTGATGATGAAAAATTTTAATACTATCATCAAATGTACCAATCAAACCATAGATTAAAAATGTAAGTAGAATAGCTACGATTTGAATTGAAAAGTTTTTGGTAAGCAAGCTCATTACCACGGCTGTAACGATAATTGTAATTATAAACAAACTACCACCCATGGTTGGTGTCCCTGATTTTTTACTATGCCAATTTGGCCCTACCATTTTAATCATTTGACCCTCTTTTTTTGCTCTAAAGTAAGCAATCAAAAATGGCATAAACATAAACGTCAATGCAAATGCCAAAATAACTGGCCAAAAAATAACGCCTAGCGCATTCATTTTATATATTTCTCCTTGCTAATAAATATTATTTTAGTTTCACAGTTACACTCATTTTGTGCTCTATAGCTGTGCCAGAGTTAACAGATTGTTTATAAACATATCCACTACCAACTGTTTTTACAGTAATGCCGGTTAATTTTGCATACGTCAAGACATCATTTTTAGACCATCCGGTCATACTTGGCATCGTAATATTACCACCAGTATATAGGAAAATTCTTTGCCATGTCAGTTGTTGAGTTTGCCCACTAGGAAATTGTTTTTTAACTTTTGAGCCATCACCAATCACGACTGGTACAAATTTTTTAGCCTTGATGGTTGTAACGCTCTCTGTCACCCCTAGATTATTTACAGTCGGTACTCTTTTAATTGCTGTGGCACTGCGGTGTGAAGAATCAGTTTTTAATGCTTGCTCCATCACTGGTTTAAACACACTAGCAATTGATTTAGTCACTGCCTGGGTAATCTTTTTAGGTTGATTTAACGTAATATACATTACATACTTAGGCTTATTCGCGGGGACCATCCCAACCCATGAATGGATTACATTTTCATCCCCCACAGAATAACCACTCGATGTCGCAATTTGGGCCGTTCCCGTTTTACCTGCTACTCTAAAGCCAGATATTTTGTACGCCGTCCCCGTCCCATATGACTTATAAACCACATCTTGGAGTAATTTACGTACTTTACTAGCCGTCTTGGCCGTAATAGGGTTACTAATGACCGTTCTCTTTCCTTGATAAACTACTTTTTTTGTTTTTGGATTAACGATTTTTTGAATAAAATAGGGCTTCAATTCTTGTCCATTACCTGCGATAGCACTAAAGGCTTGCATCATCTGCATTGGTGTCACCCGAATTCCTTGACCAAAAGCAGTATTGGCTTGCTCAATTGGATATTTAAACTGCATACCACCCGCTGTTTCATCCGCTAATCCTGAATTAGTTGATTTATTAAAATGAAAGGCTGTTAGATACTTTTTCCAGGTTTTCGCCCCCATTGTTTGTTCTAAATGCGTCATGGCAACATTTGAAGAACGTGCCAAACCTTGTCGATATGAGATCATTCCCCAACCACTTGAATTCCAATCAGTGACCTTTTGGCCATCAATTAAATAAGTTCCGGACTGATACAACGCATTCGGATGCCAATTACCACTATTAATTGCGGAAGCAACCGTCATTACTTTCATCGTTGATCCGGGTTCATAAGCACTCTCAACCAATAAATTTTGCCACATTTTACTAATACCTGATTTAGTCGTTGCATCAAATGTCGGTCTTTGTGTTGCGGCCACAATTGCCCCTGCTTTAACGTCCATCACCATGGCAGTGGCACTAACCGGATCAGTACTTTTTTGCAAACTGGTCATTTCCGATTCCAATAACGTTTGTAACTTGCTATCTAGGGTTGTATAGACATCATCCCCATTTTTAGCAGCAGTACTCTTAGTTTTATCCTCAATAGAATACCCAGGTGTTGCTTTAACTTCTTTAATTCCATTTTTACCAGCTAAAAATTTATTTAATTGTTTTTCAATACCCATAATACCAGTTAATGAACTAGTACCAGTTTTAGTGTTAGTCGTTGATTGGGCAATTCCAATTAAATGTGAAGCAAAAGTTCCATTTGGATACAAGCGTGCTGGCTGCTTTGTAAATGAAATTCCGGTTAACTTACTAGCAACAATTTTGTCATGCGTTTCAATTGTTAAATTTGATCCCGCATTTCCAAACTCAACTTGAAAAGTCTTTTTATTAGCCGAAGTTAAAATTTTGTAGATCTTCTTTTCAGATAAATCAATATACTTAGCTAACACTTTAGCTGTTTTGCGCTTATTCGTAACATACATTGGCTTGCCTGCCGTTGTTTTTTGTTGCTTATTTAGCACCGCATAAACCGTATATGTATTTGTGTTCTCCGCCAATAACACCCCATTCTCATCGTAGATATTACCACGTTTAGCACTAACAACTTGCGTTTGCATATAAATTTTTCGCGTAGCACTCGTTAAGTTATGCCCTTTAACGTTTTTAAAAGTTGCTACATACAAAAAACGACTGCCTAGCACGACAAAAATAACCGATACAGCAATTAAAAAGATTTTACCGACTTGCCGACTATTTTGGCCTAATTTTTTTTTACCACCCTGCAATCGTTTTTTTGAATTATTCATTATTTATTTACGTTCCTTATATTTTGGTTCGTGAGTTGTAAGTCATATTTATTAGCAATTTTTTGCAAACGCGTATGACTTGTTAACTCATTAATTTCTTGTTTCAAATTAGCATTACGACTACTAATATTTTCAACTTGGGTTTGGGTGGTAGTCAATTGTTTATTAGCTTGGCTCATCATAACATTCGTTGCAACTATCCCAACCAATAGTACCGTAACAAAAACACCACATATGAGCGTCATCCAAAGCTCGGTATGTGTCCATGTAGCTCGCGCCATTTTTACTGGCTTATTTTTAACAACTTTCATCGTCGGCTGCGATATTGGTTGTACTTTTGGTAATATTTGTGCGTTACTACTAAGTTTCATAAGCCCCTCCTATTTTACACGTTCAATAACTCGTAATTTTGCTGAATGAGATCTTCTATTTTCACTTAATTCTTGCTCACTAGGTAATATTGGTTTACGCGTAACCAGCTTAAAGTCAGGTAACATTTCAGCTGGAATAACTGGTAAACCCATTGGCACATCACCAATTGACGTTGCTTCTCTAAACATTGTTTTAACAATTCGATCTTCAAGTGGTTGAAAAGTAATCACTGAAATGCGCCCATTGATGTTTAATAAATTCAATGCTTGTTCTAATGAACTCTCAAGTGCTCCTAATTCATCATTAACGGCAATTCGAATTGCCTGAAATGATTTTTTAGCGGGATGACCACCATGTCTTCTCGCCCCCATTGGAATTGCTTCTTTAATGATCTCCACCAATTCAAATGTTGTTTCAATTGTTTTAACCTGCCGATGTCTTTCAATTGACCGGCTAATTTGTTTAGCAAATTTTTCGTCCCCATACCGGGTTAAAATACGCATTAAGTCATTAAACGACCATTCATTAACAATCTGTTTTGCTGTTAGTGGTTGTGTTTGATCCATCCGCATATCTAATGGCGCATCGTAATTATATGAAAAACCTCGTTGGGCATCATCAAACTGTGGTGAAGAAACACCTAGGTCATAAACCATGCCATCAATTTTACTAACATTATGTATCGCCAACTTCTCGCTTAATTGTCGAAAGTTACCCTTAACTAAGGTCACTTTATTTTGTTCAATTTCAGGTGCTAAATTTCGGGTATTATATGTCAATGCTGTATCATCTTGATCAAATGCATATAACACTCCAGTTGCTAACTTTTGAGCAATAAGTGCTGAGTGCCCACCGCCACCTAACGTTCCATCAACATAAATACCGTCAGCTTTAATATTAAGAGCATCCACTGCTTCATTAAGTAAAACAGTAATATGCTTAAATCCCTTCATAAACTTGCCTCATCTCTACTATTTAAAAATCAAAATCTACAAGTCCGTCTGCAATATCATCAAAATCATTGGCAACATCAGCAGTATATGTTTGCCAATTTGTTGCATTCCATATTTCAAATCCTGTGCCAGCACCGGTCACGATTATTTCTTTTTCTAAGTTTGCATATTCTCTTAAATTAATCGGTATCGCAATTCGTCCCTGCTTATCAAACTCTGCTTCAAATGCACTTGAGAAAACAAATCTTTGAAATTTACGTGCTTCTTTATTAGTCATTGGTAATGCCTTTAACTTGGTTTCAAAAATTTCCCATGCACTAGGTGAAAAGCCGTATAACGAATGCTCTAACCATTTTATTAAAATAAATTTATTCCCTAATTGATTACGAAATTTTGCTGGAATTATTAAACGTCCTTTGGCATCCACTGTATGTTTGTATTCGCCCATAAACATCATTGTCTGCCCTCCATTTAAAAATTTCATATATTTAAAATAAATTTAGATTAACCTAAAACTAATTTACCATATTTCCCCACTTTGAACCACAATTCACCACACATTTTCTGCTATAAAATATTAACAAAAAAAAAGGTTCTTACTTTTACCGTAAAAACCTTAAAATTATCTAAATTTATCAAGTTAATTCTAATTATTCATCTTAAAAATGCTAATACAACAAAAATAATATAAACAATTGGTAAGACGAGATCAGTGATGCGCCAATAAAAAATTAGCACGGGCCAAAATTTAAAATTTTGCATTAGATATCCTCTGTAGATAACATATGCAATCAATAATGTTAACCAAATAATAATTAAATAAGGTGCAAACGAATTATCTAGTGTTTGCACAGATATAATATGAATATTCCAAATTAAAATTGGGGGCAAAACATCAACAATTTGAAAGTTTCGTGGTAATCGTCGATAAAATGTCCTTTGTAAAAAAAATAATATCGTAAATACTACGATTGTTAATCCTAACATCAGTGGCCAAGATATCACAGTTGCCATTAAACTTCTCCTAGTTAATCATATTTAATACATATAAGCATACAAAACTGGCAGATTGGTTGCAAGAATCTTTTTTTCAATGTACAATGCATAGGACTACTAATTATGAGGTGAATATACAACTATGTATGAAAAAAAGAAAAAGAGCGGTTTCCAAAAATTTACGATGTTTATGGTATGGATTATGATTGTTATTACTGTATTAGGTGTTATTCTCAGTGCTGCTAGTGCCTTACAATTAATTTAATATAATAAATAAAAAACCTTGTCAATTGACAAGGTTTTTTTATTGCGCAATTTCCGTATTTCGTAGTTCCCGAATAACCGTAACTTTAATATGACCAGGATAATCTAGGTCATGTTCAATTTGATTGCGGATATCGCGGGCCAAAATTGCCGCATCTAAATCATCAAGTTTAGTTGGTTCAACCATTACCCGAATCTCACGACCAGCTTGAATTGCAAATGATTTTTCAACACCATCGTAGTCATCAGCAATTTTTTCAAGTTGTTTCAACCGTTGCACATAGTTTTCAAGTGATTCAGAACGCGCTCCAGGCCGGGCCGCTGAAATAGCATCTGCGGCTGCCACCAACACGGCAATTACTGATTCTGGTTCAACATCACCGTGGTGAGAAGCAATTGTATTTGTAATAATTGCTTTTTCATGAAATTTACTTGTAATTTCAATTCCTAATTCGACATGTGATCCTTCAACTTCATGATCAACTGCTTTTCCAATATCGTGTAATAATCCCGCGCGTTTTGCTAGTGTAACATCTTCATTGAGTTCAGCCGCTAAAATACCTGATAATTTAGCAACTTCTATTGAGTGAGTTAAAACATTTTGTCCATAAGACGTCCGATAATTCATTCGGCCAATAATTTTAATTAAATCTGGATGAATTCCATGAATGCCTAAGTCAAAGATCGTCTGTTCACCAGTTTCTCTGATTTTTTCATCCATTTCCCGCCGTGCTTTTTCCACCATCTCTTCAATTCTGGCCGGATGAATTCGGCCATCTTGAATTAATTTTTCCAAAGCTAATTTGGCAATCTCTCGCCTTACCGGGTCAAACCCTGAAAGGACAACAGCTTCAGGGGTGTCATCAATAATCAAGTCAATACCAGTTAATGTTTCTAAAGTTCTAATATTACGCCCTTCACGGCCAATAATGCGTCCCTTCATATCATCATTTGGTAAAGTCACAATTGATACAGTGTTCTCTGAAACCATATCTGCCGCTGAGCGTTGAATTGCTTGAACAACAATATTTTTTGCTCTTCTTTCCGCCTCAGCATTAGCTTCATCTTCACTAGCCTTAATCAAAACTCCACGTTCATGAGCTAATTGTTTTTTGGTTTCACTCAATATTAGTTCTCGGGCTTCATGCGCCTCAAGCCCCGCTACACGCTGTAATTCAGCTTCACGTTCCTCAACCAATGTAACTGCCTTTTCTTGTAAGCGTTGCGTTTTTTCAACTTCGTTATCAAGTTTTTGCTCTTTACTTGTTAACATTGATTCCCGCTTTTCAAAGGCAGCATCCTTCCGATCCAGAGTTGCCTCACGTTGTAACAAACGATCTTCTTGCTTTTGAACTTCTAGACGTCGGTCTTTTAATTCATTTTCAATATTCGTCCGATACTTATGATTCTCATCTTTAGCTTCCAACAATGCTTCTTTTTTCAAAGCTTTTGCATTTTTTTCAGCTTGGGCAAGGAAATCATCTGCTGTTTGGTGTGCTTGGGCCATTGTTTTCTCATACGTATTTTTACGGAAAAGATATCCAACGAACCCACCTATTACTGCTGCTAACACGGGGACAATTACTAAAAATGCCATAATAGTTGACATAATGCCTCCATGTGTGCATAACTTTAGCATACTCCTATGCTAAGTTTAAATTTTTCAAAATGTTAATTTGATTTAATACACATATTATATTTTATGGTTATTATGCATGTAAGTCAAACCAATTTATTATAAATAACAAATAAAAAAGAGTCCGGGACAAAGTCCCAGACTCTTTTAGCAGATTAGTTGCTTGATTTAACAACTTCACGGCCAGCATAGAAACCACATGCGGCACATACATAGTGTGACTTACGTAATTCACCACAGTTTGGGCAAGCACTTAAGCCTGCAGCAACAAGCTTAATGTGTCCACGACGAGCACGCTTGTTTGATTTAGAAGTCTTGTGTGTTGGAACTGCCATTTAATCGTCCTCCTTGGTTATTTTATATCCACGCGTGTTACAAAAATCAGTGTCTGCTAATCTCCTCAGTCCTGATCAGGGAATAAGTCCTTGAGCTTAGCGAGACGTGGATCAATCGTTTGATTTTCAGCTTTTTGAGCATCTAATTGCTCTTCAGTAACGACTTCCCACCCATTACCAGCAGGTAAATCATTATCCAAAACTTCATCTTCAGCTAAAATTTGCAAAGGTAATTGAAGTACAACGTATTCAATAATCGCTTCATCAAAGTCTAAAACATCATTTTCTAATACGATAACCGCATCAGTGTCCTCATACCGTTCTAAGTGTCCTTCTTCAGTTGTATAAAACTCATCAATCATGAAATCAAGAGCAAAATCAACTGGTTTTAATGATCGTGATGAAGGAACAATCATCGTTCCTGACACATTAGCATGGACGTAGACGTCACCATCTTTATATTCAAGAAATCCTTTAATATCCAGTGGGCTGATGTCAATGATGAAATCAGAAAACCGTGTAATAATTTCTTTTTTCAGATCTAGTTTTTCTACAAAACGTAAGGGTTCATTCTTATACTTTCGTAGTTCAAGCATCGACCATTTCATATTGGCTTCCTCCTTTTGCAACTAAACAAGTATACCTTATTTTTTAATAATAGTCAAAGAATTTTCAATATCTATTGGCTTTCGACCAATATTTTGTTCTTGCTTACATTCAGTAAATTGTTGATATATTTTATCAACGCGATACTGTAGTGCATATTTATTTTTACGTAAATCTTTATTAATCTTGCTTATCAGTGGTTTTTTCATTATTTTTTTATTTCTTTTAAGCCAAGCTCGGCCAATGCTAGTATAACCTAATAATCGATTTTGCAAGTTACATTCATCAACGATCATCTCATTGGTCGTTACATTTAACAACGTATACAATAGCGTTCTTTGGATGCGGGCATTAGAATAGCGTTTTGATTTAACTTTATCAAAAAACGCTTGAAACTCGTTTACTTGATAACTGGTTTCTTGAAATAAATGTTCTAATCCATCATTAAGTTGATAAATTTGCTGTAATTCCGTTAAACTTGCTGTTTGTAACCGATAGTGCAATAATGGCCACCAATGAACTGCAAAATTTTTAACCGGATAACTTTTTGTTAAATCCATTGAACTTGGTAAATATCTAACCACACGTTGATCATGTAAATGTTGTCTAATCGCCGTTGCACTAGCTATATTAACCTCTGCATTGTTCATATTAATCGGTAACTCACGATCATGATATCCCGCAGCAATTCGCTTAATAGGGTGTATTTTTATCAAAGCATTTTGCTCATAAATTGCTTTTGCATACTCTAACGCTAAAATATCATTAGCGCTTTCCAATTTTATCCCAGTTTTTTCAGCTAATTGTGTATAGTAAATTGAAGCAAACGTTTGTTTATAATTACTAAAGGCTTCTGAAATAATGCTCGCTTCTTTTGCTAATGCTGCAAAATCATATTCAGGATGCTCTACACCAAAAGATATTTCCTCAACACCTAATGCTTGCAGTTGTAGTATCGCTCCCTTAGCAAATAAATGTGCGGGTTGAACAGCAACATTAAATGGCATTTCAATTATAATATCAGCCCCATTGTATAATGCTTGACGTGTTCGTTCCCACTTATCAAAAAGTGCAGGTTCTCCACGTTGAACATAATTACCACTCATTATGACTACCAATACATCCGCCTTAGTTTGTTCTCTGACTTGTTGTAAATGGTACTTATGCCCATTATGAAATGGATTATACTCAGCTATTACTCCAACTGTTTTCATCTCCTAAACTCCTATAATTATCCGTAATTTACCCTTAATTGTAACGTTATCGCTATATTTAACTTTATTTTACTACAAGCTAATTGTATGTAGGTG
This sequence comes from Periweissella beninensis, assembly GCF_016908275.1. Classification (GTDB taxonomy): domain Bacteria; phylum Bacillota; class Bacilli; order Lactobacillales; family Lactobacillaceae; genus Periweissella; species Periweissella beninensis. The sequence goes on along the minus strand of NZ_JAFBDN010000014.1, from coordinate 475 downwards.
AAAACAAACAAAAAGGACTGAATTCTTTAAAATTCGGTCCGTTTCTTGTTTATTAAAATATATGTTTCTTCAACTTTATCCAAAATGCCGTCGGTGGGGGTCGAACCCACACTCCCGTGAAGGAACTGGATTTTGAGTCCAGCGCGTCTGCCAATTCCGCCACAACGGCAAAAATATTTACTCTTTTGGCAACTGGGCTAGCTGGATTCGAACCAGCGCATGACGGCACCAAAAACCGTTGCCTTACCGCTTGGCTATAGCCCAATCAAAGGGCGGTATGTGGGAATCGAACCCACGCGTGCTGGATCCACAAACCAGTGTGTTAACCACTTCACCAATACCGCCATAATTATTTGTAAATAGATAAAACTATTATCTACATGGCGCAGGACGGAATCGAACCGCCGACACATGGAGCTTCAATCCATTGCTCTACCAACTGAGCTACTGAGCCAAAACGGTCACAACGGGACTC